>CAVTOS010000005.1:0-501376 GCA_963736465.1 uncultured Acidobacteriota bacterium | reverse complement strand
CAATACGGCTCTGCTGTTGGGCACCGACACCGTTCGCACGCAGACGGGTATCATCACGTTGCAGTCACCTCCTGCAAACTGAGGGACTAACGGAGGGCGCTAGCGGGTGCGTTCGTCGCGCTCGATCTTGCCATCGCGAAGACGAATCACGCGATGGGCTCGGGCGGCGATGTCTGGTTCGTGCGTGACGAGAATGATGGTATTGCCTTGCTGATGGAGGCGGGCGAAAAGGGCCATGATTTCTTCGCCGGTGGCCGAATCGAGATTCCCGGTGGGCTCGTCCGCAAGCAGAATGGAGGGCGAGTTCACGAGCGCTCGAGCAATTGCCACGCGCTGGCGTTGTCCGCCGGATAATTCGTTCGGCTTGTGCATCATTCGATCCGAAAGATCCACCTGCTTCAACGCAGCCTTGGCCCGCTCAATTCGCTCCTCGGCGTGCGTACCGTTGTAAATCATCGGCAGCTCTACGTTGTGCAACGCGGTGGCACGCGGCAGCAGATTGAAAGTCTGAAAAACGAAGCCGATCTCCTTATTCCGGATGTATGCCAGCTCGTCGTCGTTGAGTTCGCTGACGAGCTTGCCCGCCAGCCAGTATTTCCCCTTCGTAGGTGAATCGAGGCAGCCAATCAGATTCATCAGAGTGGATTTGCCCGAGCCCGAAGGACCCATGATCGCGACGTATTCGCCTTTCTTAATTTCCAGGCTTACGCCACGCAGGGCGTGCAATTTCTCTGCGCCCATTTCATAGGTTTTCCAGAGATCTTCCACCTGTATGACGATGCCCGATGTAATCAGATCTTCGCGGTAGCTTTGCAGGACGCCGGCTTGTTCGACAGCCATTCTTACGAACTCCTTGGACTTGAACCGGGCTCTCTAACTTGTCATCTCTTCGCGCTTCGGCGCGGTGTTATCCACTTTGATGCTCGCTCCCGGCTTGAGAGTTCGCAAAGCCTTATAGCTGCCGATCACAATTTCTTCGCCTTCCTGCAAGCCGCTGGTGACTTCGATGTCCGTAACACCGCTGATTCCGGTCTTTACCGGCACAAACTCTACCTTCTTCCCGCGCAGGACAAAAACTCCCGTGATGTCGTCCTGCGAGCCTTTTCCGGCAGGCTTTGACGCCGCGAGGGTAACGTTGCTGCTCTTGCCCTGTTTTTGATCGTCGAGTTCCTTTTGAGAGCGGACCGCAATCGCCTGAATCGGGATCGTGAGCACCGCCTGCTTCTGCGCGGTTTGAATCTTCGCAGTCGAGGAAAGACCCGGGCGAATCGAACTCGGCGCATTGTCAATCGTCACCACAACCTTGAAATCGCGCGCCTCTTGCGTATTCGCAGTCGTTTGCGTGGTGGCCGCCTGTCCGGAGGTTCGAAGAATCGCTAGCTCGCCCACCTGACTCACGCGGCCTTTGAATATCTTCCCGGGCATGGCGTCGATCGTCACGTCGGCTGTCTGGCCCTCGTGCACGCTCGTGATATCCGTCTCGTCCACTTTCACTTCGGAGGTGACGATGCTCATGTCCGAGATGGTCATGAGGAAGCTGCCTTCGGCATTCTGAATGCCGGGCACCACGTTTTCGCCCACTCGCACCGCGATATAGCTCACGATGCCGTCGATGGGCGCCGTGTAAGTGGTCTTCCGCAGGACGTCTTTGGTATGGGTTAAGACTGCGCGGTTCTGTTCTGCAGTGGAGCGAGCTTGCTCGCGAGCTGCACGCGTCTGCTCGACCTGCGCCTGGCTGGCATTCAACGCCGCTGTGGCGCCGTTGTAAACGGCTTTGGACGCGTCATAATCCTGCTTGGAGATGAGCTGCTCTTTATAGAGCTGTTGTGATCGCTCCCAATCGAATTTCGCTTTTTCAAGATCGGAGGTGCGCTGCGCCAATGTGGCAATTGCCGACTGGTAATTCGCGTCGGCCACCCGCATACCGGCTTCGGCGGCGTCGATGCTTGCTATCTGGGCTTGCACGTCGGCCCCGGGCTGGATGTTTTCCAGGTGCAGGAGAACGTCACCTTTCTTGACCAGATCGCCTTCCTTTACATTGATTTCCGTGATTTTCCCGAATCCCTCGCCCATCACGTTGGTATAGTTCTTTGGCCGAATCTCGCCGGAGGCAGTGACAATGGACGTCAAGTCCTGGCGGACCACACGCCCGCTTTGCACCGTTACTACGCCTTTATTCAACTCGTACGAGATGATCCCATACGAAATTCCAGCGGCGACAAGAACGCCCGCACCAATCGCCACTTTCTTCCATGTCTTCATGAGAGCAACCTCTATGACCTATGAGTAGTACGACCTATGAGGCGAATGTCGGAGTCGCTTCACAAACCTCTCACTTCATACTACGCCCTGCCAACCCAGAATGTTTCCTGTTTAGACGTCGAGTCGCGAATAAGGACAGGTCGCCATTGGCCTCGCCAATCCTTCGTCCTAGTGCTTCTACCAGGAAGAACCATTCTAAATCCAAACGGCTCCCAAGGAAACGGCCGGCGCCGATGCTCTAAACTGGCCTCTGGTCGATAGGCTTGGCCGTCAGACCACCCAGGGGAACTTCCGGCCCCCTTAATTCAAACCGGCGGGCAACCCCCCGCCGAGGTAGCCATTCCAACCCTCACAGGGCTTTCCGTCGTTGACCTGTCCTAGGGGACAGGTTAGACTTTTGGGGCTTTTTGGCGTCTAAGAGGTACCGATGGGCCGGGGGATCAAACCACTTCTTTTCGGGATCTTAGCGGGGGGCTTGGCGTGTGTGCCAGGCGCGTTCGCCCAGGATTCCACCAAGAATCAAACCGACCAGAAATCAGCAAAGCAGGCGGCCAAGCAGAAATCAAAAAGCGACAAAGACCTCTTCAAAGAACTCGACTCACAGTATAAAAAGTGGCTGAACGAAGACGTCGTCTACATTATTACCCCCGAAGAACGCAGCGCTTTTGTGCACCTTCAGACCAATGAAGAGCGCGAGCAGTTCATAGAGCAATTTTGGCAGCGCCGGAATCCAGACCCTGATTCTGCAGAAAATACCTTCAAAGAAGAGCATTACCGCCGGATTGCATATGCCAATGAGCACTACGCCTCCGGCATTCCGGGATGGAAATCGGATCGTGGGCGAATCTACATCATGTGGGGTCCGCCGGACGAGGTTGACTCCCATCCGAGCGGCGGCAGCTACGACCGTCCGGCCAGCGAGGGTGGCGGCAGCACTTCCACGTACCCTTTCGAAGACTGGCGCTACCGCTATCTCGAAGGCATCGGGGAGGACGTGAACATCGAGTTCGTCGACCCGACGATGACGGGCGAGTTCCACCTGACAATGGATCCGAGCGAGAAAGATGCTCTTACCTATGTCCCTGGCGCGGGTCTCACCCAGATGGAATCCATGGGGCTGGCGAGTAAATCCGATCGCTTCAGCAATACCGACGGTACCCACTCTGCTGCACCGCTTGGAATGACGCCTGAGAACCAGAACGAATTCTCGCGACTTGAGCTGAATGCAAAGATTCAGCAGGCACCGCCGGTCAAGTTCAAGGATCTGGAAGCGGTGGTTACATCCCGCGTCGTCAAGGACCAGGTAAAGTTCGATTACAGGTTCGACTTCCTGCGAATTACGTCGGACACAGTGCTAGTCCCGATTACAGTACAGATTCCGACGCGGCAACTGAGCTTTGCCGAGAAAGAGGGCGTAGACTCAGCGACTGTGAATCTTTTTGCCCGAATCACCACCCTTAGCGGCCGGCCCGTGCAGACATTCGAGGACACGGTACACAGGGATGTACCCGCTGCCCTGCTGCAGCAATCGTTGAGCACCTCCTCGATTTATCAAAAGGCGGTTCCACTCAGGCCCGGTCTCTATCGCCTCGATATCGTGCTTAAGGACGTGAATAGCAACAACGTCGGCGTGGTGAATACCCGCCTAGCTGTACCGCGTTTTGAGGACGACAAGCTTTCAACGAGTTCCCTGATTATCGCCGACCAGATTCAACGCGTGTCGGCCAAAGAAATAGGGCTTGGTCAATTTGTATTGGGCGATGTAAAAGTTCGCCCGAAAATGGACTCGGCATTTTTGCCCTCCGAAACGATGGGTGTTTTCCTGCAAGTCTACAATCTGAAGGTGGATGAAAAAACGCACAAGGCGGATGTTTCCGTTCAGTACCGCGTCTTGAGAGACAAAGAAACCGAACCGCTGAAGAAATTCGATTTGACTCCCGACCAGATTCCCGAGCACGGGGAGGAAATGACGCTCCAGAACGTGGTCACACTCGGCTCCTTCGGCCCTGGTAAATACAAGCTCGAAGTAGCCGTGACGGATAATCTCGCGAAACAAACGATAACACCGACTTCGGAATTCACCGTGAAGGCCGCTGCCTCTCCGGCGGCTCCTCAGGGGAAGTGAGGTATCGTGAATCTTAGATCGATTCGCGTCGTGGGCCTGGGATTTGGGGTGCTTTTGCTGTGCGCGCTGCCTTTGGCGGCCGCGCCAAACTCCGGGAAAATTTCGGGAGTTGTGATGGACCCGAAGGGAACGCCCCAGATGGGCGCCACCGTCTCGATCTCGGCGGAAAACCTTCTGAGCTTTGCGCCCACTGAGCTTCTCACCAACGATCGCGGGCGCTTCTCTACTCTCCACCCTGGCGCCTGGGATGTACTCGGTCAAAGTGACCCTCGCCGGTTTTTTGCCGGCAATTCAACAGCACATTCAGGTAAGCGATCAACAGACGACCCTGCTCGAAATCGTGCTTGGATCGGTGCTTTCCTCGTTCGAAAAACTGCGCAAGCAGCCGGCTGAACAGTTGGCATCAGACGAATGGATCTGGGTGCTTCGCAGTTCGTCTGCTACGCGGTCGATTTTGCGCTGGCAGGACGGCACCGTGATCGTCGAGGGAATTCCGAATCAGGGTGAAGTCGCTCAATCGCAGGCGATTCACGGGCGATTCGACGTAACTTCCGGCTCCGATCATCCGGGTTCAGTTTCAAATCTTGCCGACTCTCCGGCAACGGCTTTCGCCTATGACGTGGCTGTGGGCGAGCATGGCCGGCTGTACGTGGCCGGGCAGTTCAGCTATGAGGGTGGCTCACCGGCCGGAGGGCTGGTCGCCGAGTGGGTTCCTTCGGGGAAAATTGGCGATGGGCCGGTTACCAGCGTAGTGGTTCGCGAATCCGAACTCGGGGCTTACGGCCCAATTTTCCGCGGCATCCGAGTGTCCCACGATAATCAAATGGCGTTGGGCGATCGCGTTAGCCTTCGCTACGGCAGCGACTACGTGGCGGCAGGCCTTCGGGAGTCCACGATGGCATTGCGTCCGCGGGGCGAGATCGCCATTCAGCTTTCTTCCTCGTGGCAACTGGCCGCGCTCGCAGCCATGAGCACTTGGCAGCAGACGCCGGACGGTTCACAAGCCGGCCTGCAGTCGGCGATGAATTCTCTCGACGCTTTCCCTACACTGCTGCTTCGTGATGGCCGGCCTGTATTCGAAAACAATTTGCATGCTGAGGTCTCGGTAGAGCATGCCTTGGGTAACGGTTCGAACATCAGCGCTGCGGTATTCCACGACAACTCAAGCCACACGGCCGTTTTTGGGCGCGGACCTGTTTCCGGCCCTGACTATCTTCAGGATTATTTCTCCGATGTGTTTGCCTACGACGGCGGGAGGACGGGTTCCACCGGCGCGCGAGCGGCCTTTCATCAACGTTGGACCGATAATCTCGACACTACCATCGTGTACGACTATGCCGGAGTTCTTGCACCCGATAATGATGCTTTTGAAGGTCCTTTGCGGGATCAACTGGCAACTCGATATCGCCAGAGCCTTGCAGGACGGGTCTCTGCGAACGTGCCCCACCTGGGGACGAAAGTCTCTGTCGGATACAAGTGGATTGGCGGACAAGGGGTCACCCACCTCGATCCGTACGGAGAGTCTTTGTTCCATCTCGATCCTTACCTGAACATGGAAATCCGCCAGCAACTTCCCAGTTTCTTCCCTGGCCACATGGAAGCCTTAGCTGACTTCGGAAACCTCCTGGCGCAGGGATACGTCCCAGTCTCAACGGGAGACGGGCGGGTGGTCCTCGTGCCCTCCTACCGATACTTCCGCGGAGGGTTGAGCGTTCAGTTTTAGCGCTTAGTCGCCTACCGGAATTGGGAAGGTTAATCCCAGAAATAGAATTTCTTGAAAAACGGGCAGCCGCAGTACCTCCTAACATGAACAAAAATAGTCACTTCCCCGATATGAAATCTGTGATTTGTGGAAATCTACGTGCTGGCATAATAGTAGAAGGATAAGGGTGTAGGTGCGTGAACGATAGCCTTCGCATGCGGCTCGGCGCGGTAGTGCTGGCGGTCCTCACGCTTGCGGCTGTCATTTTTGCCGTCCTCAACTATCAGCAGCGCTCCCGTTATATCCTCCCGGACGACGGCGTCACGTGGATGGATAGCCCGCAAGGCGTCGTAGCTTGGCACGTGGTGACAGATTCGCCCGCTTCCAGAGCTGGAATCAAACAGGGCGATTACGTGCAGACGGTTCGGGGTTTCTCGATTCATCGAGCCACGGACGTGACCCGCGTGTTGTTCAAGGTGGGCCCGTGGGCTGAAGTTCGATACGGAATGCGACGGGACGGCGCGAATTTTGAAACGCCGGTTGTGACAGCGCCGCAGGAAAATCCTTCGTCGATCGAGAATTACTTGCGATTCACAGCACTCCTGTATCTCTTCATCGGCCTGTTTATTTTCGCTCGCCGCTGGAATGCACCTCGCGCAATTCACTTTTATATTTTCTGCCTTGTTTCGTTCATTCTTTACAGCTTTCACTACAGCGGGAAACTGAATTCGTTCGACTGGGTGATCTACTGGAGCAACGTTGTCGCCTTACTTCTCCAGCCGGCTCTTCTGGTTCATTTCGCGCTTGTGTTTCCGGAACGTCGCGGCTGGATCTGGCCAAAGCTCGCCCTTACATACGGGATTCCGGCCGGCCTTTTGACGCTGCACGTTTTTATTGCCAGCGGCACGCTTGATTTCCTGCCGGCAGTAAGCACGCGCTACTGGCTCGATAAAGTGGAGCAGACGAATCTGGGAATTTATTTTCTCGTTGCTGCGGTGATTTTCTTGATGAGTTACCGCCGGGCTCCCACCGCGATTCTCCGGCAGCAGCTAAAATGGGTTACCGGCGGCACTTTTGCCGGCACGATTCCATTTCTGCTGCTGTACATCGTGCCCTACGTGTTCGGCATCGTCCCGGCATCGTGGATGAAGGCGTCGGCGTGTTCGCTGGCTCTGATTCCGCTGTGCTTTGGTTACGCCATCATCCGATACCGCCTGATGGACGTAGATATCATCTTCAAGCGTGGCCTTGCCTACACATTTGCAACCGCGGGTGTGGTAGCCATTTATTTTGCGGCGGTGGCGCTGATCGGCGAGGCGTTTCATACCACGCTGACGGCCGGGCCCGCGGGCAGCGTGATCGCGATTGTCGTTGCGGCGTTCTTGTTTCAGCCGCTGAGAGACTGGGTACAGGCTCGCCTCGATCGCTTTTTCTATCGCGACCGCCTCGACTATCGCCGAACGCTGATTGAGTTTGGTTCTGCGCTTACGAACGAGGTCCGGCTCGAACCCTTGGTTGGCTCGGTTCTAGATCGTGTGTCGCAAACGCTGCTTGTCGATCGCCTTGCGATTTTTCTTGAGGATCCGGCGACCCCAGGAAAATTCGTCCTTTCGCGTTCGATGGGCTTGCGGCCCGAGGGTTCGCTCGATCTCAGCTTTCTTGATTCGTCGCGGCCGGGGCTCGAGCACGGTTGCCTCTTCTTCGAATCGGCGCGCGCCGCCTCCCAGGAGTCCGAATCGGTTCGCCGCACACTCGAAGAGCTGGACCTGAATTACTTCATCGCTTGCCATTTCCGCGAACGCAGCGTCGCAGTTCTCGGACTGGGCAAGACGGTCGACGGCGATTATCTCTCGAGCGATGACCTCGAACTCCTATCCACGATTGCGGGTTACGTTGCGATCGCCATCGAGAATGCGCGTCTCTACCAATCGCTGGAACAAAAAGCCATGCAAGTGGAGCGGCTCAAGGACTTCAGCGAGAATATCGTCGAGTCGCTCAACATCGGAGTGCTCACAGTCGATCTGGAGGACCGAATCGAATCGTGGAATCCGCAGCTCGAGGGTTTGCTCGGAGTGCCACGCCAGGACGCGATTCGCAAACGTTTGCAGGAAGTGCTTCCTTCGGATTTGGCTGCCGAGATAGCTGCGCGGGCGGCGGGTGACCATGTTTCCGGGATCTACAAATTCCGTCTGAGTACGCGCAGCGGAGGGCAGCTCGTAATCAACGCCTCGATTGCTCCGCTCGTAGGCAAGAATGGCGCGCGGCTCGGCCGCCTGATTCTGCTCGACGACATCACCCAGCGCGTGCGGCTCGAAGAGCAGATGGTCCAAACCGAAAAACTCACTTCGCTCGGGTTGCTGGCGGCCGGCGTCGCTCACGAAGTGAATACGCCGCTCGCTGTGATCTCGAACTATATTCAGATGCTCGCCAAGCAAATCCCCTCTGACGATCCGCGCCAGAAAACGATTGAACGCATCGTCAAACAGACATTCCGCGCCAGCGAAATTGTTAATAATCTGCTCAACTTCTCGCGTACCGGCGCCGCAGAGTTCATCGAAGTGGACGTGAATTACGTTCTCGAGGAAACGCTCACTTTGGTGCAGCATCCGTTCAAGACGGCGCAAGTGAAGGTAATCAAGAACTACACGCAGGAATTGCCTACGGTCCTGGGCTCCATCACGCGCTTACAACAGGTGTTCCTGAATCTTTTCATGAACGCGCGCGATGCGATGCCCAGCGGCGGCATGTTGGAAGTCCGAACGGGCGCCCACAACGGTTCGGTCGAAATTGAAGTCACTGACACAGGGGCCGGCATTCCTCCAGAGCACCTCCATCGCATTTTCGATCCATTTTTCACAACAAAGGCCTCCGGTAGGGGCACCGGCCTGGGTCTTTCGGTGAGCTACGGCATCATAAAGGAGCATGCGGGCAAAGTTGACGTGCGCTCTACGCCGGGGAAAGGGACATCTTTCCGGCTCGAATTTCCCGTAGCAAGAAAACCTGTTCATGCCTAAAGGATCCATACTCGTTGTTGACGACGAAATCGAAATCAGAGAGGGGCTTGAGGCCCTTCTCACGTCCGAGGGTTTCGAAGTTACGCCCGCGGATACCGGCGAAGCCGGATTGCAGAGGCTCGAGGATCGCCCGTTTGACTTGATGCTGCTCGACGTGAGCCTGCCAGATCGCAACGGCCTAGAGTTGCTCCGCGAGATTCGCCGGCGCGATCCCAATCTCTCGATCATCCTGATCACCGCGTTTGGCTCAATTGACATGGCTCGCGCGGCATTCAAGGGCGGCGCGCAGGATTTCATTACTAAGCCGTGGTCGAATGACGAGCTGATTGCGCAGGTTTCCGTTGCGATCGAGGGCCGCCGGCTGCGTGAAGAGAACGTCCAACTGAAGCGGGCGCTGAAGCAGCGCTACAATTTCCCCAGCATTATCGGCAAGAGCGAAAAAATGCTTGCCGTCTTTGACCTCATCACGCAGGTCGCTCCGTCGCGTTCCACCGTTCTAATCTATGGCGAAAGCGGCACGGGTAAGGAACTAATCGCCAAGGCGATTCATTCCGCATCCACTCGCGCGGACAAAGCGTTCATCCCCATCAACACCGGCTCGATTCCCGTGGATTTGCTCGAATCGCAGCTTTTCGGCCACGTCAAAGGCGCGTTCACAAGCGCTGTCGCATCGAAAAAGGGGCTCTTTGAAGTTGCCGATCAGGGGACGATCTTCTTCGACGAGATTTCCACCATTGGCCCCGAAACGCAGGCCAAGCTATTGCGCGTGATTCAGGAACGCGAATTTATGCGCTTGGGCGGCACCGACACCATCAAGGTAGACGTCCGCATCCTCACCGCGTCGAATGAAGATCTCACCAAGCTTGTCCGCGAAGGCCGTTTCCGCGATGATCTGTATCACCGCTTGAACGTGATTTCGGTTCAGCTTCCGCCCCTGCGCGACCGCAAGGAAGACATCCCGCTGCTCATCGACCGCTTCCTTGAACAGTTCTGCCACGAAAACGGCAAGCCGCTGCGTCGCTTCTCACATGGAGCAATGAAGCTCCTGATGGATTACGACTGGCCCGGTAACGTCCGCGAACTCGAAAACGTCGTCGAACGTGCGGTGGTGCTCTCCACGCAGGAAGCAGTCGACGTCGACTTATTGCCTGAAAGTGTCCGCACGCGCGAGATCGTAAAAGGTGTGCGCCTGCAGCTCGCAGAGTTCCTGCCGCCGCTGCCGGGTGAAGTGGGGTCACGCACCACGGCCCCTGCTCCCTCGCTCTTTGAGATTCTTGAAGAAGTAGAGCGCCGCATTATCGTGGACATGCTCGAACGCACCAACTGGAACCAGACGGAAGCCGCCGAGCGCTTCCAGATTCCGCTCTCCACGTTGAATCAAAAGATCAAACGCCTCGGCATTGAGACTCGCCGCCGCGCCAATCCGCCTCGTGGTTACGGCTACGGCGCCGACCCTGCCGATTTTTCCGCCGACAAATAGACTCGAAAATAAGAAGGGAGCCCGGACTGAATCCGGGCCCCCGCTTACTCGTCTCGCCGAAGAGTTTATTGCCCGCCCTTAACGAGCGCGGTCGAGCAAGTGAGTCAGATCCAGCAAAATCTGCGCCTGGAACGTCAGCAATGCAGCGCGTCCCGGGGGAATCTGCTTGCCGTTGAATTCGGCGTCCTGCAATAGCTGGAGCATCTGGGCCGCTAAAGTATCGCGGGCGGTTGTGATGTTGGAGATCGCGTTCTCCACGTGGATGTATTGCGAGTCGCTACCCGGACTTCCTGAAGCCAGCGCGCGCGTCGAAATACGCAAGCTGGTCTGCCCGAGATCTCCGTTGGGTGCGTTGATCTGCTTGTAAGCGCGGGCGAGCTCGACAAACTCATTGCCGAACCGCCCGTTGCCCTGGCTTAAGCCTTTTGGCAGCGCCCAGGGGCTGAGCTCCTCCACGAGTGCGCGGCCGTCATCTTGATAGTCATCTCTCAAGCCGGTTAGGACGAGCATTGTCGGACGGATGTCCACATGATCCGACCACACAGAATCGTCAACGCCCTTCGTCACGATTCCAGGTCCCACTAACCCCAGAAACGTTGTGACGATTTCCTTGTCAATTCCACCGTGGTTCCATGCGAAACCGGAATTTTCGACGACGCATGGAGAGTTGCAGTTAGGAGCTCCAGTCGAGTGGAAGTAGTCGGGATCGCCAAACATGACGAAGGTGGGTGTTCGCTGCGGATCGCCAGTGACCATGTGCAGAAGCTTCAATTCCACCGGATCCGCCAGCGCTTCGGTTAGCTGATCGGTATTGCCCGTGATGGGACTCACTGCGGTGAGACTGGCTGCCGCCCGTTCAAAACTCCGAGCCAGAGCGTCGCCGACCGGCGGGTTGCCGTTCACGTAGAACACAGGCACCATGTCGGATTGAATGTCGAACGGCGCCGTGATGTTCTCTTCAGTAGCCATCAAACCCGTCATGTTAGCGTCGATTTCGCCCAACTTGTCGTAGGAGCAGGTGACTGTCACTCCATCGCAAGTCGCCGGCGTGGGAGGACCGCCGACGAAATGGTCTCCTTCATCCGCCGTGATCACGAATAGCGTGTTCTGCTGGTTGATACCGTCCTTTGCCAGTCGCGCGAAGAATTTACCGAATGCTTCGTTGTACGCTGCAAGCTGAGCTTCGTAACAGGGGTCGCCTGAACCCAGGGCACCCTGTTCGAGGTCTGTCTTGCATACCGCGGGACCATAAAGGTTTCCCGGAAACGTGGCAGGCGTGTGGTTGTCGTGCGCGTCGGAAATGTAGGAGTAGATAACCGGAACGCCATTCTCCGCCATCGCAGCCACGTAAGACAAAGTCTGAGCTGCCGAAATTCCACCGAACCCGGGAAAGCCTGGGTTTCCTCTGTTATCTGCGACCGGGTTTCCGTCCAAGTCGAGCAGAGGGCCTGCAGGGCTGATTTGCGGAACGACATACTTATGACCAAATAGGGCGTTAAATCCAATGTAGGTGCCGGGTTCCTCAGGTAGTACGTCCGGCTTTCCATTGTTGGCCGAGGCGCACAGTTGATTGCCAGCCGCGCAGTGAATGGCGATTCCCTCGAAATCCGCGGCTGCCAGCGTGGAGTTGGCTGCCGCCTCCATAGCTTCTGGGGATCCAGCACCGAAAACAGTGGTTACATCTCCTCTCACGTTTTCGAGTTCGAGGTTGGCAATTGAGACAGCTCCCACATTGCAGCCGGCTCGGGTCCATGTAACCCATGGCGCGGGGGCGTTCTTGCCCGCCGGGGTAATCATGAAGAAATTCGGGTCTCCAGCGCTGATAGTGTCGGTCCAGTACTGAAAGGCCGAGGTGAATGAGGGAATGCCTGTCGCTGAGAACCAATCAAAGGAATTGGCGATCGGCATGCCATGCTTGTCAGGGTATACGCCGGTCTCCGACGTAATAATGTCGTCCGCCGTGTGCGACTTGAGAGGCGTATGGTGATTCGTCATGAGCACGCCATTACCGGTGATGAAGTTCAGAAGATTAGGCATCTGTTCCAGATCGGACGGAACGTTTGGATTGTCGCGCGTGAAGTGAACATTGTCGAACTGAAGATAAATTACGTGCTGGATCTGTCCTCGCGCGGACTTTAGGCCGCAACCATTGGAAGCAGCACTACTGGCTTCTGCACCCGGCATCGGTCTGGCTTCGGTCGCGATTGGGAATGCAGCGCCTCCAATCGGCGCAAAAATAAACGTGATTGCCACAACGGCGGCCAGAGTCTGGCGCTGCAGGGCGGAAAAATGGACGTTTTCAGAACGGAGCGGACGCCAAAAACCACTTTCGAGCTTGTCGTTATTTCGCAAGACAGACCCCTCCTCGAAAAAGATGCATTTCTTGTAGGCTGATTCGAGCGGGGCTGGGTTAACCCGATTGGAAAAACAGATTAATAATCCGAGAACAGTACTAAGTCAACTGTAAGTTGGGGGAACGCCAAATCCAATAGAGCCAAGGCCTTCGTTACGTTACGAGCGGGTGTCCAGCCAGATTCTCGAGAATCCGGTAGGGTGCTGCATTCGGAGCCACCAGCACTTGCGGAGGAATCAAAAGAGTTTGTTCGATGGCGTACTGGCCGGAGATTACCGCGTGCGCCACGCAATCCGTAAAAACCAGCCACGTGGCGAGAGGCGGAAATTCCAGCCGGAATTTCGGGCAGTCTTCCTGGAATTTCGCATTTTCTTTCAGATAATCGTGGAAGCGCAGCATAAACATGTCGTAAGGAGTCCTGCCCATCCCGCGAAAGCCTAGCTTTTCGCCCCAGGTTTGCACCGTGCGGCTGATCACAGTATCGCCCTCGGCAATTTGTCCTAGCCCGGCATCGCTGGCAAACTGGCGCGCGAGCGATTCAAACCCTTCCGTCGTGTTCCAGACGCGCGGGCGCTTGGGATTGAGATTCGTGAAAACCCGTAAAATTCTTCCGCCACGCGTCGGCCGGCTCGGAAAGGCATCCACATGCAGAAGATCGTTTCGTTTGTGGACGGGAAGATCCCGCCCCTCTTCCTCGATTGGGCGAAAACTGGAGAAATCGAGGTTCCACTTCGTCGCGTACGGAGCGAGGAATTTCGTCAGAAAATCGATTACTTGCGCGCTGTAATTGCGCATGATCGTGTGGATTCGCGCGATCGTCCGCGCGTCGCCTGAAACACCGCGGAGGACGTCCTCGGACGGTCGGTAAGACACGTTCTTGTGCAACCGCAACTCAGTCCATTGCTGCGCGAGAAGAAACTCTTGATCCTCAATCGGGAAATGAAAAGGAAGGGACCGAAATAAAACGATCTGCCCCTTCTCGAGGAGTTCGCAATAACCGCGCGAGCGCGAAGCCACCTGCTCGCGTCCCACCCATCCTCCCGGCAGGCGATAATCTTCCACCTGAATCCAAGAAGCCTGGGTTCTATCGGGTCGCTTCAGCGGCACGGGCGTCGAAACCTCTAACCGCTTGCAGCGCTCGAGCGCTTGTAACCAGGTGGCAGAAGCGTGGTGGTGAGGTCAACGCCGGAGAGATCGACGCCGTCGAGATTGGTTTCGCGCAAAATCGTCGTTTGTAGAATCGCGCCTTCGAAATTCGCGCCGCCTACTTCGGCTTGGCGAAAATTCGTCGCTCCAAAATTTGCGCGGCGCAGATTCGCATGGCGAAGATCGGCGCGGAAAAGCTCCGCTCCGCCCACCTGTGCCTCAGAGAGGTCCGCTCCACTCAGATTCGCTTCCGTGAGGTCCGCCTTCCGCAAGTCGGCTCGATGCAGTTTCGCTTTGCCGAAGTCAACAGACGCTAGCTTTGCGTCGCGGAGACTGGCGCGGGTTAGGTTTGCGCCTTGCAGATTTACATAGGCGAGATTCATCTTGTGCAAGTCCGCGCGAGATAAATCCGCGCCGGCAAGGTCCGCGCGAACACCGGACTCGTCGCCACGCACGAACTTTGCGTGTGCAGCGAGGATGTCTGACAGCCGCTTGCCATTGTGCCGAATTCGATCCGGAGACCTCAGCCCGCCCGTAATCGCGCTCAGAATGCTCATTTTCGATTTGCCATTGGTCCTTTGAAGACGCACCAATTTTACTAGAACTCAGAACAAATAGGGCACCGAAGCTCGTTCCACATCGTCCCCGACACCTCCATCGTGCGTCCTATCACTGTCCAATCTATGATAAGTTCACTTGAATGGACTTGCTCGACAGGCTCAAGAGCAAAGCGCGGGCCTATCCGCAGCGGATCATCTTGCCGGAAGGCGAAGACGAGCGCGTGATCCGCGCCTCCGTTCAAGTGACGGCCGAGCGCTATGGGCAAATCACGCTCCTGGGTCGCCCGGTCAATATTCGCGCCACAGCCGATAGGGCGGGCTTAAAGCTCGACGGTATAAACATCATTGATCCGCTATCGAGCCCTCGCGTTAATTCCTATGCAGAAATCTATTTCGAACGCCGGCACGCTCGCGGCCTTACGCACGAGGAAGCTCAAGAATTTGCGCGCAAACCACTCTATTTCGCGGCGCTGAGTGTAGCGGCGGGCGATGCCGACTCGACCGTTGGCGGCGCTGCGAACTCAACGTCCCACACGGTTCGCGCCGCACTGCATTCGATCGGGCTAGCCCCGGATGCGCGTCTTATGTCGAGTTTCTTCCTGATGATCGCGCCGGAACGCAATCGCGCAGCCTTCGGCGAAAAAGGCGCCCTGCTTTTTGCCGACTGCGCCGTGGTTCCTGACCCGACGGCGCAGGAGCTCGCGGAAATCGCACTGGCCACAGCCGAAAATGCTCGCGTTTTCCTGGAAACCGAACCACGCGTCGCGCTTCTCTCATTTTCGACCAAAGGTTCTGCTGCGCACGCTCACGTCGAAAAGATCCGCGAGGCGTTGCGTATCGTGAAAGCCCGCCAGCCTGAGCTTGCAATCGACGGCGAACTGCAAGCCGACGCCGCCCTCGTCGCCGCAATAGGCGCAAGCAAGGCCCCCGGCTCGCCCGTCGCTGGCCGCGCGAATGTTTTGATCTTTCCCGATCTCAATTCCGGAAACATCGCCTATAAACTCGTCGAGCGTCTCGCTGGCGCCGAAGCTCTCGGCCCGCTTCTCCAGGGTCTGGCTCGCCCCGCGAACGATCTATCGCGCGGTTGTTCCTCTGACGATGTTGCGAAGGTTATCGCCATCACCGCCGTGCAAGCCATTGCGCGCAAAGAAATCGCATCCGTCTCGGGAGACTAATTCTCGTGCCGCTCCGTTTCCGTCGCGCGCCTCTCGTTTCGGTGCGTCGCATCTTCGTGCCCATCCTTGTCGCCGGTCTTGCTGTTATTTCGTGGTCTTCCCACCAAACTCGTGCCCTCGCTCAGAACGCGTCCGATCAGCCGGGCGAAGAAGTCGTCGCTAATCTTGCCGCGGGGCGCGTCGTGGTCGCGGTTGTTAAAGACGCCATCTTAATCGCTACTGTCGAAAATCCTTTCGAGGTCCAAACGCACCCACCCGTTCCGGTCCCTCTTTCCGGCGACCGTGCCGGCGTGATTCTGGGCGCGGTCGACTGGTTTTCACCATCATCGAACGTCCAGATCGCTCGACTTGACCACGACCTACCGCGTCTTCATGGCCGCGTCAAACCGCAAGGGCCAAGGCTGCAGACAGGCGAGGAAGGTAGCGAGGCCACCGACATCGAGTTCGTCGGCGAGGGATTGAATGACCGGCTGAACGAAGTAGTGAAAAGTCTTCACGCCAAATTGGATTTGGCCGAAGGCGAACCGCTCGTCGAATTAGTGATTGCCGACTTCATCCCCGGTTACGGCCCCGAAGTGTGGCACGTGGACTATTCGATTGAGCAGTTTCCCCAACGGGGCGATTTTTGGGAGACGCGTATACCCCGCCCACGTTACCTTCAGGACTGGCCCCCGGAAAAGAATCAACCACACACGCTACTTGAATTTGACTATCCACCGAGCCTGACTACACCGACTCTGCTAGAGATGTTGCGTCAAAAGGACCCCCGCCTCGAAAAGCTCTCCAATTCCGATCCCGTGATGGCCTCGGTCGCCGGAATGTTTCTGAAAGGCATCAGCAATAAAGTGGCGACCGCCGACGCAACGCAGTTTCTGCGCGCCGCGCTTAATGCCATCTCTCCGCCAAAGGCCCGCGAAACCGTCGCCACGATTGGTTTTCAAACCGGCTTCGCATGGATATTGCAGCCACCCAACGAACCGAAGCCCGCCCTCCAGCAGAAGGAGCGTCCGGCGGGTGCGCCAACGCTTCTCAAGCCATCTGGAGATTAATTGGGATTTGCCGTGCTTACGGAAGGCTGACCTTACGGAAAAAAGTGACTGCCAGTGGTGCGCTTATTTCTTTTGCTTCAATTGTTCCTGAAGTTTTGCGTTCTTCTCCGCAACCCCGCGAACCAAATCTTCCTTGTGCGCAACGAGCCGGCGCGCTATTTCGGCGTCTGCCAGCCCCAGAATCTCAGCAGCAAAAATCGCCGCGTTAACTGCTCCAGCCTTGTCGATCGCCATAGTCGCCACCGGAATTCCTCCCGGCATCTGCACGGTCGCGAGCAGCGCGTCGAGTCCGTTGAGTGCGCTCGTCGCGAGCGGCACGCCGATTACAGGTAGCGTCGTATTTGCGGCAATTACGCCAGCAAGATGTGCCGCCGCACCGGCACCGACGATCAGCACTTTCACCCCACGCCCCGCTGCAGAAGTGGCATATTCGTGCGCCCGCGCGGGCGTCCGGTGCGCCGATACCACCTCCATCTCGTAGCGGATCCCAAATTTCTCGAGCGTCTTACTCGCTTCGCTCATCACCGGCAGGTCTGTATCCGACCCCATCAGAATCCCCACCGTCACTCCCAAAGCGCTGTCGCCTGCCGTCACCCTGAAACCCCCTGTTGTGCAGCTTCCGGAACAACGGCCGAAACCTCGATCCGGTCACCCCGCCGAATTGTCCCGCCCTCCACCACCCGGCACAACCAACCACGCTGCCCGCGCAATTCTTCCTGCAGGCCTTGGCGGATTTCATCCATCCTCGAGCACGGCTCGCATGGCAAGGTTATTTCCAGCAAGCTTCCGCCAATACGCAGGGTCTGACCAGGCTTCAAACGCTGAAAATCCAAGCCCCGAGTCGTCACGTTTTCTTTCACAGCGCCAGGCGGAATGCCCAGTTGCTGTAGAGACTCAATGTCCATAAGCGAGACTTGCCGTTTGCTGTTTGGTCGTCCGTGGATACATCCTTTTAGTCCCTTGTCCTGAACGGCCTCCGCCTGCTCGACTTCTCTCATCGGGAACCGGTGCACGAGGCATAAAAAGAGATTCATTACCTCAGGCATTGCGGGTCTCCACAGCTCCTTTGGCCATTGCTAAAGTCGGTAGCGCGATATCCTCGCGAAATTGGCGACCATCAAATGCAATGCTACTACATGAGGCGTATACAGCCGAACGGCAGGAGGATGCGTCTTTTCCTGCGGTCGCTAAGCTCAATACCCTTCCACCACCAGTGTAGTATTTAGAACCCTCGCGACGCACGCCGGCATGAAAGATAGCCACCCGTGAACTGACCTTGCCGCGAGAATCGAGTCCCGAAATTTCCTGGCCTACTTCCGGCTTCTCCGGATAGCCTTTCGAAGCTAGCACAACACAAACGCTCGCCGCAGGTGCCCACATTGCCCGAATCCCAGCAAGGTCGCCCCGTGCAGCAGCCATACAAGCCTGCGCGAAATCAAAATCCGCCCTCATGATAATCGCCTGCGTCTCCGGGTCTCCAAGTCGGCAATTGAACTCGAGCACTTTCGGTCCCTGCTGAGTTAGCATCAGCCCGAAATACAAGAATCCCCGATATGCCGTGCCATCTTTCTCGAGTCCAGCCAGCGTCGGCCGCACGATTGTTTCGACAATCTTCTTCTCGAGTTCTGCAGGCAAAAGGTCGTCCGTCGAATACGCTCCCATGCCGCCAGTGTTTGGACCGCGGTCCCCGTCATAGGCTCGCTTGTAATCGCGCGTCGGTGCCATGCGCATAAAATTCTTGCCGTCCGTCAAAATGATAAACGACAACTCCTCGCCCTGAAGCCCTTCCTCCAGCAGCACTCGCCGGCCCGCTTCTCCAAATTCCTTGCGCTCCATCACTCGATCGACAAAAGCGGTCGCCTCATCGGGCGACGAAGTGACTAGAACCCCTTTCCCTGCTGCCAATCCATCCGCTTTAATCACCAGCGGCCAATCAACGGAACAAAGATCGGTGTAAACATCCACAGCCTGCTCGTAAATTCCATACACCGTCGCAGTAGGGATACCGTGCCGCTCCATAAACTTCTTCGCAAAAATCTTGCTGCCTTCGAGTTGCGCGGCCGTTTTCGAAGGCCCCAATAATGTAAGTCCGCGCGCGGCAAATTCGTCGGCGATGCCTGCAACCAACGGAATCTCAGGACCAACAATACTTAAATCGGCGCCGAGCTTCGCAGCAAGAGCGGACGCAGCTCGCACGTCGCTTAAATCGAGTGCAAAGCATTCCGCATCGCTCGCAATCCCTCCATTTCCCGGCGCACACCAGACTTTTTCCACGCCCGGCGATTGCGCAAGCCTCCACACCAGCGCATGCTCGCGTCCGCCACCACCGATGACAAGAATCTTCATTCAGCTCTTCTAAATGATCCGGAAATTTCCGAACCAGAACCATACGGCGTTCGCTCTATCAGTGTCAACACGCAGTCCCAATTCATCCGCGGCGGCCGCCGAAATGTTTCAACTGCGTCGCGTCTCTGTTTTTGAGGCGATGTACAATCGTTTGCTGGCATCTGCACTGAGCGATCGATCCAGCGACAGAACTCGATCGATGCCGAACTGAAGTAAGGTGGTTTAACCTTGCATTGGGATTTTGGCCTTATCCTCGGTGTCCTCGCCTTTGTCGTCCCCGTGATGGGGCGTCGACGCGTCCGCGCTTTGCTCGCTCTTCCCGACACAACGAAACTAGATCGCCTCTCGATTTACGCATCGACGATTGCCTTCCAATGGCTTGCCGCTGCTTTGATATTCTGGCGCTCGATTCACCAGGGTATCGTGCCCGCGCAACTCGGGATTACGCTTGGCCGCGGCGATATCACTGTTACTATGTTGATAGTATTGAGTTCTCTCATTCTGATTAATCAGATCGCCAGTGTTCGCAGGATCAAGTCCGATCCAAGTGCGCTTCGCTCCGAGACGCCTCAGCTGGCTCTCAAGGTATTTCCGCGAGACGGAATTGAGCGCCTCGCCTTCCTGGCCCTAGTGGCGACCGTAGCGATCTGCGAGGAGTTCGTATACCGCGGCTTTGCCCAGTATGTCTTTCAAGATTGGTCGGGCTTCTTGCTTGTCGGCGTCCTCGGATCGGCTTTGCTGTTTTCGGTTGCGCATCTCTATCAAGGTAAGCGAGGCTTGGTGTCGACGTTTGCCGTGGGGCTGCTCTTTTCAGGAGTTCGCGCCTGGGCCGGCAGCCTCATGCCAACGATCGCCGCGCATTTCGTCGCAGATCTTTCAATTGGTCTCTTAGCCCCCCGTTACATCCAGGAAGCGCTCCGAGAGCGCCCAAATCCGCAGGGCGAAGAGGGGACGGTTGTGATTACCACAACTCGCTGATGCTCTCCCTGCCCAACACGCAAATCATCGAAGTGCTTAAGCCCTACGGCATTCTGCCTGCGCCTGAGCTGGCAGACGGCATCAAAAACTACATCGAATTGCTTCTGAAGTGGAATAAGACCGTTTCCCTAACCACCGTAACCAAGGTAGATCAGATACTATCCTTCCATTTCGGCGAAAGTCTGTTCGCCCTGCCGATGCTCCCTGTGGAAAAAAGTCGGCTCGCCGACGTTGGCTCCGGTGCCGGATTTCCAGGTGTCCCTCTCGCCATGGTAAGGCCATCCTTGGAGGTCACGCTAATCGAGCCAAACGCAAAAAAATTTTCATTTCTCAGCGAGGTGATTCGCCAACTCGGCCTAAGTAACGCTACCGCAGTCCGCAGCAGGACGTCCGAGCTCAAGTCCTCGAAAGAACGATTCGAAATCGTAACTGCCCGCGCTGTCGGTCAATTTGATGAGCTTATTGAATGGGCCAAAGCCAAACTCACTCCAGCGGGAAAACTGATACTCTGGCTGGGCGACGACGATGCGAAAAGGATCTCCAGGGATTCGCGCTTTGAGTGGAACACGCAGCTGAGAGTTCCCCAAACAGACCGGCGGTTTATCCTTGCCGGCACCCCGCGGAAATAGAATCGTCCTAAACTTTTGTTCCACGTGGAACAAATCAATCTTTCATCGTCACTTTCGTATTTGTTTCACGTGAAACATATTGCATCCGAAAACTACTTTCTGTAAATTCCAGCTTCGACATTTCTGGGGGCCAAGTTTGGCGCGCATAATCGCGGTCTCAAATCAGAAGGGCGGCGTCGGAAAGACCACCACAGCCGTCAATCTGGGAGCCTCCCTCGCCGTCGCCGAAAAGCGCACACTCGTAATTGACTGCGATCCACAAGGGAATACCACCAGTGCACTAGGATTCCCAAAGGATCCTGCAAGGCGCACGCTCTATCAGCCCCTTATTCTCAACGAGTCTCTCGAGCGCACCATCCTCCACACGCAGGTCGAATTCCTCGATATCGTCCCATCCGACAAGAATCTCGCAGGTGCGGCTGTAGAGTTGGTGTCCGCAGATGAGCGTGAATTTCGGCTAAAATCGGTCCTAAAGCACGTTCATGACAAATACGAATTCATCCTGATAGATTCCCCTCCCGCTCTAGATCTTCTAACCTTGAACGCTCTGGCTGCAGCGGACTCCGTCCTGGTCCCCATACAGTGCGAATACCTGGCTCTGGAGGGTGTCTCCGAACTCCTCGATACCCTCATGCGCCTCCGCCGCACCATAAATCCGGCGCTCGCCATCGAGGGTATCTTGCTGACGATGTATGACGACCGCACCACGCTCTCGAAGCAGGTTGCCGCTGATCTAAGAAGCTTCTTCGGATCCCAGGTGTTCGAGTCCGTCATCCCCAGAAATGTTCGCCTCGCAGAAGCTCCTAGCCACGGAAAGCCCGTCATATTCTACGACATACATAGTAAAGGTGCCGAAAGCTATATTCAACTAGCTAGGGAGGTTATCGCCAATGCCGAGAAACGCTCTGGGCAGGGGACTGGGCGCACTAATTCGGGAACCGGAGCCGCCGCAACCGCCACCGCAGCAGCCGCCGCAGGTGCCGGCATCAGTACCGGTGGGATCGGGGGCAGCAGCGGGGACAGCTCCGGCCCTGTCGCATCCACCGACGACGCAAGCACAGGTGAGCGCACCGGCGGCGATCCCGGCGAGCCCGCAGAGTGACGGGCTCTTTCACGTCGACATAGACCTGATCGACCCAAGCCCCTACCAGCCGCGAACGCGCTTCCGAGAAGAAGCTCTCGAGGAGCTGTCCCGCTCGATCATTTCGAGTGGTATCGTCCAGCCGCTCGTCGTTCGCAGAATTAACAATCGCTACCAATTGATTGCAGGCGAGCGCCGCTGGCGCGCCGCGCAGCGTGCTGCAATCCAGCGCGTGCCCGTCGTGGTGCGCGATGTGCCCGAAGAAATGGCGCTGGAGATGACCCTTGTTGAGAACCTCCAACGCGAAGATCTCAATCCGATCGAGCAGGCCCGCGCATTCCAGCGCCTCACAGAAGAATTCAACCTCACGCAAGAGAAAGTCGCCGAGCGCACTGGAAAAGATCGCGCCACCATCGCAAATTCCGTCCGCTTACTAAAACTAGATCAGCCTATACAGAACCTCTTGGAGGAAGGACTTCTCACCGCAGGCCACGGCCGCGCTCTACTCGCCATCGCCGATACGCAGGAGCGCCTAGAACTCTCGCGCCGAATCGCTCGCGGCGGAATGACGGTTCGCCAGGTGGAGCGCCTGGCCGGTCGCCTCGCAAAGCCCAAAACTGAGCGCGCCCCCGTCCAACAGGATGCAAACGTCAAGGCAGCCATTGACGAGTTGCAGGGTCTCTACGGCACAAAAGTTTCCATTTCTCCGAGCGTGGCAGGTCACCCCGGGAAGCTGATCTTTGAATACTATAACGATAGTGATTTGGTCCGCCTGTATGATCAGTTCATCGGAAAATAACACACGACATTTGTAGGATACACGCGTGGCTCTTTCTTGGTTTGACAGGAAATCTCAAGATTCCGGCGAATGGACTGGCTTCCTTGAAAAAGGTGTTCGCTTCGAGGGCAAGCTGGAAGTGCCTGGAACATTTCGGCTCGACGCTGCCATTAAGGGGACGCTCATATCCGCGGGAACGCTCATCCTCGGCGAGCACTCGTCAATGGAGGGCACAATAGACGGGAATGCTGTCACCATCGGCGGCCGCTTCGATGGAATCATCAATGCTAAGGGGAAAGTCGAAATCCAAACCGGCGCGATTGTTATAGCTGAGATCCACACGCCCTGCCTGATCATCGAACCCGGAGCCGTTTTCGACGGACGCTGCCACATGCTCGCAGCGACTCAAGCCAAGACCGAATCGCCAAAAACCATCACCATCCCCATACGTTCTGCCGCAGCACAAGCCTAAGTACAGGTAGAGCGCGCCGCCTAGATCTAAACTGAAGGTTCAGCTCAGCACCGCCGCGCCCCAGGCGCTATAATCAAAGTGCGAATTCCGGAGGCAGACTTGACGGAAGCAGTTCGATTGACCACCACAGCGAAAGCCGCTGGCTGCGCGGCCAAACTCAGCCCCAGCATCCTCGATGCCGTGCTTAAGCGCCTTCCCCCGCAAACCGATCCAAATGTAATCGTCGGCTTCGAAACGAGCGACGACGCGGCCGTATACCGCCTCACGGACGACCTCGCCATCGTCCAAACCGTAGATTTTTTCACGCCCATCGTGGACGACCCCGCTCTGTTCGGCCAGGTAACCGCGGCAAATGCTCTCAGCGACATCTACGCAATGGGCGGCCGGCCAATCTCGGCGCTGACGATCGTTGCGTTTCCCACCGCCAGCCCACCCGAAATTCTCGAGGAGATTCTGCGCGGCGGCCTTTCGAAAATGATGGAGGCTAAATGCACAGTCGTAGGCGGCCATTCGATCCGCGACGACGAATTAAAGTTCGGCTATGCCGTCACGGGTGTAATTAATCCGAATCACATCTGGAAGAACGTTGGCGCAAAGCCCGGTGACGTTCTCCTCTTCACCAAGGCCATCGGGACAGGAGTTATCTCCACGGCTCTGAAACAAGGCAAAGCGGAGCCGTCTTGGATCGCAGCGTCCACAGCATCGATGACCCGTCTGAATCGCGAAGCCGCCGAGCCGCTGCACGAAATCGACGACGCGGCAAAATCCGAAAAGCCCATTCACGCCGTAACGGACGTCACCGGCTTTGGTGTCCTCGGCCACGCGCGCGAAATGGCCATCGGCAGCGGCGTATCCCTGAAAATCGACCATGAACGCATCGAGTACCTGCCGGGTGCAATCGAAGCAGCTCGCGCCGGCTTTTTTTCCGGAGGCATGAAGAATAATCGCGAATTCGTGGAAAGCTGCGTCGAATTCTCCGATAGCGTCGCCGACGAATTTCGCGCGTTGCTCTTCGATCCGCAAACGTCCGGCGGCTTGCTTGTCGCGCTGGCGCCCGCCGCCGCAAATTCCGCGCGCGCAGCGATGGAACGGCGAGGCATTCCCGCTCGAATCATCGGCGAAGTGGTTCCCAAGCGCCACCCGCTCATCGAGATTTTTTGAACCTTCGCCCAATCGTGTACAATTTCTCCTCTTCCACTCGTAAATGGATCCGGTAACCCACGGCATCACCGGCGCTCTTCTTGGTAAGGGTTATTTCTCCGACCGCAACGGCCGCGTCGCGATTTTCGCCGCAACGCTCGGCGCCGTTTTCCCTGATATCGACACGGTCGCCGACGCAATCTCCCGCGACCCGCTCGCAATCATCAAATATCATCGCGGCATCACGCATTCCTTCGTCGGCCTTCCGTTTTTCGCGGCAATCCTCGCCTGGCTCACGCGCTGGGCCGCGCGCCGCTTGAAAATCGACGCACCTTCCTTCGGAGTACTCACGCTGATTTACGGCGTCGGCATCGCCAGCCACATTCTTCTCGACGGTATGACCTCATTCGGCACGCGAATGCTCACGCCCATCTCCCAACAGCGAGTCGCCTGGGATCTGCTTTTCATCATCGACCTCGCGTTCACGTCAATCGTGCTCTTGCCTCAAATGATCGCCTGGATTTATAGCGATCGCGCCGAAAGCCGCGTTCGCGCCGTGAAGATGTGGATACTTTTCACGCTGGCCGCTATCGCCAGTTGGGTTCTGGCAAGCGGAGTGGGTTACCCCTTCCACGTTTGGGTCCTTGTCCTCGCGATACTGATTATCGGCGCGTTGTTCTTTCTGCCTGCGCTTGGCGATTGGGGCTTTCGCCTGAAGCGTTCAGCGTGGTGCCGCGGCGGAATCTACGCGGTGTTTGTTTACATTGCTCTCTGCTGGACTGCCCATCATCTTGTGATGGCGCAGGTGAAATCCTTCGCAGCCGAAAATCACATCGAAGTCGAGCGTATGGGCGCGCTCCCTCTTCCGCCCTCATGGCTCAGCTGGGGGGGCGTGATTCGCTCGACCAACGGCGTCTACCAATCGCGTTTCGATCTCCGCCATCTTCATCCCCAACCATTCACATTCACCGCCGATTCGCCGCCCGACCAATACATGAATGAGGCGTTGCAACTTCCTGAAGTAAAAACGTACTGGGGCTTCGCGCGCTTTCCAGTGATTCGTAGCTCCACGGAAGAAGGCCTGCACATCGTCGAGTTCGGCGAAAATCGCTTCGTGAATCCCAAGCGCCGTAGGCCGCAGCCTTTCACCTACGTCGTCGTATTTGATTCAGGTGGTAAAGTGGTGGAAGAAGGCTGGGAACAGAACGGAATGTTCATGGAAAATTTGACGCGCATTCCCCATCACGCGGTGGCCCCGTGAAGGTCTTGATCTTCAGCGATATCCACGGCGATACGCGCGCCCTCGAAAAGTTGATCGCGCAACCCGCCGACGTTTACATCGCGGCCGGCGATCTTTCCACATTTGGCAAGGACCTCGACCGCTGCGGCGAAATCATGAAACCGCTGGGCGAAAAAGTGTGGGTCCTGCCAGGAAATCACGAAAGTCACGACGACACGCGCGCCTTTTGCCAGCGCTTCGGTTTCTTCGACTTTCATCGTCAGGTCCGCGCGCTAAAATCCGAACGCGGCACTACGCAATGGGCCGGCCTCGGCTACAGCAACATCACGCCCTTCAACACGCCGGGAGAATACACAGAAGAGGAAATCGCAAAAGCACTCGCGCCGTTCGACAATTTGAAGCCGCTATATCTCGTCGTCCACTTTCCGCCCCAAGGTACTCGCCTCGATGAATTCGCCGCCGGAAAACACGCAGGCAGCCCCACGCTGCGCGAATGGGTCGATCGCGTCCAGCCGCTCTACCTTTTCTGCGGCCACATCCACGAATGCGCAGGCCGCAGCGATCGCCTCGGCTCAACGCAAGCCTTCAACGTAGGAAAAAAGGGCTACACCCTCGAAGTCTGATAGTCGCGCGCCACCAAAAACTTGTCATTCCGAGCGCAGGCAGGCTCTTCTGCTTTTTTCGTCCCGCTCGTGCGGGACGAGCCGGCCGGAGTCGAGGAATCTCTCTTCGTCTGGCGTCATCGAAGAGTAGCAGGCAGGCACACCTCGGCGGGCGCATTACGAGTCACAAGTGGGAGATTGCGGCTACCTCTTGTTCGTATTATTCGCAGGATAAATCACAAGCTGGCGATGATCCCCGGAGCCTTCGCTCATCGTCCGCACTCCGGCCGCGCCATTCAACTCCAGATGAATCAGCCGCCGGTCCCTTGACGACATCGGATTGAATCGGAAGGGCTGCCCCGTTTCGCGCACACGCTGCGCTGCCACGCGCGCCGACAATTTCAATTCGTCGAGCCGCGTCGTTCGATAATCTCCGCAATCGAACCGCACATGATCGTGCAGTCGCGGATCTAGCCGCAGCCAGCGATGCCCCACGTGCTCGAGTGCCAGCAGCAGTTCGGCGTTATGTTCAAGCAGCAATCCTTCATCCGCGCCGCGAAACGCCACCACCACGTCTCCAGCCTGCGCCCCGCCATCGCCTTCCGCGCCCGCGCCACCCGAAGAAATCTCATACTCGAGTTCCAGCCCCATCCCGCGCACGCACACATCCAGATAACGCTTCATCTCTTCCACCGCGCGCGCCCGGTCAAAATGCGCTTCCTCGCGCGGCTTCTCTTTCATCGGAGGCCGTCTACCGGCCGGAATGCGCCCTCGCCCTTCGTTCATTCGTTTTTCTTCTTGAATTTGCTTCTCGACGGCAGCGGCTCCGTGCGATTCAGATAATACTGCTGCCCCATGCCGACAAGGTTGCTCGTAAACATATACAGATTCAGCCCGCTCGACAACCGGAAGAAAATCACGCCCATAAATAGCGGCATGAACTGCATCATTTTCTGCTGCGAAGGATCGGTCGTCGTCTGCGGCGTCATCTTCGTCGTCAGATACATCGTAATCGTCATCGCAATCGGCAAAATATAATAAGGATCCTTCGCCGAAAGATCGTGGATCCAGCCAATCCACGGCGCGTGCCGCAATTCAATCGCGCCATTCAGCACGCGCCAAAGCGCCCACCAGATCGGCATCTGGAAAAGCATCGGAATGCAGCTTCCCATCGGATTGATGCCCTCGCGCGAATACACCGCCATCACTTCTTCGTTCATCTTTTTCTTGCGCGGATCGCTCATCGAATATTTCTTGTAGCGGTCCTGAATCTGCCGCACTTCCGGCGCCACTTTCTGCATTTTCTGCATCGAGCGCCAGCTCTTCATCTTCAACGGGAATATCGCCATATTGATGATGAGCGTCAAAATCACGATCGCCCATCCATAGTTCGGAACAAATCGGTAAATCCATTTCAGAATCTCGAAAATCGGCTTGGCGATGATTCCGGTCCACCCGAACTGCACCAAATCCTCGAGCGGCGGTTTCATCTTGCTCAGCAGCGTCAAGTCCTTCGGACCAACGTACACGCGCGCCTTTAACGGCGCCGATTCCGTCGTCCCCGCCGCCATTTCCGCTTCCGGTTCTCCGACGGTCTTTCCCTCTACAAACACGTCGTGATTCTGCATCCAATGCCACAGTGAAAGGTTGGTTCCGTCCGGAATAAACGCTGCGGTGAAAAACTGATCCTCGACGCCCAGATATTCCAGCGGCCCGGTCTGCACCGCAGGCTCCGCCTGATTTCCCGATACGCCGAGCTTCTTGTACTGCAGCACATTCAACTTATCGTTCTGCTTGTAGAAAACGGTCACAAGCTGCGCCGCGTTGTAAACTTCCTTGTCGCCGAATCCGCCGCGCCACGCAATCGCAGCCGGAATCGCCTTGCCGTCCACCGTCACCGCGCACTCCACCGTCAACTCGTAATCTGGCGTGAACGAAAGCTTCTTCGTCACGTCGACATGCCCGTCGCTCCAGTGGAACGTCACATCGGCAGGCGCCTGCAAATCCGCGCTCGCCCCCTGCGCCGCCGGCGTCACTTCGTACAACCCAGAATTCACCTGCGCCTCGAGTTGTTTATCGGTGAGAACCAGCGAGAAAGGCCAGCCCAGTTGCTTCGACGCATCCGCATTCACAAGATCCAGCGGCCGCGGCGGTTTCTGGTCGGTCGAATATTTTTTGAGCTTCCAACTCCGCACCACGCCGCCGCGATTCGAAAACTCCACCCGATACAGTGGGCTTTCCACCACGATCGTTTTTTCATCCGCCGCTTGGATAGCGGCGGCCGACGCAGGTTTTTTCTCGGCAGCCGCTGCAGAAGCTCGAAGATTCTCCGCCGCAGGCTGCCCGGATGGAGCGGGGCTCGTGCCACCCTGCGAAATTGCCGTTCCTGCTGGCGCAGGCGCCGGAGCAGGCGGTTTAAAAAAATGTCCCCAGGTAAAAAGAATCAGAAGCGCGAGCAAAATAAAAACGACCGCGCGAATCTGATCATTCATTTCCGTCACTGCGCGAACTCCTGCTTGCCCTGAGCGCCATGCGTGAAGGGTTTTTCCTTGGCGCGATTCCCGAAGGATTTATCCTGAGCGGTGTTTTCCAAGGGCTTGCCCTGAGTGGCTTTCTCGAAGCATTCGCCCTGCGTGCTGTTCGCGAAAGGCCTGCCTTGATCTTTGTAGGTCGCGGCTTCAGCCGCGACCTTTACGATAGGAGCGCGATGGGGCTTTAGCCCCTGAAGCTCCTGATGCGTAAAGTCGTCCTCAACATCCGGCACAGGATCAAATCCGCCCTTCGTAAACGGCCGGCAGCGCAGCAATCGCTTCACCGCCAGCACACTCCCGCGACAAGCTCCATGCCGCGCAATCGCTTCATATCCATATCTCGAGCACGAGGGATAAAACTTGCAGGCGCCACCAAAAAACGGCGAGAGAAAAACCTGATAAAGGCGGACGAACAACAGCAAAATCCATTTCCCAGCCGAACGCAGGGTCTCCCGAAGAGAACCGTGCCTCAAGTTGCCGCGTCGCGCTTCGGCAGTAGCTTCAGCAATTCGCTCGTCACCACGGCAAACTCCGCCGTAGCCACTGACGTGCGCGGATGAATCACTATGTCCCATCCTGGAGAAATCTCCTGTCGGTGCAGTCGTACGATTTCGCGGATTCGCCGGCGGATGCGGTTGCGTTTTACCGCGTTCCCCAGCGCTTTCTTGATGCTCCATCCGAACCGGCTTTCATCGAGGCCATTGGCGCGAAGAAAAACGGCAAATTCTCGGCTCGTCCGGCGGCGGCCTTCGCGATACACCGCGTCATACTCCGACCGGCGCACCAGGCGAGCGGTGCGGGGAAAATCATGCCGCGGCGTGTCAGACGCGCGTAAGACTGTGGCGCCCCTTCTTGCGGCGTGTCGCAAGTACCTTCCGTCCACCCTGGCTCTTCATTCGTGCGCGAAATCCATGCTTTTTATGGCGGCGCCGCACATGCGGCTGAAAAGTGCGTTTCGGCAACGATCCTTCTCCTCTGCTTTTCGCTCAATCTCTGTATGTACTACGTCCCGCGCGCCCGGCGAGTTTCGCCCAGCAAATTCCGTTCTCTTACTAGAACGAATCGCGCACCCAAACGAAACAATGAGTCTAGACGACCCCCGCACATCGGTCAAGGAACGTCGCTCGCACCAATCAAGCTGCGAGCATTTTCCTCCGCGTCAGAGTAATATTCGTCGCAAGATTGCCAATCATCCTCGGGAGAAACCTTGTTCCATTCAGCGCGGCTCTCGCTCGCGTTTCTGCTCGTTCTTCCCGCATCTTCCGCAGCACAAGATGTCCACTACCACGCCGCGCCCGAAAAACTCGGCGTCGTCTCCTTTCCCGTCTCATGTCGTCCTGAAGTCCAGCAACAGTTCGACCGAGCCGTCGCCCTCCTTCACTCCTTTGCCTATGCAGACGCGCGCAGCGCATTTCAGGCCGTAGCAACGCAGGACGAACGCTGCGCCATGGCGCACTGGGGAATCGCCATGACGTATTTTCGCCAGCTTTGGGACCCGCCCATCCTGCCCGAGACAATTTCGAGCGCGCAAAAGGAAATCGAGCTCGCCCAACAGCTCGGCGCGAACTCCGAGCGTGAACGCAACTTCATAAAAGCTCTGGCCGAGCTATATCAGAACGCTGGCTCAGTTCCATATACGACGCGCGCAATAAACTACGAACGCGCGATGAGCGCTCTCGTTTCTCAAAATAGTGCGGACGTGGAAGCGCAGGTGTTTTACGCGCTCGCGCTCCTAGCCAATTCGTCTCCCACCGACAAAACACATTCGAAGCAGAAGCAAGCGGCCAGCCTGCTTGAACCTCTCTATCGCTCCCATCCTCAGCATCCGGGGATCCCTCACTACCTGATCCACGCTTATGACAATGCTGAACTCGCGCCAAAAGGCCTCCCGGCGGCAAAGGCGTATGCCCAGATCGCGCCCTCAGCCCCGCACGCATTGCACATGCCTTCGCATATATTCACCCGGCTCGGCCTATGGGACGACTCCATCGCTTCCAACCTAGCGGCGATGAAAGCGGCGCGCGAGCAGGGCGACACGGGGGAAGAGCTTCACGCCATGGACTATCTCGTCTACGCCTACCTGCAAACCGGCCGCGATTCGGAAGCGAACCAGGTGGTTCAGCACTTGCAAGACATGTCCGGCCTCGACGTAGCTGATTTCAAGATTGGATACGCATACACAGTCATGCCAATTCGCCTCGCCGTTGAAAGGGGCGATTGGGCAAGCGCTGCAAAAATCGCTTCTCCGCCCGGAGTCCCGCCCCATGTCGCGGCGATTGCAGTCTGGGCCAGAGGGATCGGTCTAAGCCGCACTGGACGCGTCGCAGACGCGACGACGGAAGCCGATCGCTTACAGCAGATCGAAGCGCAACTCCGTGGATCTGCCAATCAATCCAACAATCAATCGACCATCCAATCGAACAACGATTATTGGGCAACTCAGGTCCACATTTTGCTCCGCGAAGTCATGGCATGGTCCGCCGAAGCCAGCGGCAAACACGACGAAGCCATAAGCCTGCTGCGTGAGGCAGCCGACCAGGAAGACGGCATCGAAAAGCTCCCCGTCACCCCTGGGCCGATCGTTCCGGCGCGCGAACAGCTTGGCTATCTGCTCCTGGAGCAGAATCAGGCGGTGCTGTCTGCCACAGAATTTCAGACGGCTCTCGCAAACTCGCCAAGGCGGCGCGGCGCTCTGCGAGGCGCAACACGCGCCGCCGGACTTTCCAGTCATAAATAGAATCCGTATTCGAACTATTTCCCATCAGGCTTCGCTTCTGCATCGGGCTGGGGCCAAGTCAGTGCGAAAGGCTTATAGTAAAGCCAACGAACTATCGCAAACCAAATTAGCAAGAACAAAGCGGTCCTAACCAACTCGGGCAGCGCGTCTTGGAAGGGGAAGGGCAGCGACCCGGTTACCTTCGGCCCAGTCATTTTTTGTGTTAAGTCGTAGTAGTTTTTTTGCGAAACCCATCCCGCAATTGGCGCGCTGAAAATACCCACGAAGTGTGCTATGCAATCGGCGAGTACCCATCCCATCGCAATAGCGCCTACATAGCTCTCAACGAGTATGCGCCTTAATCGATCAAGCATGACTTCTCCTCTTAAAACGTTCGCGGGAGTTCCACAAACTGCGGAGCGGTCCTTCCCCATAGACCCAACGGGACAAAAGCCATGCCGAAGCGAACCAGATGAGGGCATTGAAAAGAAGAAGACAACTTTTTATGAGCATACCGCGCTGAGAAAAAGTAAATTGAGGCGGGATATACGGAAGACCAAGAATCGCTATTGAGGTGATTAAGTAGCTTACTGCGCTGGAGAATGGCTCCCAAAAAGCTCCAATCGCTGAATCAAATGACCAGATCAGCAAGACCGCTATGGCAACCGCAGAGACGTGCGAGTCAGACAAAATTTGGCGAAGGGAAATCTTCATACCTTTTCGTTAAACAGCATTCTCGCACTCTATTTCGATCTAAACCAATTTCGGTGATGGTAGAAACGTTTGAGTTCCAACCGGTATCGATTCTCATCGTTGGCACGGCCGGCTACATCAAGCAGCCAAATTCTTAGTGCGAGGGGTATATGGGCGCTCCCTGGCAAACCGGCCGTGCCTTTGTTCGGAGGCAGCTAGCGGTGTGAGTTAGCGGCTTCAGCGGAAAGTTTTATCTCTTCGCTCGCCTGCGCCAGAAGCTCCTTCGCCCGTCCCGCATGCCCGCCAAGATTGTAACTATTATCTTTTTGCGCTTCGTCAACTTTTCGCCACGCCTGCTGAATGTACTGTTGCGCGGCTCGCATGTTTCCGTGCCGCTCACCAACGGTCACTCCCGGAGCTTGCGCAAAGAGAGCTGCACCCAGCGCAAAAGCCGCACAAAGCGCGATGCACATCACCACGATTCTCCGAACCATCGAGTTCCTCCTCATTGTGTTTTGGGTCGTACACAACCACTCCAACTCGAGACGGGCTCCGATTTCACCCTGCCGCTCAGGCTACTTAAACGTGAGCACGAGAAACCGCGAAACCTCGGCCCCCGGATTTGCCAGCGACGGCGCCGCTCCTGCCGGCAGCCAAAACGCGTCGCCCGTCCGCAGCGTCTTGTCGCCTAGCCCGGGAATCGTAATCGTCAGCTCCGACTTATCCAACACGAGATAGAGCCTCGGCGATTTCTCCGCTCCCTCTGTCCGCTTCTGCTGCGCCGCGAGCGATCCGGACTGGACGAGCATCTCGTCCGTCTCGAAGATCATCACGTTCCCGTCGATAGACGCAGCCTGACTGCATCCCCCCTCGGGCGCATCCGCCACCACTTTCACACACAGGTTGCGCACCGCGCCCTGCGGCTTGAGCAGCTCCACCGTGAAATTCTGGAACGGCGGGCCGGCATCAGTCCGCACGATGTGCGAAAATCCGCCTTTCGAATAGCCCACCTGAGCATCTTTCAACGCTGCATGCGCTTCGGGTTTGCCGGTCACCGCGTTTATGAAGTCTCCCGGTCCCAGGGCCACCGAAACGTACGGCAAATCGTGCGCGTGTGAAAGAGTCGCCTGGTGCCCGGCAAGCTCGAAGTGCAGCACACGCACGTACGCATTTTCGAGTACTAAATGATGATGCGGCTCGTCCTTCGCCGCCACCGGATTCGCCGCCGGCGCTTGCCCTCTCGCCGCCAGCACCACGCTCAGCACCGCCACTCCCGCCCAGATCGCTTTCATCATCCCTCCTTCGCCGCAGCCGCAAACTACTCCGCGTGCCAGCCCCTGTCAACGAAGACAAACTGAAGAATCCTTCCACCCGATTCTGCGTCATAATGGGGTATGCCTAACCCGAGCATAACCAAGCGCGAAATCCTGTCCGCCTGGGGCAATATCCTCACCGGCAAAGTCCCCATGCTCTCCATTGAAATCACTCGCGAATGTCCGCTCACCTGTCCCGGCTGTTATGCCTATGGCGATTCGCATCTCGGCGGCGAAACTACCCTGCGCCAGCTCAACGATCTTCGCGGCGACGCTCTCGTCAACGGCGTCGTGGATCTCGTCCGCAAGCACAAGCCGATTCACGTTTCGCTTGTCGGCGGCGAACCGCTCGTCCGCCACAAAGAACTCAGTCGCATTCTCCCGATTCTCAGCGCAATGAATATTTTCACGCTGGTCGTCACCAGCGCCGTGATCCCCATCCCTGTCGAGTGGATGAAACTCCCGCGCGTCCGTGTCGCCGTCTCGATTGACGGCCTGCCCGAACATCACGACGTCCGCCGGCAGCCCGCCACATACGAACGCATCCTGAAAAATATCGAAGGCCGCGAAATCAACGTTCACTGGGTCATTACGCGTCCGATGTTCGAACGTCCCGGCTATCTCGAAGAATATGTTGCGTTCTGGAGCGCCCGCCCCGAAGTGAATCGCGTTTGGGTCAGCGTCTACACCCCGCAAATCGGAGAAGAAAGCGCGGAGAAGCTCTTGCCGGAACATCGCGAAATCCTCGCGCGCGAGCTCCCCGCGATGTACAAAAAGTTTCCCAAGTTCCTGTTCACAAAAGGCATGGGCGAAGCCCTCCTCCGCCCGCCCGAAAATCCCGACGATTGCCTCTTCGCCAAAATGTCCGCCAACTATTCCGCCGATCTGAAAAGCCGCGTCGAACCCTGCGTTTTCGGCGGCACACCTGACTGCTCCCAGTGCGGCTGCACCATCAGCAGCGCCCTGCACTGGATCAAGACCGAAAAGGTAGTAGGCCCACTCAAAGTCGGCCACTTCGTCTCCGGCTCAATCAACACAGGCCTCCTCGTCAACAAACTCCGCGCCAAGTCAATCCACCCATCCCGCTGGCGCCCAGGCACCCAAACCTCAAAGCCCGAGCCGGGCCTAATCCAAATCCAACCATAATCCCTGCCAATAGCCACGACGACGCATTTTTCGTCGTGGGCATTTTCGGCCATTCGGCCAAAAAGTAATACGGCGTTACGCTTGACGTAACGCATAAAGACTGCTAAGATTAGACGTGATCGTCAGCTTCCGGGACAAGCGGACAAGGTATTTCGCCGCAGGGAAGCACGTCAGAGCGTTTTCGGCATTTGGGCGATCCGCCAGACTCAAACTCGACCGTCTCGAAGCCGCCACGTCGCTCAGAGATTTGGCGGCGTTGCCCGGCAACCGGTTCGAAACGCTGCGTGGCGACCGCCAGGGCCAGTTCAGTATCCGCATCAACGATCAATGGCGAATCTGCTTCGAGTGGCCGGATCGTGTGCCGGGTCCCTCGAACGTTGAAATTGTCGACTATCACTAGGAGACCGCTATGCCAGTCACTGCCATTCATCCGGGCGAACACCTCGCAGAAGAGCTGGATGCACTCGACATGAGCGCCGCCGAGCTCGCCCGTAGGATTCGCGTGCCGACGAACCGCGTCACGCAAATCATGAACGGTACTCGCTCGATCACCGGCGACACGGCCCTCCGCCTCGCTCACTTCTTCGGCACCAGCGCCCAGTTTTGGCTCAATTTACAAAGCCTCTACGAACTGCGCCTCGCCGAGCAAAAAGCTGGCAAAGCCATCAACGCGCTTCCTAAACTGAAGCGCTCCGAACCCATCCACGCGTGAACCGCAATGGACGCGGATTCGGTACCCACGCCACCGCCTTCGTCGTCGTGGGTTGGTTGAGCTGTCATCCGGAGCGTAGCGAAGGATCAACCGCAAGACCTTTGCACCACCGCGACAACCGAGGAAGGATTGAACTCCACAGAAGAAAAACCCAACACCGACACCCACCCGCCAGTCTATGAGGCCAGGACCTCACGGGCCGGCAGTTCTAGTGGCGAGGCTCGCGAGGAGCAATGCCCAACGAGCGCAACGCCTGCTCGTCAAGCTCGCGCGCGTGTTCCCACATCCCCACAATCGCCCCGATCACGCGCCGCATCTCTTCCTCGCAAAGCCGCAACACTTTGCGTACCATGCGCGCATCCTACTCCACCCGTCACACCCGCGCATTAATTTTCTGAACAAGTTGTCCTATACAAAACGCTTTCTCGCCAGCGACGCACGCTCCCACTCCGGCTAAGCGAAATCCTTGCGCACTCTACCCACTTGCATCATTCCTTTATCGTGCTAGCCTAATGATGGCTATGAATCGAATCGCAAATCCGGACGGGTCGAGAAGCCCGGGTCGAAGAATGAGTCGCAACGGAGCATTCCTCAACGGCTCCGCCAACTCCGTCGAGCAAAGGCCGACGGCCGCCATTTGTTCGCCGAAATCGGCGGCGCGGCAGATTCTGATCTACGGTAGCGCGATTAAATCTTCGCGTATCACGCTCCAAATCAATCACTTACAAATTGCTAATCGGCGGCAAACAGCCCCCTTAAGCTGCGCACTTCGCGCCCAGAAAAGAGAATCGCATGAGTCTCAGTCAGCTCGATAAAGCAATCAAGTTCCGCACGCTCCACGGTCTCACGGCTCAAGTCGGCCAACCAAGCAGCTCGCTCGGCCCCACCAGACTCGGCGCCTTCATCATCCCGAATCCATGGGACACGGGCTCCGCGCGCATGCTCGCAGGCCTCGGTTTCGAAGCTCTCGCCACCACAAGCGCCGGCTTCGCCTTCACCCTCGGTCGCAGCGATGGCGAAGTAAAACGCGAAGAAGCCCTCGCGCACAGCGCCGCGATTGCCGCAGCCACCGATCTTCCGGTTAGCGCCGATCTCGAAAATACTTTCGGTCACGTTCCGCGATTCGTCGCGCAGACGATTCGCCTCGCTGGCGCCACCGGAATTGTCGGCGGCTCCGTCGAAGACGCCACCGGCAACGAGAACCGCCCGATTTACGATCACGAGCACGCCGTCGAACGCGTCGCCGCCGCCGTAGAGGCCGCGCGTGCTCTCCCGTTTCCTTTCACGCTCACCGCCCGCGCCGAAAATTATCTTCACGGCCGCAACGATCTCGACGACACCATCCGCCGCCTCCAGGCTTTTGCTGCCGCCGGTGCCGACGTGCTCTACGCGCCCGGCCTTCCCAATCTCGAAGCGATCCGTGAAGTCTGTGCCGCCGTCGCTCTGAAGCCGGTGAACGCGCTCTCCGGAATCAAAGGACTCAATTTCCCGGTCGCCGATCTCGTTGCAGCAGGCGCGCGGCGAATCAGCCTCGGTGCCGCGCTCTCTCGCGTAGCCATCGGCGCCTTCCTCAAAGCCGCGAAAGAAATGAAGGAAAAGGGCACATTCACTTTCGTCGACGACACGATCACATCCGCCGAAATCAGCGCGCTCTTGAAGACCACAGCCGCGCCTCCAGCCAAACGCGCTGACGCCGCCAAGCAAGCGAGCAACTAACGAGTCTCCATCATGTTTGAAACGCTCACCGAAAAATTACAACGCGCCTTCAAGAACATGCGCGGCCAGGGCAAGCTCACCGACGAGCACCTCGACGCCGGCCTAGCCGAAATTCGCGAAGCTCTTCTCGACGGCGACGTAAACCTCGGCGTAGCCGATGAATTCATCGCCCACGTCCGCGAAAAAGCCCTCGGCCAGGAAGTGCTGCTGCAACTCTCGCCCGATCAGCAAGTGGTAAAAATCGTTCGCGACGAGCTAGCCGACCTCCTCGGCCGCGAAGCCAAACCGCAATTCGGCTCGCGCCCGCCTTCCATCTGGCTCGTCGTCGGTCTGCAAGGCTCCGGAAAAACCACCTCCACCGGAAAAATGGGCAAATGGCTGGCCGAACATGGCCACCGGCCGATGGTCGTCTCAACCGACGTTTATCGCCCCGCTGCCCGCGAACAACTCGCCCAAGTCGCACGCGCCACCGGCACTCCATGCTGGCCAGGCACCGGAACCGACAAGCCTCTCGAAATCGTGCGCGGCGCCGTACGCGAAGCAAAGCTCTCCGCGAATGACGTGATCCTCGTCGACACCGCCGGCCGCCTCCACATCGACTCCGAACTGATGAACGAATTGCAGATGCTGAAGCGCGAGCTGAATCCCACCGAAATCCTTTTCGTCGCCGACGCCATGATCGGTCAAGACGCCGTTCGCTCCGCAGGCGAATTCCACAAACAGCTCGGCATCACAGGTGTCGTCCTCACGAAACTCGATGGCGACGCTCGCGGCGGCGCAGCGCTTTCCATCCGCAAAGTTTCGGGCGCCCCGGTAAAATTCGTTGGCATCGGCGAAAAATACGATGCGCTCGAGCCCTTCTACCCCGACCGCATCGTCTCCCGCATTCTCGGCATGGGCGACGTCCTCGGCCTCATCGAAAAAGCCGAAAAGCACATCGACGAAAAGAAAGCCCGCGAACTCGAACGCAAGCTCCGCGAAAACGATTTCACCCTCGAAGATTTCCGCGACCAGCTCCGCCAGATCAAAAAGATGGGCTCGCTCGAGCAGCTAATGGGCATGCTCCCCAAAGTAGGCCCGTTCGCGAATCTTCCCAAAAACACCGAGATCGACGAAAAACGCCTCACCTCCGTCGAAGCCATCATCAATTCCATGACCTCCGCCGAGCGCGCCGATGACCGCCTGATCGACGGCAAGCGCCGCAAACGCATCGCCCGCGGCAGCGGCACCTCCGTCCAGGAAGTGAATCAGGTCCTGAAGCAATACGCGGACATGCGCCGCATGATGAAGCAGTACGGCAGCTACGCGAAAACCAAGATGCGCGGCCTCGGCAAATTCGCCGGCATGAAGCCGCCGCCAGGCCTGGCAGGCGAAAAGTAGCCACTCAGACCGCCATGCCTACAGTGAAACCCCTAATTCCACGCGTCAGATTATCGATAGGTGAATCCCATTCATTTCCCATATAATGGTAAGATTGCACTCAGGAGGAATTTCTAGTGTTGATGATTCGCTTGGCCCGATTTGGCAAGAAGAAGCGTCCGTTCTATCGCGTGATCGTCACCGAAAAAACTCGACCGCGCAATGGGCGCTTTGTCGAAATAATCGGGACATACGATCCCCTTAAGAAGCCTGCGGCGATTGAGCTCGATCGCGAGCGCGCGCAGTATTGGATCAGCAAAGGCGCGCAGCCCAGCGACACCGTTCGCAGCTTCCTACGGAACCAGAAGCCTGCCTGAGCCGTCTCACTCCCAGCCGAGATATGTGCTTAGTTCACGTACATGTTCGTGCGAGTTCTTTTCCACTCGCCACGCTGCGGAGGAATCGCGATGAGAGAGCTCGTCGAGTCAATTGCGAAAGCGCTGGTAGATCATCCGGACGACGTACAAGTTAAGTCAGTAGAGGGCGAGCAGGTAACCGTGCTGGAACTCCGAGTCCATCCCGAAGATTTAGGCAAAGTGATCGGACGCCAGGGCCGCACGGCAAAATCGATCCGCACGCTGCTCGGTGCAGCCGGAATGAAATTGCGGAAGCGGTTCACGCTGGAAATTCTCGAGTAGCGCAAATCGAGCCTTCACCTCAATCGAGCCGCGTCACCGTAGCGCGCATCCTGCGCCCGCACGGCATACGCGGAGAAGTGGCCGCAGAAATCCTCACCGATTTTCCCCAGCGCCTCACTCGTCTGAAATCCGCGCAATTGTGGAATGGACGCACCGAGCCGCCGCGCAGCGTTATCGTTCGTTCCTGCTGGCTAAGCCACAGTCGCGGCGGCCAGGCCATTTTCCTTTTCGAAGGCTCCAATTCAATTTCCGACGCCGAAAAACTGGTAGGCCTCGAAGTCCAAATCCCGCTGAGCGAACGCATTTCTCTTCCCGCCGGTACTTTCTACGTAAGCGATCTAATCGGCTGCGAAGTCTACGAACGCGACAGCGGAAAACGAATCGGCCAAGTGCGCGACGTCCAGTTCCCCGGCGAAGAACTAAAAGGAACGCCGCTGCTAGAAGTGGATGCGCCGCAAGGTGAACTGTTGATCCCGCTAGCCCAAGAAATCTGCGTCCAAATCGACACCGCCGCCCACCGCATAGAAGTCGTCTTACCCGAAGGCCTCCGCGAACTGAACAAGTAATAACTGCGCGACTTCAAAGCGTCTGTCCGCCCGACGTTTCGAGTTTCCCCACGGATTTCAATTTCGCCGTCGTTGTAGCCCGCGGTTTCAACCGCGGGAAAAACAGACAATAGGCGCAGGGCTTTAGCCCCTGAAGGAATGCCAGTTGAGGTAGCATTGTCACCAATGCGCTTCGATCTCATCACAATTTTCCCCGAATTCTTCACCGGCCCGCTCGATTACGGCATCGTTCGCCGCGCCCGTGAAGCGCGTCTGATCGAAACGCACATCCACGATCTGCGCAATTTCACACCCGACCGCCATCGCACAGTAGACGACCGCCCTTTCGGCGGCGGCGAAGGCATGGTAATGAAGTGCGAGCCGCTGTTCGAAGCTGTCGAATCCCTCGCCGGTCCTGTTTCCGACGCAAACCCGCCCGCCAGCACAGCCATCGTCCTGCTCTCCGCCGCCGGCAAACTCTTCCGCCAGGAAACCGCGCGCCGCTTCGCGCAACTCGACCGAATTATTCTGATCTGCGGCCGCTACGAAGGTGTAGACGAGCGCGTCGCCGAGCACCTCGCCACCGACGAAATCTCCATCGGCGATTTCGTGCTCTCAGGAGGCGAACTTGCCGCCGCGCTAGTTCTCGACGCGGTAACGCGCCTGATCCCCGGCGCCCTGGGCAACGAAGATTCCACCGTCAATGAATCTTTCAGCGCAAGCGAAGCTAGTTCAGCTCTGGGCAACGCAAGTCGCGCAAATCATGAGTCACGAACTACGGATCACGGCCCTCACGGCATCCTCGACTACCCGCATTACACCCGCCCGCCATCCTTCCGCGGCTGGGACGTCCCCGAAATTCTCCTCGGCGGCAACCACGAAGAAATCCGCCGCTGGCGCCACCTGCAAGCCCTCGAAAAAACCAAGCGCAACCGCCCCGACCTCCTCGCTCGTGATCATTCGAATCGGCCCTAGCAGGTAGCACGCCCCAGACGCCCCAGACTCCGCAGGCCATTGCCGCAACGCATGCACTTCCGTACCGCCGGCGTCTCGCCGGCTCTTTTGCGGCCGGCAACATCGCGCTACCCTGAAAAGCCCTCGCGCTAAACCCAATCGCAATTTAATCTAGGCAAAACCCCCGAAATTCGGTAAAATCACAGATTGTGCGTCGTAAGCTGGCCCCACCTGAGCGGGTCTGCACGGACAAATAGAAATGAAACCGATAATTCGCAGTGTGCAAGAGTCTCAACTCCGCAAGGATCTCCCCGAATTCCGCCCGGGCGATACCATTCGCGTCAACGTCCGCCTGAAAGAAGGCGAGGGCGATAAAGAGCGCATCCAGCCATTCGAAGGCGTAGTGATGAGCCGCCGCGGCGAAATGCTGGGCGAATCGTTCACGGTGCGCCGAGTAAGCTTCGGAATCGGCGTGGAGCGAATCTTCCCGATGCACTCCCCGATGATCGGCTCAATCGAAGTGGTACGCCAAGGCCGCGTCCGCCGCGCCAAACTCGGCTACCTCCGCGGACTGCGCGGTAAAGCCGCCCGTATCAAGCGCGTCGAGAAATTCGAAACAGCCGCTGCCGCCGCCGGAACGACGGAATCGAAATAACCTCCTCTTTCCGCTCGACAGAAAATCGTTCAAGGAAACACAATGGGCAGGCCAAAAACTGCCGGAGATGTCGCAGACATCATCGAGCGGTTTTTGAATGGTAAAAGCTGCTATCCTCAAGAATGGAACGATTTTGTCGAGGGCGGGCACCCCGATCCAGAGCTCGAAAAGTATAGGAAACGGTGCGATCAGCTGGACCCCTTGATAAACATCCCCGGTCCCCGAGATCCTGTAGCGGTTGCTGAACTGAGGGCGATCGTTACCGAACTCAGACAGCGCAAAGTCTGAGCTAACTCAATGCCGTCGTTACTCAAACCTCGCCAAAAAAGCGCGCCCGCACCCCGTCATCCATCGGCAAATCCGGCCCGCTGAAGAGGTAGTCCGGCACCCGCGTAGGATCCTCCGCAATCAACGGCATCGCCTTGTGCCGCCGCAGCCTCGCTTCCGGCGTCTGCTCCTGAAACACTTGCCGCTGCCACACCGTAGCGGTATGGCACCTCTCAAAATAATCGTCGTGCTCAGAAGCGTACGCATGCCCCGCGCTGTCCCAATCGGCCGAGGCGAGAAGATGGTCGCGCAACACTCGCGCATCGCGAAACGTAATCGCCATTACTTGCCCAGCGCAGGGATCGCTCGTCGCAGCCGCGTCACCGATTAGCGCCACACCGTTCCGGTAGGGATGCTTCACCCAGAAATCGTCTGCTTCGAACGACGCCAACGGCCCGATGCACTCTGCGCCGCTCAAGAAGGGCGCCAGTGGTGGCGCCGTCCGCGCGAATTCAGAAAAGAGAAGTTTCACATCGCCGCTGCCTTGCAAGCGGTAGTTCATCGTCGAGGGATAGCCCACGTAAACGCGATAGCGGCCCTTCGGCTGGGGAAATATCGTGGCAACGGTGCCTAATTCGGGGTTGTACTGGACAAAGGCTACGTCTTCCCGCGTTGCAACACCCTTCAAAACCACGCCGCAAAGCAAAAATGGATGAGGCTCTTTTATCAGCTCGAACCCCGTCCATTTTCGTGTTTGTGAGCTGCGCCCATCCGCGCCCACCACGAGCCGCGCCGAAATCCGTTCCGAATTCTTTCCGCTCGCGGCAATCACCACCGCCGGCGCACCCGGCTCTACTCCCTGCACCGCAACTCCGCGCCGCACTTCCGCACCAGCGCGCTCAGCCGCCGCGAGCAGCGTCTCTTGCATTTCCGGATGCGAGTAGCCCATGCCGGGCCGTTGCTGCGGGGTAGTGGTGGTCAATTCGCGCGGAGGACCGCCCATGCCCATGTCAATCCACGGAACCTCCTGCGCGCACTCCTTGCAAAGAAGTTCGTAAATCCCCAGAGCCGCGATTTCGGCTACGCCCCAAGGCATGATGAACTCGCCACGGATGCGATCGCGAAAGCGCGTCTCCTGCTCGAGAACCAGCACCTTCGCGCCGCTTTCCGCCATACACTTCGCCAGCGCTGAAGCCGCCATCCCTCCGCCAACGGTGATCAGGTCATAATGTGGAGATGACATGCTCGATTCTCTCCTGCTACGTGATTCACTTAGCGTGAAGGCGAATTTCGGGCCATATTACACTCCACAAAACGCGTGTTGTAAAATGGCAACATGAGTCGCGCGATCAAGCCGCAGCGCGCTGGCGAGCCTGTGCTAGAATTCGCGGACGTGGAACGGCTCTGCTCGAGGCGTTACGAACGCGAAGCGCGGCAGCGCGGCTGGCTTCGTATCGCCGGGCTTGACGAAGCGGGCCGCGGATCGCTGTTCGGCCCGGTAGTTGCCGCCGCTGTGATCCTCAGTCCCACCCGCCGCATCGTTGGTCTCGACGATTCCAAGAAAATTAATCCTGAGCGGCGCTTCATTCTCGCCGAACGCATCCGCCTACACGCTTTGGCCTGGGCCGTAGCCGAAATTGATGCCAGCCGCATCGACGCCTGGAACATCTATCAGGCCAGCCGGCAGGCAATGGTCGCCGCGATTTCGCAGCTACAGCCTCTTCCGGATTATCTCCTCCTCGACGCGCTCGAGCTCGATTTGCCCATCGAGCAAAAAGCTCTGATTCATGGCGACATGCGCTCCGCCTCGATTGCCGCCGCTTCGATCCTGGCAAAAGTAGAGCGCGACCGTAGGATGGAGGAATACGACCAGCTCTATCCTCAATATGGTCTCGCGCAGCACAAGGGCTACGGCACTCCGGAACACTTGGCCGCTCTTCGCGAGCACGGCCCCACGCCGCTGCACCGGTTTTCATACGCGCCAGTAAGAGAAGCCCGCTGCTGGTCCACGGGCGCGACGCAGAGCCCACTTCCGCTTCCCGAGCAGCCAGTCGCCTCTATCCCCGAGTCCTAGTGGTACCCTAGTACTGTGTTATCCCCTTCGTCACCACACCTTCGCCGGTTCATAGACCCCCGATTTTCAGCCGTGCTAACCTTCCATCTCTACCTGCAGTAGGGGGACAACGGGGCGGAAGGCTCTGCCGTCGAGGCTGCGCGCGCGAGGCAGGCGAAATCATCCATGGCGTTCAACAAAAGCAAAGCGCTCGAAAACGCGCTGAAGTTCCTCAATCAGGGCAAAGTCCCTCAGGCCATCGCCGAGTATCAGCAAATTCTGCGCAACGACCCGAAAGACCAAGCCACACTGATGACGGTTGGCGACCTCTATGCCCGCCAGGGCGATATGTCGCACGCCATCGAATACTTCGAGCGCCTCGCGCAGGTCTATCTCAACGACGGCTTCAACAGCAAAGCCATCGCGATCTACAAGAAAATTGCCAAGCTGGCGCCGAACGAGCTTGCGCCGCTCGAACGCCTCGCCGACCTCTACGTTCAGCAGGGAGTGCTCAGCGAAGCGCGTCCGCTATTCCTGCAGATTGCCGAAGCACACCTGAAAGCGAATCACGCGCAGCGAGCTGTTGAAGTGCTGCACCGCCTGCTCGACGTGGAGCCGGAAAACCTGCGCGTGCAGATGCGCCTGGCCGAGCTTTACAACGTGATGGGCCAGAAGAAGGAAGCGGCCCAGACCTATCTGAGTTACGCCCAGCGCCTGTTCGATCGCGGTGAGCACGAAGAAGCGGAAAAGCTTGTCCAGCGCGCGATTGAAGTCGATCCGGCGAACGGCGCGGCTATGCTGCTGCGCGCCAAATCTCTCATTGCTGGCAGCAAGGATACCGACGCGATCGCGCTTCTTGAATCCCATCCCGAAGCGCACGCAGGCGGTGAAGTCACCCAGATGCTGCTGGACGTGGAACTCAAGTCCAACCAAATCGAGAAAGCCGCTGATCGTGCCCGCAAGCAACTCGCGCGCGGCCATCAGCACACCGCTCCGCTCTACACCGTGGCTGAAACAATGATCGCAGGCGGCCAGGCGATGGAAGCGATGCGCCTGCTCGAAGAGCTTCGCCACCCGATGATCGAAGCGGGGGAGCAGGACAAATTCTTGAAAGCTGTTTCGGCCATCGTCGAGAAACAACCTAAGGAAGCGGCGCCTCTGGAGCTGATGGTCGATTTCTGCCGCTACACGAGCAATTCGCACCAGCTGCCGCTCGCGCTCAGCCAGCTCGCCGACCTCTGCGCCGCCACCGGAAATTATTCGCGCGCGGAAGAATGTCTGCAGGAACTCATCGACCGCAACAAGGACGACGAGCGCCTCGTCGAACGGCTGAATCAGCTGCGCGCCCAGAGTGGCGGCACATCGCAACCCACGGTCGAAGAGAAAGCGGAGAAAGCCGCTTCAGAACCACCGCCAAGAATTGACGAAAACGAGAAGCCGATTCCTGTAGCGCCGCCCGCCATCATCGAAGAGACGTTCGATGAGGAAACGCAGAAGTACATCGCGCAGGCGCTCACGGATGTGGACCTCTTCTCGAGCTACGGCCTCACGCAAAAGGCCACGCACCTTCTCGAAAACGTTTTGCAACGCGCGCCGCGTCACACGCCCACACTCGAGCGCCTGCTCGACATGCACCTCGGCGCGGGAAACGAACGCCGCACCGCGGAACTTGCCTCGCAGCTCGAACAGATTCATCGTGAACGCAACGACACGGTGAACGCGGACCGTTTCCTCGAGCTTCGCCAGCGATTCCAGAAAGCCGCGGGCATGTCGGAGGCCGAATTGCCGGCTGCTCCGCCAATCGGCGCGCCGCCTGTTACGCCTGCCGCATCAGCAGAAGCGCACGCATCGGTCGTAAGCGCCGTGCCAGCGTCCGAGCCGCCCGCGTCCGAAGTCGCTCCGTCTCCCACGGAGGCCGAAGCGGCCGCTGCTACCTCGTCAGTTTTCGAAGAATTCGAAATTTCGCTCATTCAAGCAGAATCGCAACCGCCTTCCCCGGAGCCTGCTGCTTCCACTCCTCCCGCCGCTGCGCCACCGGCTCCCGTCACCGCGGAAACGCATGCGCCGCCAGAATCCGTTGCCGCGCAACCGCCTGCGGCTGTACCGCCGGTCGTCGCGTCTTCCACCGCACCGCCCGAGGAAGTTGATCTCTCGGACGAGTGGGAAGCGATGATTCAGGACGTTGCCGATACGGCGACGAAAGCGCCTGTCGCAGCCGCTTCACCGCAAGCTGCTGCCACTGAGCCACCGGCTGAGTTCGTGATTCCCCAGGAAGCCGCGCCGGCGCTCGAGCCCGAGCCTGCATCGACTCCCGAGCCCGCGCCAATTTCAGAAGCCGCCGAAATTCCCGAGCTCACTCTCTCGCAAGTTGATCTCGACGAACCCGCTCCTGCGCCCGCGGCTCCAGAAGCCGAAGTGATCGAGCTGCAAGACATCGTCTCTCAGGAACTTGGTGAAGAAGGAGCGCCCCAACCGGCCTTCGAGCTCGTCGAGGAACCGGCAGAAGAGCGCGTGGCAGAGCCTGAGCCAATTGCAGAAGCCGAGCCCAGCGTTGAGTACAGTGCCGCGCCCGAGTCCATTCCAGCCAGCCATGAATTCGATCTCGAGCTAGCGGCACCAGCCAAATCCAAGAGCGCTCCCGAAGCGGCCACCACCGAAGATTTCATCAGCGAACTCGTCGCTGAAATTGATGGCTTCGACGCCCCGCGCGCAAGCTCTAAAGTTTCGAGCGAAGCCTCGCCCGCATCGCTCAGCAAAATATTCGAACAAGAACCGCAACCGATGAAAGCGGTCACGCTGCCGCATGTTCCCGAGCCGGCGAACGGCAACACGGCCGAGCCGGCTGCACCGCAAGTGACGGCCGAAAGCCTGAACCAGCTCTCCGAAGTGTTCCAGGAATTCCGCGCCGAACTGGGCGAACTCGGCGAAGAGGACGAAGATCTCGAGACTCACTACAATCTCGGCATCGCCTATCGCGAAATGGGCCTGCTCGACGAAGCCATCGGCGAATTTCAGAAAGTCGCCAAAGCCGTGCAGAAGGGCAAGCCTTTCCGCTACTCGATGAACTGCGCCACCATGCTCGGCCTCTGCTTCATGGACAAGGGCGAGCCGAAGGTCGCGTCCATGTGGTATCAGCGCGCCCTCGAATCTCCCGGACTCGAGCAGGACGCAGTTCTCGCGCTGCGCTACGATCTAGGCATGGCCCTCGAAAACGCCGGCGAATCGAAGCAAGCACTCGACAGCTTCCGTCAGGTCTACGCCATGAACATCGATTACCGCGACGTGGCCGACCGCATCGCCGAACTGCAGCGCCACTAGTCCCGCTGAATTCGTAGCGCCTTCCACCGCTTTTACCGCCGATTAGAATTTCGCATATTATTGAAATGCCGGAGGTTGGCGCGAGTTTTAATCGCGGAACCGTAGATTAACTTTATGGCGCGGTGCGCCGGTGGCGGGATTGTTGAAGTGATTTCTCGCGATCCGCATGTTCCGCTAGCGGATGCCAGTTGCCTCCTTTTCGGCGTTTGGCGCCTTTTTCTTTCTCGGCAGCTTTCTGTCGAGACCATTCCTACAAGGTGGGACGCTTGCCGCGCGGAAGAAGTTGTCCGGTCTCTTCCCGGAACGTAACCTGCGGTTAACTAACAGTTTAATCAGTATGCCAGCGACCGAAGTGACCGGCGACAATGCTTCGACACAGCGGGTTTGAAAGAATCGGCGGTCGCTGCGCCAGACCTGTCTTCGTTGACTTGCCTCAATATGCAGCCTAAGATGCGCGAGCCATGCACGATACCCAGCCTCTCATCGGCCACACTGTCTCGCACTATCGGATCATAGAGAAACTCGGTGGCGGCGGCATGGGCGTGGTCTACCGCGCGGAGGACACCAAGCTCCGACGCCAGGTGGCTCTGAAATTCCTTCCGCAGGACGCTTCGGCCGACAAGTCTTCACTCGAGCGATTCGAGCGCGAGGCGCAGGCGGCCTCGGCATTGAATCATCCCAGCATATGCACCATTTACGACATCGACCGGGATTCGGGCGTGCCTTTCATCGCCATGGAATTGCTGAAGGGCATGACGCTGAAACATCGCATCAACGGCCAGCCGATGCAGCTCGACGCAATGCTCGAAATCGGCGCCAATGTCGCCGACGCGCTCGAGGCCGCGCACAGCGAGGGAATTATTCACCGCGACATCAAGCCCGCGAATATTTTTGTGACCGAGCGCGGCCAGGCGAAGGTGCTCGACTTCGGACTGGCAAAGCTGGTGGCCAAGAACGTGGGCGAAACGGTAACGGCGGGCGGCGTAACCATGGGCACAGACCCGAATCTGACGAGCCCGGGGACCGCGCTCGGCACGGTGGCTTATATGTCGCCCGAACAGGTGCGCGGCGAAAATTTGGATGCGCGGTCGGATCTTTTTCCCTTTGGCCTGGTGCTTTACGAAATGGCGACGGGACAGCAAGCGTTCAAGGGAAACACTTCCGGCGTGATTTTTGCAGCCATTCTGGAGCGCGAACCACCGCCGGCGACGCGCGTGGTTCCGGAGCTACCCCTTGACCTTGAACGCGTGATCGCGAAAGCGCTCGAGAAGGATCCCAAGCTGCGTTATCAGCACGCTTCCGATTTGCGTTCGGATTTGCAGAGGCTGAAACGCGACACGGAGTCGGGAAGGTCGGGATCGGTACGCGTAGCGGCATCGACAGCGGCAAGCGCATCAGGAATTTTGCCGGCGGCAACGCGCGAATTCGGGAGCTCAGCGGTTGCGGTGGTAGCGCACGAGCACAAGGGGAAACTGATCGCGGTGGCGGCGGTGGTTGCGCTGCTGATAGTGGGGGCGGGCTACGGGATGTATTCGCTCTTGCGCGGAAAGGCGGCGGCCATCCCGTTCCGAAGTTTCACGATTACGAAAGTCACCGACAACGGGAAGTCCATTCAAGCAGCGCTCTCGCCCGACGGAAAATATATTTTGAGCGTGGTGGCGGATGCCGGCAAGCAAAGCCTCTGGCTGCGGCATGTGGAAACGAACAGCGACACGCAGGTGGTGACGCCGGAAGCCACGCGTTATTCGAGGCTCGCGTTTTCTCCCGACGCAAGCTATCTCTATTTCCGGCGCCCTACCGGTACTGTGGAGGACGTGCACGACTTTTACCGCGCTCCCGTGCTGGGCGGGACACCGAAAGCAATCGCTCACGATGTGGACACGAACATCACGTTTTCCCCAGATGGCAAGCGGATCGCTTACGCACGCGCCAACGATCCGGAAGTGGGCAAGTTTCAACTTTTGACCGCCAATCCCGACGGCAGCGATGAAAAGATGATTGCGGGCGGGACTGCCCGGGGAATTCCCCAATTCATTCACTGGATGCCGGACGGGAAGAGTCTCCTGGGAACGACAATCCAGGTGGGCGGATCGCTGGCGGGGATCGAGGCTTTTGACGCGGCTACCGGCGAATCGAAAATGGTGGCCAAATACAATGACATGCTCCTGCACGAACTCGTCCCATCGGCAGATGCCGCGGGAGTGTTCGTGAATCTAACCCGGCTCGATTCGCTCGATTTTCGTTCTCAACTCGTGTTCGTTTCGCTTCCCAGCGCGAAAATGCAATCCATCACCAACGATATAAATAACTACAGCGGACTTAGCGTATCGGCAGACAACAAGACGATTGCGGCGGTCCTTCGCAAGGATATTCGCACTTTCTTTTTTCTGCCGGCTGCGGGAAGCAAGGAGAATCTTCCGAACCCGGCGCTTGCACAAGAGAGGGATGTGGATTCTTTCGGTTGGAACTCCGGCGGAGAACTTTATTTGTCGGAGCCGGGGAAACTTGTGCGGATTTCGCCCGACGGAAGCAATCGGATCGTCGTGCTGAATCAATCGGTCACCGAACCAGCGGGCTGTGGAGCGGCGGGTTCCGGCACGTCCACGCCACATCCAATTGTATTTGTCACCGGCCACCGCTCACCATCAGGAATCGACGGGCGAAGCGTTTGGCGGGTGGATGCGGACGGCGCCAATTTGAAAGAGATTTCCGACACCAAGAGCGACTTCGGTCCAACGTGCTCGCCCGACGGAAAGTGGGTTTATTACTTCACCGGTCAGACGATTCACCGTGTTTCGGTCGATGGAGGGAAGCCGGAAGCCATCCCGGGCGTCGAGATTCCTGGTGCGATTGTGGGCTCGCCGTATTTTGACGTTTCCCCCGACGGCAAAATGCTGGCGTTCCTCGCGACGGTGTCCCCTCACCCCGGGGCAGAAACTCAGCAGAAGATTGTGCTGCTGGCGCTCGATGCGGGGCCGCAGCCCCCGCGGCGTATGCTCGATCCAAACCCGTTGATGTCAAAGCCTCCAAGCTTTTCACCGGACGGCAAGTCAGTGATGTATGGGATCCGCGAAAACGGCGTGGAGAATCTGTGGTTGCAACCAGTTGATGGCGCGGGACCCGGCGGTGGCGGGCACGCGATCACAAATTTTACCGCGGATGAATTTCGCTGGTATGGCTACTCGCCGGACGGCAAGACCGTTGGCGTCCTGCGCAATCACGCGGAATCGGATGTGGTGCTGTTGCGCGAGTCCAGCACAGCGGCACAGTGATTGATCCCGCAGTTCAGTGATTCGAGCAGATTTTCTCGAGCTGTTGGCAACGCCGATCCGTCACGCGAAAAGCAGAAGCGGCAGGACAGCTTGCCGGCGCACGCGGCAAGCTGGATTCGTCGTCGTTAGCATGACAGCCGCATGACATCCCCCATCGTGCCCCGCCAGCACTTGTCAATTTTTCGATTTCCGATTCGTGGTCTCACTACAAATGGAAATCACTTGGAAAGTAAGTCTGCGACTGTCTTTGAAAAATCCAGCGAACGAACCACTGGGCCATTTAAGAAGACGGCACGCGGAAGTTCGCTTTTCCACTCCGCTTCTCGCGGGTAAACCGCAACTTCGTCCCACGGGGTGCCATTGCGGTTACAGCAGCTCGGTTTTGGCTGAGCTACGTCCGCGTTGATCTTCCGCCCAAGCTCGGCTGCAAACAGATGGCTTTCGTCCCAGTACTGCGCGACTCTCGCGTCAGATAAGCGCGCCAGCACGGAGGTTCCCGGGCTGGAATAGTCTGTTGGCAGAATTGGTTCCCAGATAGCAAAGACTTGAACGTGCGGATTTGTATTTTCCTTTAGAACATCTTCGACTGCGGAGGCCCCCCGCAGGCATGTTGGTCACGTAGGAGAAAGCAGCAGAACGATTCGGACTTCACCAGATGCCGCATTGAATGCTGCGCGCAGGTGGTCAAAATTGCTAGACGTGAGCGGCGTAAGCGGCTGCTGTCCTGTGGGAACCCTCGCCGGGCTATGAAAGTGCCAACTGAGAGCCAAGAGTGCGGCGATTGCTACAAACAAAGTGAAACTCAGGCGCTTTTTCACCGCTGTCTACTCGAAATATCCGCAAGCAGACCGGCGATGACTTGGGGAAAGAGAAGCAGAAGCACCACGACGACCGTGGCAAGACTCAGGAGTGCTATTGCTGTTTTGCTTTGCCGTGCCCAGCAGCGCACCCCACGATAGACTTGCAAAAAGCCTAATGCCAGAAGGATGACTGAAAACCCCAATAGCCAGGGCCGTGCACCCGCCAAGAAAACCGAGGCACCAGCAATGCCAGCAGCGCCGAGGAATGGCAGCGGCAAGCAGCAACCTAGCGTGAGCAGCGAAGTGAGCATCGCACCCAGTGAAGCAGCGGTTGTCTTCCAATTAATCATCAGGCTTTTGAACTCTCCGCTTTTTCGATTGCGGCACGCAGTTTCCGCTGAGACGGAGCGCCGCTGCCATCGGAATACAAGCGGCACACGAGTCCGAACCCGGCAGCTTTTTCGTTTTGCGGCTCAACGTCATGCCCGTTTATGCGAATCGTCGGAGAGCCGGGAAACTGCAGCGATCGGGCCATCACCGCATCTTTCACCAGTATTTCGCTGACTTGTTTTTGAAAACTCTCCGCCGACAGGATTTCGCGTAGGCGCTCAAGTGCTAGAACATGATTCGGGCAGTCGGGCACATACAAGACTTCGATTTTCATTCCGCATCCCTTCGCTTGGATGTTCCAATTACTGACAAAACCGGGCAGCTCCCGTTCTTGCTCGGCCGTGGGCGCTTGAGTTGAGCGTTGCATTTTTTCAGAGCAGTCGTCAGTTCCGCTTCCAACGTGGCCAACGCGATTTTCTTTGCGCGAATGTCTCTTAACTTGTGGTCGAGCATCCTCCGCACTGCCGAGCACGCACGAAGATCATTGGTTCTCAAAGACACAAACTCCCGGATTTCATCTAGCGAAAAGCCCAGCGTCTGTAGGTTACGGATGAATTGCAAGGCGGAAAGAGCGTCAGGAGAATAAAGACGAAAACCGCCTACGCTCCGGGCCGGCGCTGCGAGCAGGCCGGTGCGCTCATAAAATCGAATCGCGTCTATGCTTACACCGGTCTGTCTGGACATCTGGCCGATTCGCATCAACTTCTCCGCAAGAAGCATCGGGCACCTCTAAACTTACACCCTTGAGTGTAGTCCAGAGTCAAGTCCGATTTGGACGAGAACTGCGGCAGCGATCAAAAGCCGTTTTGCACAGCGCGAACTGCGCCTCATGCTGAGGCCTTGAGATGAGAGGGGCAATTCTGGCGAGAACCCGCACGCACGGTCTGCGGGGCGGGAGCCTGTGCGAGCAAAAAACACCGCAAGAAAATAGTCGGTTCGGGCAGTGCGTGTTCGGAATTGTGCAAGAAATCAGCAGAGCTATCCTATAAATTCTGTGTTTTGCAGGCGATCACATTTCTGCCTGGGATTGCTGGCGATGAGCGTCACAGGGGGAATTTCATGAAAATTAGTGTGGCTTTACTAGGATTCTGTTTGCTTCTCCCCGGCCTGCTCCGCGCTGATACCGTCTACACGCTCGACGTCAACGAGGATCGTATTTCGACAGTGAATATCCAGGTGCAATTCGACGTTCCTGCCATACTCACAACGACCACGACTGGCATTATTCCCACTTCTTCCTCGCTCGGCACGTCGTTTCCATTGTGTTCGGTGAGCTCTGTAACTGTTAATACTCCCGCGGCGCCTACCGACATCGAAATGGACATCTTCTTTACAGGCGCCGGTTGTCTCTTTGTTGGGGGCACCGCCGACTTCGACATGCCGATCACTTCTCTGGGCACCTTCACGGCGTTTAACGATTTCACGTTCACGCAGGAAATTGGGACGCTCGGGATCGCCTCTTCCGGCCCGGTTGGCGCACCCGAGCCGGGCAGTCTGGCTCTGCTCAGCTGCGGTCTTCTTGGCCTCGTGGGAGCGTGGCGGCGGAGACGACTCGCGTAGGGTTCACTTCGTCGCGCTGCGCGGTAGGCGCGTTCAGGCCGGAAATCCTCTTCGCACCAGCTATCTCAGATCGGGGTAGCTGATGATAATCCCTGTTACCCACACGTTTACCGGGATTTGCCCACATTTTGACCCGTAAAATCCACCCCCTCAGTTGTTATACGACTGAAGCGCAATGACGAGCATCTCACCCCAACAACCCTATGCCCGGTGATTCGATACCGATCTCGTTGCCGCTTTCGCGCCTGGCCTCAGGTGCAAGCGCGCGGGCCGGCGAAGGAGATGCTGAAGCTGATACCCTGTACCGCGAGCAGCGCAGACCCCTGCTTCGCTATCTCGTCTGCCTCGGGCTTTCCAGTGACGAAGCTCAGGACGTTGTCCAGGACGCCTTCCTCAGCCTGCACCATCACCTCGCAGCTGGCGGGTCGCAGGAAAATATTCGCAGTTGGCTCTTTCGCGTCGCCCACAATCAGGCCCGCAATCGCCAGAAACGCTACGATCGCCGTTTCGCTGCGCCTCTTGAAGCCGGAGAAAATCTGATTTCCGATCAGACCACACCCGAGCGCGCCGTCCTCGACAAGGAAAAATTCCAGGAAATAGCGAAGGCGATTTGCCTCTTGACCGCGTCCGAACAAGAATGCGTTTTCTTGCGCGCCGGCGGCCTTCGTTATCGCGAAATAGGAGAGGTACTCGGCATGTTGACGTCCACTGTTAGCGACACGGTTAGCCGTGCCATAAAGAAGCTCGCGGAGAAGTTTAAATGAGCGCTCAAAAGTGTGATTGTTCAGAAAAATTAGTCGCCTGGCTCGATAACGAGCTGTCGATCGACGAAGCGGCGTACATGGAACAGCACCTCGCGGCTTGCCTCGGGTGCCGTACCAAAGTGGACGCCTATAAAGAAGTCAGCGTCGCCTTACAGTCCTATTGCCAAGCTGCTACCACATCAGGAACGCACCGAGCCGCGCCTCTCCGTGTTCTTCCCTTCGTTGGCGCAGCAGCGGCCGCGGCAGTCCTCGCATTTTTCTTGCTGCAACCACACCCGCGCATGGTGGCGCCGGCTGTTCAGCCGGCGCTGGCAATCCCTTCCGCGGTCGCCGTTCCGGATGCGAAGCCCGCCCCACCGGCTCCGTCTCAACACATCAAGCCGGTCCGCGTTCGTCATTCGGCCGAACCGCCGCAAAGCTCGCAGACCAATTCGACACCGGCAGAGTCGGCTGTCCAAATTGCTATTCCCGCGGAAGCTCTTTTTCCGCCGGGTGCCTTTCCTCAAGGCGTCGCTTTCGTGGCCGATCTCAGCATCGCGCCCGACGGCTCGCCGCAGCGTCTGCATCTCGAGCCACAACTTATCCAATTTGAAAGGAGTCGATAAATGAACCGCTCATTGATTCTGCGTCTGGCATTTGCTCCGGTTTTTCTTCTCTCGCTGGCTTCCGTGGTTTTCGCACAGGAAACCGGCAACACTACGATCTATTCGGGCCAGGTGATGTCTACGATTTCCACCAAGCCAACTCCGGTGCAAGGCGCTCCGTATTCCGCCACCATCACCAACGAATCCGTCCAGACCCTTGTGGATGGCAATCGCATCGTGCAAACCAGCACCGGCACTACTGCGCGCGATTCACAAGGACGTACTCGACAGGACACTGTACTACCCGCCATCGGGAATCTCTCCGCTGCGAACGCGCCGCATTTGGTCTTCATACACGACCCCGTTGCGCAGGTGTCCTACGTCCTCAATCTCACAGAAAAAACGGCGCAGAAGCTTCCCATGCCGCCGCCCCTACCCGCGACCGCCGCTGGTGAAAGCGCGGCCGCTGGCCCGGTTACCGCCAACGCCTTCTTCATCCAGGCCGGAGGCGCGGCACGCATTGCTGATATGCCCATGCCGCCACCGATGGCGATCCAGAGAACACTCATCGGGAGCGATCAGGATCAGGTGGCTTCAGAGGATCTCGGCTCTCAGACCATAGAAAGCGTCGTCGTCAATGGAAAGCGGATCACCCGCACGATTCCTGCCGGCCAGATCGGAAACGATAAGCCCATTACCATCGTCAACGAGGTTTGGACCTCGCCCGACCTCAAAACTATCATCTTGAGTAAGCGTAGCGACCCACGCATGGGCGAACAGACTTTTCAGCTCACCAACATCGTGCGCGCTGAACCCGACCCGTCGCTCTTCACCGTCCCTTCGGATTTCAGAATCACGGAAGGTCCGCAGAAGATCGTCTATCGCTCGAACCAATAGTGTGTGCTCGAAGCTGGAATCTGGCGAACTTCGAGGAGGACTGGAGCTAAAAAACTGGCAGGTAGCAGGCTAGATCTGCGAACTAGATATATAGCCCCCATCTTCTATGGCAGCTTTCCACTCAATCCTTTCATGGGAGTAGAATCCTCCTGTCGCGTCTGGTTTCGTTAGCTTCTCACTGACGCGCGACGCTTTGCAGAAATCGGCCGACTGGAGGAGCCTTGCTATGCCTTCCGCTCAGAAACTCGACACACACCATAAAGCGCTTACGCTGAATCTCGATGCGTCTGTCTTCGGTTCTTTTGCTGAGATTGGTGCGGGGCAGGAGGTGGCGCGGTGGTTCTTTGTGGTAGGGGGCGCGTCGGCCACGGTGGCCAAGACGATTTCCGCTTACGACAAGGAAGTGAGCGACGATCTCTACGGTTCCGGGACACGCTACGTATCAAAGCAGCGGCTCGAGGCGATGCTGGACGCGGAATGGGCTCAGCTTCTCGCGGAGTTAAACCGAACGCGCGGGCCGCAAACGCGCTTCTTTTCTTTTGTTGATACCGTGTCCGCGCGGAACTATGCCGGGACGAACGACCCGCATGGCTGGGTCGGCCTTCGGTTTCAGTTGCAGACCGGCGGCCCTCCCAACGATATCGTGCTGCACGTGAATTTGCTCGACCCTTCGAATCTACTTCAGCAGGAAGCTATCGGTGTCCTGGGCGTGAATCTCATCTACACCGCGTTCTATGAACAGCAAACGAAGGAGTCGTTTCTGGCGGGGCTGGCGCAAGATGTGGTGAAAGAGCGAATCGAGATTGACTACGTGGATCTTCGCGGGCCTGCATTCGATGGCTGGGATCACCGTGCTCTCCCAGTCGATCTGGTTCATAACGGATTTGCTGAAGCTGTATTTTTCCCGTCCAAAGGTCCCGCCGTTCCCCCTACCGAGGCTCTCTACAAGAAAGCCGTGGTGCTAGCGCCTGGAATCTTCGGCCACGCCGATTCAGACCACTCGCAGGTTCACATGCGATTGCTGGCATCGGGCATCGAGGAACTTCGGAAAGAGCTAGGCGATGCCAAAGCTGCTCCCGCGGGCTTTTTTTGCCTAACGGCAGCCGCGATCGTGCCCGGCGAACCGGTGCCGGAAATTCCCGATTTGCTACGTCGTATCGATGCTCTTGTCGGTGCCGGCGGCGACGTGCTGCTTTTCCGCCAGGGCGAGCTCTACCATATGACGAGCCTCGTGCACCGCTACACGCAAGCGCCGGTGCGGTTCGTCGCCGGCCTTTCGCTGACCATTCGAGCGTTTGAAGACATTTACGGCAATCTCGAAGGGAGACTTCTCGAGGCTCTTGCGCGACTCTTCGCGCAGAACGTTCGCATCTATGCGTATCCGATGGCGGCTGCAGAGCTGCGCGAAAGGCTGAAGGGCGTTTCCGCCGGGGGTTGGGAATGGAGCGAGACGAATGGGATGGTTTCGGCTGCGCAGTTGCGTCGCGCTCCGCCTCTAGGACACTTGTTTAACTATCTTCTCGCCAGCAATTTTCTGGTGTCGATGCAAGATCCAGCGAGCCTGAAAGCCGGCGCTTGACCAGTGCCTGGAGCTTTTTCTTTTGCAGCGCCGGCATCATGCGGGGTGTTGCAGTCTTCCGGTCTCGCTTTTGAAACCGGACCGCACCCCACGGCCCGGATAGTACTTGCCGCTTTGAGAACGGCTGCCGCGCATTTCTCGTTACAGTCGGTGCGATTACCTCTACGCTGATTGTTGCAGTTAGTCCCGCGCAATTCTTGGTCCGCGCAACTCCTGGCGTGCGCAATTCCAAGTTCCGGGAAAACACACTTGGGATCGCAGGCACCCCTTCATGAACGAACATAAACTTTCGCACTTTTGGAAGTCGCTTTGGTCACAGCCAGACCCGGTGATGGCAGAGGCCGCCATCGCGGGCGAGCTGTTGGTGGCAAAAATCCGCTTGTCGCTGGCTGCGCTGCTTTTACTCATACCGCTGATCGACATTTTCTTCTTCCCCGCAGATCCAAAGGAGAGCTTCGTAGGCCTCAGCTTGGCTGCGGGAACCTTCCTTGTGGCCTCTGTGGTATACGTTCTGATTTCGCGAAACTACAATCCGTCGTGGCTGCGCTTTGCGAGCAGCAGCTATGACGTGACGCAAATCAGTGCCGCGCTGGCGTTGTTCCTGGTTCTCAACCAGCCGCACACCGCGGTGAACAGCAAGGTAGTGTTTGAAGGTTATTTTCTGGCGATCGGCGCGAGCAGTCTGCGGTATGACAAGCGCATATGCATCACCGCGGGCGTGCTGGCGCTGGTGGAATATTTTGCGATCGTCTACTACGCGGACACGCATTGGGATCTCAACAACGCAATCTATTCGCCCTATCCGTATGGGTTGTTCAGCTGGTCGAATGAAATTGCGAGATTGATCATGATGGCCACGGCTTCGTTGCTAAGCCTGGCGCTGGTTTCACGCAGCCAGAAGCTGTTGCTGGCGGCGACGAGCGATACGTTGACGGGCCTTTTCAATCGCGGCTACTTTGAGGAGCGATTCGCGATTGAGTTGAGCCGCTCCGGGCGGTATGGGCATCCATTGACGCTCGCGGTGATCGATGCGGACCGGTTCAAGTCCTTGAACGACAATCATGGCCACTCGGCCGGCGATATGGTGTTGCGGAAGCTTGCCGAACTGCTGCGGGATTCCTGCCGGCAGTCGGACACGGCGGCGCGTTACGGCGGTGAAGAATTTGTGGTGCTGCTGCCCGAAACGGATATAGAAGCGGCGCGGCAAAAGGTGGAATCGCTACGCGAGTTGGTGGCGAGCACGGCGTTCGCGTTGTCACAGTCCCGGGGCGAGGAGAACGTACAGGTGACCATCAGCGCCGGATTGGCCACTTTTCCGCAAGATGGAAGCGATGAGAGAGAGCTTTTCGCAGTGGCCGACGAGAGAATGTTTCAGGCCAAAAAAGAAGGAAGGAATCGCGTGATCGCTGGTTCCGAGCCGGTTCTGGCGGAGCGCTAGCCATTCACTAGGTTGTTGGACACGTAAGAAGCCGCTACAATCGCGCGTGGCTGCCGCGGCCATGCGCCATCTGCATCTTCGTTCGGTGCCGCTCCGATTTCAGCCCGTCTGCATAGATCCGCTTCTAACGCTTGGCACGGGGAGAACTCGATGAACATGCCCGCACTATTCGACCTGAAAGGCCGCGTTGCAATCGTGACCGGTGGCAATGGCGGAATTGGCCGCAGCATTGCGCTTGGCTTCGCGGAGGCTGGCGCAGGCGTCGCGATATTCGGACGCAACGAGGAGAAGAATCAGCAGGTGCTCGCGGAACTGAAATCAATCGGCGTTCCTTCGCTGGCGCTGAAGGTGGATATGACCGATCGAGCTGGATTGCAGCCCGCGCTGAATCAAGTGGAGAGCAAACTCGGGGGCGTGAGCATCCTGGTAAATAATGCGGGCAACGTGTCGTTGAGCGGCGGCGTGCTGCAGGAAAAACCGGAAGATTGGGACAATGTGATCGAGACGCAGCTCAATTCTGTTTTTCTTCTCTCGAAGCTCGCAGCGGCTTCGATGGTCCGCCAGAAATCCGGGAAGATCATCAACATCGGCAGCATGTACTCGTTCTTTGGATCGGGGCTGGTGCCTTCCTACAGCGCAGCGAAGGGAGCGATCATCCAGCTGACGAAGTCCATGGCCATCGAACTCGCGCCGCACAACATTCAAGTGAATTGCATCGCGCCAGGATGGATCGAAACGGCCATGACCGTGGCTGTACACAAAATGCCGCTTAACGACGAAGTTCTTTCGAGGACACCTGCGGGCCGATGGGGCCAGCCGGATGAACTTGCCGGCACGGCTGTGTATCTGGCATCGCGCGCTTCGGACTTCGTTACCGGAACCACGATTCGCGTGGATGGCGGCTACGCGATCCGCTGACGCAACGCTTAGAAACCCAAGACCCCATTTCCAAATTTCCAGTTTCCAACTTGGGGGTTACTGACCCTGCTGCACAGCCGGCGGCTGCCACGTCCCTTGGCCGACGGGGAGAATCGACGGGGGAGTTTCCTTGGGCCAGTACAAGCGCATTACCAGGTAGATCGTTCCATTGGGAGCGGGGAGCCAGTTGGATTCCTTGTCTTTGCCCGGTGAGTCTTTCTGAATGTAGAGCGTTAGCGATCCGTCTGGGTTGGTTTTCATTCCGGGCACCATCGGCGAGTTGATCAAATAACGATTGATCGGATTGTCGATCAGGAACTGAGTCTTGCCGTCATACATTGTCACGGACCAGAACGCATTCACCGGCGGCAGCGCGCCCTTGGCGAACGTCAGGATGTAGTTGTGTTTGCTGCCATCCAGGGCTTCCCCATTGGGGAGAACTCTCGTCAACGGATACATCGCTTCAATGGCACTGTTGCCGAAAATTCCACCCTTGGCCGCAGCAGCGCGCTTGAGCCAGTCTCCATTGTAGAAGGCGCGGTCGCCAAAGAATGAGCCCACATTCCACCCGTTGATTACGGCGCCTCCGCTTGCGATGTACTTGTTGACGGCGCCGTCGCCAGCTTTCATTCCCAGCAGAACGGCGGCCTTGTGTTCGGCGGAGAGGCCTTTCATGTCAAATTGTTTGCCGGGCCCGATGCCAATGCTGGCGAGCTTCGCCCGAACTGGCGCCTCTTCGGGACTGGGCGGAATATTTTGCAGCGCAAAATCGAGCAATTGCCAGAACTCGGTCTTCGCAATTTCAGCGTTGGCCTTCAGGTAGCTGATCGCCGGAGCTGCGGGCGGTGCAGGCTGCTTCAGATACGCGGAGAGCGGCTGCACTTTGTATCCGGCCTGGATCTTTACGACGTTGGGCATGTCCGCGGCATTGAAGAGCTGGGTGCGAAAAATCACGGCCGAAAATGGCGTGGTGGAATGAAACACTTGCTTGATGTGAGGGGGAGCCGCGCCCGTCCAACCTGGGCCAACGATCATGTAGTCGCCCGCACCCGTACCCGTCGTCCGGCTGCCGATGTACCCGTAGTTAAAGGTGTTCGCGTCGGTTAATTGAACTGAGTAGTAGCGCGGCTTCGGAACCGCGGGAACAGAAATCACCGTCGGCTCGGCGCGCAGGTCTATTTCCATCAAGGAGTATGGGGTATCGCTATTGGGCGTTATCACAGCGGTGTCCTTGGGGGTGAACACCCGCGCTTCGTTGAAGAGCTGGCCGACTGGCGCCTTGAATTGGGAAGAAGTTGGATCCACAAATAGTTCGTACGCCGACGTGTAGTACATCACGATGGGCAGACCGTAGATGAACCCCTCCTGGGCGATGGCTTTGGTGTCGGCGAGGCTGGGCACCGGAACGCCGTTGGTTGCGTCTTGCTTTTCCGCCTGCGACACGGCGTCATTCTTATGGCTGCAACCCGCGATAAGGAGCACGGCAACTGCGAAAGCCTGCATCACGCCCGCATGTCTTCGTGTCGAGGGAAAAGCTTGGAACGAGGGTCTGGGCATGCGGGGAGGCTACCCGCCTGAGAGTGGATGCGCAACCGTCAATACTAACAGTGTGGCGCTGGTCTCGGCTTCTCATTGTTAACCATCTCTGAAAGACGAAGCACAACCCAATGCGAGAAAGTAGGAATAAAATTAGAATAAGGGAAGGTGAAGAGCAGGGATTTATGGCAAACGTGAACAGCAAACGAGGCGTAATCGGAATTCTTACCGGGGGTGGCGACGTTCCCGGGCTGAATCCTGCCATTCGCGGTGTTACTCTTCGCGCCTTGCGCGAAGGCTACCAAGTGATTGGCATTCGCCACGGCTGGGCCGGCCTTGTGGACATGGTGCGCGAGAAGGATTACGACAACTCCGACAATTTCATTCTTCTCGACGAAGAGATTGTCGATCGCACCGGCCGCACCGGAGGCACGTTTCTACATTCTTCGCGCACCAATCCCGGACGCGTGGCCAAGTCCAGCGTGCCTGCGCATCTTAGCGGCAAGTTCACCACCGAGAAGAACGACCTGACTCCCGAAGTTCTGAAGAATCTCGAATGGCTGGGCATCGATACTCTGATTCCGATTGGTGGCGACGACACGCTCAGCTATGGCGTTCGTCTTCACAAAGAAGGCTTCAAAGTCATCGGCATTCCCAAGACCATGGACAACGACGTTCCTGGCACTGACTACTGCATTGGATTCAGCACTTGCGTCACGCGCACGATACAGATGGTGAATAGCTTGCGAACGTCCGCGGGCTCGCACGAGCGCTTTATGGTCCTCGAAGTCTTTGGCCGCTACGCCGGGTTTACTGCCATGCTTCCCACTCTGGCCGGCGCCGCCAATCGCTGCGTGATTCCCGAATACAAATTCAATATTGAACATCTTACCGAGCTGCTCGTTGCCGATCGCCGCAAGAATCCGAGCCGCTACTCGATTGTGCTGGTCTCGGAGGGCGCAACGTTCGAGGGCGGCGCGATGGTGTTCGAAGGCGAAGCGACGGACGCCTTCGGCCACAAAAAACTGGGAGGGATTGGTGACATCGTTGCCGATCAGGTGAAGGACATCTCCGCCAAGTTCAATAACGGCAAAAAAATCGACGTGATCAGCCAGAAACTCGGCTACTTGGTGCGTTGCGGCGATCCTGATGCGATTGACTCCATTGCACCTATGGCTTATGGCAATCTCGCTCTCGACTTGCTTCTAAAAAACATCAGCGGCCGCCTCGTCGCGCTCAACAAAGGCCACTACGACAACATTCCGCTGGAGACCGTGACCGCTACCAAGAAGATCGTCAACGTCAAGGACCAGTACAACACCAGCCGCCTCCGTCCTCAATACGCCAGCTTCGAAATGCGCCCTCTGTTTTTGATTTAATCTCCAAGTTGAATGGGCGAAACTGCGAGGCAGTAATTGGAATAACGGATTAAAAATGCCGGCGGTGGTGAGCCGCCGCCGGCAGTGGGAATTCGTTCGAATTGCGTCTCGGGTTTAGTCGCCGACTGCCTTGGTGGTAGTCACTACTCCCTGGCTGTTCGCTGCTACTACCAGGTGCGGCTCTCTCTCCACCTGCTGCTCAGTTCTTTTGGGATACAGAAACTGACGCGCTCCCAGCGATCCGGGAAGCGACCAAGCCAGTAGCGCGGGGGCCCGGCCTTCCGGACTTCTCGCAAACGTGAACTCTGGTTCTTCGGAAATAGTCTTGCGCGTCACCGGTAGCGTTTGAATGAAGGTTACTATCCGCGTGCCGTCCGAATTCGAAATCTGAATCAAGTTATCGTCTGCAGCGAATCCTTGAATCCGCCGTTGGAAGATGTACGTTCCCGCCGGCAATACCCGTCCAGGAATTTGGACAGCCTGGCTGAACGTAATCCTCATCGGCTGATCCTCACCTTGTGCTTGAACTCGCGACGCTGTGGCGATCCACATAGCTACGAAAAACAAGATTTCTGCAATCGTGCCGGTCAGCTTAAGCTTACTCATATCTTTTCCTCCTGGCGGCGCCCGCCGCCTGTTCAATTCACCCCCTTTGAATAGCATTCCGGCAGGGGAACTTGCGGGTTCCTGAATTTCACCTTAGTACGCGACTTTGCTTTTGAGCGGATGAGAGAGAAAAAGCGAAGGAGCCGACAAGATCAAAAGAGCCGTGGGGAGGCCAGCACTACAAGGGAAAAAGTAGCGGCGCGCAGCTCTATTAAGTCCGTTTAAGAATGATTGCGTCGTCAAGGCCGGAGGCCAGAGGTGCGAGGCCGCGCTAGAGCGGAAAAGGCAACGGCTGTTGCCACTCCGGAAATAATCTCCGATAATCCTAGGCTGATGATCACGCGTTTGTTTCGAGTGGTGTGGTTGCTCGTCTGGCTGGAACTTGGGCTGGTGCTGATCCTTGTGCCATGGTCGGAAGTCTGGGAGACCAACTATTTTTTGTACCAGTATCCGGCGCTGTCTTTTTTCGTCAACAATCCTTTCATGCGCGGAGCGATTTCGGGCTTGGGCATCATGAATGTTTTCCTCGCTCTTGAAGCATTTCGCCGCAGGGCGGCCACCGTTGCCAGCCAGGGATAGCCAACCGGTTATTCAACCGATCGTTCAGCCGATTACCCCACCGATCATTTGCTATGTGACGGATCGTAAGGCACTCGCTGGGGACAGGACTGTTCCCGCACTGCTCGATACGATTCGCGCGGCTGCGGCCGCAGGCGTCGATTGGGTGCAGATTCGCGAGAAAGATTTATCGACGCGCGAACTCTTCGAGTTCGTCCGGGAGGCAGTGGCGCTCGCGTCCGCGCGCCCGAGCTCAATTGGCCCACGCTCAATCAAGGTGATCGTCAACGATCGGCTCGACGTTGCGCTGGGCGCCGGCGCGGCAGGCGTGCACCTAGGGCACGCGTCGATACCGGCGGGTGAAGTGGTTCGCTGGTGCCGCGCGGGAAATGCGCCGGCGGATTTTCTCATCGGCGTCTCGTGCCACAGCCTTGAAGGCGCGCGGGAAGCGGAAAATGCGGGCGCCAATTACACATACTTCGGGCCCATTTATGAAACACCCTCGAAAATTCCTTTCGGCAAGCCGCATGGTGTAGAAGAGCTCGCGCAGGTGACGAAGGTAGTGAGTATTCCGGTGGTTGCCATCGGAGGAGTGAACGAATCAAATGCCGCCGAATGCCTTCGCGCTGGCGCGGCGGGCATCGCCGCGATTCGCATGATTCAGGATGCGCCCGAATCAGCCGCGCTCAAGAAGGCGATCGAGGCGATTCATGGGTTGCGCTGAACGTGACGAGTAGACTCAGGTTTGAGCAGAAGCGAGAAGGAAATTCAGGAAATGCTACGCGCTAAGCCAGCGCCCCACGGGTTGAAGGCTCTCGACGTGATCGCAGATCACTTTGATCACAGCTGTGATAGGAACGGCGAGAATCAGGCCCATCGGTCCCCAGAGCCAACCCCAGAAAAGCAGCGCCACTGTGAGAGCCAGCGCATTGAGGCGGACGCGCCAGCCGACTAGCGCAGGCATCAGCAAGTTTGCGGCAATCAGGTGGAGGACCGTCATCATCACGACGATGCCGATGTAAGGCTCCACATGCTTGAACTGTTTGAGCCCAATAATCACGGGCGGGAACCAGGACAGAACCACTCCGAAGTAGGGAATGAGGTTGACGGAGCCCGAGACGAGCGCAGCCAAGAATGGAAACTCGAGTCCAATGCTCATAAAAAACATCCAGCTCGCAAACACGAGTATCAATCCCACGAGGGCTGTGCCAATCACGTAGCTGCGTAAGACAAGCGTCACTTCCGCAAGGGTCTGTTTCACACGCGTTCGCTCTGTAGCCGGGAAAAGCTGCATAGTGGCGTGCCAGACTTGTCGTTTGGCTGCGAGCATGAAAAATAAAAGGAACGGCACAAACGTGGCAGCCACGAAAACTGCCTCGAGAGCACCGAGCCGGGAGAGCACGGCGTTTCGTACCGGATGAGAATCGGCGACGGCAATGATCCGTTCGCCGGGCTTCTCCGATGGCTCGATTTCAGATACGTGGGACTCGAACGTCTCAAGTTTTTTTGAGACAGCGTTCGCAGCCGCTTTAAGAGGTTTCTGGTAATTTGGCCAGTCCTGCCCGAACTGATCGAAGCGCAGAATGAGCGTCCAGGCGAGTACCAACAAAAGGCAGATCGTCGATAGAACGACGATCAGCGCGCCCAGAGCGCGCGGAACGTGCCACTCCTCGAGCCAGTTGACGACTGGATCGAGAAAATAAGCCATGAGAACGGCGACCACCAGAGTGACGAGAACCGTCGAGGCCCAGTAACAAAAGGCAATCACGATACCTGCCGCGATGATTCGGGCGCTTACCGAGTTGGGGGTCGCAGCCGCTTTGACTGGGGGAGTGGTTTCGACTGGCACCCGCGTACGATAACACAGGCGCGCGCGTTGGGAACATGATGTGCCGGGCAGGATAATGGCGTTCGCGGCGCGCACGAAACGGCCAGGGTAACGGGTTGGTTTGCGTCGCTGGCAGCTGGTGCGGCTGCGCACAAGCGCGATGATAGAATTATTGGCTTGCCTCTCGCCAGTTAGGATCCGATTGAATGGCAACTGAACGCGCAAAACAACTTTTTGGTACTGATGGCATTCGGGGCATTCCCGGCGAATATCCATTGGACGACGCGACACTCGAGCGCGTCGGTTGCGCCCTCGGCCTTCATTTAGCGGCTCAGAAAAATGCGAACAGCAAGCCTGCCCGCGTTCTCATCGGCCGTGATCCTCGTGAATCCGGTCCGCACATTGCGGAGTTGATTGCGCGTGGGTTGGTGTCGGCGGGAGCTGAGCCGGTTTCGGCAGGGGTTGTCACCACGCCGGGAGTTGCGTGGCTTGTGAGCCGCGAGGGATTTTCCGCGGGAGTCGTGATTTCCGCGTCGCACAATCCGTATCACGACAATGGAGTGAAGCTGATTTCGTCGTCGGGAATGAAATTTCCCGATGCCGCGGAGCATGAGATCGAGCGTTTGATTCTTTCACCAAACGGCGGTGCGCCCGCTGCCCGGCGCGCTGCAGATGCCGCGCGAGCAAATAAAGAGCATCCGGATGGCGATGAAAAGTTGCATCAGGATTATCTCCACGGGCTGCGCGCCGCGGTCTTGCCGGGCGCGAAATTCGCGGGTATGAAAATCGTGATGGATTGCGCGAATGGCGCGGCAAGCGAGCTGGCGCCGCAACTTTTTCGAATGCTTGGCGCCGAGGTGGTGGCGATCAATAACGCGCCGGACGGAAAAAATATCAATGCCGGCTGCGGTTCGCTGCATCCTGAGGCAATGCAGACGCTCGTGGTTGAATCTGGCGCGGCGCTTGGAGTTGCGTTCGACGGGGATGCGGACCGCGCGATTTTTGCCAGCGCTTCCGGAAAACTGGTGGATGGCGACGGCGTATTGCTCGTTGCCGGGCGCTATATGAAGTCCGCGGGCAAGCTGAAGGGCAACGTCATTGTCGGTACCACTATGGCGAATCTTGGACTCGAACGCGCGCTCGACCAGTGGGGGCTGAAGCTGGTACGTACCGCCGTCGGTGATCGCTACGTGCTTGAAGAGATGCTGCGCATCGGCGCGAATCTTGGCGGCGAGCAGTCTGGGCACATTCTTTTTCTCGACGACGCTACTACCGGCGATGGAATGCTTACGGCCGTGAAGATGGCTTCGATAGTTTCGCTTGCCGGGCCGCTCGATTCGCTCGTCGCCGACTTGAAAATCTATCCGCAGAAGATCGTGAATGTCCGCGTCAAATCGAAACCGCCGCTCGAATCTCTTCCGGAAGTTTCGCGGACGCTCAGCGAAGCGGAAAAGGCGCTCGGTAAATCCGGGCGCGTGATTTTGCGGTATTCCGGCACTGAGCCGCTCGCGCGCGTGATGGTTGAAGCTGAGCGCGATGAAGATGTTCGCCGCTGGACCGATTCGCTGGCCTCCGCAGTTCGCTCCGCTATCGGCGCCTAACGGCGCTGACAGTCCTGCAAGAAATCTCTTCTCGCACGTTCTTACCTTGTGAGCGCAACGCTACCAGATCCAAAGAGCCACAGACTTGCGAGTTTCGGTGGATTGGGCTGCGCGTGGCTTCCGGTCGAGCGGGCACGGCATGCCGTGCCCCTACGGGTGACAAACGTTGGCCTCAGGTTCGAGGGAACCTTTTGCCTCGCCGCGACATTACACATAGTAGAGAGCTAAAAAGGCGAGAGCTTCAGGGTAGCGAGAACGAAATGACGGCGATTCAAAGGCACTTCAGCGGAAATTCTGATGGCGACTGACGAGCAACTAATCCTCGAATTCCAGAAAGGCTCACGCGAAGCCTTCAGCGAACTTTTTCTTCGCTACCGGGAGCTGATCTATGCGTTTTTCCGGCGGCGGGTGAAAGATGCGGCGCGAGCGGAGGAGCTGGCGCAGGAGACGTTCGTCGCAATCCTGCGCGGCATTCAGCGTTACGAACCGCACGCCACGTTCCGCACCTATCTCTTTGGAATCGTTTACAAGATTCTGGCCAATGACCGCCGCAAATTGGACCAGAACTCCGGCGGCGCGGGGTCTGGATTCGATTTGCCCGACCCCTCCGCGCCCGGAAACGCCGAGACCGGGATGTGGGTTCGCGAGGCGATCGCAAAGCTCGACGGCAACGATCGCGAAGTGCTGCTGCTGCGCGAATACGAGGAGTTGAGTTACGAGGAAATCGCCGGCGTGCTGCGCGTACCGGTGAATACGGTGCGGTCGCGGCTCTTCCGCGCGCGCCTGGCGTTAAAAGAAATTCTGGTGAGTGTACCCGGAAAATCAGTGAGGAAAGAAAATGCACTCGAATCGTCCACCTAAATATGCATCTGAGCACGCATTCGCCTTAGAGGAAGTGATGGCGTACCTCGACGGCGAAATCTCCGCCGACCGCGCGTCGGAAATCGCGCAACACATGCAGCAGTGCGGTGAATGCCGGGAGCTGGCTGCCAGTTTTCGCAACCTGTCCCGCGAGCTCGCGGCATGGGAAATCGAAACGTCTCCTGAGCGGCTGACTAACAAGATGAATGCGGAGATTGCCGCAGCCGCACGAACGCAGCCCAAGCAAACGCCATCGGCGCCAGTGCAATTGACGCTTATCGAGCGATTGATCGCGCTGATTCGTTCGTTGAGAGGGCGACCCTGGGCTTGGGCTGGTGCAGGCGCATTCGCCATGGCCCTCTTGGTTGTCGTTGCAGTTGCGGTCCCGAACTTCCTTCGCGCACGGCCTGCGGCTCTAATCGCTGCGCGTGAAATGGAATTGCGGGACCTTCAAAAAAGGATGGTGCAGCAGGAGGTCACCAGCAACCTTCAAAACAATTCCTCAAGTGACCGCTATTCAGTTTCCATCGAGCCCGGAGCCGCGCCCGCACCGCCTCTCTCTCCATCGGCGGAGACGATTGGTAGCCCAGCCGCTTCTCCAATGATCGCGCGCACTGCTTCGCTCTCGCTGGTCGTGAAGGGTTTCGCGAGCATCGAAGCGGCGGTGAAGGCCGTGGTGTCACGCCATTCCGGCTACATCGGCGAACTCAATACGTCTACGCCGCCCGACGCGGCAAAAACATTTTCCGCCACGCTGCGCGTGCCCTCTGCGCAACTCGAGCCGGCCCTCGCGGAATTGAAGCAACTCGGGCGCGCGGACCAGGTGTCGCAGGGAGGCGAAGAAGTGACGAAGCAGTACGTGGATCTCGCGGCGCGCCTGAAGAATTCACGCGCCACCGAAGAGCGTCTGCTCGGCGTCCTTCGCAACAACACGGGCAAAGTGAAAGACGTGCTCGAAGTGGAGAACGAGATCTCCCGGGTTCGTGGCGAGATCGAAGGAATGGAAGCCGACCAGCGCGCTCTTCAGTCGCGCATCGACTTCGCGACGATCACGCTTTCGGTAACCGAGGAATATAAGGCGAGCCTGAACGCCGCGCCTTCGTCCACGGGCACGCGCCTGCACAACGCCTTCGTCACGGGCTATCACAGCGTGGTGGAGAATGTGATCGGACTCCTCGCGTGGCTGCTCGAATCCGGCCCGACGCTGCTCTTGTGGGCGGCTTTGCTTTTCTTTCCCCTTCGCTGGGCTTGGAGGCGGGCGCGACGTGCACTGACAAGTGCGCGGAAGCCAGTAGCGGCTCAAGCCTAGACTCCGCCTGATGCTGCGTTTTCACAGCGCACGCCAACAAATCCTCCCAAAGACTGTAGAAACCGGGAGACTTGAATTTCAGAAACTGGAGGTTTCCGGATTTATAGTGACCCAAAAACTGGCTTATACGGGCTAAGTCACGTCCTGCCAATCCGCGGTTCCCCTTGCTGAAGAATGAAAGTGGTGGCACTCCGCGTGCAAATCAAACGAATGGCTGTCTCTTATCCCGGGGTGGGCCGGTTTCGCCGCGCCGAAACCGGAATCTTGGGTAGAGCAATAAAGGGAGTCCCTCTGGGGCTCCCTTTTTTATTTGTGCATTGGTGCTCTCGGCCGACTCTCTTTCCGCGGTCAATCTCGCATCTTCCAGCGAAAAGAGCCGGCGGGACGCCGGCGTTACGGAATGGCACGCTCGCTGAGATTTATTTCCGAGGGCTGCCGCGATCCTGCCTTTTTGCAACATGAGGAGAGACACCGAGATGGACCCAACAGTCCGTTCGCGGCAGGCAGTCACTTCCGTAACGCCGGCGTCTCGCCGGCTCTTTTGGTCTTGCCTGGTGTCTTGCCTGGCACAATGATGGAAGCGCGCTACTCGGCTGCCCACAGAGGCGTGCTGCATTCGTCGCAGGCCATTTCGACGTGGTCGAGCGCGGCGAAGATTTCTGCAATTGCGGGAAATTTGTGGCGGTCGATGGCCCATTGCGCGAAGAGTTCGCCATAGCGATCCGTGACGAACACGCCTCCTCGGACGAATCCGCGCGATGCGAACGCGTCCTTGCCTAGAAACGCGCGAGCCGAATTTCCCGGCATGTCCGCGCCGACGATGACTCCCGCCGGTAGCGAATCGGTGAAACGGCGCGCGGGCTGCTCGAGAAACACGAGCAGCGCGACCGCATCTTTCTCACGCAACGCAGCTGCGCTTGCCACGAGAGCGCGCAGAAACTCCTCGCACGGCGCGCAATCGGTATCGAGAAACGCAATGACGAGATTTTTCTTCTGCTTGTAGTCCCAGGCGCGGACAGTGCGTCCGTCAGGCGTGTGAATCGTGAGTGGCGGGACGAGTTGCCGATTTCGTAGCACGGCGCCTCTCAAATCTCGAAGCCGGCCCATGATAGCACTCTTGGCGTGAGTGCCACGTTGAGGCACCCAGAGGAAATAAAAAAAGGGCGCTCCACTCAGCGGAACGCCCTTTCTGAACTTACCTTAACTTTTTAGTTTAGCTGCAGCCCGACGTGCTGCCGCAGTTCGCGCATTTGTAGCAACTGCCGTTGGGCGTCATCAGCATGCCGCACTCGGAGCACGATGGTGCGTCGTCGATGGCTGCACGCGAGCGAGTTGATGTCTCCGGGCCCGGGGTAATTAGTAACGAAGCGGGCGTTGCTGCAATCATCGTCGGAACCGCCTCTGTGGTCACAGCGGCTGCTGCATCGGCGTCGAGATAGTCGGGCGAGATGAATTTGCCGCCGAGCCACCGGCCGATGTAGTCCACGATCGACTTCGCGTAACGGATCTGCGGGTTGCCGGTGTAACCCGAAGGCTCGAAGCGCGAATTCACGAACTTATCCACGAGCGCACGCAACGGAACGCCGTATTGCAATGAGATGGAGACCGAAAGCGCGAACGCGTCCATGATTCCGGATAGCGTGGAGCCTTCCTTCGCCATCTTGATGAAGATTTCGCCCGGGGTGCCGTCGGAATATTTTCCGACGGTGAGGTAGCCTTCGTGGCCGCCGATCGAGAACTTGTGCGTGATCGAGTCGCGCTCGGCTGAAAGTTTTCGCCGCTGCGTGCCCGGAAAAAGATTCTGCTGCGCAGGAACCGCTTCCGCCAGGGGAGCGACAGCAACCACCGCGGCCGAGGCAGTTGCAGGCGTAGCCGTCGCGGAAGTCTTATCGTCTTCTTTCTTTCCCGCCGCCGAAAGCGGCTGCGAGCGCTTCGAATTGTCGCGATAGATGGCCACGGCTTTCAGTCCAAATTTCCAGGACTCGATGTAAGCCTCCATGATGTCTTCCACCGTGGATTCTTCCGGCATGTTGATCGTCTTGCTGATCGCGCCGGAAATGAACGGCTGCGCCGCCGCCATCATGCGCAGGTGACCGCGCCAGGAAATCGAGCGGCCTCCGCCCATCGAAGTAAGCGAACAATCGAAAACGGCGAGGTGCTCGGGCTTGAATCCGGGTGCGCCTTCAATCGTGCCATTCGCGTCAATATAATCCACAATCTGCGCCACTTGCTCCGGCGGGTAGCCGAGCTTCATCAGTGCTTGCGGCACGGTGTTGTTGACGATTTTGATCACGCCGCCGCCGACGAGCCTCTTCTGCTTTACAAGCGCGAGATCAGGCTCGATGCCGGTGGTATCGCAATCCATCATGAAGCCGATCGTGCCGGTGGGCGCGAGCACCGAGACTTGCGAATTCTTGTAACCGAAGCGTTCGCCGAGCGCGACGGCATCGTCCCAGGACTTTTGCGCCGCGTGCAACAGCGAAGGCTGGACGTTGTCTTCTTTGATCGGCCGCAGCGCGTCGCGGTGCATACGCACCACGTCGAGCATCGAATCGCGATTGCGCAGGTAACCGCCAAAGGGGCCCATGCGCTCGGCAATTCGCGCCGATTGCGCGTAGGCTTCGCCCGTCATCAACGCCGTGATGGTGCCACAGAAATCCCGGCCGCCATCTGAATCGTAGGGAAGCGCAAGCGACATCAGCAGCGCGCCCAGATTCGCGTATCCGAGGCCCAGCGGGCGATAGTCGTGCGAATTGCGCGCAATGCGCTCGGTGGGATAGCTGGCGTTGTCGACTAGGATTTCCTGCGCCGTGATCGTCACGTCCACCGAGTGCCGGAAACCCTCGGTGTCAAATTGGCCATTCGAGCCCAAAAATTTCAGGAGATTCAGCGAGGCGAGGTTGCAAGCCGTGTCGTCAAGGAACATGTACTCCGAGCACGGATTCGAAGCGTAAATGCGGTCGGTGGCCTTGCAGGTGTGCCAGCGATTGATCGTCGTATCGTACTGCATGCCGGGATCGCCGCACTGCCAGGCGGACTTTGCCATCTCCTTCAGCAAATCCTTGGCGCGATATTGGTCGCAGGCTTTGCCGTCGTTCACGTTGCGCGTCCACCAGTCGCGATCTTCTTCAGCAGCGCGCATGAAATCGTCGGTGACGCGCACTGAATGGTTCGCGTTCTGGAAAAATACTGACGCGTACGCCTCGCCATCGATCGAGGAGTTGTAACCCTGCTCGATCAGCACGTGCGCTTTGCGCTCTTCCTTCATCTTCGACTCGATGAATTCCATGATGTCCGGGTGATCGGCGTTGAGGATCACCATTTTCGCGGCGCGGCGCGTCTTGCCGCCGCTCTTGATCACGCCCGCGAACGCGTCGAAGCCCTTCATGAAACTTACCGGGCCTGAAGCGATGCCGCCACCGGAGAGCGATTCCTTGCTGCCGCGCAGCGAGGAAAAGTTCGTTCCCGTGCCGGAGCCCCACTTGAAGAGCATCCCTTCCGTCTTGGCCAGGTTCATGATCGAGTCCATGTTGTCCTGGACGGAATTGATGAAGCATGCCGAACACTGTGGCTTCGCCTGCACGCCTACGTTGAACCACACCGGCGAATTGAATGCCACTTTTTGCTCGACGAGCAGGTGGGTGAGCTCGTCACGGAAAATATCCCGGGATTCGGTGGAGACGAAGTAGCCGCCTTCTTCACCCCAGCGCACGATCGTATCGACGACGCGCGCGATCAATTGCCGCACGGACGTCTCGCGCTCCGGCGAGTTGGGCTTGCCGTGGAAATATTTCGAAACTACGATGTTCGTAGCGGTCTGCGACCAGGATTTTGGAACTTCTATGTTTTCCTGGCGGAAAATTACCTGACCCTTATCATTGCCTATGAGTGCAGTGCGACGCTCCCATTCAACCGCGTCGAATGGTGACACTTTTCCGTCTGTAAGCCGGCGCTGAAATTCCAGTCCGGTCGCTCGTCTTGTAACCTGTTGCGCTTCTGTATGCCCGTTCAATGCCGTTCTCGTTTCTGCCATCTCTGCCTCCGCGCCGGCAGCACTTCCGCCGTGATGTTCGCCGGGAAACCGTGCGGGAGGGGCAACTACTATTTTACTCCCAACCGCGCAGGCCCGGAACCCTTGTTGTTAACCGAGCTATCTTAGGAGCAGATCGGGGAGCCGGTTGTAATTTAGCGCCGCAACGATCCAATTGCGTTTGCGTTGCTTCAGACCGGAAAAAAAGAGAAATGCCCAGCCAAGCCGCGCTGGAAATTCAAGCGCGGTGTGGTTTGCGGGCGGTTCCCTTCGGATTTTCGGTAAAACCCGGTCTGCTATCTGCGCTAACCGGCTGCTCTAAGTAGCGAAAAACCGGTTCACGTTCCCCCGAGTCTGGGTGCGCAGTATCATCGGTGGAATAAAAGTTGTCAAGAAAAATTCATACTGTAACCACAAAATATTTGGCAGCAGTTGTCGAAAGTGTCTATCCGTAGTGGTACATGTGCGGGCGGCCACAAGTTACTTTCTCTGCCTGAAGAGCATCATATTATTATGAGCACCATGACTTCGAAGCTCTTGCGTACGCTAGCGCTCGGAATTGCTATGGCAGCCGTGTGCTTGCCGGTTCGCGCTCAGGAGACCGCGAAGGCGGCGGTCTCGTCCGCGGCAGAGCACGTATTCGCGCAGAAAGTGGCTTTGCCGGGCGTGCCGAATTTTGGCCAGGTTACGCCATCGCTTTTCCGCGGCGCTCAACCATCTGACGATGGATTCGGCGCGCTTGCGAAAATGGGCGTGGGTATCGTGGTGGATTTAAGGGGCGACAGCGACAACGAGCGCGAGCGTGTTACAAAGCTCGGAATGGAATACATTGCGATTCCGTCGCACTGCTCGCACATGACCGAAGATGGCGTCGCAAAGTTCCTTACTATCGTGCGCGAACATCCGGACAAGAAAGTCTTCGTTCATTGCAAATATGGTGTGGATCGTACAGGGATGATGGTTGCCGCCTATCGAATTTCGCAGGGCTGGACGGCCGAAGAATCACGGCGCGAGATGGAATCATTCGGTTTTTCAGTCAAGCACAGGATGGTTTGCCCGGGCCTGAGCTCATTCCAGGCAAACTTCCCCAATGCCTTCGCCAGCAGTTCCGCATTTGAAAATCTTCGCCCCTCCGCTGCGCTTCCTATGGCTCAGCCGGCTTCTTCGAATACGAACTAGCGGGCGGTCGCTTCATCCCGCATCAGATTTGCTTCCCAGGAATCCAGGCCCAGAAGCTGGCGGAGGAACCTGCCACAGCGGCGGCTGGATGTGTTGTTCGAAGCAACACCTTGGGTATTGACACGAGCTAATCAACTCAAAAAAAATAATAATGACGGCCATGACTAGCACGGCAATCGAAATCGACGGCTTGACGAAAGACTACGCACTTGGGTTCTGGCGCAAGCGCATGCGCCGGTCGCTCGATAATCTTTCTCTGCGCGTTGAAGACGGCGAAATCTTCGGTTTTCTGGGCCCCAACGGCGCCGGCAAGACCACCACGCTGAAGTTGCTGATGGGCCTGATTTTCCCCACGGCTGGAACGGCGCGCGTCCGCGGCAAGTCGATCGACGACGTCAGCATGCACCGCGAAATCGGCTATCTTCCCGAACAGCCTTATTTCTATGACTACCTGACAGCGCGCGAACTGCTCGATTATTACGCGCGATTTTTTGGCTTCGCCGCCGCTGATCGCGGCGAGCGCGTGGCACGATTTCTCGAGCTTGTCGGGCTCACTGCGGCAGCCGACGTTCAGCTGCGAAAATTCTCGAAGGGCATGCTGCAGCGCGCGGGAATCGCGCAAGCAATCTTGCATGATCCCAAAGTGGTCTTTTTGGATGAGCCCATGTCCGGCCTCGATCCCATCGGCCGCCGCGAAGTCCGCGATATTATTCTCGATTTGAAAAATCAAGGCCGCACTGTGTTTTTCTCCACCCACATTCTTTCCGACGCCGAAATGCTGTGCGACCGCGTCGCCGTGCTGGTTGACGGAAAATTGCAGGGTGTAGGCGCTCCGGGCGAAATCGTTTCGATGGACGTGGTCGCGATGGACATTCTCTTCGAACTGAAAGAAGGCCGCGCGTTGCCTCAAGCACTCGCCGCCTTCACCACAAAGGCCGGGGCGCACTATCGCGCCGAAGTTCCCGAAGCGGACCTTTACGCCACGCTCGAAAAACTGCGCGACTGCGACGCGCGCATTCTCTCTGTGCAGCCCGTTCGACCATCGCTGGAAGAATATTTCTTCCGCATGGTGAACCGCGAGAAAGCTGCCTCTCACGCGGTGGAGGTTCCGGCTCGATGAGCGCGATACCGGGGGTGGTTGCCGTCAATACGTTCCGCGAAGCGGTCCGCGATCGCGTCCTCTACAATTTGGTTTTCTTCGCGCTCATGATGATCGGGGCTGCGATTCTGGTGGGGCAGATTTCCATCGGGATAGATAGCCTGGTGATCGTAAATCTGGGCCTTTCGGCAATTTCCGCCTTCGGGCTCGTGATGGCAATTTTCATCGGAGTCGGCTTGATCTACAAAGAAATGGAGAAGCGCACGCTTTACAGCCTGCTCGCGAAGCCGATCCGCCGCTGGCAATTCATCGTCGGAAAATACGCGGGTCTGCTGCTCACCCTCTTCGTGAACACCTGTTTCATGACGATTGGAGTGGGTGCAGCGCTTCTCTACGTGAATCGCTCGGTCGCCCGCTCGGATGTATACATACTCGTGGCGGTGTATTTCATCCTGCTGAAACTGGCTATCGTCACGGCGCTGGCGCTCTTTTTCTCGTGCTTTTCAACGCCGATGCTGTCCACCCTTTTCACCATCGGAATTTATCTCGCGGGAATGTTTTCCACGGATTTTCTGAATATCGGCATGGTGACGCAGAATCCCGCCGTCAAAGCCATCACGCGCGTTCTCTACTACGTGCTGCCCAACTTCCACAATTTCGATGTAATCGGCCAGGCCTCTCACGGCTTTACGATTCCGCCTCAGCTTATCTTGCAGAATACGCTTTACGCGCTGCTCTACTCGGCGATCCTGTTAGTTGCAGCAGCGGCGGTGTTTTCTGGACGGAATCTGAAGTGAGCGAACGCCATCGAAATCCGGTCGCCTGGCTTGCGGCAATCGCCGTGCCCGTGTTGCTCGTCGCTGTTGTTGCGCTGCAACGGGGAATCGATTCCTCGCGCGGCACTCTCGAAAAGCAGGGTGATGAACTTCTCGTTCAATCAGGACCGCTTCTCAAAAGGCTAAGCCTCGGCTACGACGCCTTGCTCGGCGATATTTATTGGACTCGCGCCGTGCAGTATTACGGTGCCAAGCTGCCCACGTCCGATCGTGACTTCCATTTGCTTGCTCCCCTGCTCGACGTGGCCACGACGCTCGACCCATATCTTGTCCCCGCATATCACTTCGGCGCTTTTTTTCTCTCAGAAAAGCAGGGCGGGGCCGGCCGGCCCGATCTTGCCGTTACTTTGGTGAAGAAAGGCGTTGCGGCGAATCCGAATAACACGCAACTCTCTGCCGATCTCGGATTTCTCTATTACATGAAACTCAAGGACTACGACAAAGCCGCTGCAGCGTACCTGGAGACAAGCAAGATCCCTGGTGCCTCGCAACTATTCAAAGTCCTGGCCGCGCGCATTGCCTCGAAAGGCGGAGCGCTGGATACTTCGCGCATGATCTGGTCGGAAATCTACGAGACCACGCAGGACGAGAAGATAAAGAAGCATGCGCTCGAAGAATTGAAGGGGGTGAAAGCTCAGTCGGATGAAATGCAGCTCGATCAACTCGCGCAGGATTACCACACGCGCTTTGGTCGCTACCCGCAATCTACTCGTGAGCTGGTCGAAGCAGGAATGATCAAGGGCGTTCCGGTCGATCCGGACGGCTTCCCCTACTCATTCGGACCAGACGGCAAATCCCAACTGGATCCAAAAAGTACAGTAACGATCGACCTCGGCGCGCCCACTCCGAAATAATCCGCTCAACTTCGCATTCGATTGTGTTTGTAGCCCTATTCGTAACGAAGCGCTTCCACCGGATTCAATTTCGACGCCTTTGTCGCAGGCCACACGCCGAATATCAGCCCGATTCCCACTGATACCATGAATCCGACGATCACCGCCCAAAGCGGCACAATCGCCTTCAGAGAACTCACCTCTGGAATCAACATCACGATCGCGCTGCCAACAATGATTCCGATCAGCCCGCCGGTTCCTGTCAGCGTCATCGCCTCGAATAAGAATTGCCAGGTGATGTCGCGGCTCCGCGCCCCAATCGCTTTTCGCACGCCAATCTCGCGCGTACGCTCCGTCACCGAAACGAGCATGATGTTCATCACGCCCATTCCGCCAATCAGCAGCCCGATTGAACTCAGCACCACGATCACCAGCACCACGCCACCGATAATGTCGTTAAACTGCTTCACCATTTCGACGTTCGTCTGTATCGCGAAGCTATCAGGCTTGTCGTACGGAACATTTCGCCGCCGCCGCAGCACGTCGCGAATCTGATCCACCGCCAGATCGAGCTTCCCCGGATACGCCAGAATCCGCATCGCCAGCTCGAAGCTCGCCGGATAGATTTTGAAAAACGTGTAATACGGCATCACCACGCGCCGGTCTTCATCCGACGTGCCAAAGAGTCCCACCGGCTTTTCCAGCACGCCTATCACACGGAAATTCACGCCGTCCACAAGCACCTGCTTATCGAGCGCCGCATCCACTTTTCCAAAAAGCGCCGTAGCGATGTTTTCGCCAAGCACCACCACATTTTCTCGATGGTCGTTCTCGGTTTCCGTGAAGAATCTCCCGGCCTTGATATTCGCGTTCGAATAAACCTCGAGATATGCCGGGAACGTCCCGCGAAACTCTCCACCCGCCACCTGGTTGCTCTGGTAACGCACCGTGTGCGGCTGCGTCCACTCGAAAACGGAAATCGCCGTTTGTTTCACCGCCGGGCATTGCGACATCACGGCCTGTGCATCCGCAAACGTCAGCGGTTTGCGCTCGCGCTCTTCTTTTGGCCGGCGCCCGTTCAGTCCAGGGCCTTGCGTAAAACGCGCCACCCACGCCGTGTCCAGGCCCTCGGATGCAATCTCCTCCGAAATCGACGTGCGGAATCCCTGCACCAGGCCGACCACGAGGATGATCAGCGCTACGCCGATCAGTACGCCCAGCACTGCAAGAAAACTCCGCAGCTTGTGCGTTCGAATCGTGTCAAACGCAAGCCCGAGATTCTCGCGAAAATCCTGTCGCACCGGCATCATCTCAGTTCTCCGCCCGCAACGCTTCGATGGGATCCAGCTTCGACGCCCGCACCGCCGGATAAATTCCAAAAAACAAACCAACTCCCGTCGAGAGCGCCAGCGCAATGGAAACCGCATACAAGGGCGTCGAAATCGGCACAGGACTCGCCGCGCGCACAATCGCAGCGATCGCCAGCGCCAGAATCACGCCAATTACGCCTCCCAGCGTCGCCAGCATTGACGACTCCACCAAAAATTGCATCACGATTTGCCCGCGCCGCGCGCCCAGCGATTTCCGCAATCCTATCTCCCGCGTCCTCTCCGTCACGCTCGCCAGCATGATGTTCATGATCACAATTCCGCCCACGACCAAAAACACCGAAGTCACCCAGATGGCGATTCCGAAGGCGTTTCCAGTGATCCGGTTCCAGATACCCGTAATCGAGTCCGGCATGATGATCGCAAAGTTATCATCCTCTTCGTAGCGCAGATGACGGCGCGTCCGAATAATCACGCGCGCTTCGTCTTCCGCGGCAGACATCCACTCCGGCCCCCGCGCCTGCACAAACATCGTCACCGAATCTTCATGCTGCAGCCACACGGACCGATACGTTCGCAGTGGAATCATTACGAAATTGTCTTGCGGCTGGCCAAGCACAGTCCCTTTCGGCTTCGCCACTCCAACGATCTGATACTGGCCCTGCCCCGCGCGAATTTCCTTGCCCAGCGGATCCACTCCTGGCATCAGCTTGTTCACCACGTCCATTCCGACCACGCAGACGTTGGCCGCATGGTCTTCGTCCGCTTGCGTGAAAAGCCGCCCGCTTCCCACTTCCATCTGGCGAATATCCGCAAACGCCGGCGTCGCCCCCAGGATCGTCACGTCCTCGCTCAACCCATTTCCGTAGCGCACGTCAGCCACATTGTTCTGCTCCGCTGCCACGGCCGAGGCCAGCTTCATTCCGTCTCGCAGCGCTTCGTAATCCGACATATCGAGTGGCGGCCGTTTTTTCGCCTTCGTCCATTGGTCGAGATTTGTAACGATGCCGATCTTATCCACCACCAGCGCATTCGCGCCCAGGTTGGCCACTTTGTCGGACACGTAAACGTTAAGCCCATTCAGCACGGATATCACCGCCACGAGCGTCGTCACCGCCAGGATCACTCCCAGCAATGTGAGAAATGTCCGCAGCTTGTGCGAACGCAGCGTATCGAGCGCGATGCGAAACGTCTCCTGCAGAGCCACGACGGCCCGCTGGATTTGCGCTAATCGGGAAGGTTCGTTCACTCTATCCATTATAGACGGTTGACTAGCCGAAAAAGTTCAGCGCCCATCAGAAACAATCTTGTAACACTTCGTTCCCTTCACCGAGGCCTTCGAAAGCAGGATTGCGGTTACAATAGACTTGCAACTCGGCTGCCAGCCAGCGCAATCCAAACGGAATCACCCACTCGATGCCCAAATCGTTTGCCACCTCCGTGACCGTCGCCGCCGCGCTTGGTCTGGCTATCCTCGCGCCGGGCTTCGCTCGGCCCGCCCAGCAGGCCCAGCCTCCGACGGACGCTGAGCTCCTGGCTCGCGCCGATAAGCTCATCGCCAACCAGCATCGCAACGAGCAGTTTCTCGACGAGTACGAACGCATCGAGCGCCAGGTGGATCAAACCGCCGGCATGACCCCGAAAATTCTCGAAGATCGTACCTACCGCATCGTCCCGAACGGCGCAGGTACCATGAAGCTGCTGGTCAGCGAGCGCGGAAAGCAGGTTGACCCGGCCGAGTACCGCAAGGAGCTCCAGCTTTGGGAACAGGCGCTTGAACTCGCGCTGAAACCCGATGATTCACGCGCCAAAACCGCCTATGCCAAATTCGAGAAGAAGAAAAAAGATCGCGCCGAACTGATCAATAGCATGAGAGAAGGCCTTCTGCGCAAATGGATCGGACAAGAGACGGTCGACGGCCACCTGTGCGACGTTATTCAGCTCGATCCCAATCCTGAATTCCATCCGCACTCCATGCTCCAGGAAGCGATCACGCGTGTCACCGCGAAAATCTGGGTGGACCATGCCGCGAATCAGCTTGTCCGGGCGGAGGCTCATGTGGTTCGCGACATCTCGTTCGGCGGGGGCATACTCGGAAAACTCTATCGTGGAGGCGTTTTCGCATTCTCTCAATCCGAAGTCGCTCCGGGCATCTGGCTTCCCTCTCGCTATCAATACGACTACACCGCGAGAAAGTTTCTGTTCACCTTTGAGCAGCATCAATGGATTGAAGTCTCGCATTACCGCCGCGTCGGCTCGCCGAAGGATGCCCTCGCCCTCGTGCAGAGCGAGATCGCCAGCGGCAAATCCCTCACTGCTGACCCGTAACTTTTCCGCGCCGGCTGGGTTTAATCCCGTAGCTCCGATCGCGTACTTAAGCGCCTAATAGTAATAAGTCTCGCGGCCTCGTAGGAGGCATCATGGCCACGCCATTCTTTGCACGATTGTCGTTTGTCGTATTTGCCTCGCCGCTTTTCTTACTGAGCGCAGGGCCAGCGATTCACGCGCAAGGCGCTCCCGCGCCGGCACCAGCTCAATCGTCCGGATCGACTCAATCGCAGCCACAGCCGCAAACGCCTCAGAAAAAAGTTTGGACAAATGAAAATCTCGGCGGATCTCATAGCCAGCCCGACGATTCATCGGCCGTCGCTCAGCCGGGTTCCAATTCAGGCACAACCGCACAGGCAAAACCAAAGTCCAAGAAAGACGCGAAGTGGTATCACGATCAGATCGCAAAGCTGCAAGCGCAAATACCGCCTCTCGATAAGACGATTGCCGAATTGCAGGCTGCGCTCGAAGGCAAGACGCTCAATGAGCCGCTACACTACGGCGGCAATCGAATCGGTGATTGGAAAGAGCAGTTGCAGCAGCTTGAAACAAAGCGACAGGACACGCTCGACAAAATTGCCGCGCTTGAAGACCAAGCTCGCCACAACGGCGTCGCAACCAACGCGCTTCCTTAATTCTTCTTATTGCCTTCCTGAAAAATGAAAGCCCCGAGGCCGTATCGGCCCCAGGGCTTTCTTGAACCACCACCCCACTCGATAAGGAGCGTAGTTCTAGTCGGCGGCAGCGTGCGCCTTCTTCTGGCTCATCTGCTGCTGCATTTGATCCTGGAATTTTCGCATCGCCTCGCTTGATCCCGGCGCGACCTTTTCACGCCAGGCTTCATAGCGCCTGCAGTGCTCTTCGAGGTTGCTCAGAAATTTCGGATTGCTGAACATTGTCCGAAACGCTCCCACCACCGGCTTGATTCTCTCCCACACTCCCCACTGCTCGCCCGTGCTCTCGAAGAAGAGCTCCTCGTCCACCAGTCCGCGATTGGCGATGCCTGCCACCATGTCCCAGTAGCTCATCACCATCCGCATGTAGGCGTTTTCCTGGCTGGTGAAAGGCGCGATACGCATCACGTCTTCGGCCGTCTTGACGAAGAAATTCTGGAAATACCAGTCACGCGCTTCTCGCAACTTCAGCTCTCGCCGCAAATCGTACAGCTTCAACATCAAATTCACTTGCTCGTGCGTTGCGTTTCCCATTTTTCTTTCTCCTATTTGTGCTTTGGTTTTTTACGCCCCGGTAAGACCATTCGCTCTTCCAGCCGACTCATTGATAGCGGTCGTGATGGCGAACCCACGCCATCCCATTCTTCAGCCCCTCTTCGTCCCGGCCCTTCGGTGTCAGGTCCAGGAAGTTATACGCCCCGATCAGAATATCCAGACCTCGTGAATACGTCGAGTACGTATGGAAAATTTCACCGCCTGCATCCTTGTAGAACACGCTGGCGCCCGGACGCTCTTCTCCGCCAAACTTGCTCTGCATTTCGAAGTTATAGAAAGTATCGCCCTTCGCCAGCTGTTCCTTTGTAAACGAAACGTGATAGTCGAAATTGAAATCGCTCCCCGACGACGAAACCCACTTGAATCCCCATCCCATGCGCTTCTTGAACACTTCAATCTCCGGAAGCGGCGCCCGTGAAACAGCCAGTAGCGTCACGTCACGCTGCGCCAGATGCACCACGGACGGATTGAAATGATCCGCGAGGAATGAACAGCTCGGGCAGCCCTCCTTCCATCCCGGCCCCAGCATGAAGTGATAGGCGATCAGCTGGTTTCGCCCGTCAAAAAGCTCAGCCAGTGTCTCTTTTCCCTTTGGCCCTTGGAACGTGTACTGCTTTTCCACCTTTTCCCAGGGCAGCTCGCGCCGCTCCCGGCTCAGCTCGTCTCGCAATTTCGTGAACTCTTTCTCTTTCTTCAACAGTCGCTTTCGCGCCGCAAGCCATTGATCTCCTGGTACCACTTGCTGGGCAATTGTCCTGCTGCTCGCCGTGCTAGACATGTGGATCTCTCCTCGTATTCAAATTTCTGGGCTCAGTCGCTTTCACACGCCCGGTGAAGCGCCCATCGGATCTCTTGCGGCTGCGCAGCTTCCCTGCCATCGCCGCCAGCCCGCCTGTTGATATCACCCCGGTTATGATCAGTGCTGCTGTCGCCATACACGCTGGACACATTTCTCACCTTTTCGAAGCTTACGCCCGTCCGCTTATGCTCCCGTCTTCCGCCCCGCCTGATTCTCGGCACGCTTCCGCACGTTTTCGTTGATGTGCCCCCATCCGGTTGACACTCCCTTTCGATGGTCGTCGGCAATCAATCCCAGCGCCAGGTGATGAAACTGGATTAGCGTCACGCCGTCCGCCTCGCTCAACCGGTACTGCACGTTCGATATCGCCGGATACGACATGAACAGCGGCCCCGTGATCTCCAGCAGCGTGGGACGCTTGATCGCCTGCACCACTCCCCAGAAGTGCCCGTCTTCGTTGCCCAGATCGCGGTACCACCTGCCACCCGGCCGCGCTTCGAGCTTCATCGGCATTGCCGTTCCGTCGCCCCTCTCGTTCCCCGGCCCAAGCTGTTCAAGCAGCGCCGCGAACGTGGTGTCCAGCGACGCCCGCACTCGGATTTCCTCGTTGATGCTTAACGTCAGGTTTTCAAGCTGCATAGCCGTCCCAATCATCGTTGCTCTCCTTTGTGAAAATCAGATTAAAGACTGTCACTCCGCTTTCTCGGGGTCCTCTCGGGGTCCTCTCGGGGTCCTCTAGCCGCCGCCGCCCGCTCTTCGGCTCTCTCCTTCACGCGTTGCAGTTGATGTTTCCAGAAACGCTCGAACGTCTGCGTCCATTCGTACATAGGCCGGATCGCTTCCGCATCAAGGCTATAAAGCATGTTTCGCCCCTCCCGCCGCACCCGCACAAGTCCCACATCCCGCAACACCCGCAGGTGCTTCGATACCGAGGGCTGTTCGAGCCCCAGCGCAGCGACGATCTCCCCCACCGGCCTTTCCTGCAGCGCCAGGTAGTTCAAGATCTCCCTCCGCCGAGGCTCAGCCACCGCATTAAACGCATCCGAAGTAGTAGCAGCTCTGGGCACATCCCAACATACATTCCCATATAGGAATATGTCAAGCGAAAAAAAAAGCCCCGAAGCCAACTTTAACTTCGGAGCCTCACACTCCAGTAGGGGCGGGTCTCAGACCCGCCCGCTCCCACGCGCCAGCAGCGGAAACCCACGCTAGGGCCCGCTTCCGGCGCCTACGCCTACCGCGCCGCCGCAGCAGCCTCCTTATCCACCGGCGCTCCAATCAAATTCCCCCACTCCGTCCACGAGCCGTCGTAATTCTTCACATTGTCGTATCCCAGCAAATACTTCAGCACGAACCATGTATGCGAACTCCGCTCCCCAATCCGGCAATACGCGATAATTTCGCTATCGCCATTCACGCCCTTCGCGCCATACAGCTGCTTCAGCGCATCCGCCGACTTGAACGTCCCATCCTCATTCGCCGCCTGCGCCCACGGAATATTTGCCGCCCCCGGAATATGACCCGCCCTCTGCGCCGTCTCGCTCATTCCCGGCGGCGCAATAATCTTCCCCGTAAACTCATCCACTGACCGCACATCCACAAGCTGCGCCGCTTTCTTCTTGTTGAGCGCGTCGAAAATTTCTTCCTTGCGCGCGCGAATCGATTCATCCGGCCCCGACGCGTGATACGTCGTCGCCGCCACCTTCACGGGATCAGTCGTCAACGGCCGCTTCTCTTCAATCCACTTTTTCCGCCCGCCATTGATCAACCGCACATCCTTGTGCCCGTAATATTTCAACTGCCACAGCGCATAAGCCGCGAACCAGTTGTTGTTGTCGCCATAAAGCAAAATCGTCGTGTCGTTCCCCACGCCCGACGTCCCCAGCAACCCCTCCAGCGTAGCCTTGTCAATCAAATCCCGCCGGATGTTGTCCTGCAGCTGCGTCTGCCAGTTCCAACCCACCGCCCCAGGAATGTGCCCCTGATCGTAAGCCGTGGTATCCACATCCACTTCGATCAACCGCACCTTCGGGTCATTCAGGTGCCCCGCCGCCCACTCCGTCGAAACCAGCACTTCCGGATGCTTGTACTCGCTCATCTCGATTCCTCCTTGAAGTATGTCAATTCGATGCCCGCCACCCCCACCTCAATTCAACAAAATCGCCGCCCGGTTTCAGTGGCACAGGCAGTCCTGCCGGTGCTCTGACGACCTCCCAATCAAACTTCGAAGTAGACCCGGTGGCCCGCTGCAACCGTGCCATTCAAGCCGGTCATTCGACCCCCGTGCCCTGCCTCCGCCGCCACAAAAAAAAACGCCGCCCAGTTACATCTGGCGGCGGGTTGAAATCCATAAGCTGGTTTCTCTTTTTACTCTCCCAGCCTCCCCCTGCCAGAGCACACAAATCGACAACACGCACAACAGCAACCGCAGTCGATCCTCTGGCAGCAGTCCCTCATGCGCAAAAGCCTACACCTGTTCCCCCCAGGGTTGCAACACTTCCCCCATCGCGTTTGACTTGTCCTGACAGCACGGCCTAACATGCCGCGCAAAGGCGGCATATCGCGTGATCGGTCAGACTATCTCGCACTACCGCGTCGTCGAACAAATCGGCGGCGGCGGTATGGGCGTTGTCTATCGCGCCATCGACGTGAAGCTCGATCGGCCGGTCGCGCTGAAATTTCTTCCCGAATCGATGGCCGGCGACCATGCCGCGCTCGAGCGCTTCCAGCGCGAAGCCCGTGCCGCCTCCGCGCTGAACCATCCCAATATCTGCACGATCTACGAAATCGACGAAGTGCAAGGCCAGACCTTCATCGCGATGGAGTTTCTCGATGGCCACACGCTCAAGCAGCGCATCGCGCGAGGGCCGCTCGCCCTCGACGACCTGCTCGACGCAGGCATCCAGACGGCCAACGCCCTCGACGCCGCCCACGCGCGCGGCATCATTCATCGCGACATCAAGCCGGCGAATATTTTCTGCGTCCAGGGCGGCCAGGTGAAGGTTCTCGACTTCGGACTCGCCAAAATTCTCTCGCCGCGGCTCGGCGGAGTTGGCGCCAGCAGGACAGCTTCCGGCATGCCTACCGTCTCCGCGGAGGAATTGCTGAGCAGTCCTGGCTCGGCTATGGGAACAGTGATGTACATGTCGCCCGAGCAAGCCATGGGCGAAGAGCTCGACCCGCGTACCGATCTATTTTCGTTTGGCGCGGTGCTCTACGAAATGGCCACGGGCGCGCTACCCTTCGGGGGTTCCACCTCCGCAGCTATTTTTGACGCAATCCTCCACAGAGCGCCCGTGCAGCCAACACGGCTGAATCCCGAGTTGCCGGCTGAGCTCGAGCGCATCATTCACAAAGCGCTCGAGAAGGATCGCCGTCTCCGTTATCAGCACGCATCGGATCTGCGCGCGGACTTGCAGCGGCTGAAACGCGACACAGATTCTGGGCGCACGCGCGTTATGGAATCGGCAAACGTGAGCGCCGATTCCAACGCCCCTCTCGCGGAGTCCGCCCCGGCGTCCGTCTCAACACCCGTCCCGGCTGCCGGATTGGGTTCCGGACGCACCGTGCCGCCGGCGGAAGCGCGTGCTTCGCAGGTCGTCGACAGAAGCGGCAGCTCGACAGTGGTAGAAGTGGCGCGGCAGCACAAAGGGAAGCTCGCGGTCGTCGCGCTACTCGTCCTCGCGTTGGTTGCTGCCGCGGCTTACGGAATCTACGTCTTTGTGCGCTCCCGCGAAGTGGCACCCTTCCAGAATTTTACGATCACGCAACTCACAAATAATGGAAAAGTCGCCGCCGCGGCGATTTCACCGGACAGTAAATATCTGCTGAGTGTTGTTGCGGACGGCGGCCGCGAGAGCTTATGGCTCCGCAATCTTCCGACGAACAGTGACACCCAGGTAGTCACTCCTTCCGACGAGTTCTATCAGGATCCCTCATTCTCGCCCGATGGCAACTACATCTACGTAACCAAAGCCACGGACAACTCGCACGTCGTCTTTAACCTGTTGCGCGCACCGCTCTTCGGCGGCGTACCTCAAGTCATCGTCAGAAACATCAGTAGTAGCATCAGTTTTTCGCCCGATGGGTCGCAGATCGTCTACCTGCGTGATAATGCCCCCGAATTCGGCAAGCAGCAGCTCTTGACGGCGCGAGCCGACGGAACCGGCGAGACAGTTTTTCGGAGCGCCTCAGACGACGAAGCGATTCTGTCAGTGGATTGGTCACCCGACGGAAAACGATTCGCGGAAGTCGTCGATGATTCGGTCATTAAAGTGCAAGCCGAGGATGTGAAGTCTCATAAGATCGAAACGGTCGTCGGCCTGAAAAATCCCGTGCTGGTAAAGGCGCTGTGGCTGCCGAACGGGCGCGGACTCATTACCACCCAGCAGGACGTGGTCAGTCCGATCGCGCGCCATCAGATTGGATATATCTCATATTCCGCAGGACAATTCCGCGCCATCACCAAGGATACTAGCGACTATCGATCCCTCACCCGTTCGGCGGACGGTAAGACGCTCTCTGCCGTGCAATACGTCTCCCCAGTCACTCTTTTTCTTCAGCCCGCAGGCGGGAACGCCGCAAGTCCTCCGCGCCAGGCTGCTGCGCAAAATAGAAACTCCTTCGTTTTCGGTTGGCAGAATGACGGCGGAATTGTTTTTGACGACGGTTCGAACCTGTTGCGCATGGCGTCGGATGGAACCGGGCGAACCGTGCTTTTGAGTGACCCAACAGCACAGATACTGCGGCCCACGCGCTGCCCGGGCACGCATTACCTCACGTTCGTGCTGGCAGGCCACACCGGAAACGGCGAGATCAATGTGTGGCGTCTGAATGACGACGGTACGAACCTCACGCAACTCACCCATGGCACATCCGATTTCGCGCCCGTTTGCGGGCCAGCCGGCAAATGGGTCTATTACCGCGACGGAAACTCACAGGCAGTTATGCGCGCTCCCCTCGAGGGCGGTCCGAGTGAGACCGTGCCCGGAGCGACGGTTCCGGGAATGGCGGCCGTGGCTCCAATGTTCGATGTCTCGCAAAGCGCAAACCTGCTGGCGATCCTTATGGCCAAGCTAGATTCTAGAGATCCGCAGAGGAGAATCGCCTTGGTCCCGGTCGATGCCGGCCCCCATTCAGAACTCCGCTGGCTCGAGCCCGACCCACGCATTTCGGCGATCCCGATTTTTACGCCCGACGGCAAAGCCGTCATCTATCCCGTGCGCCAGAACGGCGTAGATAACCTCTGGCAGCAGCCGCTCGACGGCACGCCTGGCCGCCAAATCACCAACTTCGATTCCGACACGATTCGCAACGCCCAGTATTCGCCCGACGGCAAGACATTGGGTGTGCTAAGAGTTCATACCGAATCCGACGTAGTGCTGCTTCGCGACACAACTACAGCACACTAACCCGCCCCTCGTTGACTTGCCCTCGCGCCGTGGCCTAACATGTGCGCCCACAATCTTCCCGTCGCATGAATAATCAATGATCGGCCAAACCATCTCCCACTACCGCATCCTGGAAAAACTCGGCGGCGGCGGAATGGGCGTCGTCTACAAAGCCGAAGACACCAAGCTCCGCCGTTTCGTCGCGCTGAAATTTCTCCCCGAAGATCTCGCCCGCGACGCGCAAGCTCTCGAGCGTTTCCAGCGCGAAGCACAAGCCGCCTCCGCCCTCAATCACCCCAACATCTGCACCATCTACGAAATTGACGAATTTGAAGGCCGCCACTTCATCGCCATGGAATTTCTCGACGGCCGAACGCTGAAACACAATATCGCCGGCCGCCCTCTCGAGATCGAAACCCTCCTCGACTGGAGCATCCAGATTGCCGACGGCCTCGACGCCGCCCACGCCGCCGGCATCATTCATCGCGACATCAAGCCCGCCAATCTTTTCGTCACCACGCGCGGCCACGCGAAAATCATGGACTTCGGCCTCGCCAAACTCGCGCCCGCCGGCCAAAAAGTCGCCGAAGGCGCTACCGTCTCCGCCGGCCTCGTCACTTCCGAAAATCTGCTCACCAGTCCCGGCAGCGCCATCGGCACCGTCACCTATATGTCCCCCGAGCAGGTTCGCGGCGCCGACCTCGATCGCCGCACCGATCTTTTTTCCCTCGGCGCCGTCCTCTACGAAATGGCCACCGGCGCAATGCCTTTCACCGGATCCACCTCCGGCGTGATCTTCGAAGCCATTCTGAATCGCGCCCCCGTTCCTCCGGTTCGCCTGAATCCCGCGGTCCCAGCCGAACTCGAGCGCGTCATCCAAAAATCGCTCGAAAAAGATCGCACCATGCGCTATCAGTCCGCCGCCGATATGCGCGCCGACTTGCGCCGCGTAAAGCGTGAAACGGATTCATCCACGCGCACGGCCGTCTCGCAACAAAATCTCTACGACCCCGCCCGCCCTGCCACGCGATCGAAGCACTGGCCACTCTACGCCGCTGCCGCGGTCGTCTTGCTGCTCCTCGCAATCGGCGGCTCTCATTGGTATCAAGCGCATCCCACTCATCCCGCTGCTGCCGTCGGTTCCAAGCCTTCCGTCGCCGTCCTCCCGCTCCAAAATCTCAGCACCGATCCCGACAGCGCCTATTTCAGCGACGGCATGACCGACGAAATCACCACCAAGCTCTCCAAAATCCAGGGCATCAACGTCGCCCCGCACTCTTCCGTCACCACAGTAAAATCTTCAGATCAAAATGCCGCGGAACTCGGCCGTGAACTCGGTGTGCGTTACCTGCTCGAAGGCACCGTCCGCAAATCCGGCAATCAAGTCCGCGTCAACGTCCACCTGATCGACTCAACCACCGGCTTCCAGGTCTGGGCCGACGATTTCACCGGCGAAATGAAAGACGTCTTCTCGCTCCAGGAACAAACCGCCCTGAAAATCGCGCAAGCGCTCAATCTGCATCTCAGCACCCAGGAAACCAAAGCCATCGAGCAGCGCTATACCCAAAATCCCCAAGCCTACGAAGCCTTTCTCGTCGGCCGCGGCCTGCTCCTCGACGAAACGCCCGAAAAAATGGAGGCTGCACGAAAAAGTTTCGAGCAAGCCCTCAAATTCGATCCCAATTACGCTCCCGCTCTAGCCGGCCTCTCTCACGTCGAAGGTCTCTACTATCGCGATCTCGATTCCAATCCCTCCCACCTCGCTCGCGCCGAAGAATTCGCGCGCCGCGCGATTGCCACCGATCCCGAACTCGGTGAGGCCCACATTGCGCTCGCCCAGACCCTTGCGCTCCGGTTCAATTACAGCCGCGCAGTGGCCGAATTTCGCGAAGCCACACGGCTGGAACCGGACAATCCCTTCGCGTGGGATCTATTGTCTTGGGCTCTTGGGTACGAGCAGCCCCCGGACGCGATCGGGGCAGAAAAAGCGGCGCAAGAAGCGATTCGCCTCCAGCCCACTTCGGCGGCCGCTCAGTATCACCTCGGCCGCGCCTTGATTCTTCAGAGCCGCTACCAGGAAGCCACCACCGCTTTCCAGCGCGCGAAAGAGTTGGGAAGCAGCCACTACGAAAGCCTCGGAATGGCTCAGCTCGCACTCGCTCAAGCCAACTACGATGAAGCCCTCAAATACATGTCCGGGACGACCGATATCAAGAACACGACGATAGATCAGTACTGGCTAGCCGCCATCTACTCCGCAAAAGGCGATAAAGACAAGTCCCTCGCCGCCCTGCAGCAAGCACTCCAAACCGGCTTCCGCGATTTCGCCGTCCTCGACGCTAGCCCCTACTTCGCCAACCTCCGCTCCGACCCGCGTTACCAAAAGCTCGTCGCCCAATACCGCAAACAATAATTCTCGTTTCTCCGTCCTCCCGCTCGTTCCAATCTCCCGCCTTTCGCCGTCCATCTGAAATTTGAAATTCTGAAATTTCAAATCGCCTTTCTCCCCAAAACGCCAATCCCCACACCCCGCCACAATTGCCCGCCCCCGCCCCTTGGGCGTAACATGCGCCCTCTGTGCCCGATTCCTCCTCCATGCTCGGCAAGACAATCTCCCACTACCGCGTCCTCGAAAAACTCGGTGGCGGCGGCATGGGCGTCGTCTACAAGGCCGAAGACACAGACCTCGGCCGTTTCGTCGCCCTCAAATTTCTTCCCGAAGATGTCGCGCAGGACTCGCAGGCTCTCGAACGATTTCGCCGCGAAGCGCGCTCCGCCTCCGCGCTCAATCATCCCAACATCTGCACCATTTACGAAATTCGACACGAAGATGGCGTCGCCTTCATCGCCATGGAGTTCCTCGAAGGCTACACGCTGAAACATCACATCGGTGGCAAGCCACAGCCGCTCGAACAGGTGCTCGACTGGGGAATCGAAATTGCCGACGCGCTCGAAGCCGCTCACGCGAAAGGCATCGTCCACCGCGACATCAAGCCCGCCAACATATTCATCACCGAGCGCAGCCACGCCAAGATTCTCGATTTCGGTTTGGCCAAGCTCACCCCGGTCTCCGAAGGCCGCAATGTTTCCACTCTGCCCACCGCGCCTGCGGAAGAATTTCTCACCAGCCCCGGCAGCGCCGTCGGCACGGTCGCTTACATGTCGCCCGAACAAGTGCGCGGCACTCCGCTCGACGCGCGCACGGACCTCTTTTCATTCGGTGTCGTTCTGTATGAGATGTCCACGGGCACTCTGCCCTTTCGCGGTGATACCACCGGCGTCATTTTCGACGCCCTCTTGAATCGAGACCCCGTCCCGCCAGTTCGCCTGAATCCCGATCTACCCGCCAAGATGGAAGAAATTATCAGCCGCGCGATCGAGAAAGACCGCAATCTGCGCTACCAGCACGCCTCAGACCTCCGCGCAGAATTGCAAAGGCTCAAGCGCGACAGCAGTTCCGGGCGCTCGCATCCATCCGCCGCAGCGCAAGCGGCGCTTGCGGAACAAGAGTCTCAGCGCGCAGAACCACAGGGCTCAACGAAACGGCGCATACCGAATGCAATTTACGCCGTAGGGGCCGCAATCCTCGTGCTGGCCGCAGCTGCCGCTGCGCTTCTTTATTACCACCGATCGGCTCGCGCTCCTGTGCCGAGCAGTGAATGGCAGCAGCTCACTTTCTTCACCGATTCCGCCGTCTACCCGGCCCTCTCACCGGACGGCCGCATGCTCGCCTTCATCCGCGGAAATGATTCCTTCTTTGGGCTCGGACAGATTTACGTCAAGTTTCTGCCAGACGGCCAGCCCGTCCAGCTCACCCACGACTCCATTGAGAAGTTAAGTCCCGTCTTCTCTCCCGATGGCTCACGCATTGCCTACGGCACGGGGCCGCCCTGGAGCACCTGGGAAGTTCCCGTTCTCGGTGGCGATCCTCACATCCTGCTCCCAAACGCCTCGTCTCTCTCCTGGATCCAAGATGGAAAGCGCCTGCTCTTCTCGGAGATCAAAGAAGGACTCCACATGGTCCTCGTCACCACCGACGAAGGCCGGGGACAGAGCCGCGAAGTCTACTCGCCGCCCGGCGAGCGCAGCATGATTCATCACTCCTATCTCTCCCCCGATGGCAAATGGGTGCTCGTCGTTGAAATGGGTAATCGTGGCGACCTTCTGCCGTGCCGCGTCGTTTCCTTCCACGGCATTGGCGACGTCCGCGTCGTTGGCCCGCCGAACGCTGCGTGCCTCTCCGGTGCGTGGTCTCCCGACGGCAAATGGCTCTACCTCACCGCACAGAAGAATGACGAATTTCATATCTGGCGACAGCGCTTTCCGGGCGGCCAGCCTGAACAACTCACCTCCGGCCCAACCTCGCAAGAAGGCATTGCCATGGCCGCGGATGGCAAATCGTTCATCACTGCCGTCGGATCGCAAGACAGCACCGTCTGGCTCCACGACCAGCAGGGCGACCACCAGATTTCTTCGGAGGGGAATGCAAGGGCACCTTCTTTCTCCTCGGATGGCAAAAGCTTCTTTTACCTGATGGCCAATGGCCAGACACCGGGCTACGAACTACGGGTCATGGAATTGTCCGGCGGAAAAACAGAGAGTCTTCTTCCCGGTTATTCTATGGAGCACTACTCAGTCTCCCACGATGGAAAGCAAGTCGCGTTCGTGATGAACGACAACAACGGGCATTCCAGCCTTTGGGTTGCACCGACGAATCGTCGCTCTTCCCCCGTGCGCCTTTCTTCCGAAACTGCGATCGAGGATTCCCCATTCTTCCTCCCCGATGGCGATCTAGTTTTTCGCGCCATCGAAGGCGGCTCAAATTTTCTCTATCGCAGCAAAACGGACGGCACCGATCGCCGCAAAATATCCGCGCAACGCGTTTTCGATGTGTCCGGGGTTTCGCCGGATGGCCGCTGGCTCCTCGCCGCTTCGCCAGGCCCGAATCAGGAGCACACAGCTCAGGTCACTGCATTTGCCCTGGATGGAAGCGCCTCTTTTCCCGCCTGCTTGGGTTATTGCTCGATGATTTGGGATACCACTGGAAAATTTGTGTACGTCTCCTTCCCGGCGCTGCACGAGGGCACCTACGCGCTACCAGTGCTGCCCGACACAGGACTCCCCAAGCTACCCTCAGCCGGACTCGCCCGAATCCAGGATCTGGCTAGCGCCAAAGCATCTCCCCCAATTCCCGAGACCGTAGAATCCGCCTCAAGCCCCTCCGTCTACGCCTACTCCCGCCAGAACACCCGCCGCAACCTCTACCGCATCCCCCTGCCATAATTTTCCGCCGCTCTTGCGTCAGGGCACGGCTTCAGCCGTGCCGAAACTGGTGCGATTGAGAGCGGCTTCAGCCGCTGAGGGACAGTTTCTCCACTTCTGAAGGATTGGATCAGGACTACTTCTTGATCTTCTTTTCCAGCGCTTCGCTGGAAATACCGGCGACTCAATGTCACCTATGATTTTGAATTCGCCCGAACTTACCGGAAATTGCTGATGAGAACCACATCGCTGGTTCTCTCACCCTTCGCCACGTAGAGCTCTTTGCCGTCGTTCGACCACGCAAAATCGAAGATAAGACCGGAGGGAAAGTCAGTAATTTGCCGCGCCGGCGCTCCGCTCACGGGTTGGTCCCAGATGTTGCTTGCGCCCTTACGCTCCAGATAGTACTGCAGACTCTTTCCATCCGGCGACCAGTGAACGTCTCGCGCCAGGTTGGGAAAAGGCAGAAGATGGTCAGGAGTTCCCCCTTCCGACGAAACTACCGCCATTTTCACAGGGGCCGAAGGAGATTCCTCCTTGTAAAGATACGCCAGCCACTTTCCATCTGGCGAGGGGGACACCTGAGGGGCGGCCACCAAATGTGGAATCTTGATTTCTGTCGGCTTCCCCCCTTCCGAGGCCAAGCGCAAAACATTGGGTCCCTTCTCGGCGGCGTAAAAGATCCACTTTCCGTCCCGGGTACAGGCAGGGAAGATGCCATCATCTGCAAGCTTGGTCGGGTTTGTTCCGTCCGCATCGGTGCGCCACAGCTCCACCTTTGTACCGGTGTAAGAATCAAACACGATGTAGCGGTCTCCGCAGGTGGAGAAAGTCGTAACCGTACGTGACTGAGGCATCACCGGTGTACGCTGGCCGCCGTCGGCGCCAATGAGTTCCACTTGCCTGGCATTTCCAAGCACCAGCAGTTTTCCCGCAGGCCCGGGATTCACGAGCGAGTCGGGCAGGTCCCCGAAAGTTATTTGCTTGGCTTGGGAAGCCTGTCCATGAGGCGCCACCCAGATGTGTGACACTTGCCTTCGTTCCAGGGCCACCAAACTCTTGCCATCGCGGGTCAGGTCAAGCGGCTCGCCGTAATCGGACAAATCGTTTGTAAAACGGCTCGCTTGGCCGCTCGGAAAAGCGATCAGCGACAGCTGAGAGCGGCTTTCGTTGGGAAGCGTCACGGGAACAATAAGCGAGCTGCCGTCGGGAAGCCATACCGGTTGTCCGATTCCATCCGAGTTGGAGTAAAACGGCGTCACTTGGCCGTCCGTGGCGCGAATGGCGCTGAGAACCCATTTGATTTCCTTGGCGTTCTGGATCGTCGCAGCCGCAATGGTCGCTCCGTCGGGCGACCAGGCAGCTCCGTTAAACAAAGGAGGTCCAGCGAAAAACGATGCGAGCATTTTCTGATTCGTGCCGTCCTGGCTGGCTGTGCGCACTTCCACCATCCCCTGGAGCGTGCCGCGCATAAATGCGAACTGCTTCCCGTCAGGAGAAAAGCTGATAGGTGTGTCTAGGTCCTGGAGGATCAGATGCGGTACGCCTCCCAGCACGGGCATCATGAACAGGTCGCTGAAGAAGGCCCGGCGTTTGTCGGAGCGTACGAAGTAGATATAGTTGCCGTCCGCCGAGAAATTTAAGCCACGAAAATTTACATCGTCCGGCGGAAGAATCTGTACGTCGCTCTTGCTCGCCACGTTGCGGACCCATAGGCTTTGCTGGCCGCCGTCAGCCAGCGCGTAAACGATGTAGCGGCCGTCCGGCGAAATCGCGGCCCGCTGTGCCCGCCCGCTATCCGTGAGCTTGGTGATCTGCATGCCCTGGAGATTCAAGCTCGGAGAGCGCTTCGCCCATTTGTAGGCGGCAAGAGCCAGCAACGCCAGCAACGCGAGCACAGCCCCGACCGCGAGAATCGGAAATTTACGCCGCGGAACCTCCGGGACATTGATAGTCGGCGTTGAAATGGAGGCGGAGGAAGCGCGTTCGACGACACCAGCTTCCGCGGCGGCGCTTTGCGATCCGCTCGCTACATGCACGCGCCCCGAACTCGTGTCGCGCTTCAGCCGCTTCAAGTCCGCCCGCATCTCCGCCGCGCTCTGATACCGCAGGTCGCGGTCCTTCTCCATCCCCTTGTGGATCACTTGCGCGAGCTCAGGCGGAATCGCCGTGTTCAGACGAATCGGATCAACCGGTTCTTTGTGCAGGATTTCATCGAAGATCGCTCCCGTGCTGTCCCCGCGAAACGGTAGCGCTCCCGTCGCCATCTCATACAGCACCACCGCAAACGAAAAAAGGTCGCTGCGCGGGTCTAATTCTTTGCCGAGCACCTGCTCCGGCGACATATACAACACCGTTCCCAATGCAGTTCCAGGGCTCGTCAACTGTTCCGAATCCATTTGCACAGTGGCAGTGCGCCCATCTTTGCTGCCGACGAGATCTCCCAACGTAACTTTTGCCAGTCCGAAGTCGAGGATCTTGGCGTCGCCCCGCTGCGTCACAAAAATATTCGCGGGCTTGATGTCGCGGTGAATGATGCCCTTGGCATGCGCCGCGTCCAGCGCGTCGGCAATTTGAATTCCCAAATCGAGCACGCGCTCCACCGGCAGCGCTTTTCCGCCGATCAGGTGCTTCAGCGTTTGCCCGTCCAGAAACTGCATCGCGATGAACGGTTGCCCTTCGTGTTCGCCAATCTCGTAGATCGTGCAGATGTCAGGATGATCGAGAGCGGAAGCGGCCTGCGCCTCGCGCTCAAACCGCTCAAGCGCCTGCCGGTCGCGCGCCACGCTGTCAGGAAGAAATTTCAGGGCCACAGAACGACGGAGACGGGTGTCCTCCGCCTTGTACACAACTCCCATACCACCACCGCCAAGCTTAGCGATGATGCGGTAATGGGAAATTACCTTGCCTACTATCGGCTCCGCATCGCCCATAAACGCTGCATGTTACTATCTCCGCGCCAAACTTCAATCAGTAGTCCAAAACTGTACTTTCGTACAAGTTGTATCCCCTCACCACAGTGCTACCGTCGAAGCTGGAGCCATGGCAGCAAACACGAAAATTCGAATTAGGCGCGCGGCGCTCTCAGGATCACCGTCGCCTTCACAAACATCGAACGAGTCCGGCTTTTTTCGCCGTCAGACCACCAACTTCCGCCCAAGAGCTCGCACTCAGTTCATGGCGAGACTGCCATTCCGAATCGCCAGCGGCTCGCCGGCTCTTTTTCCTTCTTGCAGCCGACCTCACAGCGCGCTACTGGCTTCCCCTGAGGATGCCTGCGGCCGACGAAGACACCTCGGCCTTTTAATCCACGGTTCCGCGATTAAATGTCTTGGCAAATTGTTCCGGATCAATCATTTGCGAATTTCTAATAGGCGGTTAAAGGGGGGGCTAAGCAACCAGAAAATGCCGCCAGTTTCAGCCCAGCGGACGCAGCACGCCCTCTGCAAACTCAAACTCGAGACGCAAAATCCAGTCGAAATGAAATTTTTCCGCCGTGAACCATTTCTCCAGGTCTTCCCGCGACGCCGCTTCGAACTCCGCCATCATCTTGCCTTCCTGCATGTTCACCAGTACACGCTTCGCCGTCACCGCGGTCGCCGCCGCGATCCGCTTTCCCAATTCCTCCGCGCCCTGCCGCGTGAGGCAAGCCAGCGTGTGCTGCGAGATATAACGAGCCATCAGATCTCCTCGCCAAATAATTTAGCAGCGCGCAATTCGAAGCAGCGATATCGAGCCGGCGCCGCTCAACTGCGCACGAATCGTGCCACCATCAATCGAAGCAGCGCGAATCGAATCTCATCGGATACACTGTGCCGGGAGAAAAAGCAAATGCCCGAACCCCGCACAGCACATCCCTACTATCTCTACGACGCGATCCACGCGCAGCCCGCGCTGATCGAGCAAGTTCTCGCGCGACGCGACGCCATCGAGCGCGCAGCCGACGCGATGGCCGAAAAAGAGCGCATCATCTTCGTCGGCATCGGCACTTCGCTCCACGCCGCGCAGATCGCAGAACTTTGGATGCGCGAATTCACCGCCGGACGCATCTGGCCGCACTTCGAGCAATCTTTCGAACTCGTAAACCAGCCCACCGCGTTCGGCCCACGCGATGCGGTCGTGGTCATCACCCACACCGGAACCACCACTGCTTCAGTCGCAGCCTTGCGCTTCGCACGCGCAGCCGGAGCGCTCACCATCGCGATCACCGGCGAGCTAGCCAGCGCACCGGGCAGCACAACGACCGGCACAGAAATTCGCAGCGCCGATTTTCACATCCAAACGTGCGATCAGGAAGTGTCGTTCGCTTACACAAAAAGCTACACCACAGCGCTCGCTGCCCTCGCCCTGCTGATTCTCCGCATCGCCGAGCGCAAAAAGCTCCTAGCCCGCGAACTCGATTCGCGCGCCATCGACCGCATCTCCGAACTCGTCCGCCAAGCGCTCACTCTCGAGCCGCAAATCCGCGAAGTCGCGAAAAAAATCGCACCGCTCTCGCGCATCGTTCTCTTCGGCGCGCGTGTCGGCTGGCCCACCGCGCGCGAAGGCGCCCTGAAAATCAAAGAGAGCTGCTACATCGCCGCCGAAGGATTCGAAACCGAAGAAGTTCTCCACGGCCCATTCTCAGAGATCGATTCGCGCGCCGCCCTGATCGGCCTCTTGACCGGAAGCCCCAGCGACGACCGCGCCCGCCAAATCCTCCGCGCCGCAGGTGAACTCAAAACGCTGCGCGTCGCCATCGCCACCCCATCAGCTAATCACGATATTTCCGCCGAGCACACCCTCGTCGTCCCAGAAGCAAACCCCGAAACAGGCGAGTGGCTCGCCGCTTTCACTCATCTAATCCCGCTGCAGCTTCTGAATTATTTCATCGCTCTCGAGCGCAGCCTGAATCCCGACACCGGCCGCCAGGACCAACCCGCCCATGCCGCCGCCAGCCGCCACTACAAATATTAGAGAGCCAAAAAAATGCGTAAGCCAATAAATCTCGCGTCTGACATCTCAATGCCAGAGGTCTTACGCTGTCATTCTGAGCGAAGCGAAGAATCTCAACTGCCAATGCTTGGCGCATCGCGCCCTTTCGCCTGTCCTCGCGAACAGGAGTCTCTCTTCGAGAACAATGCGTGCTTGACTTCCCCGCCAGCCGCCCCCAAGCGCCTAAAATTGTTACAACGTTTCCCGGGGAGTGTGCGATGAAGCGATCAATGATGATTTTTCTTCTGGTCGCGGCGCTCGCGTTTGCAGTCGCCGCCGAGACAAAAGGCATAGGCACGCTGGCGGGCACGGTGATCGGACCCAGTGGAAAGCCCGTAGCGGGCGCGCGCGTCACTTCGCAGGGAGCAGACGGCACGATGCCGAAGTCCACACTCACGAACGAGGATGGCCGCTTCTTTTTTCCCCAACTCGAGAACGGCTACTACGATGTGCTCGCGTATCACAGCGGTGCGTGGACCGATTGGAAGCACAACATCGAAGTGAAAATTGGAAAACAAACGGAAGTGAAGCTGCAGCTGCCGTCCCACGCAACAAATTAGTTAGAGTGAATAAAGCATTCGACGAGGTGACGCAAACATGCGCAAACCGATAATCGCAATCGTGGGAATGCTCGCGATCGCCGCGCTCTCTGCCGCCGCGCAGCAGAAAATGGCGATTCCCGTCGGCACGCTCGAAGGAATTGTAGTCGACGCGCACGACAAGCCCGTCCCCAATGCCAGCGTCACTATTCAAACGTCCGACGGCCTGCAGCCGCACGCAACCCGCACCGACGCGGAAGGTCATTTCCAATTCGCGCGCTGGGAAACGGGGCAATATGATCTGCGCGCCTATTCAAACGGCGTGTTTTCCGACTGGCAGAAACGCATCATGATTCACACGAAGAAGCCCACCAAAATCACGCTGCGAATTCCAGACGCAAAATAAACGCGCGCTCGCGAAGCGCCAATTTTATTCGTCGCGCATCATTCAAAGCGAAAGCGTTTTCAACGCTTCATTCTTAGCGCTTCGTTCGCGGCTCTTCATTCGTAACGAAGCGCCGTCATCGGATCGACGCGCATCGCGCGCCGCGCCGGAATCCAACAAGCAGCCAGCGCAACAACTCCCAGCAGCATCGCGACTCCAAAAAACGTCAGCGGGTCCGTCGCGCTCACGCCGAAGAGCAGTTTGCTCAGCAATCTCGTAATCGCGAACGCCGCCACAAGACCGATCGCAAGCCCCGCAACAGTCAGCACGACGCCGCGCCCAAGCACCAATCGCAACACGTCAAGCGGTTGCGCGCCGAGCGCCATGCGAATCCCGAGCTCCTGAGTGCGCTGCGCGACGAGGTACGACATCACGCCGTAGATTCCCACCGCAGCGAGCAGCAGTGCGAGTGTCGCAAAGATTCCCAGCAGCTGCGCTTCGATGCGCGCGTCCGAATTCGCTTCCACGATCACCTGCTCCATCTCGCGCACGTTGAACACAGGCACCTTCGAATCCACGCCCGCGATCGTGCGGCGCACCGTCTCGGGCAGTGATGCGGCCGCACCGGCGCCGTGGACGGTGATTGCCATTTCCGTGCGCGAACCCCAGCCAAGCGGAAAGTAGGCTTCGTCGATCGTCTTCTGCCGCGGCGAATTAAATATCTTCGTATCGGCAACCACTCCGATCACCTGCACGGGAAGCGTATCAAGCTGAAACACTTTTCCGATCGCATCTTCGTTGGGCCAGAATTCGCTCGCCATTTTCTGGTTGATGATGCCCACCATCATCGGCCCGTCGTACTTCGAGGGTGATTTCTTCGAAGCCTCGACGACTTTCGCCACCAGTTCGTAATCAGCGTCAGTGAAATTTCGGCCCGCGCGGAACGGAATTCCAAACGTCTTGAAATAGCCGGGCGTGATTTCGTTCCATTCCATCAGCGAGCCCAGCTCTTCCGCAGGTGCACCCGCTTTCTTGGCATAGCTGTTCGTTCCGCCATCGAGCGGGATCTCGCTGGACACCGCAGCGGCGACGCCCGGAGCCTGTTCCAACCGTTCCGCCATCTCGCGATAGGCGCGGAACTGCGCGTCTTCCTTGTACTGCGCATCCGGCAGCGCAACCTTCGCCGTGAGCACTTTGTCCGGGCGCACGCCGATTTCGACGGCGCGCAGTCGCTCGAAGGTACGGAGCAGAAGTCCCGCTGCGATCAAAAGACAGAGCGACAGCGCAATTTCGCCGACCACGAGGCTATTGCGCAACCACTTGCTCGACGACGCAGCGGCGCCCGCGCCCTTTCCGCCCGATTTCAAATCGTCATGCAGATCTCGCGCACCCACTTGCAAAGCGGGCGCGAGACCGAAGACGATCCCGGTAAAGACGGCGATGCCCAGCGCAAAGCACAGCACCACTCCATCTACGCTGACTTGCTCAAAGGCGCGGCCGGGGACACTCGGCAGCGCCTTCAACAATGCCACGCCCCAATAAGCAATCAGGATTCCGGGAATTGCCGCCAGAAACGAGAGCAAGACACTTTCGGTGAGCAGTTGCCGGATGATTCGTGAACGGCCTGCGCCCAGCGCGCTGCGCAAGGCGATCTCTCGTTGCCTGCTGGATGCGCGCGCGAGCAGCAAATTGGCCACGTTCACGCAAGCAATCAGCAGCACCAGAGCGACAGCGCCGAGCAACACGAGTAGAGCGGGGCGCACGTTCCCTGTAAGCTGCTCGCGCATTTCGACCACATCTGCGCCGACCTTCCGGTTCGAATCCGGGTATTGCTCTTCGAGCCTTTTGGCAACCGCATTCAGGTTAGCTTTTGCTTGCTGTACAGTCACACCTGATTTCAGACGACCGATCGCCGGATAAGAATGCTCGCCGCGGCCCTGCAGCTTCTTGGGATCCATGTCGATCGGGATCCACAGGTCCGCGCGCAGGCCGATGCGGAAATCCTCGGGCATTACGCCGACAATCTGGTATTTCTCGCCACCCAGCTCGATATCTTTGCCGAGCACGTCGCGCGTTCCTCCGAAACGCCGCTGCCATAATCCGTAACTGAGCACGGCGACGTGATTGTGTCCCGCCTGGTCTTCACCACTGACGAAAGTGCGGCCCATCAGCGGCGTCGAGCCGAGCACGGAAAAGAAATTGGCCTGCGCAAGAATTCCGTACACGTGCTCGGGTTCGCTCGTGCCGCTCATATTCAGGCTATTGGGCCAGGTGTAGAGCGTCATGTCATCGAACGCCTGATTCTGCGCGCGCCAATCGACAAAATCGGGCGCGGCGAAGGGCGCTTGCGGCACCTCCGTCTCCGTTTCCCAAAGCTGTACGAGGCGATCCGGCTGTTTAAAAGGAAGGGGACGCAGCAAAACAGCGTTCACAGCGCTGAATATCGCCGTATTGGCACCGATGCCGAGCGCGAGCGTCAGGATCGCGACCGTGGCAAATCTGGGATTCTTTCGCAGCGTTCGCAGCCCATACCGCAGATCCATCCAGAAGGATTCCATCCAGCCCGCACCGATCACCCGCTCGGGTTCCGCTGCTGCTGTTCGAGCCATGAATTTGCCTCCGCGCTGCGCGAGTGCCCGCATTTCCGCCATGCGGACGAGCATCTGCCCCGGAAGTGATACGCGGACTGCCAACAAGTTGTTCCCTAGATAGAGGCGAAGGCAAGACGGTCGCTAGAATGCGAGATGCTGAGATTCGGAGTTGCTATTCGTAGCGCATCATTCGTAACGAAGCGCGGTCATCGGATCGACGCGCATTGCGCGCCGCGCCGGGATGTAGCAAGCCAGAACGGCTACGCACGCCAACAAGAGCGACACGACAACGAAGGTTAGCGGGTCGCTCGCGCCCACTCCGTAGAGCAAGTGCGAGAAGCTCGATATCAACCGGGCGAGGGCTGACGCGGTCGCTGCTCCGATCGCAAGGCCGGCAATGACCAGCCGAAGGCCGTGTCCAATTATCATCCGAAGTATTTCTTTTTTCCCGGCGCCGAGGGCCATGCGAATTCCAATCTCCGGCACGCGCTGCGCCACTGAATAGGAGATCACACCGTAGATTCCGACAGACGCGAGCAGCAATGCCAATCCGGCAAAGGTTCCCAGCAGGATCATGGGAAATCGCTGCGACGAGAGAGACTTCGAAAGAGTCTGCTGCATCGCCTGGACTCCATAAACTGTCTGGTCGTCACTTGCGCCGTAAACCGCCGCTTTGATCGCGGGCATCACGGTGGGTGTGTCGAGGGGCGTGCGAACAACGACCGTCAGCATCCGGTAGAAAAGCGCGGCCCAGTTTTCTGGAAGTTGGTAGAGCGAGGCGTAGATCTGATTTTCAGTGTAGGCGTCGTGTTCGTCGAGGCTCCAGTGTTTCACATGGCCCACCACGCCGATGACGCGGACAGGCCCCCAATGCGGAATCATCATGGCCTGGCCGACGGGATCCCTATCCTGGAAATAAGCGCGCGCCAGGGCGCTATCTATGACGATGACTGGCTCGGACCTTGTGGTATCCGCCGGGGTGAAATAGCGGCCTCGAATAAGCGGTATTTGCATGGTGCGCAAGTAGTCGGGGCCAGTCCAATAGAAGAGCGCGCGAGGAGCTTCGGCAATCGATGCGGGCGCGTGCGCGGCGACCCAGAAGGGGCCGATGTTCTGGTGCTCCGTGAATGGAACCAGCACGGTAAGGTCCGCCGCTTGTACGCCGGGAATATTGCGAATGCGCTCGATCAACTGCTGGTAGGCAACGCGCATGCTTGAGCCTGTCTTGCTCGCTGAAGGCGAAAGCCCTACGTTGAAGGTGATAATCTGCCGCGCGTCGAAGCCGGGATTCACTTCCCATAACTGGCGGATCGTGCGGAATAACAAGCCTGCGCCGATCAGCAACACGAGAGTGAGCGCCATTTGGACGATCACAAGAGTGCTTTGCGCGCGATGATGCGCGCTGGTCGAGCTGCGGCCTCCTGCTTTGAGCGAAGTTTGTGCATCAGCCTTCGAACTCTTCAGTGCGGGCGCGAGACCGAACAGAATCCCAACTGCAACCGAAACGCCCAACGCGAACAACAGGACGGAGACGTTCACGCCGATGTTTTCGCTGCGCGGCAAACTCCCCGGCACAGCCGCGAGCACGAGGCTGACTCCCCATTTTGCGATCACGAGTCCGAGAGTTCCGCCCGCGAGCGAAAGCAGCAGGCTCTCCGTCACCAACTGACGCACAATACGCGCCCGGCTCGCGCCGAGCGAATGGCAAATTCGCGCGTGCGCGCCGCCGAGCGCGCGAGCAAGAGGTTTGCAACGTTCGCGCAAGCGATCAGCAGAACTATTCCGACCGCTCCCAGCAGCATCAGGAGCGTTCCGCTCACGTTTCTGACGAGTTCTTGTTTGAGGGGTGTGACGTTCGCTCCCAAGCCTGTATCCGCGGAGGGATAGAGTTTATTCAGACGCTCCTGGACCGCGCCTATCTCCGCGTCAGACTGAGCAACGGTGACTCCGGTTTTCAGGCGGGCAATACAGAGAATCGGGTGGACCGTACGATCGCCATAGATCAGCGGATCACCCTGTCCGAGCGGTGTGTAAACATCGGCGTCGTCCCCGATGAGGCGAAAATCTGAAGGAAGAACTCCGATGATGGTGTAGTCCACTCCATCCAAAGTGAGAGGCTTTCCTAGCGCCTCAGGGCTACTGGCGAAACGATCTCTCCATAGACGCCTGCTGATGATGACGACCGGCGCTCCGCCACGGATATCTTCCTCCGGCGAGAATTCGCGGCCGAGGATCGGTTTCACGCCCAGTGTGCTGAGAAGGCCCGAAGAGATTTGTTCGCCCGTTAGGTGCTCCGGCTGCCCGGGAGCTGTGAGATCACGGTCTTGCGAACCGAACGCCGCCATCTGCTGGAACGAACCTGCATTGCGTTGCCAATCGAGAAAATCGGGATATGAAACAGAGATCGGGTGCTTGAGCGTCTGGTTGTATTGCCACATCAAGACCAAGCGATCCGGCTTGCCATAGGGCAGCGGGGCTAGCAGAATGCCTTGCACCACGCTGAAGATTGCGGTGTTGGCGCCGATGCCGAGCGCGAGCGTGAGAATCGCGATTGCCGCGAAGCCGGGGTTCTTGCGCATCACGCGCAGCGCGTATCGCGCATCGGCGATGAGAGTTTCGAGCCAGAAGCCGCTGCGCTGCTCGCGGCAATTCTCCTTCACGCCTTCTACCGCGCCGAATTGCAACGTTGCTTGGCGTCGCGCTTCCTCGGGCGACATGCCCGCGTCAATGTTTGCGGCCACCTGCTTTTCGAAATGATGGCGCAGCTCTTCGCGCAAGTCGCGCTCCCAATTTTCACGGCCGAGATTCATGGTGCATTCCTCGACGAACGCGTGCTGATGCCTCCATTGTTTCCAGCGCGATAGATTCGGAGCGTGGCATTCGTAGCGCTCTATTCGTAACGCAATGCGGTCATCGGATCGATGCGCGTGGCGCGCCGCGCCGGCACGTAACACGCGACGAGAGCCACGGCAACGAGCAGCGCTGCGATGCCGGCAAACGTCAACGGATCTGCTGGGCTCACTTCGAACAGCAGGCTGCGCATCAATCGCGTGAGCGCGAATGCCGCGGCGGCCCCAATCGCGATTCCTGCCAGCGCTAATTTTGCTCCTTGCCCCATGACGAGCCGTAGAACCTGACCTGGCTGAGCGCCGAGCGACATGCGAATCCCGATTTCGTGTGTGCGCTGGATCACGGAATAGGAAATCACGCCGTAGATGCCGACGGCCGCGAGAGTGAGCGCGAGCCCACTGAAGAGAGCGAGCAGCAGAGTTTGAAAGCGAGGCTGCGCGAGAGTGGCGTCGACAAGTTCCGGCATCGTCCCAATATCTGTAACCGGCAAATCCTTGTCGATGGCGTGGGCGTCACGCTGGATCGCCTCGGCCACTGCGGCGACGCTCAGATTGGTTCGGACCACAACGACGGTGCCCCAGAGAGGCGCCTGCGCGAATGGCACGTACATCATCGCCGCGGGAGCCTGCCGAAGTTCAACGTCGCGCACATTTCCCACGACGCCGATGATTTCGCGCGGCGCGTCGCCATGGGGAGGAAATCCGAAAATGATACGTTTGCCGATGGGATTCTGGTTCGGGAAATACGTGCGGGCCATCGCTTCGCTGATGATGGTGACGCGCGGAGTGGAGGCAACGTCCTCGCGGCTGAATGCACGGCCCTGCAACAAGGGAATCCCCATCACTCGAAAATACTCGGGGGACGCCGCCACGTAATTTGCCGTACGGGCTTGCGACGAGGGCGGCGCGGGTGATCCTTCAATCTCAAATCCGAGATTGACGAAGGGGTGCACGAGCGGCAGAGGAAGTCCGATGGCCGAATCGCGCATACCCGGCTCGGCTTGAATTCGGGCGAGTAGATCGTCGCCAAATGCGCTCCACTGCTGCGGCGCGGAATATTCGAACTGCGGCAGCGAGACTTCAGCCTTCACCAGATGCTGAGAGCTGAATCCCGGGCTCACCGCTGTGATCGCAATAAAGCTGCGCACCAGCAGGCCGGCGCCCACCAGCAAGACCATCGCGAGCGCGATTTCTGCCGCGGCCAGAATCGTTCGCGCGTTTTGGCGGCCGCCGCCCGCACCGGCGCGGCCGGAGCCTTCTCGAAGAGTTTTCTGCACATCGGAACCAGCGGCGAAGAGCGCCGGCGCGAGCCCGAACACAAAACTTGCCGCCACGGAAAGCGTGAGCGCGAAAGCCAGCACCCATCCGTCCACGCGAATATCCTGCATCTTCGCCAAATCCGAGGGCAGGAGCGAACCAAGAACTCGCACGCCCGAATAGGCGAGCAATGCTCCGCCGACGCCGCCGAGCAAACCGAGCGCGGCGCTTTCGGTGAGCAACTGGCGGACGATGCGCCCGCGCCCGGCGCCGAGCGCGATGCGCACGGACATTTCTTTGGCGCGGGAGGTGGCGCGGGCGAGAAGCAGGCTGGCAATATTGGCGCACGCGATCAGGAGCACGAGCGCAACGGCGCCGAGCAGGAGAAGAAGCGCGGGCCGCTCGTCACCCACGATCGTACTCTGCAGCGGCGCCACGCGAATCGACCAGCCCGCGTCGTCCTTGGGAAATTCCGCGGCGAGCCGGCGGCTGATCCCGTCCATTTCCGCCTGCGCTTGCGCGATGGAAACGCCGGGCTTCAATCGCCCGATCACGCTGAGCCAATGGCCCGAGCGCCTGGTCATCCATCCTCCGAAAACCGGATCGTCGGGAGTGGGAATCCAGATGTCCTGATTGCGGATGAGGATGGGCGAATGAAAACCGGTGCGCATGATTCCGATGACGGTGAAAGAACGTTTGTCGAGATTGATGGAGCTGCCGACGAGATGGGGATCGGCGCCGAAGCGGCTGCGCCAGAGTTTTTCGCTGACGATCGCGACGGGCGCGGCGCCGAGGCGGCCGTCTTCGGGAACGAAGGTGCGGCCCAGAAGAGGTGGCGCCTGTAGGACGTCGAAGAGCCCGGCTGTAACAACGGCGGTGTCCGCGACGAAAGGTTCGCCGCGGCCGGTGACGGTGAGATCGTGCTCCTGATTTCCGGCGAGTTCGGTGAAGACGCCGTTCTGCGCGCGCAGGTCCTGGAAATTCGGGTACGAAACGCCGGTGAAATCCACTCCTTCCTGCGGCTTGGCATCGAACACGACGACGAGTTGATTGGGCGCGGGGTACGGCAATGGCTTGAGGAGAACGGCGTACACGACGCTGAAAATTGCGGTGTTTGCGCCGATGCCGAGCGCGAGCGTGAGAATCGCAATCGCGGCGAAGCCGGGATTTTTGCGCATCACGCGCAGCGCGTAACGCGCATCGGCGATGAGAGTTTCGAGCCAGAACCCGCTGCGTTGCTCGCGGCAACTTTCCTTCACGCCTTCTACGGCGATGTTTGCGGCGGTTTGCTGCTCGATGTGGAAATGGAGCTCGTCGTTCGCGTCCTGCTCCCATTTTTTTCGCGAGAACCAGTTCTTTAGCGGGTTCATTGTCCGGACCACCGTTATTCGTAACGCAGCGCAATATTTGGATCTACGCTCATCGCACGGCGAGCGGGAATGTAACAAGCGGCGAGCGCGACGAACATGAGCGCGATGGAGACCGCCGCAAACGTGAGTGGATCGGTGGCTCGCACTTGATACAGGAAACTTTCCATGGTGCGCGTCACCATCCATGACGCGAGGAGACCCATCGCAATTCCGAGCGAGGCGAGTCGCGCGCCCAATCCTAGAATCATTCGCAGCACCGCGCCGCGACTTGCGCCGAGCGCGATGCGAATTCCGATTTCCTGCGTGCGCTGCTGCACGGAATAGGAAATCACTCCGTACATTCCAATCATCGCGAGCACGAGTGCGAGCGCTCCGAAGGATCCGACGAGGAACAACGAGAATCGCGGCTGCACCATGGAATCGTCGACCAGGCCTGCGAGCGTCGTGACATTCGCCAGTGGCAAATCGGCGTCTACGGAACGCAGAGCCTCGCGGACGCTCGCCGTCAATGCGGCCGGATCGGCTTTGGTGCGCAGCGCGGCCTGCATGGTTTGCATCGAGGGCCATATTTTAATTTCGTTCTGCGTGTAGGGGACGTACATTTCCGGAGCGGGTGCGTCGCGGAGCGAATTGTGTTTGATGTCCGCGACGATTCCGATCACCGTGCGAGTGGGCCAGCGCGTGTCTTCAACGCCCACCTCGCGGCCGATCGGGTCTTGACCAGGCCAAAATTTCCTGGCCATGGCGCTGTTGATGATCGTGACGTGCATCGAGGCTGCCGTGTCCGTTTCCAGAAAATCGCGGCCGTGCAGTAGCGGCGTTCCGATCGCAGAAAAATAGCCGGGCGAGGCAAACGAGTAATTCGCGTAGGGATGGTCTTTGTCATTCGCTCGAGGATGATCGGGAACGCGGATCACGGTGCTATCGGTCGAGCCGCCCATGGGAACTTCGGAGACGAGTCCCGCGGCCTGCACGCCGGGCAGCGATTGCAGAGCATGAAGCGCTTTCTGGTAAAGCTCCGCCATGCGGTCGGTGTCTTTATATTTCGCATCCGGGAGCGAAAGCTGAAAGGTGAGCACGCGAGTGGGATTGAAACCGGCTTCCGCTTCGAGCATGCGATGGAAGGTGCGAACCAAAAGAACCGCTGCGATTACGAGAACCAGAGCGAGTGCAACTTCGGAGACCAGCAGGGCGTTGCGAAGTTTCGCGTGCGCGCCGCCGCTCGCGGAGCGCTGTCCGCTTTCTTTCAGGGATTCGACCAGATTTTGGCGCGAGCTGGCGAGGGCCGGTGCAAGTCCGAAGAGAATTCCCGCCAGCATCGTGATCGCAATTGCAAAGAAGAAAACTCGCGGCTCGAGCGCGACGTCGTGCAGGCGCGGAATATTCGCGGGGCCGAAAATCTTCACCAAATGCAGAGCAGCCTCTGCGAAAAGAATTCCTGCCGCGCCGCCGATGGCTGCGAGCAGCAGACTCTCTGTGAGAAGCTGGCGGATTAAGCGGACGCGTCCTGCTCCGAGCGCGCTGCGTAAGGTGAATTCGCGTTTGCGGCCGAGCGAGCGGGTGAGAAGCAAACTCGCGACGTTGGAGGAAGCAATCAACAGGACCACCCCCACCGCCGCGAGAATCAACAACAGGGGAAGCCGAGTGTCTCCCACGACTTGTTGCGCGAGGGGAACGATATTGGGGTTGTACCACGCGCCTGTCCCGGGAAAATCTTTCTCCATGCGATCGCCGTAGACTCGCAACTCGGCGGCAGCTTGGTCGCGCGTGAAGCCGGGATTCAGGCGGCCGATCACGGCGAGGTCCTGCGGCCCGCGCGGAGCGGCGGGAATATCGAGCGGAACCCAAAGTTGAATGCGCGGAGGAAAGGTGAGAACGGCCGGCATTTCTTCGGCGTGAGGAAACGAAAATCCGCGAGGCATCACGCCGATGACGGTGTAACTGGCGCTATTGAGCGTGATCGCGCGCCCTAGAATTCTCGGATCGGCTCCGAAGCGATCGCGCCAGAGTTGATCGCTGAGAATCACTTCAAATTCGCGGCCCGGTTGGTCTTCTTCGGGAGTGAACGTGCGCCCGAGGGCGGGAACCAGGCCCAGCGCCGAAAAAAATCCGGCGGAAGCGCGGAGTCCGTCGAGTCGTACAGGCTCATTCGAGCCGGCACAATTAAAAAAATCGCTTTTGAACGCGCCCAGCGATTGGAAAGCTTTCGAAGCTTGCGAAACGTGAAGAAAATCGCGCTTGCCCCACGGAAATCTATCGGCGTCGAACTGCGCCGAAGAAATCGGCGCTTTCCACCAGAGCATCGCAATCTTGTCGGGATTTGGGTAGGGGAGCGGCTTTAGCAGAATCGCGTTGACCACGCTGAAGACCGCGGTGGTGGCACCGATGCCAAGCGCCAGAGTGAGCACGGCGACCAGCGTGAATCCGGGATTCTTGCGCAGCATGCGCAGGGCAAAGCGTGCGTCTGCACGCAACGCTTCGAGCCAGAAGCCGCTGCGCTGCTCGCGGCAATTTTCTTTCACGCCTTCTACCGCGCCAAATTGCAACGCTGCTTGCCGCCGCGCTTCCTTGGGGGCCATTACTGCGGCGAGGTTGGCGGCCACTTGCTTTTCGAAGTGATCGCGCATCTCATCGCTGAGCTCTCGCTCCCAATCGGTGCGCCGGAAGCATCGCCGCCAGAAATTCATGGTTCGCTTCTCCGATTCAATCGCTGAATAAACTCAATCATTGCGTGTCCAGGTGCAGCTCACTCGTAGCGCAGCGCCGTGATCGGGTCGACGCGCATGGCGCGCCGCGCTGGGATGTAGCAGGCCAGCATGGCGACGCCGAGCAGAATGATGGGCACGGCGGCAAATGTGAGCGGATCGGTGGCGCTGACTCCGTAGAGGAGATTGGCCATCAGGCGCGTCAATCCGAGCGCCGCCGCGACTCCGATGGCGGCGCCGAGTAGCGTGAGCCGCACGCCTTCGCTGAGCACGAGTGCGAGAACGTCCTTGCGCTGCGCGCCGAGCGCCATGCGAATCCCGATTTCGTGCGTTCGCTCTCCGACCAAATACGAAATCACGCCGTAGATGCCGATGCTTGAGAGCAAAAGAGCGAGCGCGGCAAAAGTCCCCAGCAGCACCATCGAGAATTTGCGGTCGGAAATGGAATCGGAAATGATTTCGTCCATGGTCTGCTCGCTGTAGACCACCTGTTCGCTATTCATCTGGCGGCTGGTGTCGCGAATCGATTCGATGATTCCAGACGCCGATCCTGTATAGCGCACCACTGCACTGGTGCCGTAGGAAACGAGCACGGTGAAACCGTCCGACATCTGCATGGCGGGAAGATAAATCTGGGCTTGCAGATTCTGCGCGTCGGAAGCCAGTCCCCACTGATTCACGTGGTCTACGACGCCGATGATCTCGGTGGTTCCATCGCCCATCCCCTCGTTTTCTGTTATGCGAAGGCGTTTGCCGATCGGATCGTCGCTGCCGAAATATTTTCTGGCGAGAGTATCGTCGATCACGGCTACGGACGGGGCGTGTTCATTGTCCTGCGGAGTGAAGAAGCAGCCGCGCCTCAGGCGAATTTGCATCACTTTCAGGTAATCAGGATCGACGACGTATTTCACGGCCCAGTTCATGTCGTTCTGGCTGGCGGGTTTTGCGTGGCCGTCGAGCCAGAAAACGTCTTCATCGTCGCCGGACATGGGGAGCGCAGCCCACGTCATGGAGACGGCTTGCACACCCGGCGTGGCGCCGATTCGGCGATTGAGTTCGCGCGAGAAAGCGCGCACGGTTTCAGCATTGGAGTTCATCAGCGACGGCGGAGGCGAGAGATTGAACGTCAGCACATTGCGCGGATTGAATCCGGGATCCTGGCTCCAGAGCCGCGCGAGAGTGCGGACCATCAATCCGGCGCCCGCCAGCAGCACAAGAGCCAAGGCCATTTCCACCACCACGAAAATACTTTGCGCCCGATGACGCGCGCCGCTTCCTCCTCGGCCGCCTTCATTCAGCGTTACCTGCAACACCGGCTTCAGCGATTTCAGCGCTGGGACGAGACCGAAAACAATTCCGACTCCCACAGAGATCGCGACCGTAAAGAGCAGCACACGCGCGTCAAGGCCAACGCCCGCGGCGCGCGGCAGAGTGACGGGCAGATGTTGAAGCGCGATGCGTGTGGCCCAGACGGCGAGCAAGAGTCCCAGTCCGCCGCCTGCGATACCAAGCAGAATACTTTCAGTAAGCAGCTGCCTAATCAGGCGGCCTTTTCCTGCACCCAGCGCTGCGCGAATTGCAAACTCCCGAGCGCGCGATGTGGAACGCGCCAGCAGAAGATTCGCCACATTCACGCACGCGATCAAGAGCACGAAGCAAACCGCGCCGAGCAGCAGCAACAGAAGCGGCCGCACTTCTCCGAGCATGTCCTGCTTAAGGGGAAACACGGCCGCGCCGATTCCATTGTCGGTGTCGGGATAGGCGGCGATCAGGTTGCGCGTCACTTCGTCCATGTCCGCGCGCGCTTGCTCGATACTTACACCGGGTTTTAGGCGGCCGATTCCGTGAATGCCGAGGCCGGCGCCACGATTGAGCAGAAAATTATTCTTCCACTGGCCGATGGGAACGTAGATTTCGCTATTGCGGAAGCTACGAGTGGAAAGATCGAAATCCGCGGGAATCACGCCGACAATTGTGAAGCCACCGCCGTCGAGCCTGATTGTGCGCCCCAGCACTTCTGGTGATGAGCCGAATTTCCGTTTCCAGAGGCCTGCGCTAATCAGCGCGATGGGAGCCGCGCCCACTTCGTCTTCGCCAGGCGCGAACATTCGCCCGATCACCGGCTTCGCGCCCAGCAAGGAAAAATAATCGGAGGAAAGCAGTTCCGCTTGCAATTGCTCGGCTTCGCCCGAACCGGTAAGACTGAAAGAAATCTGGCGCGAGATGGCCATCGCGGAAAAGGTGTGATTGTTGCGCTGCCAGTCGCGAAAATTGAGGTAGGAAATCGAGCCAGTGGCAAAATTTGGCTTGCTCTCGCTCAGCGAGACGAGTTGCTCGGGATGCGGGAACGGCAGCGGATTCAGCAACACACCGTTCACCACCGAAAAGATCGCGGTATTCGCGCCGATGCCGAGAGCCAGCGTGAGGATCGCGACGATCGTGAAGCCCGGCGAGCGCATCATCATGCGCACGCCGTAGCGCACGTCGCTCAAGAGCGTCTCGAGCCAGAAACCGCTGCGCTGCTCGCGGCAATCTTCTTTTACGGCCTCGGCGCCGCCAAATTGCACTAGCGCTTGCCGCCGCGCTTCGCCGCGCGGCATTCCGGAGGCAATATTCGCGTCGGTCTGGCGCTCGATGTGATCGCGCAGTTCGTCGCTCATCTCTTGTTCCGCGTTGCCGCGCCGAAACCACCGCTGCAAAAACCTCATGGCTTGAGCTCCGTTACACTCTTTGCAGGATCAACGCCACTGCGGACGACAACCGCTTCCAGTCCGCCAGCTCTTTTTCGAGTTGCGCGCGTCCCTTTTTCGTCAGCGAATAGAATTTCGCGCGGCGATTGTTGTCAGACGCGCCCCACTCCGCTCGAATCAGCCCTTTGCGTTCCAGCCGGTAGAGCGCCGGATAGAGCGAGCCTTGCTGAATTTGCAGCATCTCGCGCGACACCTGCTGAATCCGTTGCGCGATTCCCCAGCCGTGCATGGGCTCGAGCGCGACTGTTTTCAAAATCAGAAGGTCGAGCGTACCTTGCAGCACTTCGGTGGATGCGGTCATTCGGGCTCTCTCCTAGATAAACTAGAGGTCAAACTACAGGGAGTCTGCCACGTCTCCTGTAGAATAACAAGGGGAGACTTCCCGTCAGACGAGAGCGGCTGCGGCAGTCGAGGCCAGCGATTCCTCAGCGCTAAAAGCAAAAATAAGCCGGTACTAAAACCCGGGTACCCGAAATTTATCCCGGCCGAGCCATTGTGGGCCGCCGCTTCAGGCCTCAACAATGATCCCGCGGGTTGGGGACTGCGCTGCGGGGACGACGGTTCCGTATGGAGCCGGGGCAAGTTACCCAGCCCGCCCAAGCCTCGCCTGCTGGCACACCCTGACCCTGTCAGCAGGCCGGGCTTCTCGATTCGCCCGATTCCGCCGGCCGATTGAATCGTTTGGAACTCATCCTGCGTCCTAATGAATGCGCGGTTTCGAGTTCGCGAGCTAAAGCCTTTGGAATCTTGGCGTGAGAGATAGCAACGACGGGGGAGCCGGCGCCTTGGGCGGACAGTTGGAAGAGGAACAGGACAGGCAAATCAACATCCGGCGTTCCATCAAGCAGTATTTCATCGCAGCACTCATCTTGTGTCTGATTGGCCCCGGCGCAGTAAACGCCGAAGAATTAAAGCCGGAAACGATCGCCGCCTTCGATCGCTACGTGCAGCTTACCGAAACGCAGATTGACTCTGAGCTCGCGCGCCGCGAGCCGTTTCTATGGATCGAGAGCCTTCCTGAAAATCGCCGCGAAGGCGTCTACCAGGATTTGCGCGACGGCAAGGCGGTGATCGAGCGCCTCGAAACGCTCGACGGCGGCAATAAAATAGAGGTCCCCGGCGGCCTGATCCATCACTGGATTGGAACGATTTTCGTGCCCGGCGCCGCCCTGGCTCAAGTGGTCGCCTTCGAACAGGATTACGACAATCAGCTGCAATATTTCCGGCCCGACGTGATGCGTTCGAAAATCTTGCAGCACAACGGCAACGATTTCGTGGTGGATATTCGCTTCTACAAAAAGAAAATCATCACCACGGTGCTCGACACTACGCACGAGGTCCACTATCAGCCCGTGGATGCCACGCACGAATGGAGCCGTTCACACACCACGCGCGTGCAGGAAGTGGAAGACGCAGGCGAGCCCCACGAAAAGCTCAAGCGCGAAGGACACGACAACGGATTTCTGTGGCGAATGAACACCTACTGGCGATTTGAAGAAAAGGACGGCGGAACTTATATCGAGAGCCAGTCAGTTTCGCTGACGCGCGATATTCCTACGGGACTCGGATGGATGATCGGGCCCTACGTGAATAGCGTGCCGCGTGAGTCGCTCACGTTCACGCTCGATCGCACGCGATACGCCATTCTGCAGCGCATCGGTTCAACCACCGCGCACTAAAATCCCGCAGCGGCAGAACGCGAAATTAAAACGTCGTCGAGGCCAGGAAGGCATCCGCCAATCCGTTCGTATCGCGCGCCACAAGATTGTTCGCAAACGAAAGGAAACTCACCGTATGCCCGTCGCCACTGATGGAAGGCGCCAGGCTGCTTCCATTCAACGATGGCGACAGGGTACCGGCAGGCTGGCTGGCGACAACGGTATCCATAGTGCAGTTGGTGACGACGTTGAGGCATGTGTTTCGCGCAAACACGTTCTCAATGCCGTTCGCCGTATTGGCCCCTAAATTCGACGCCGCGGAGGCGAAAGCAATAAATTGCCCGGTCGTGTCGAACGACGGCGTTTCCGCCAATGCGTTCGCGGGCGTGGTGCCGTCGCGCGTGGAGGCGAGAATCGTTGAAGGAGTGCAACCCGCCGTGAACGTGTTTAAACAGGTGTCGCGTATATATATTTCCTGCACTCCGCCCGAATTGAAGCCGAGATTCGTTCCGGCCGACGTGAAGGCAATAAAGCGCCCGCTCGAGCCGGAGGTCGCGGTTTGCGTGCTCGCGCCGTTCGCCGGCGTCACGCCATCCGGCGTGGAGACGAGATCTGTTTCACCCGTGCACGTCGTGAGCAGTGTGGCGCACGTGCGCGTGAACGCTTCCGCGAGCCCGCTTGGGTTCGGAGCCGTCGCGCCCAGATTTCGCGCCTTCGAGACAAATGCGATCACAGATGCCGCGCTGGAGATCGAGGGCGCCGAACTGGGCCCATTTCCCGGCGTGGTTCCATCCGGCGTGGAAACCAGAAAAGTCGTAGGCGTACATGTGGTGCTCGCGACGCCGCCGCACGTGCTCCGCACGAAGACCTGCGGAGTGACTCCGTCGAATGTCGCATTGGACACGAGATTCGTCGCCAGCGACACAAAGGCCACGAATAGGCCATCCGAGCTAATCACAGGATTGAAGCTGTCGCCGTTGCCGGCGCTCACACCGTCAGCCCCCATCGACACAAGCACAGTTCCCGGTAAGGAGCCTGCCGCTGCGCCCACCGGTCGCCAGAACACTTGACGAGTCTTGCCGTCAAGCGGCGCGGACGTGACCAGGTTCGACGCGGTCGATGTGAATGCAACGTTGCCGCCCGACGAAGCAATCGTAGGCTCCCAACTTGGGCCATTTGCCGTGTTGCCATTCGGATCCACGCTAATCAATGTGTTCGAAGGTGTGCAGGAGGCCGCGGTCACACACGAATTCCGGACAAATACGTCGCTCGATGCGTTCGTGTCAGTTGTCACCAAATTGTTCGATATCGAAGCGTACGCAACCATCGCCCCGGTCATGTCCGTCGAGGGCCCGGCCGTCATGATGTCCGGCGTACCGCTCGCACACATCGAAGCTGTGCCGCAGATTCCATTTATTGCCTGAGAGCCATCGGGAGCCAGATCCAATATCACAGGCAGTCCCTTTGTCGCAGTGGGATTCACAGCGAATACCACAATGTTCGACGTTCCTCCGCCCGGTGCCGAATTGAAAACCTGAACCTGGTCGACTCCGCCCGCGGCTATGTCACCGAGAGTCAGCGCGGTCATGAGTGAGGTAGAACCCGCAAAAGTGGTCGGTCGTGGTCCTCCATTGATCTCGACCACAGAAGTTGCATTGAAACCGGTGCCGGTCAGAGTCAAAACGGGCGCTGTTGTCGCGCCCACTGCCACACTGGTGGGCGCAAGGAGCGTGATCACGGGAAACGGGTTGTCAATTGCGTAGGAAAAGACGTTTGACGTTCCGCCGTTCGGCGGCGCGGGCGGCGGCGCTGCAGGATTGGTGACCGCGATCGATAAAGTCCCGGCTGTGGCCAGGTCGGTCATCGTCAGACCGACCTGCAGGGTCGCGCTGTTGATAAAGTTGGTGGTGCGGTTCGTGTTGTTCACGGACACGACCGACTGCGGAGCGAATTGAGTGCCACTAATAAGCAGGGTCGTCCCTGGTGTTCCGGCGAGAATTGTTGTCGGCGAAATCGAGGTGATCGTTGGGACATTGCTGGGCGCCGGAGTAATCGTGAAAGTAAGAGAAGTGGCCGACGTGCCTCCGCCCGGCGATGGAGTAAAAACAGTCACAGTCGCGGTGCCTGGAGTTGCGATCAGGGCTGCTGGAACCTGCGTCGTCATCTCGCTGGTGCTCAGGAAATTAGATACCAGCGGACTTCCGTTCCACTCCACTGCCCCACCCGGCGAAAAGCTCTTGCCCATCACCGTCAGGGTAAACGCCGTATCGCCGGCCTGCTTCGTCGTGGGAGACATCGACTTCAGCGACGGCTTCGGAAAATTGATCTGCTGCTCGCAAGCAGGAAGCAGAACCACGGCAAGTAGAAGAGCCCAGAAATTGAAACCCAGTTTTTGCTGCAAAAAGTTCATCCCCAAGTCACTCAGCCCTCTGTTTTGTCGTAAGCGCAATCGTAGAGACTACTAAAGATGTCTGTTGCGGGCAATCGGGATGCTTGGTGGCACTTCGCCGGGCAACAAAATCTGGCTTCCAGGCGGTCTACAGGCTGTTCGCCCAAACCCTCTTCCTGTAGACCGTTTTTTCACGTAGATTTCCGTCTCTCGCGTGTTTACTCTTCCCAAAGTGGGAGTCAGCTCTCGTTCGAACCTCTTCGTCTGAAGATGTCCCGTCCCGCCGCCCAATTCGCCTTGCAATTCCTGTGCCTGTTCTCGCTTGCCGTCGCCGCAGCGGGCCTCGCGCGAGCGCAGACCACCACCACCGGTAACTCACCAGAAAAATCCTCGTCCTCTAAAGATCAAAGCTCTGAAACGCAGACGCCATCCGCGCCTCCCGACGATTCAGCTGCCGAAGATACGCTCACCGTTTTCCCCCATTCAGAGACGGCCCGCTATTGGATCTCCGGCCAAGCCAACATCATCTTGCAATGGAACCCCATGCTTCCCGCAAAGTATAGCGGTCCTCACAGCTTCGGTCCGCGCGCCCAGAACGCGACGTCGAGAGTTTACACGCTCTTCCTCGGTTACCAACTCACTCACACCACCGAGGTATTTCTCGATGCCGAAAGCGCCGGGGGCCACGGCCTGAGTAACGCATTCGGTCTTGCGGGTTTTACCAATCTCGACGTCGTCCGCAATCCCGCCCTGGGCGACAATCCATATCTCGCCCGCGTGATGATCCGCCAAATTATTCCGCTCAGTGACGAGCGCATCTCCGCGACCCGCAACACTTTGGCTCTCGCCACTTCGCTTCCTGCTCGCCGCATCGAAATCCGCGTGGGAAAATTTACCATCCCGGATTTCTTCGATCTCAATTCCTACGGCAACGACAGCCACCTCCAATTCCTCAATTGGACCGTCGACAACAACGGCGCCTACGACTACTCCGCGAACACGCGCGGCTACACCGACGGCGTGATCCTCGAGTACGATGATCACTGGTTCACCGTTCGCTTCGCCGAAACGCTGATGTCCAAGGTAGCGAACGGAATCAATCTCGACGCAGACGTCGCCCGCGCCCGCGCCGCAAATCTCGAATTCGAAGCGCGCGGCAATCGCATCCTTCATCGCGACGGCGTCGTCCGCTTCCTCAGCTATTTGAATCAAGCGAACATGGGAAATTACGAACAAGCGATCCGCGATTTCCAAAGTGGCGAGACGTCCGTTCCGGATATTGTTTCCACTCGCCGCGAAGGCCGCCACCGTTACGGCTTCGGATTGAATTTCGAACAGGAAGTCGCGCCGCAGATTGGCATTTTCGGTCGCCTGGGCTGGAGCGATGGGCGCAACGAGGCTTACGAATACACCGAAGTCGACCGCACCATCGAGCTTGGCGCTTTTTCGAAAGGCGACCGCTGGAAGCGGAGCAATGACCGCGTGGGAGCCGTCTTTGTCGCCAACGGGATCGTCAAAGCTCATCAGGAATACCTCGCGCTCGGCGGCCTCGGATTTCTCCTCGGCGATGGCAATCTCACTTACGGCCCCGAAAAAATTGTCGAAGCTTTCTACACCGCGCACCTCTGGCGCGGTTTCTTCGCCTCCTTGGATTTGCAGCACATCAATAATCCCGGCTACAACAAAGATCGCGGCCCAGTGCTCGCGCCCGGCGCCCGCTTCCACGTCGACTTCTGACACCCGCACAATCCCGCACGAACATGCGAAGACGGACACACAAGCACAATGTCATCCTGAGCGCAGCGAAGGATCTCAGCGTAAATTGCTTGGCACACTCGTTACGCCCGTCACGCCCGCGTTTTCCTCTGGCATCCCGGGCCCACGCAGTTTAAGCTCCGCGCCTGCGGCATTGGGGCAATCACGCATTTCACGGCGAGCCGCCGGAGGAATTGAATGTCACGTGCAACTTGGTCCGTCGTTCTGATCTTCGCGCTGGTTTTCGTTTGCGCACTTGCGCTTCCCGCCCGCGCGCAAGAAAAGCCTCAGCCTCAAGCAGCCGCTGCACCCGCTCCGCAAGCCGCCGAACATCCCGCAGCAAAGCCCGCCGACGTGGCTTCACCCGACGCCATCCTCGCCGCCGTCTACGACGTGATCTCCGGCCCCGCCGGCCCGCGCGATTGGGACCGCTTCAATTCCCTCTTCGCTCCCGGCGCACGCCTGATTCCCATCGGCCCGCGGAAAGATAAGCCCGGCATCAACATCCTCGTCATGTCGCCCAAAGATTATTCCGACCGCGCCGGCGCCTACTTCGACAAAAACGGCTTCGTCGAGCGCGAAGCCTCCCGCAAGACCGAGCGCTACGGCAACATCATGCAAGTCTTCAGCACCTACGAATCGCGCCACGACGCAAAAGACGAAAAGCCCTTCGCCCGCGGCATCAATAGTTTTCAGCTCTACAACGACGGCACGCGCTGGTGGATCGTCACCATCATGTGGCAGGAAGAAACGCCCGATAACCCGTTGCCAAAAGAATTCCTCACACCCGTAGCCAGGTAGCGCCCGTACAGTAGGGGCGGGGGGCGGCTCTAAGAGCCGCCCGCGCTGCCCGCAGCAAAAGCCCGCCCCATCAGGGAAATGACGTCTCCCTCGCAAGATTGCCTTGCGATGAATGCGCCGATACGTGAAGAATGGTGCCGCGAAACTACGGAGGCATTCCATGTACCAACCCAACCTGCTAAAAGGCCGCACAATCTTCATCACCGGAGGCGGCACCGGCCTCGGCCGCTCCATGGCCCTCCGCTTCGCCGAACTCGGCGCCAATATTTTTCTCACCGGCCGTCGCGAAGAGCCGCTGAAGCAGACCACCAACGACATTCGCGCCAAGGGCGCTCAAGCCGCCTACGGCATCGCCGACGTTCGCGACTTCGCGGCCGTCGAGAGTGTAGTCGCCGCCGCTGAAGAAAAATTTGGCTCCGTCGACACGCTCGTCAACAACGCCGCCGGCAATTTCATCGCTCGCAGTGAAAAACTCTCGCCCAACGCGTTCAACGCCGTAATCGGCATCGTCCTCACCGGCACATTCCACTGCACCCTCGTCCTGGGCCGCAAATGGATTGCCGCCAAAAAACCTGGCAACGTCCTCAATATCGTCACCACCTACGCCGCCACCAATGCCGGCTCCGGCTTCGTGATGCCCTCGGCCTGCGCCAAAGCCGGCGTCCTCGCCATGACGCGCTCTCTCGCCGTCGAATGGGCCAAGCATCATATTCGACTCAACGCCATCGCCCCCGGCCCATTCCCCACGGAAGGCGCCTTTTCGCGCCTGATGCCCTCCAAGGAAATCGAGGAGCGCGCGAAGAATAACCACCCCATGAAGCGCTTCGGTCGCCACGAAGAACTCGCCGACTTGGCCGTCTATCTGGTAAGCAATTACTCCGACTACGTAAACGGCGAATGCGTGGTAATCGACGGCGCCCTCTGGCTCCGCGGCGCCGGCGAATTCAACGACTTCGTCGACCTGCCAGACGCCGCCTGGGAAATGCTCGAATCCGCCCGCAAGAGATAATCGAATCGCTCTTTTAGAGAAGCCATTTAGATTCTGATAGTTATAGCCTTATTACATACCGTTAACTACATTCTTCCTATCGATCGGTATCGATGGTACAATCGTTTAACGATAGCAGGATGAGGAGTTGAGAAGCATGGCGAAAGCCGAAAAAAAGTTTGATGCCTCAGTAACCGTCTCCCCGAAGTTCCAAATCGTTATTCCCAAGCCGGTGCGCGAGAAGCTCAACATCCGCGTAGGCCAAGAGCTCCTGGTGTATGCGTTTGAGGGAACTTTGCGCGTCGAGATTCCCAAACCCATTAGCGAGTTGCGCGGGGTCGCCAAGGGAATTCGTTGGGAGAGGTCCGATCGTGACCGCAACGACCGATTCTGATCTCTGTCTGGTCGATTCTTCGGGTTGGATCGAATACCTCGGCGACGGCCCCAAGGCCGACGCGTTCGGATCGTACTTGGAGCTAAGCCTTCAGCTTCTGGTGCCGGCAATCGTTGTTTACGAGGTTCACAAAAAACTGCTAGTGACCAACAACGGATTTGCGCTCCAACGATTCATTCCTCACGCGTTTCACTCGATACAGGTGTCGCTCGATTTCGAACTCGCAGCTGTATCGGCCAAAGCAAGTATCGACCATCGTCTCGCGATGGCTGACGCCATGATTTACGCCATCGCCCAGAACTACGGTGCAAAACTCGTCACAGCTGATCCCGATTTCCGCGGTCTGCCCGGCGTCATCCTTTTGTAGCGTTTTACACGCGGCCGGACTCCTCGAGCCCTCGTAGCCTGCTATAGGCACGATTTCATGCTAATCTTGCCTCAGAGGACGGGCGGATAACATTACTATGGAAATTACGGTCGATTTGCCAAACGACCTTACCCAACACGCCGATCCGGCGCGGGAGGCGATCGAGGCGCTGGCGATAGCAGGCTATCGGTCAGGAAAGCTGACAGCCTTTCAGGCGAGTCGTCTCCTGGGCTTCTCATCCCGATTCGAATTCGAGGCTTTCCTCAAGGAGCGCGGAATCTACGACCACGCCTACGGCGTAGACGATCTCGCCGAGGATTGGAATAGGCTCGTTGAACGGAAGCCTGACGCTTCGGGCCACCCGAAGGCATGATTGTTGTAGCGGACTCTTCCCCGCTGAACTACCTCATTCAGATCCAGCACGATTCACTGCTCCAGAAATTGTATACACGCGTTTTTGTCCCCACGGCTGTCATTGAGGAGCTGCGACACCCACGCGCACCAGTCGCGATTGCTTCGTGGCTTCAGCACATTCCCGCCTGGCTCGAAGTGCGCTCCGCCACTTCAAAAGTTGGAAGTCTCGAAGATCTCGACGCGGGCGAACGCGAAGCGATTTTCCTCGCGGAAGAGATGCGCGCGAGTCTTCTTCTGATCGATGAAAAACAAGGCCGTCTGGCAGCCAAACGCCGGTCCATATCAACGATCGGGACGCTCGGAGTGTTGCTTGCGGGTGGAAAGAAGGGTTTGGCGGATCCTGAGTTGTTATTTCAGCGGCTCACCGACGAAACTACATTTCGGGCTTCGCCTCAGATCAGGGAACGCTTCCTTTTCTACTGCAAAGAATTGGCCAAGTAACGCGTCCCTCGTTGGCGATCGAAATCGAACGGCCGCTCACATAAAATCAGGCACTCCAAATTGCGCGCTGCTTTCGTCATTTGTCGCCGTATCAAAAATATTTCGTCGTAATTGTCGGCGGGTTGACTGGTAAAATTTCTTCCGTCATACGCGTAGGATTTCGCCAACCACTCCGTACTTCCACGCATTCAATTCCTCGAGCCGATCACAAACTACAACCGCATCCCTCCAACGTGTTGCAACTCAAAAGGTTCGGCTCGCATGCCTTTGCACGGGATACGATTTGCTATCGATGTGTGTGTTGTAATACGATGTATCTATCGATTGGCAATTGGAGGTTCCCAGCCATGGAGAGAGCCCGTGTCCGCGTTTCTCCCAAATTTCAGATCGTCATCCCCAAATCCATTCGCGAAGAGTTGCACATCGAGCCCGGCCAGGATCTCGTCATGTATTCGCTCGAAGGCACTATCCGGATTCTTCCTCGCCGCTCCGTCAAAGAACTCCGCGGCGCCGCCAAGGGCATGAGATGGAAAGAGGATTATCGTGACCACTCGGACCACTTCTGAGCTTTACCTCGTTGACTCCTCAGGCTGGCTCGAGTACCTCACCGAAGACTCAAAGGCTCCGTTGTTCGCCCACTACCTGGAGAACGAAGCCGCCGTCATCGTCCCCTCGCTCGTCATTTACGAGGTTTACCGTCAACTCGCCCGTCATCGCGGTAAACCTCTCGCCGACCGCTTCCTATCGCAGGCGCTCCACTGCCGCGTGGTCCCACTTGACGAAATGACCGCTCTCGCCGCCGCCGACACCAGCCTCACTCACCGCCTCGCCATGACCGACGCACTTCTCTACGCCACCGCCCGCACTCACCAAGCCCAGTTCGTCACCACCAACACGAAGCTCCGCGGCCTCCCCGCCGTTATCATCCCCTAGTCTGATACTCTCGGGGCAGAGGCGGGTGTGTTAGACAAAATTTTGCTGGCTCTTCAGGCGTTCCAGGTTCTCTTTCTGCTGATTCACGATTGGATCCCGCTCGGGCGATTGAACGATGTGGACGCGGTGCGGAGCCAGGATACGTTTCGTCGCCTTGTGCTTGTGACCGGTATCCAAACGCTTCCGTTCGCAATCGGGCTGTTTTTCAGCGCGCGCTATCCCGGCACCAGGTATCCGCACTGGCTGAATGACTGGCTATGGATCAGTTACGCCATGCTCTTCATCGGCCAGCTTCGCGCCTGGTGGATGCCCTACCTTCTAAAGCCCGAGCCGAAGCGGGCGGAGCGTTATCGAATCATGTTCGGCAATACCCACTCATTCCTGCCGCAGCGCAACGGCATGGTGCCAAACACTGCGCACATTCTTCTCCATGTCGCCACCCTCGCGACGCTGGTGGTTCTCTACGTAAAAAGCATCTGAGGTGCGGTTGCCACCGACATGAGAGTCCCCGGCCCGAGCGGTCTTGTGTCCATCCACTTTTGCACGGAGGCCCGATTTTTACTTGTTGAGACTTGTTTGCACTTCTGTTAACATGAGTTGGGAGATTTTTTTCATGGCGAAAAATTGCAGCAGGAGGCGAACCAGACAGACTCGAGGCACCCTCGGGCAGGCACTAGCGTCTGTTCCTGAACATTCCCGGATCCCGCCAACCCACTTTCTAATCGCAAATCCGGAGTTAAAACTCCACCTAAGCCCTATAAGAATCAGCGAACTAAGGTTTCCTAATCGCAAATATTTCGCGGTTTTTCGCGCTGGGCCGCGGCATTCCTTCGCGAGCTCACTAGCCGCAGCCTTTCTAATCGAGACACCGCGATTAAAATTCCCCGCAACTCCAACAAAACAAAGCTCGGATGCTGATTCTAATCGGGACAAAAACGACGGTTTCTCGTCCTCATCTCGCCTCGCACCTTCCAGCGCAACCTTGACCCTGCGAGCACCGCAAAGTAATCTACCTGCTTCCTGTTTCGTCCGCGCAACGCCCGGCGAGTACAGCTTATAAACCATGGACACCATTCAAATTACTTTGCCCGACGGCGCCACCCGCGACGTCCCCAAGGGCACTACCGCCGCTGATATCGCAAAGCAGATTTCGCCGCGCCTCGCGAAAGAAGCTCTCGTCGCGCGCACCAATGGCGACTTGATCGATCTGGCGCGCCCGCTTGACCACGACACCAAGCTCGCCATCCTCACCGCGAAAGATCCGGACGCGGTGCAGGTGTTCCGTCACTCCGCCGCGCATCTTCTCGCTGCCGCGGTGATGGAGCTCTATCCCAACGTGAAGCTCGGCATCGGCCCGCCGATCGAAACCGGCTTTTTCTACGAATTTGTGCGCGATGAACCGTTCACTCCCGACGATCTCGCGAAAATCGAAGCGAAGATGCACGAACTCGCCTCGAAGGATATTCCCAACGAACGCAAACTGATCCCCAAGCCCGAAGCGATCGAGCTTTACCGCCGGCAGAATCAGGAATTCAAATGCGAGCTCGTCGAAGAAAAAGCGGACGAGCCGATGGTTTCCTTCTACACCACCGGAAAATTCGTCGACTTCTGCCGCGGCCCGCATATTCCGTCTACCGGCCGGATCAAAGCGTTCAAATTGATGAGCGTCGCCGGCGCCTACTGGAAAGGCAAAGAAAGCAATCCGCAGATGCAGCGGATTTACGGCGCGTGCTTCGTCGATCAAAAAGAACTCGACGAATATCTGCACCGGCTCGAAGAAGCGAAAAAGCGCGATCACCGCCGCGTTGGAAAAGATCTCGAACTGTTTACTGTGAGCGACCTCGTCGGCGCGGGATTGCCATTGTGGCTTCCCAAGGGCGCGACGATTCGACGGCTGCTTGAAGAATATATTCTCGAGCGCGAACGCGAGGCCGGCTATCAGCACGTCTACACGCCCGACCTCGCAAAAGTCGATCTCTACAAGCGTTCTGGTCACTGGGAGCATTATCACGAAGATATGTTTCCGCCTATGGAGCTCGAAACCGAAGATCTCGTGTTGCGGCCGATGAACTGCCCGCACCACATCCTGGTTTACGAGTCCAAAAAGCGCAGCTACCGCGATCTGCCCGTGCGGATCGCTGAACTAGGAACGATGTACCGCTACGAACGCTCCGGTGTTCTGAGCGGTCTCAGCCGCGTTCGCGCGATGACGTTGAATGACGCGCACATTTTCTGCACTCCCGAGCAAATCAAAGACGAATTTGCCGGCGTCATGCGCTTGGTCGAACGGGCGTACCGCGATCTCGGCATCACTCAATACAGTTACCGGCTCTCGCTGCGAGGCAAAGAAAATGCCGAGAAATATGTGGCCAACGACGAAATGTGGGACCTGGCCGAAAATGTTCTCCGCGAAGCGATGAATTCGCTCGGCCTTCCTTACACGGAAGCTCCCGGTGAAGCGGCTTTCTACGGACCGAAGCTGGATATCCAGCTAGCCGACGTGGTGGGCCATCAGGAAACCTATTCCACCATTCAGATAGATTTCCATCTGCCAAATCAATTCGACCTCAGCTACATAGGTGCGGATGGCAAGGAGCATCGTCCGGTAATAATCCACAGGGGCGTGATAAGCACCATGGAGCGCATGGTTTCCTATCTAATCGAGCTTTACGGCGGAGCCTTTCCTGCGTGGCTCGCTCCGGTGCAAGTCGCAATCCTGCCCATCACCGAACGCCAAAACACCTACTCTGCAGAAGTGATGCAGAAGTTGCTCGCCGCCGGCATTCGCGTCGAACTCGACGAGCGCAATGAAAAAGTGCAAGCCAAAATCCGCGACGCCCAGCTGCAAAAAATTCCCTACATGCTAATAATCGGCGGCAAAGAAGCCGAAGCCGGCACAGTAGCCGTCCGTCACCGCACCAAAGGCGACCAAGGCCCCCGCCCCCTCGACCAATTCCTAGCCGACCTCAAAAAGGAAGTCGATACCCGCGCGATTAGCTAGAGGCAACAACGAATCAAAATCGAAGAGAGATCCCTCGACTCCGGCTCGCGCCTTCGCTTCGCGAAGGAAGCAAAACCGCGCGAGCCTCCGCTCGGGATGACAGGCGTTTTATTTCGACGTGAGATTTGTTTACAATTCGGTGCGAAGAAGGCACTCATTAAGGACTCCCCTTCGCATTCAGTCCGACCGTGAAAACTTATTGCGTTTACATTCTCGCCTCGGATTCCGGTGTGCTTTATATCGGAGTGACGAACAGCGTTATGCGGCGCGTCTGGGAGCACAAGCAGAAGCTCATTCCGGGATTCACTGCTGAATATAATGTGACCAAGCTCGTCTACTATGAAGTTTTCGACGATGTCCGTGCCGCAATTCAGCGTGAGAAACAGATCAAGCGCTGGAGCCGCGCAAAGAAGGTATCGTTGAATGAAAATAAAAATGCCAAGTGGCTAGATCTGTTCGTTGAGCAACCGACCTACGACGAGCTTCCCGATGAACTAGACTAAACATTGTCATCCCGAGCGGAGGCTCGCGCGGTTTTGCTTCCTTCGCGAAGCGAAGGCGCGAGCCGCAGTCGAGGGATCTCTCTTCGGTTTTCGGTTTCCTCGGCGTGACGGCGCGAAATGAGTTTTCGTTTAAGAGGCTCTGCGTTTTATCAGCCAAAAAGGGCTATTGCGGGTGGGCTTGGAGTGCGTGCTATACTTCTTGCCCTGTCTCTCCCGCTGAGAATTTCTGTGCGTGAGAGTCAGCAAATTGGGGCGTCGAAACTTGTTTCTCTGGCCCCGGAGGTGGATTTATCCCAGCAGAACGCGGTGGTGGTCTTCGAGTGAATGAGCGCATACGCGCTCGCGAAGTTCGCGTGATTGACGATGCAGGGAATCAGCTGGGCGTGATGACCCTGCTCGATGCAATGAAAACAGCGCGAGAATCCGGCCTCGACGTGGTCGAGATCTCGCCCAATGCCGTGCCGCCGGTTTGCAAGCTGGTGGATTACGGAAAATTCCTGTACGAGCAGAGCAAGAAGGCGCACGAGGCGAAGAAGCACCAGAAGAGTTCGCACATCAAGGAAGTGAAGTTCCGCCCTTCTACCGCCGAGCACGATTATCAGGTGCGAAAAAATCAGATCATCCGGTTTTTGGGTGACGGTTACAAAGTGAAAGCGATGATTTTTCATCGCGGGCGCGAAATGGCGCACCAGGATGTGGGGCGCGCGAAGATGAATCGTCTGCTGATGGACATCACTGACCACGCGCAGGTGGAATTCGGGCCGCGCATGGAAGCGAATATTTTGCTGGCGTTGCTTGCGCCAAAGAAAGGTGCGGGCGCGGCGCCTGTGCCGGGTCGTCCGGCTTCTCCGGGCGGGCAGGCTTAGGCTTTCCAGCTAGGTCGCTTGATTGCCAAGTTTTTTAGGCCGAGCCGAGAATAACTGCGCACAGGCAAAAGTGCCTGTGCCACTTAAAGCGTAGGACAGATAGAACGAGGATATTGTGAAGAAGAATAAGAAAATGAAGTTGAAGACGCACCGCGGGGCTGCCAAGCGTTTCAAGAAGACCGCGACGGGAAAATTTATTCGCCGGCATTCCGGCATGCGCCACTTGCTCGGCACGAAGAAGCCTCGCCGCATGCGCAAGCTTGGTAAGTCCGCCGTCGTGAATAAGGCCGACGTGCCGAACGTGCGGCTCGCGCTGCCGTACGGCGTATAGTTTTCGATTCGAATTTTTCTCGTGCCGGGCAGAGCGTAACGGGTGCCTGCCGGCCGGATTTCCCGGCGAAGCGTCATCGCGATCGGGAGAAGTAGTTGCAATTCCATGAGACAAACCCGTCTGCTGCTTGCGCTGGTGTGTTTTTGGCGAGCGGCGGCCTGCGTTTGTCTCCCCGTTAAAATTTTTGAATATTTCAATCGCCGATCTGGCGCATATCAGGAGACAAAGCTATGCCTCGAGTTAAACGTGGAACGAAACGCCGCGCGCGCCGCAAAAAGCTGCTGAAGCACGCGAAGGGATTTTTCCTCACAAAGGGAAAGCTCTTCCGCTCGGCGAAAGAAGCGGTGAACCGCTCGTTGCGCTACAGCTATCGCGACCGTCGCACGCGCAAGCGTGATTACCGCACGCTGTGGATTCAGCGTATCGGCGCGGCGGCGAGAAACAATGGCATCACCTACAGCCAGTTGATTCACGGCCTGAAGGCGAGCGGCATCGAGCTCGACCGGAAAATTCTCGCGGACATGGCGGTGCGCGACGCGGCGGGATTCACTTCGCTGGTGCAATCGGCGAAGCAACACATTGCGAAAGCCCCGGCGGGCGCGAAGGCTCCGAAGCCGGAGCACATTCGGCATCGCGACGAAGGATAGTTGCTGAACCATCCGCGCTGCGAAGCCTGACGATTTGCCAAGCAATTGCGGCGGGCGGGTCTGAGACCCGCCCCTACTGACCCTTCCCATGACGAACGAGGCGACGAAACAGACTCTCGCGCAACTGGGCGTGAATTCGCCGGAGAAGATTCCTGCGATGTTCGCGGAATTGCGCGCAGAGTTTGATCGCGAGCTTTCGTCTGCGACGGACGACGCGAATTGGAAGTCGGTGCGCGATGCTTGGCTTGGGCGCAAGTCCGGCGTGATCTCGCAAGTTACCGACAACTGGCTGAAACCTGCCGCGCCGGATTTGAAACGCGTGGTCGGGCAGGAACTGAATCAGATCAAGGCGCACGTGGAATCGGCGCTCGCTGGGCGCCAATCTGCGATCGAAGCGTCGGCCGAGACGGCGGCGCAAGCGCGCGAGCGAATCGATCTTTCTCTGCCCGGTATCGAACGAGCGATTGGGACGCGGCATTTAATCAGACAGACTTCGGAAGAGCTGCAGCGCATTTTTCTTTCCATCGGTTTCAGCGTGGTGCAAGGGCCTGAAATCGAAACGCCCTATTACAACTTTGAAGCGCTGAACATTCCCGAGCACCATCCTGCGCGCGACAATATGGATACGTTTTTTATCGAGGGCGCGAAGAACCACGATGTGTTGCGCACGCACACTTCGCCAATGCAAATTCGCACGATGGAAAAGCAGGCGCCGCCGGTGCGCATCGTGGTGCCGGGAAAAGTCTACCGGCGCGACAATCCCGACGCGACGCACGGCTACATGTTTCACCAGATCGAAGGGCTCGCGGTGGATACGGACATCACCTTCTGCGATTTCAAGGGAACCGTGGAATATTTCGTGCGCGCGTTCCTAGGGCCGCAAGTGAAAACACGGCTGCGCCCGAGTTATTTTCCATTTACGGAGCCTTCGGCGGAAGTGGACGCGAGTTGCCACGTGTGCGGCGGAAGCGGCTGCCGGATTTGCAAGCAGTCGGGTTGGATCGAGCTTTTTGGCGCCGGCATGGTGAATCCTGCGGTGTATGGATTCGTGAATTACGATCCGGAGCGGCTGTCGGGGTTTGCGTTCGGGATGGGCATCGATCGTCTGGCGATGATGAAGTATGGCGTGAGCGAATTGCCGGTGCTTTTCCAGAATGACGTGCGGTTTTTGCGACAGTTTCCATAGAGCGGCGGGCGCGGCGAGATGAAGGTTGTTTATAACTGGCTGAAGGAATTTGTTGACGCGAAGGCGAGTGCGTCCGAATTGGGGTCGCGGCTCTCGCTGTGCGGCGTTGCGATCGATTCTGTCGAGGAAACTCCGGCCGGGCCTGTGCTCGATGCGGAGATTACTTCGAATCGGCCGGATTGCCTGGGGCATTACGGAATTTCACGCGAAGTGGCCACGATTTACCGCCTGCCGCTCAAGCCTGTTCAGCCGAAGCTGAAAGAAATTGGCGAGAAAGCTGCAGATGCGGCGCGCGTGGATATCGAGGTAGCCGAATTGTGCGGGCGATTTACGGCGCGGGTGATGCGCGGCGTGAAAGTGCAGCCTTCGCCGGACTGGCTCCGGCAGCGCCTCGAAGCCATCGGGCAGAATTCGATCAACAACGTGGTGGATATCACGAACTACGTGATGTTCGAGCTGGGCCATCCGCTGCATGCTTACGACCTCGATAAATTAAATGACCGCCGCATCGTGGTGCGCAAGTCGAAGGCGGGCGAAAAGATTCGCACGCTCGATGGCGCTGAGCGCACGTTGGCGAAAGACATGTGCGTCATCGCGGACGGCACACGCGCGATCGGCATCGGCGGCGTGATGGGCGGGGCGGAAACGGAGATCAGTTTCAGCACGCGAAATATTCTGATTGAATGCGCCTGGTTCGATCCGATCGCGGTGCGGCGGACTTCGAAGGCGCTCGGATTGCGCACGGAAGCTTCCTACCGGTTCGAACGCGGCGCTGACCCGGAAATGGCGGAGTTGGCATCGCGCCGCACGGCGGAACTGATTCAGCAAGTGGCCGGCGGCGAGATTCTATCGGGTGTGATTGATGTGTATCCTCGCCCCGAGCCGCTTCGCAAAATCAAATTCACACGCAAAGAATTGCTGCGCGTGATGGGCGCGGACATTCCCGACCGTCACATCGAGGACATTTTGAGCGCACTCGGGTTTCGTCCGGTGCGCGTTGACGTCAATCGCGGTGCTGCGGGAGCGCTCGTCGCGGAGTGGGAATGCCAGCAGCCTTCGTGGCGTCGCGATGTGACGCGCGGCATCGATCTCGTGGAGGAAGTGGCGCGCCATTACGGATACGAAAAGTTTCCGCCGCGGTTGCCACCCGCGAAACAGCCGGCACACCCGTTACCTTGTGCTGAAGCGATGGAGCGGATTATCGAGCGGCTCGTAGGGCTCGGCTATCACGAGATTGTCGCGATCCCGATTGTCGATTCGAAGCTCGATGCGCTGTTTCGTCCCGAAGGCGTGACGCCGGCTGTGATCGGCAATCCGCTCGCGGAAGACGCTTCGACGATGCGGTCGAATGGGATTGTGAGCATGGCGAGCGCGCTCGAATGGAATTTGAATCATGGGCAGCGCAATCTGCGGCTTTTTGAGATTGGACGGACGTATGAGCTGCAAAACGGCGAGCCGAAGGAAACGCCTGTGCTGACGATTGGCGCGACGGGATTGGCGCGCGAGAAAACAATTTGCGAAGAGGCGCGGGAGTATTCGTTTGCGGATTTGAAGGGCGATCTGGATCGGATCGGTGAGCTTGCGGGTGGTTTGGCGTGGCAGGCGGGCGGTCCGAGTTGGCTTGCGGGGGCGCGAGCGGCGAAAATTTCGCTGGGGCGCGGAAATGGATCGGCCGCGTTGGTCGGGCACGCAGGTCAACTCGCGCGGCGAGTTGCGGATGAATTTAAACTGCGGCAAGAGGCATTTGTGGCCGAATTACGGCTCGAGCCTTTGCTCGAAGCCGTCGATAGGAGGAGCGCCGCGCTCAGGTTCAAACCGCTTCCTCGTTACCCGGCGGTTGAGCGGGATTTTTCGTTGATCCTTCCTGATGGCGTCACGTTTTCGCAGGTGGCCGATTCGATTCGCGGCTTGCAGATTGCGGAAGTCGAGAGTATTGAGGCTGCGGATTTGTTTCGGGGCGGGCAGATTCCGGCGGGGAAGTTTTCGTTGATGATTCGGGTTACGTTTCAGAGTGCGCAGGCGACCTTGACGGAGGGGCTGGTGGCGGAGTTTTCGGGGCGGATTGTGAACGCGTTGCAGGAGAAGCTTGGGGCGGTGCTGCGGGCGAGTTAATCGTCCGCGCATTCAATCGCGGCAGAAACTAAATTCAAAAGAGCCGGCGAGACACCGGTGGTACGGAAGCGCAGGCGCGGGTTCAATGGACTGCGGAGTCTGGCGCGTTGAGTCCTTGTTGAAGGAGGAAGGCGCCCGCCGGAGGCCAGCGGTACGAAAAGCAAGAGCTGGCGTTGCGCGGTTGCTTTTATTGGATGACAATGCGGGCTGGCCTGGCGGGAGCCTTACATGAAAATTGAGATTTACGATCAGCTGTACAACGTGAATGGCGACCAGAATGAGGAGTATCTAAAAGAGCTGGCCGCTTACGTGGACGGCAAGATGCGGACGATCGCCGAGTCCACGCACATGGTGGATTCGCTGAAGGTGGCCGTGCTCGCGGCGCTGAATATCGCGGACGAAATGTTCACGACGCGGCAGAAGCAGCAAGAGATCGAAGGCCCGTTGCGCAAGCGCGTGGAGAAATGCGTGGCGATGGTGGAGAAGGCGTTGGAGATGTCGAACTGAGCGCAAATGAGCGCTGCTGACTCCCGGGACATCCCCGCTCTGCAACCTATTCCCACCGCGCCGCGTCTAGCATATGATTGTGGACAGGTTCCCTCTAATTCTCTGACCCATGCCAGATAGCAAGGCAATTCGGTACCTAGCAGTATCCGTGACGCTGGTCGCGGTGTTGATTCTTGCGACGCTGGGCTGCGTCTGGCACCATCACGCAACCTCAACCGATACGAACTGTTCCATCTGCCATCTGAATCATCAGGCGATGGGGCAGTCGGTGATATCGGATCGAGCGCCGGCGCTGGCGCTTCTCGGCACGCGAATCGATCCGCGTGAACCTGCTTTTGTTTACGGCCCCGTAATTTCCCGCATTCCGGCCCGCGCTCCTCCCACTGCGTAAGAATTCCGTTCTTTTGCGTGCCCTGTAGTGTAAAAAAGGGCGCTTCGATTCACGTACGGCTCACTCAAGAAGGTTTATCGCGTATGCGTGCACCACATATAAGGTTCCTGGCTCTCGCCGCAGCAATATGGGCCGCCAGCGTGGCTTTTGCGCAGACCACGCCGACGACGAGCGGCCCGGTGAAGATCACGCTGGACGCTGCGATCCAGATGGCGCTGCAGCACAACCACAATTTGCTGGCGCAGCGCACCGTGGTGCAGCAAAACCAGGCCGAAGAAATTACGGCGAACCTGCGGCCGAATCCAGTGCTGCAGGGCGACGCGCAATTTCTGCCGATCTTTCAGCCGGACAAGTTCAGCGCGGACTACATCAACACGACGGCGCAGTTTGATGTGGGGCTCAGCTATTTGTTCGAGCGCGGACGCAAACGGCAGCATCGCTTGCAGGCGGCGCGCGACGTGACAGAGCAATCGCGGTTCACCGTGATCGATAACGAACGCAGCCTGATTTTTCTTGTAGCTTCGCAATACATTGACGTGCAGGTGGCCGAATCCACGATCGATCTCGCCGCGCAAGACTTGAAAAGCTTTCAAAACACGGTGGACATCAGCGAAAGCCGTTACAAGGCGGGCGACATCAGCGAAGTGGATTTCCTGAAAATCAAGATTCAGCTGCTGCAATTCCAGACGGACATGTCGCAGGCGCAGTTGGCGAAAGTGCAGGCGCTCGCGTCACTGAGGCAGTCGCTGGGATACGAGTCTGTTCCTGCGGATTACGACGTGGCGAGTGCTTTCGATTACGCGCCGGTGACGATGAAGCTCGAAGACCTGCAAGCGAAGGCGCTGGCGGATCGTCCTGACCTGCGAGCGGCGCGGCAAGGGATTGCGGCAGCGAACAGCCAGTACGAGCTGCAGAAAGCCATTGGCAAAGTGGACCCGACCGGGACCGCCGTGTACTCACACGTGAGCAACGCGAGCAGCGCATCGTTTTTTGGCAACGTTCAAATTCCGATTTTCAATCGCAACCAGGGCGAAATTTTGAAAGCGAAATATGCGATCACGCAGGCAGACGAACTGGCGCGCGCGGCGAGCGACCAGGTGATGACGGATGTGATGAACGCGTACGAAGGCGTGCGCACGAACGATCAGATTGTGACGCTCTACCGCTCCGGTTATTTGAAAGAGGCGCAGGATTCGCGCGACATCAGCGAGTACGCGTACAAGCGCGGCGCGGCGAGTTTGCTCGATTATTTGGACGCCGAACGTAGCTATCGCGCGACGGAGCTGGCTTATCGGCAGGCACTCGCGTCGTATCTGACGGCTGTGGAGCAATTGCGCGAGGCGGTGGGAACGAGGACGCTGCCATGAAACACGGTCTTACAAGACGAGTGACGCGGCGGGCGATGCGAATTCGCGGGCGATCGGAGATGGCGTTGGCGTTGACGATCGGGTTTGCGGTTCTCGCGGGAATTTCCGGTTGCGAATCTGCAAAATCCGAGCGCGCGGCGGAGATGACGTCGTATTCGTCAAAGGAAGCAAAGGGTGCGGCGCCGGAACTTTTCACGATTCCGCAGGATCAGATGGCGCACGTGCAGGTGGTGACGATTGCGCCCGGGAAAATGACGCGCAAGCTGCGGCTCACGGGTGCGGTGGCTTACAACGCGTTCGCGACGACACCGGTGATCACGCAGGTGGGCGGACCGGTGAGCCGCATTCTCGTGGTCCCCGGCGAATTCGTGAAGCGCGGACAGCCGCTGCTGACAGTAAGCAGCCCGGATTATTCGCAATTGCTCGCAGTTTATTTGAAAGCGCACGACACACTGCGCGTGGCGGCAAAGAATTGGGAACGCGCGCAGGACCTGTATCAGCATCACGCGATCGCCGAGCGCGATTTGTTGCAGGCTGAATCCGATCGCAACCAGGCGCAGGCGGACATGAACGCCGCTGAGCAGAGCATAAAAATCCTGGGCATTCCGAAGCCGGAGGATCTCGAGAAGTCGCCGAGTTCCGCGGAGATTCGGCTGCTCGCGCCGATTGGCGGACAAGTGGTGGAACGATTGGTGGCTCCAGGGCAGGTGCTGCAGGCTGGGGCGACGCAAGCGTTCACGATTTCGGACATGAGCACGGTGTGGGTGCTGGCGAATATTTATCAAGCCGATCTGGCCGATGTGAAAGTGGGTGATTCGGTTGACGTCACGACCGATGCGTATCCCGATATTTTTCACGGGAAAATTTCATTCATTTCACCCGCGCTTGATCCCACCACGCGAACGCTGCAGGCGCGAATCGTGGTGGAAAACAAAGGCGAAAAGTTGAAGAAGGACATGTATTGCACGGTGACCGTGACGGCGGGCGAAATTCAGAACGCGATCGCTGTGCCGGACGCAGCCGTGCTGCGCGACGACGAGAATGAGCCGTTCGTGTACGTGGTTAGCGGATCGAATCAGTTCAGCCGGCGACATGTGTCGATCGGGCTGAGCGAGAGCGGGAAGACGCAGGTTACCAACGGACTTACGCCGGGGGACAAAGTGGTGGGCGACGGAAGCTTGTTTTTGCAGTTCGCGAATTCGTTCCAGCACTAATTGTTACGCAGTCGCGCTAGAGCACGCCTGATGAGCAACGCACTGAGCGATGCACGCACAACACACGCACAACACACTGAATAAGAGATGATCAACCGCATCGTTCAATTTTCTCTCCAGCAGCGCTTCCTCGTAATTTTGATGACTGTTTTTGTTGCGGTCGCCGGCGCTTTTTCGTTCAAGCGCATGCCGGTGGATGCTTATCCGGATCTTTCGCCAACGATGGTGGAATTGATTACGCAATGGCCGGGGCACGCGGCGGAGGAAGTGGAGCGCCTCGTCACGCTGCCGATCGAAGTGGAAATGAACGGTGTGCCGCGAATGATGATCATGCGGTCGATTTCACTCTATGGGCTTTCGGACGTGATTCTTACTTTCGAGGAAGGGTCCGACGATTATTTCGCGCGCGAGGTGGTTTTCGAGCGGCTGAGCGACGTGCAGCCGAATTTGCCTATGGGCGTGCAGCCTTCGATGGCGCCGCTTTTCAGTCCTTCCGGACTTGTTTACCGCTACGTGATTGAAAGCCCCGACCGTTCGCCGATGGAATTGAAGACGTATGAGGACTGGGTGCTCGAGCGCGAGTACAAGCAGGTGCCGGGCGTGGCGGACGATTCCGGTTTTGGCGGCACCGTGATGCAGTATCAGGTGCTGCTCGATCCGGCGCGCCTCTACGGCTATCACATCACCGTGCCGCAGGTGCTGTCGCAACTTTCCATCAACAATGCGAACACCGGCGGCGGATTCTATTCGCAGGGCGGCCAGTTTTATTACGTGCGCGGCATCGGCTTGATTCGCGATCAGGCGGACATCGCCAGCGTCATCGTAGGAAATCAGAATGGAGTGCCGGTTCGCGTGCGCGACATCGGCGACGTGACGATCGGGCATGCGCCGCGGCTGGGGGAATTCGGATTCAACAAGACTGACGACGCCGTGGAAGGCGTGATCCTGATGCGGCGCGGCGAGCAAACGCAGAACGTACTGAAAGGCGTGGAAGAGAAGACAAAGCAGATCAACGAACGCATCCTGCCGCCGGATATCAAGGTGCGCCCCTTCTACGATCGCAGCGATCTGGTGCGGCTCACCACGGATACAGTGGAAGCGAATCTTGTGCGCGGCATGATTCTGGTGCTGATCGTGCTGATTTTCTTCCTGGTGAGCTTCCGCGCAGCATTGATCGTGGCGATGACGATTCCGCTCGCGCTGCTCTTCGCATTTATTTTTCTTCATGCGCGAAATGTTCCGGCGAATCTGCTTTCCATCGGCGCGATTGATTTCGGAATCGTGATTGATGGCACGCTCGTGATGGTGGAAAACATTTTCCGCGAGCTGGGGTTGCGGGAAGGCCAGCCGTACAACTTAAATGAGGTGATCCTGGCAGCGGCAAAGGATGTTGATCGCCCGATTTTCTACTCCGTGGCCGTGATCATCGCCGGTTACATTCCGATTTACGCGCTGAGCGGGCCTTCCGGGAAGCTGTTCCATCCGATGGCGGACACGATGTCCATCGCGCTGATCGGCGCGCTGATTTTCACGCTCACGTTTGTTCCGGTGATGTGCTCGTATTGGTTCCGCAAAGGCGTGCGCGAACGCGAGAATAAGCCGTTCGAATGGATCAAGGAAAAATATCGCGGCGAGCTTACCTGGTGCCTGGACCACCCGAAGACGACGATGTTGGTCGCCACGCTGATTTTCGGGGCCACTCTGCTGTTGATCCCTTTCATCGGCGGCGAATTCATGCCGCATCTGGACGAAGGCGCCCTGTGGGTGCGCGCCACTCTGCCGTACACAATTTCCTACGAAGAGGCCAGCAAGTTTGCGCCGCAGGTGCGCGCGTTGATCGCGAAATATCCGCAGGTGACGGAAGTGGGCTCGGAGCTGGGCCGGCCGGACGATGGAACCGATCCGACGGGCTTTTTTAATTGCGAATTTTATGTGGGACTCAAACCTTACAAAGATCCTTCGTGGGAGAAAAGTTCCGCGCACGACAAGCCCGCCCTGATTGCGGATCTTCAAAAGCAGCTGGAAGCTTTCCCCGGCGTGATTTTCAATTACACACAGCCCGCCGAAGACGCGGTGGACGAAGCGCTGACGGGACTGAAGAGCGCGCTGGCCGTGAAAATTTACGGGCCGGATTTGAGCGTGTTGCAGACGAAAGCGCTCGACATCAAACGAGAACTCTCGAAGGTTCCTGGATTTACGGAACTGACCGTGGTGCGGGAGCTCGGCCAGCCGAGCCTTCTCATCAACGTAAATCGCGACAAAATCGCGCGGTACGGCGTTAACGTGGCCGACGTGGAAGGCGTGATTCAAGCCGCGGTTGGCGGACAGGCGGCAACGCAGGTGATTCAGGGCGAAAAGCTGTTCGATCTCGTGGTGCGCATGAAGCCGGAGTTTCGCGAGAGCCCGCAGCAGATTGGCAATCTCCTGGTGGGAACGCCGGCCGGCCAGCAGATTCCTATTTCCTCGCTCACGGATATTCAAGAAGCGACCGGGGCGTCGTTCATCTACCGGGAAAACAACTCGCGTTACATCGGCGTTCAATTCAGCATCGAAGGCCGGGATTTGGAGAACACCGTGAAAGACGGGCAGCGCGCGGTGGCAAAAATTCAAAAATCGCTGCCGCCCGGATACCGGCTCGAATGGGGCGGGGAATATAGCGAGTTTCTCGAAGCGAAACAGCAACTGGAAGTGATTGGCCCGCTAGCCGTGTTGCTGATTTTTCTGATTCTGTTCGCGCTTTACGGGAACTTCAAATTCCCGGTGACGATCGCGCTCGGAGTGGTGATGACCGAGCCGGTGGGCGCTCTGATCGCATTGAAACTCACGCACACGCCGTTCAGCGTCTCTTCCGTGCTCGGGCTGCTCGCGCTGATGGGCGTTTCGGTGGAAACGGCCGTGATCCTGGTTTCGTATATCAACAAGCTGCGGCTCGAAAATAAAGACATTCGCACGGCCACTCGCGAAGCCTCGCTGCTGCGCCTGCGGCCGATCATGATGACGGCGCTCGTCGCCTGCCTGGGCCTTTTGCCGGCTGCGCTTTCCACCGGCATCGGCTCGGACACGCAAAAGCCCTTCGCGATCGTCATCGTTGCGGGGCTCGTGTCGCGTCTGCTTCTCGGATTTTTTGTGAACCCGGTGCTGTACGAGATGGTGGCGCGCGATGGCGACGTGCTTCAGGTCTGATGGCATGCGATTGCGCTGCCGCCCTGATGAAATAAGCATGCAGAATCGCGCCACTATTGCAGGCTGGCCTGCGTCTAAGTACGATGCTAAGGAAAGGAGTTTAGGGGTGCATATCTCCCGCCGTACAGCACGCAGGCTGTTAGCCGTTCTCGTGGCTGTGGCGGTATTGTCCTTCGGCCTTCAGGCCGCGGGACACTGGCACAGCCGAACATTTGAAGACCAGCACTGCCGCGTGTGCCATTTCGCACATTCGGTAACGGTCGATTTCTCTCACGGCAACGCGTTACCTTTGCCGGAAGTTGTTAACCGGCTGGCTGTAAAGCCTTCCTTTGAACCTGCGCTCGAAGTCGTCGTTCAGCATCTTTCTTCTCGTGGTCCTCCATCCGCGTAGTTTTCCAAACCGCAAAAACTGATTGGCTCGTTGTGTTGATCTCGCTTTGACGTCGATTTGAGATCAGCGCCGCCGCTTTTATTCGCGGCCCTATCCACGCAGCCAGCCGCCCACGTTGCTGGGCCCTCAACGGGATGGAGGAGAGATGCACACGAATTTCGTATTCCGGCTATTTCTATTTTTGAGCTTGGGTGTTTTTCTGCATGCAGGGGTTCTTTTCGCGCAGTCGGGCAATTCCGGCACGATCAATGGAGTGGTGAAGGATCCTTCCGGTGCTGTTGTAGCCGGCGCTACTGTGTCCATTCACAATCCCGTGAGCGGCTACGATCGCACCACGACAACCGACAACTCTGGCGGCTTTACCTTTTCGAACATCCCGCTGAATCCCTATCATCTGTCCATCGAGGCGGCGGGATTCGGAGCCTACGCGCAAGACGTTGACGTCCGCTCGTCGGTTCCGGTGCCAGTAAATGTAGCCCTCACGGTGGCAGGCTCATCCTCTACCGTCACGGTGGAAGGCGGCGGAGATTTGATTGAGAACGATTCCACTTTCCACACGGATGTGGATCGCGCGCTTTTCGATAAACTTCCGCTCGAAAGCCAGTCGTCATCCGTCAGTTCGCTCGTCACCCTTTCCACGCCTGGCGTCGCCGCGGATTCCAACGGTCTCTTCCACGGACTCGGCGACCACGCGGAGAATTCGTTTTCTGTGGACGGCCAGCCCATCACCGACCAGCAGAGCAAAGTGTTCTCCAATCAGATTCCGCTCGATTCGATCCAGTCACTCGAAGTGATTTCCGGTGCGCCGCCGGCCGAGTATGGTGACAAGACGAGCCTCGTAATCAACGTGACCACACGCTCGGGCCTGGGCGAAACGACGCCGCACGGAAGCGTTACTGGCTCGTATGGCTCGTTTGGGTCGGCAACCGGCGGTTTCGATCTCGGCTATGGAGGCGAGAAATGGGGAAACTTCATCGCCGTGGGCGGACTCAACAGCGGCCGCTTCCTCGATCCGCCAGAGTTCAGCGTGATGCACGACAAGGGCAACGAGGAAAATATTTTTGACCGCGTGGACTATCAACTGTCCACAGCGGATTCGCTGCATTTTAACGTGGGCTACACGCGTTCCTGGTTTCAGACGCCCAATTCGTTCGACGCGCAAAATGCCACGCCGTGGAATGGCATCGTGGTGGCGAACAGCGGACTCGATCCTGACGGCAACGTGGTCGGCCCCATGGATCAACGCTCAAAAATCGGCACGTTCAACGTCGCACCCACGTGGAATCACCTGATTGGTTCGACGGCGGTCTTCACCGCAGGCTTCTACGTGCGACGCGACGCCTACAATTACTACCCGAGCGGCGATCCCTTCGCCGATCTTGGGCCCTCGAACCTCCAGCAGGAAACCGTGAGCCAGGATCGCTCGCTGACGAATGCGGGCGCTCGCGCAAGCGTTTCGTATGTGAAGGGGATTCACAACGTAAAAGCCGGAGTGGTGTACGAGCAGACGTTTCTCACCGAGAACGATCACTTCGGAATTGTTGATCCCACACTCAACGCCCCGTGCGTCGATGCAAACGGAATTCCGGTGTTTGTCGGCAATCCGGGACTCAACGATCCGGCGCAATGCGGCACAGCGCTTTCGACCAATCCTGCGCTGTATCCAACGCCGTTCGCGGCGAATGGCAGCTTCGTGCCGATCCTCGGTTGTATCGACTTGACGCGGCCCACTCCCTCAGCTGCGGATGGATGCACGGGTCCCAGCGCCACGCACTTTTTTCACGGCCACACCGACGTGAAGCAGTTGGCGCTCTACATCCAGGACACGATTACGGTGAAAAACTGGTCGTTCAATCTGGGAATTCGAGGCGACATCTACAACGGCCTATCGAAAGCCACGCAGACGGAGCCTCGCCTCGGCGTTGCCTACAACATCAAGCAAAGCAATACGGTGCTGCGCATCTCCTATGCGCGAACGCTCGAGTCTCCTTTCAATGAGAACCTCGTGCTTTCGAGCCGCGGATGTCTCGACGCGGTGGTGGCGAATTTATTTGCGGCTACTGGCGAAGGCTGCACCAACGCGACAACAGGCGCCGTAAATATTGCTCCCAGCACTCTGCCTCCCGGTTACCGCAATGAATTTCACGCCGGCTTGCAGCAGGCGTTCGGCAAGTATCTCGTCGTGGACGGCGAGTACATCTGGAAATACACGCACAACGCTTACGACTTCAGCATTCTGGGCGCCACGCCGATCACGTTTCCGATCGCCTGGAACAATTCGAAGATTCCCGGCTATGCCATCCGCGCTAACGTTCCGAACTACCACGGGTTGACGGCGCTTGTGGTGATGTCCAGCGTGGCCGCGCGCTTCTTCAATCCGCAGATTGGCGGCGTGGGTGCGGTGCCAATCGAGCCCGGCGAATTTTCGCCGTTTCGCATTGACCACGACGAGAAATTCAACCTCACCGCGCACTTGCAATATCAGTTCGCCAAACGCGGCCCGTGGGTTGGATTCAACTGGCGTTATGACAGCGGCCTCGTTGCCGGTCCGGTGCCGTGCGCCGGCGGAAATTGCGCCAACGGTCCGTTGGGCAGCGACACGGTGGTAGACGCTTCGATTCTGACGCCCGATCAGCAATTTCAGGCCGGGCTTTTCTGCACCGTGAGCGGCACGAAGGTCTTCGCCACGCCCACGACACCTATCACGCCTAATTCCGTGTGCCCTGCGGCGGATTACGGTTCTTCGAAATTGAAGATACCGGCTCCAGGGACCGAGGACGATGATCGCAACCCGCCTCGCGTGCAAGGCCGCAACTTGTTCGACGTTGCCATCGGGCACGACAACTTGTTCAACGGCGATCGCTACAAGTGGAGCATCCGGCTCACAGCGATCAACATCGCCAATAAGGACGCCGTGTATAACTTCCTCTCCACCTTCAGCGGCACGCACTACGTGACTCCTCGCTCGCTGACGGCCGAGTTCGGCTTCCACTTCTAAGCACTGGCAGCGCGAGTGTGAGCTGGCGGGCGTTGGGATAACGGCGCCCGCCGCCTTCCTTCCCCTGCCTTCCCTGGCTAAACGACAGAACCGTCGACCCGCGAAAACCGCATTTGGACCCTCACTAACGACCTTCTACTAGAACAGGGGATAGCGTCGCTGAATTCCAGTTGCAACCGGTTTTCAACTGGGATAATGTGCTCTAGTTGTTAATCAGTTTCAACTGGCTTTGGCGGCTCGCGCCGCATCGAGTAGAAAGGTTTTCATGACTTCGATTCGCTGGCTTCTAGCCCTCGCCCTACTTGTTTCGGGGAGCCTGTTCCATCCAAGCCTCGTCCGCGCGCAAGACACTCACTACTTCGTCGCCTACTCGTCCCACCTCGAAGAACCCGGCAGCCTGGAGGTGGAGTTCTACTCGAACTACGGCACGCAGAAGGCCGGCAACGATTTCATCGCTCCCTGGGTCGAAATCGAGTACGGCGCCACCGGCTGGTGGACCACCGAGTTTTATCTCGATAGCCAATCCACCTTTAACGACAGCACCGTCTTTACCGGCTTCCGTTGGGAGAACCGCTTTCGCCCGCTGATGCGCGAGCACTGGATTAATCCGGTTCTCTACGTCGAGTATGAAAACACCACCGATGCGGACAAGACCCTCAAGGAGGTCGTAGGCTTCGACAATCAATTCGATTTCTCCGATCGCAATTCCGTGCTCAACCAGTCCTACGCGCACGAAATCGAAACCAAGCTGATCCTCTCCAGCGATTACAAGGGCTGGAACATCTCGGAAAATTTCATCGCGGAGAAAAATCTCGGTCATGAGCCATGGGAATTCGGCTACGCGCTCGGCGCGAGCCGCGCTCTTCGCCTCGCCGCCACTCCCGACCGCTGCAACTTCTGCCGCGAGAATTTTGTCGCCGGAATAGAGATGTACGGCGGCCTGGGAACGGCTGCGAGCCACACGCTTTCAGGCACTTCGCATTACCTTGCGCCGCTTGTCGCCTGGGAGCTTCCCAACGGCGTCACTTTCTCGCTCTCTCCCGGATTCGGCCTCAACGACAACTCTCACCGTTTCCTGCTGCGCTGGGGCATGAGTTACGAAATCCCCAATTTCGGCCGCAAGGTAAGGAGCTTGTTCCGATGATCGCGCCTTACACCGCCACTCAGCCGCCTACTCAGTCCCCCACTCAGTCGAAGTCACGGCGCTTTTCGCTCTCGCGCCCGGCGCTCTTGCTGCTTGCTTCGCTTGTATTCGCCGCGCTTGGCGCGGCCCGCGACAAGGATGCCACCGACAGCCGCGGCGTGTACCTTTCGATCGCGCAGGCGCCCGCCAAAGCGCGCGAGGCGAAAAATCCCTACCAAGGCGATCCAGATGCACTGCTCGCCGGCAAGAAACTCTACGTTCAGCACTGCTCCGAGTGCCACGGCGCCCACGCGCGCGGCATGCACAACGCCGTGAATCTTCGCGCGCCAGCCGTACAGAACGCAACGCCCGGCGAGCTTCAATGGTTTTTGCGCAACGGGAATTTATTTCACGGGATGCCGTCCTGGTCCGGCCTGCCCGAGCAGCGCCGCTGGCAAATCGTCACGTACCTCAAATCCCTTCGCTGACATTTCGCTTCGCCGACACTCGCGTGTACCAACGCGGTGCGCCATCGAGCCGCGCCCGCGATTCCTGTTACAATATCGCGTGGAGTTGGCCTGCAACGCAGGTGTCGTTGCGAAAGCCTATTTGAACCAACACTGGATCCCCGGGAGCCCGCGTCGTCCTGCCCTTGTGCAATCCTGGGCCGGCTTGCCGGCTCGCGACAGCCTTAAAGCAGGCGCAGGGCACCCACTTATTCGTGGGGTTCAGGGCCCAGTAACGCACGGCGGAGTGGACCGCTCCTAAAATTCGGCTGCCCGCCGCCGCGCGCCAATCTGATCTCAGAAAGCGAAACGTGCAGATTTTATTTGTGGGAGACATCGTCGGGTCGCCCGGCCGCAAAATCGTTCATGACCGCCTGAACGACATCCTTACGCAACGCCGCATCGATCTCTGCATCGCCAATGGGGAAAATTCCGCGTCGGGCTTTGGTATCACGCCGCGGCTGGCTGAAGAACTTTTCTCCTGCGGAATCGAAGTGCTCACCGGCGGCAATCACATCTGGGATCGCAAAGAGATCCTGGATTTTTTTCCGCACGAGCCGCGCCTGCTGCGTCCCGCGAATTTTCCAAACGGACTTCCCGGCGCGGGTCTGTACGTCGGCAAGACAAAAACCGGCATTGGGTACGCGGTAATGAATCTGCAGGGACGCACCTTCATGGCCTCGCTCGATGATCCTTTTCGCACCGCCGACCGCGAGCGCGCGAAAATTCCGGCTGACGTGAAAGTGATTGTCGTCGACATGCACGCTGAAGCTACATCCGAAAAGCAGGCCATGGGCTGGTATCTCGACGGCAAAGTTTCCGCCGTCCTGGGCACGCACACGCACGTGCCCACAGCCGACGAGCATGTTCTTCCCGGCGGCACGGCCTACATCACCGACGCCGGCATGACCGGCCCGCACGACTCCGTGATCGGCATGGAAAAGCAGGGCGTGCTGCAGCGCTTCCTCGACGCAATGCCCGCGCGCTTCGTAGTCGCCGAAGGCGACGTGCAGATGAACACCGTGCTGCTCGATATCGACGAATCCACCGGCCGCGCCCGCTCGATCCAGCGCCTCAATTTCCGCCTGGACTGATCGAAGAAAATCTCAGCCCCCAACCGCTCGCGCCCAACCAACAAGCGAGGTTGCATTCGCACCCAACCTGCTTCACGGCCAGTCCGCAAACATCGTATCTACCGGCCCGCCCGTCCAGTAGGCGTAAAACCCCTCGTCACACGACTGGAACGTCTTCCCGTACTTGCCTTCGAAATGCCTGCCCCAATGCGGCCGGCTTCCGTCCGCGTCGGTAAACGCGTACTCGTCGGATAATCCCCACGTGCTGAACGCTCGCCCCGATTTTTTCATGACATCGGGATCGGCGGCGAGCGCCGCTACGGCTCGCCCTGCATAGAGAGGCGTCTCCGAGGCGGCATAGTCCGGATTGTTCTTCACAGCGTCGCGCCAATTCGCCTCCGTCACGCCGAAGCGCTCCAGCATCACCTCCGACCGCAGAAATCCCGGCGTCAGCGCAATCGCCGCCACATTTTTGCGTCGCAGTTCGCGCGCCATCGCAAACGCCAGCCGGATAACCGTCGTCTTCACCATGTCGAAAATCAGGTGCCCGCGGTACACGTAAGAATCGCCGTCCCCGATCTCGACAACCAAGCCGCTCGTGCCGCTGGCCTTCGCCGTCTCGATCATTAGAGGCGCTGCGAATCTGCTGGTGATGATGTGCGTGTGGATCGCGTTGCGAAACATCGCGAAGCCTCGCTCGAGATCGAGGTTCCAGAACGTCTGCCCGAACTCGTACTCCGCGCTTTCCGAGATATCGTTGACCAGAATATTCAGCTTTCCCTGCTCCGAGCGAATCTGCGTCACTAGTTTTTCCACTTGCCCTGGCTCCAGATGATCGACCACAACCGCGATTCCTTTGCCTCCGCGCGCCGTTACAAGCTCAGCCGTCTCTTCAATCGTTTCCGGGCGGTTCGCGTAATAATCTGCCGGCCAGAGTTTTTGGCGCTCCTTTACGTCCCCGCCTCCGCGACCGCGGCTGCTCCCCGCATTGGCCCTTACGGCCGTTCGGCTGCTCCTTCCGGTGCAATACACTGTCGCACCAGCTTCGCCCAGCGCCACAGCTATGCCGCGGCCCACACCACGCGTCGCGCCCGCCACAAGCGCCACTCGCCCCTTGAGAGGTTGGCTGTCGGACTTGGCTTCAGGAATTCGCTTCGGGGAGTTCTTTCTGGAACGCGGCATCGCATCCTCCACCTGCAGGTTAACTATTTATAGACAATCGGGACATTCGCCGCAATCTCCGTGCAACGCGCGGAGGTCAGAGTGCGTCTCTAGACAGGGTCTGCCATAAAATGTTACGCCGCATCCAGCTCGGCGCCGTCGCCATTTGCATTCTTTTTCTTCTCGCGATGGCACATCTCGCGCCAGTCGCTGGCCAGAGTTCAGAACCGGAAATTCGCGCGCGCGCAAGAGTGTTTCCCGATGTCGCTGCCGGCTTGATCGGCATTAAACGCGACGCTGCCGGCCACTATTACGTAGTCGCTTCGCCTGCGACCAAAGTTTTGGTTTTAAGCGCCGACGGCAAGCGCGTCAGCGAGATTCCGAGCGCGGCCGCTCAAGAACCCACTCCCCCGGATCCGAAGAAAAACCCAAAAATCGTCTTCGCTGCTGACTTCGACGTGGATTCGAGCGGCCACGTCCTCGTCGCCGACCGCGGCGCAAACAACGTCAAGATTTTCGCCGCCGATGGATCGCTCGCCGGTGTGATTCCGATTCCCGCCCCGACCTCTGTTGCAGCTCTTACCGGCAGCGAGTTTGCCGTCACGTCGTTGCGATACCACTGGCTGATGGGAATTTACGGATACGCCGGCACACTCGTCCGCGCCATAGGCGATCCAGGAGATTTCGCGCATGGGGCTGACGCGCAGCACACTTCCGATCTCGGCCGCGTTTCGTCGGACCCCACAGGAAATCTTTATTACGTTTTCATGTTCCTGCCCGAGCCCATGGTGCGAAGGTTCGATCGCTTCGGCTTCGCGGGTACTGAAATCGCTTTCGACGAATTCGCGGCCGTCGCGACCCATCACGAACCCTTCTCCGACTCTAACGATAATCCCCGGCCCGTCAGAATGCAGATCAGTGCGCTCGCTGTTGATTCTGCCACGCAGGAAATTTGGATCGCGATCGGAAATGAATTGCGCCGCTTCGACAAAAACGGCGTGCCCATTGGCTCCTATCGCACTTTGTCTCCTGCGGGCGCACCGCTGAGCGCGAAGGCAATCCTCGTCGAACCCGACCGATTGCTTCTCGGCACCGAGGCCTGGGGCATCTTCGACTTCCCCAAGCCCGCAAAGGCTCCCGAAAATTCATCTTTGCATTAACCAACATGGATCAACGCATCCGTTCTCGAAAAATTCCGCGCGCAAAAATATTTTGTAAGAAAGCAATAAGAAAATTCACGCAAAAATAATTTTAGCTTCGCCTTTTGTCCTGTGGAAAACCTGTGAGTAATGTGTGGAGTCTGCTCGTACTGTTCGCTCAATTTTCTCTTGCTGTCTTCATCGCGTTTAGGCAGAATCCCGTCTCGCGATTCTCTTAGATGCGGGCAAACGCGAGCACTCATCGGACGTTGCACTCGCGGGCGCGGGTGCGACAAACTCTGAAAGGTCAGACTAAAAGCCTCACCTAAGTTAAGACTTTATTTCCACAGCATTTCCACACCGGTGGAAATTGCGCGGGGGCTAACTTTTGCTATGAATTTGTGGGATAAGATACTTCAGCACACTGAGCGGCGCGTCAATCCCCACAGTTTCGCCACATGGTTTCGTCCTACTCGCCAGGAATCGGCCGAAAACGATCGCTTGGTCGTCCGCGTTCCTACGCGGCTCTTCTGTAAGCGGTTAGCTGAAACCTACGGCGAGCTGCTGCAAGCCGTCCTCACCGAAATCGGCAAGCCGCAGGTAGTACTCGAATACGTATGCGCGGAAGTGGAGCCTGCACCGACCAATCCTGCCGCTCCGCAGGCGCAGGCCAAGCTCGATTTTGATTCTACGGTTCCCCAGCTCAATCCGCGGTATACATTTGACACATTCATCGTCGGCGCATCGAATCAGTTTGCGCACGCAGCCGCCGTCGCCGTGGCCGAGCAGCCGTCAAAATCCTATAACCCTTTGTTTTTGTACGGCGGAGTCGGACTTGGCAAGACTCACCTGATGCAAGCAATCGGCCACTCGCTCAAACGCCGCGATCCGTCGCTCCGTCTCACCTACGTCAGCGCGGAAAAATTTACCAACGAAGTGATTTCCTCGATTCGTTTCGAGCGCATGGCCGCATTCCGCGAGCGCTTCCGAACTATGGATGTCCTTATGATTGACGACATCCAGTTCATCGCCACCCGCGAACGCACGCAGGAAGAATTTTTCCATACCTTCAACGCGCTCTACGACCAGCAGAAGCAGATCGTAATCTCCTCCGACTGCCCGCCCAAGGAAATCTCCTCGATCGAAGAGCGCCTGCGCTCGCGCTTCGAGTGGGGACTCATCGCGGACATCCAGCCGCCCGATCTCGAAACTAAAATCGCGATTCTGCAGAAGAAGGGCGAAAACGAGCACGTCCAGATTCCAGACGACGTCGCCGAATACATCGCCCGCGCAATCAAGTCCAACATTCGCGAGCTCGAGGGCGCGCTGATCCGCCTGATGGCCTACGCCTCGCTCACCGGCGCGCACATTGACCTGCCCACGGCGCAGCAGGTGCTCAAGAACCTGATCGACACGCAGGAAAAGAAAGTCACCATCGAACAGATTCAGAAGCGCGTCGGCGAAGTGTACGGTATTCGTGCCCAGGACCTAAAGGTGCGCAGCAATTCGCGAGTGATTGCCTTCCCGCGCCAGGTCGCCATGTTCCTTGTGAAACAGCTCACGTCCGCTTCGCTGCCAGAAATCGGCCGGCAATTCGGCGGCAAGCATCACACGACCGTGCTTCACTCGATTCACAAAATTGCCAACCAGCGCCAGACCGACAAAGAATTGAACAAAACGATCAACAGGCTACTCGACTCGTTTGGTTAGACTTAGCGGTTTGGCTCGCCGTCCGCGCGCTTTCACCCTGTGGACGCCCTGTGGAAGTTGCCGCCAGCGCGTCGGTAGAAGCTCCAAGGGCGCGAGTTTCCCACCGGCCGCGCCGGTTTCCACAACGCAGTCGAACTACTAACCGCCGGTGGGAATAGCACTTATACCGTTTTCCGCAATCTCCACAGATGCGGCGACGGCGACGGGTTTTCTTATACTTACTTTATTCAAATAAAGAAAAGCAGTACAGTAGCCGCAGCCACAAAGGGGATTAACGCATGACGGAAGCGACGGCGTCTGCCCGTGCCACTCACGAAGAAAAAGGAACTGGCCCGATGGAATTCAGCGTAAAAAAGTTTGACCTGCTCGAAGAGCTCCAGCTCACGCAGGGCGTCGTCGAACGCAAGACGACCATTCCGATCCTCTCGAATCTGCTGTTCGAGGCCAAGGGCAATCGCCTCACCATCACCGCCACCGATCTCGAGCTCAGTATTCGCACGTCCTGCGAAGCGAAGGTGAAGAAAGAAGGCGCCGGCACGATCCCCGCAAAGAAACTTCTCGAGCTCGTGCGCTTGTTGCCCGAAGAGGAAATTCGTTTCAAGCTGCTCGAGAACCACTGGGTTCAGGTCACCAGCGATCGCCGCAATTACAAACTCGTTGGCATGTCCAAGGAAAATTTCCCCGCGCTGCCGCAATTTCCGCACGCCCTCGTGAAAATTCCCTCCAAGCTTTTGGCTGACCTGATCGCCAAGACCACCTTCGCCATCTCGCTCGAAGAGTCGCGCTACACGCTCAATGGCGCGCTCATGGTCCTCAAGCCAGGCTCGGTCACCATGGTAGCCACCGACGGCCATCGCCTCGCTATGGTCGAGCGCGATCATAAATTCGAAGGCTTCTCCGCCGAAACGCGCGTCCTCGTCCCCAAGAAGGCGATGACCGAAGTGCAGCGCCTCGCCGCCGAATCGGGTGACGACGGCCAAGTGGAATTCGCGCAGGACGAAAGCCACCTCTTCTTCCAGTTCGGCCGCCGCCTCCTCACCTCACGCAAACTGACCGGCCAGTTCCCCAATTACGAAGCCGTTCTCCCGCGCGAGGTCACAAAGGTCGTCGTTCTCGAACGCGCCGAGCTTCAGGACGCCCTGCGCCGCGTGTCGCAACTCGCCGACTCCCGCTCGCACGCCGTGAAATTCATGCTCGCCAAAGAAGGCCTCGAAATTTCCGCATCGAGCCCCGAGTACGGCGAAGCCAAAGAAATAATCGAGAAGGAATTCAAAGGCGACGCAATCGCGATCGGCTTCAACGCCCAATACCTCCTCGATTTCCTCGCCGCCGCCACCGACGGCCCCATCAACTTCGAGCTAAAAGACGAACAATCCGCCGGCCAGCTCCGCCCCGTCTCCGACGAGTCAACGCGCTACCGTTACGTCGTAATGCCCATGCGCATCTGATCGCAGTCCCGCAATTTTTCTCATCGCCCATCTTTTTGCGAGATCTTGGGCGCCTTTCTCGCCTTGATTTCGCCGCAATTTCTCGTCCCCGCAACGTCTGCACCTTGGGCTATTTTGTTCTGCTTTGAATCTCTTGTAACCAACTGAAATAACAGGACTAATCAGCGTCTCAACCAATCGATTTGTCTTGAGAAATCCGCCCACATCCGGTAAAATGTGTAGTCTGCAATAGTGGTTCCAGCCGGAACCGGTTCGCCTCAGACGTTTTGCTCGCGCCAGGGCAAATTGAGGCTTCCAAATCCGGTTGTTCCCCTTCCGCGGGGGAGAATCAACGCTTCGCCGCGTCCCACCGAAAATTCGGAGCGGGACGGGATGGAGCAGCAACCCTTCGAGTCCCAGCTCGCACTCGTGCGAAGTCCGGGGCCAATGGGCAAGGCAAGTGTCGCGGCCTTCCGCCGACCGCCTTCCCGAGCAGTTCGCAAGTTTCGCGCAGCTTATTTTTTATTTATGTAGCTCAGGTCTTCAGACCTGAGGCTTTTGACTTTGACTAGGCGCGCTTTCCGCACTGCGTGTTTTTTGATTTGTTCGTATCTGAGGAGACGCAAACGTAATGCCTGAAAAGGAACCCCCGAAGGGCCACAAGTACGACGCTACCTCCATCAAAGTTCTCGGCGGCATCGAAGCCGTTCGCAAACGCCCCGCAATGTACATCGGCTCCACGGGCGAACTCGGCCTGCACCACCTCGTCTGGGAGGTGGTTGACAATTCGGTGGACGAAGCGATGGCAGGTTTCTGCGATGAAATCAACGTCACGGTCCACGACGATAACAGCGTCACGGTAGTCGACAACGGCCGCGGCATTCCCGTGGACATGCATGCCACCGAGAAAAAGCCCGCAGCCGAAGTCGTGATGACCGTCCTGCACGCCGGCGGAAAATTCGATAGCGACACCTACAAAGTTTCGGGCGGCTTGCATGGGGTCGGCGTCTCCGTCGTCAACGCGCTCGCCGACTGGCTCGATCTGGAAATTTGGCGCGACGGCGAAGTCTGGGAGCAGTCCTACGAAAAAGGCGTCCCCACTTCGAAGCTCAAAGCCTCAGGAAAAACGCGCAAGACCGGCACAAAAATCACCTTTCATGCCGACCCGTCGATTTTCGAAAAGACCACCTACAGCTTCGACACGCTTTCGCAGCGCCTCCGCGAACTCGCCTTCCTCAACAAAGGCCTGAAAATCACGCTCGACGATGAGCGCAGCAACAAAAAAGCCGAATTCCGCTTCACCGGCGGCATAGCCGAATTCGTCAAGCACCTGAATCGCGGCAAGCAGGTGCTCCACGATTCGCCCATCTACATGGAAGGCAAGCGCGCCCAGGTGGATATCGAAATCGCGCTGCAATACAACGACAGCTACACCGAAAATATTTTTTCCTTCGCCAACACAATCAACACCGTTGACGGCGGCTCGCACCTCGCCGGCTTCCGCTCCGCTCTCACGCGCACGCTCAACTATTACGCCAGCTCCACCGGCATGCTCAAAGAGCAGAAGGACGAAGTCTCCATCAATGGTGACGACGTGCGCGAAGGCCTTATCGCCGTCGTTTCCGTCAAGCTTCCGCAGCCGCAATTCGAAGGCCAGACAAAGGGCAAGCTGAATAGCGATATCAAAGGCCTCGTCGAGCAGCTCGTCAACGAAAAGCTCGGCGAGTATTTCGACAAGCACTCATCCATCGCGCGCAAAATCATCGGCAAGTGCATTGACGCTGCCCGCGCCCGCGAAGCCGCGCGTAAAGCCCGCGAGCTCACGCGCCGAAAATCCGCGCTCGATTCAAGCGGCCTGCCCGGAAAGCTCGCCGATTGCCAGGAACGCGATCCCGCCCGCTGCGAACTCTTCCTCGTCGAGGGTGAATCCGCCGGCGGCTCCGCAAAGGGCGGCCGCGATCGCCGTTATCAGGCGATTCTTCCGCTCAAGGGCAAAATTCTCAACGTCGAAAAAGCGCGTTATGACAAGATGCTCGGCCACGAAGAAATTCGCGCCATCATCACCGCGCTCGGCACCGGCATTGGCAAAGATGATTTCGACGCCGCGAAACTCCGCTATCACAAAGTGATTCTCATGACCGACGCGGACGTCGACGGCAGCCACATTCGCACCCTGCTGCTCACATTTTTCTTCCGCCACATGCGCGAGCTGATTGAGAAGGGCAATATCTTCATCGCCCAGCCGCCTCTCTATCGCGTGAAGCGCGGAAAGATGGACCGCTACATTCGCGACGAGCGCGATTTCGCCCGCGAACTGATGAAGCGTGCCACCGAAGAGCATGTGGTGAAAGGCAAGACGGGCAAATCGCTCGAAGGCGGCGAACTAACCCAGTTCCTGCTGAATATTCAGGAATACGATCAAGTCGCTGTGAAACTCGGCCGCCGTCTGGGCGATCCGAAGCTCGTCGACATCCTCGCCGAAAGCGATCTCGAAAAGAAAACCGACTTCGCCGACAAAAAGAAATTGCAGGAGTTCGCGAAAGCCATCGAAAAAGCCAAGCTCGAGCTCGAATCAAAACTCGTCTATGACGAAGAGCACAGCCTGCACGAGCTGCTCCTCAAAAATGGCGGTGAGCACAAGATCAATTGGGCCCTCGCAGCCACAGCCGAGTACAAGCGCCTCCGCACGTTGCGCCAGGCCATCCAGGAAAACGACCGTCCGCCATTCACGATCCAGCACAACGGCGACAAGGTCACGAGAGACAATTCCTCGGCGCTCCTCGGCTACGTCCTCGAAGACGCAAAAAAAGAATTCACCATCACCCGCTTCAAAGGCCTCGGCGAAATGAATCCCGAGCAGCTCTGGGCCACCACAATGAACGCCGAATCGCGCACCTTACTGCAAGTGCGCCTCGAAGATGCCGTAGCCGCCGAAGACATCTTCTCAACGCTAATGGGCGAAAACGTAGAACAACGCCGCAAATTCATCGAGGACAACGCCCTCGACGTCGTCAACCTCGACATTTGATTCCATGATTTACCAACTCACATGGAAAATTCTGCCGGGCCTGCGCGGCCTCTCTTGCTCCGACTTCCGCGCCACGCCCACCGCCGCGCCCAACACCGAGCAAGGCGTCGCCATCGATTGCGCGAGCGAGCGCGACTGCAACGCGCTGCTGCAAGAACTCGAATCGCACTTCGCCCCGCAGCGCTTCACAAACAACGCCTCGGCCTTCGAAACCGTGAAGACCTACGTCCTCGAAAAAATGGCGAGGAAGCTATGACGCACCGCGCAAAACGTGGCGGCGGCCTTCAAACCAGCGAATTTCTAATAGGAACATTCGGCATTTCAGAAAACAACTCATCTCCTTGCAAACAAAGGAGAAAGCAATTTTCTAATAGGGACAAAAACGGCATTTCGCCGTTCCGCGCAGTGGATGCGGCACTGCGTTTGCACGAATCTCGAGTCACGAATCACGAGCCACGAATTACAAGTCACGAAGGGGTCTAAATGGCTGACGAAACAAATCAATCAATCCTCACTCCGGTAGATATCGAATCGGAGATGAAAAAATCGTATCTCGATTACGCCATGAGCGTAATCATCGGGCGCGCCCTGCCCGACGTGCGCGACGGCCTCAAGCCCGTCCATCGCCGCATCCTCTACGGCATGTACGAGCTGGGGCTCACCTCCACGAAGGCGTATCGCAAGTGCGCCAAGATCGTCGGCGAAGTCCTCGGCAAATTTCATCCCCATGGCGACTCGCCTGTTTACGACGCGCTCGTCCGCATGGCCCAGGATTTCAATATGCGCTACCCGCTCATCGACGGCCAGGGAAATTTCGGCTCCGTTGACGGCGATCCGCCGGCCGCGATGAGGTACACCGAAGCGCGCCTTTCGAAGATCGCTGAAGAAATGCTCGCGGACATCGAGAAGGAAACCGTCGATTTCATTCCCAATTTCGATGAAAGCGAAAAAGAACCGGTCGTTCTGCCCACGCGCATCCCCAGCCTTCTGGTCAACGGCTCCTCCGGCATCGCCGTCGGCATGGCCACCAATATTCCGCCGCACAATTTGAAGGAAATCGTCGAGGCTGCGATCCTGCTCGTCGAAAATCCGGAAACCACGCTCAAGCAGGTGATGAAGATCGTTCCCGGCCCGGATTTTCCCACCGCCGGCTACATCTATGGCCGCGACGGAATTCAGCAAGCATACGAAAAAGGCCGCGGCAGCTTCCAGGTCCGCGCCAAAGCCGCGATCGAGCAACGCGGCAAAGATCGCCAGGACATCGTCGTCACCGAATTGCCGTATCAGGTAAACAAGAAAAATCTGATCCAGCACATCGCCGAGCTCATCAACAACAAGAAAATCGAGGGCATCTCCGACATTCGCGACGAAAGCGACCGCGACGGAATGCGCATCGTCATCGAAGTGAAGCGCGACGAAGAACCGGAGATCATCCTCAACAAGCTCTTCAAGATGACGCAGATGCAGGAATCCTTCGGCATGATCCTGCTCGCCATCGTCGGCGGCCAGCCGCGCGAGCTTGGGCTGATTCAGTTGCTGAATCTTTTCATCGCGCACCGCATTGACGTTGTCCGCCGCCGCACGCAATACGATCTGCGCAAAGCCCGCGAACGCGAGCACATCCTTATCGGCTATCGCATCGCGCTCGACAATGTCGACGATGTGATCAAGGTCATCCGCGGATCATCCAGCCGCTCGAACGCTCGCGAAAATTTACACGACTTCTTTTCCAACAAGAGCGTGCGCGTGATGGTGGCAGGCAAGGAACGCACCCTCGAAGGCATCAAGGTCGACCGCAGGAAGTACGGCATTGTAGCGCTCACCGGCGCCACGATTGGTCCGGCCGAAGGCGAAGGCCTTACTTATGCCCAGATCGACGCCATTCTCGAACTGCAGTTGCACCGCCTCACGCAGCTCTCCGTCGACGAAATCCTGAAAGAACTCGGCGAAATTCGCAAGCGCATCGAGGAGCTGGAAGAAATCCTCGGCAGCGAGAAAAAATTAAAAGCCGTCATCGTCGCCGAGCTCCGCGAAGTGATGAAATCCTATGGCGACGACCGCCGCACGCAGATCGTCGATCGCGTCGAAGAAATCAAGCTCGAAGACTTGATCAAAGACGAAGAAATGGCCATCACCGTCAGCCACGCCGGCTACATCAAGCGCACTTCGGTGGACGTCTACCGCCACCAGTCGCGCGGCGGCAAAGGCCGCATCGGCGCCAAGACGCGCGAAGACGATTTCGTCGAGCATTTCTTCACCGCCTCGGCGCACAGCTACATTCTGCTCTTCACCTCGAAGGGCCGAATCTACTGGCTGAAGGTCTACGAAATCCCCGAAGCCGCCGCAGCAACGCGCGGAAAAGCGATCACGAATCTCGTTCGCTTGCAGGAAGGTGAGACGCTCACGGCCGTCGTGCCCACGCGCAACCTCGAAGAAACCGGCCGCTACGTTTTCCTCGCCACAAAAAACGGCACGGTGAAGAAAACCGAGCTCGCAGAATTTTCAAATCCGCGCCCCTCGGGCATCATCGCCATCAGCCTCGATGACAAAGACGAACTGATCGGCGCAAAGCTCACCGACGGCAAGCAGATGATTTTCCTCGCCAGCCGCGACGGCCAGGCCATCCTCTTCCGCGAAACCGAAGTTCGCTCGATGGGCCGCGGTGCCGGTGGCGTCAACGGAATGGATCTCGCGAAAGACGATTACGTTGTCAGCATGGACGCCGTGCAGCCCGACTTCGAAATCATTCGCAAGGAATACAAAAAGGAAACGCAGAATCTCGACGAGCTCGAAAGCGATCAAATCCGCGAATCGCTCACGTCGCTCATGCTCACCGTCGCAGAAAAGGGCTACGGGAAGCGCACGCCGCTCGCCGAATATCGCGTCACCTCGCGCGGCGGCAAAGGCGTCATCAACTTAAAGTCCACCGATCGCAACGGCCCGGTCGTCGCAGCCCTGCAAGTCCGCGAAGATTCCGACGTAATGATCATCACCGGCCAGGGCAAAGTAATCCGCGTCCACGCCGGCGAAATCCGCGAAGCCGGCCGCTCGACGCAAGGTGTCCGCCTCCTGCGCCTCGAAGAAGGCGACCGCATAGCCGCAGCCGCCGCAATCCTGGAAGAGGAAGAAGCCGCGGTAGTCGCGCCGCCAGAACCAGAAAAGAAGTAAGCTGCCGCCGCAGCACTTGTGCACTAGCAGCGCGCCAAAGCGAAACTAGTCCGCGGGCGGTGGCGGCAAATAATATCCGGGCCGCGTCCGCACGCTGACACCTTCCCGGTCCACCGTCACCTTGATCTCGTGGTATCCGGATTCCACATTTGGCGGCGGCCGGTACCCCAGCGAATACTGCGCGTGAATTTCGCCGCCGATTTCATCCACAGCTTTCTGAATCGTGCTGTCGCGTTTCGCGTTCAAGAACATTCCGCCGGTAGCCTTGCTCGCAATCGCCAGTGAATTCGGCCCAATCGCGTTCTTGCCGGTTTTCACCAGGAAAATCACAAGCGCCATGTAATCGATCGGCGCGTTGGCCGCCTGCCTTTCGAGATCGGGTGTCTGCGGCTTTCCCGGCGGCGTCGGAATCGGATACGTTCCTGGCGGGCCGAGCGAGTGGTCCACGGGCTCTTTCTTCGCGCGCAAATCCGCCATGGCGGTGCTAAGCCCGATCGAGTAGATCGTCACGTTCGCGAGCTGCGCGCTCCGCAGCACTTCGCCGAGCGTACTCTCGCTGCCGGTATCCTGCGCTTCGCCGAGCACCACTAAAATTCGCCGCTGCGGCAGGGGCCGCTTCTCCAGCAGCGAAATCCCGCGCGCCATCGCGTCGTACAAATGCGACCCGGAATTTCCCGTCGTCAAATTGTTGATCACCTCTCCGATGCGCTCCGGATCGGTGGTGAATTTTTTCAGCAGGCTCACGTCGTCGTCATAGCCCACCACCGCCACTTCCGACGTCTGCGCCATCACGGTTTCCGTGAACACGATGCCCATGCGCTTCACTGACGGAAACATCGGATCGATGTGCGAGCTAGTCTCCACGACCAGCACAATCGAAAGCGAGCTCGCGCCGAGATCGAAATGCTCGATCTTCTGTTCAACGCCATTGTCGAAAATGTGGAAGCTTTCTTTGGGGATATCGAGCAGCATCTCGCCGCTCGCGTTGCGGACCGTCACCGGCGCGGTCACTTCGTTCACGCGCACATGAATCGTCCGCTTCGCTTCCTCAGGCGTCGGCGGCTTTTCAGGCTCAACACCCGGCTTGGTGTGAAGCGGCCCAGGTGGTGCCTGAGCGTGCGCCGGTGATGCCAGCGCCAGAAGCGCCGCAGCCGTGATCAACGCGGCGAAGCCCGCCGTTCTCGGAAAGCAGAAGCCCATAGAGGTATTTTATCTGATTCCGGATTCGCCTCAGGGCGTTGCATGCATCGAACGGGGCAAGTTCACGCGATGGAAATCGCCTTCAATACCCGTCAGGCGCCTTCGCCCCAACAGTACTAAAATAGCTATTTGCGCGTTCATTTGCGTGTTTGCTGTCGCACTCATGGCCGCGCGCACTAGCTCACTGAGGGGGAATTCATGAGACGTCCCAGCCACCTGCCGATGGCGAAGCTCGCCTACCAGGATCCCAGGTTTATGGAAAGCCTGGGAGCGCGCCCGCTGCGCATTCTGGCCGAGTATCTCGATCCGCTGGCGCGGCTGCGGCGCGAAAAAGTGGCGGACACGATCGTGATGTTCGGCTCGGCGCGAATCCACTCGCGCGAACAAGCTCAGCACGAGCTAAAAGAAGTTCGCGCGCGCTCGCGAGGCCGCCGCAACGCCCAGTGGGCGGAGCGGATTCGCCACGCCAAATCCCATCTGGAAATGTCGCGTTACTACGAAGAAGCGCGCGAACTATCGCGCCGTATCACCAGTTGGTCCATGACGCTCGGCGTGCACCCGAAGCGCTTCGTCATCTGTTCGGGCGGCGGCCCGGGAATCATGGACGCAGCGAACCGCGGCGCTTTCGACGCCGGCGGCTCGTCCATCGGACTCAGCATCCAGCTTCCGCACGAGCAGCGCCCCAATCCCTACATCACCGAAGACCTGAATTTCTGCTTCCATTATTTCTTCATGCGCAAGCTGTGGTTTGCGCAGATGGCGAAAGCGCTGATCGTGTTTCCCGGCGGATTCGGCACAATGGACGAGCTATTTGAAATGCTCACCCTGCTGCAGACCGGCAAGCTTTCCTCGCACCACATGATTTTGATTTATGGCAGGAAATACTGGGACAAGGTGTTCAACTGGCGCCACATGCTGCGCTACGGCACGATCAACGAGCGCGAGTACAAGCTGCTTCAATTCTCCGATAATGTGGACGACGCGTTCGATCGCGTCCGCGCGGAGATGGAGGAGCACCACCTCTCCGTGGACGAGGAGCAGTAGTCGAGTCGGTTGTGCTTTGGCGATTGCGCCAATGCAAAAGAGCCGGCGGGACGCCGGCGTTACGGAATGGCAGCGTTGCCCAACAGCATAGGGACGCTCTACGTCGAATTTCTCTTTCGCGCGACTTCCAAGCAAGATGCAGGAAGACTCCGCAGTCGCTTCGCATAGCGGATGCACTTCCGTAACGCCGGCGTCTCGCCGGCTCTTTTTGCAAGCCTCCTGCAACAATCACGCCAGCGCAGCACACCCGTGCACGCGCATCGGCCGGAAAAGCGAAGCGGGGATGGAGCGCATGCCCCATCCCCGCTCTTTCATTTTCACCGTCAGAGGGAAGCGTTACTCCTCGTCAGTTAGTTCTTCGAAACTTCCAAGTCAGGCTCGAAGGCGGTGCCGAACATCGCTTCGAATCGCCGCTTCTCGTCCTTGTCGTGGACCAGCACCACGGGCGAGACGCGCACCGACTGCTTGCACTCGCGGCAGGTGGTCGCTTCGCCCTGCAGATCCTGCACGAATCCGTCGGTGAAGTGATACGCCGAGCGCGGGCGCCGTGCGTTCTTCACGCCGGCAATGCCGCAATGCGGACAGGTGAACTCAACATGATCCTCGAGCGGATCGCGATTGAGCGCAGCCCATCCGGTGTATCGAACTCCAATCGTTTCCAGAGAATTCTTCATTATGATGACCTCTCAATCCCCAAGAGGGGGCCAGGAACAAATGATTAGACGCGAGAAACCCGAAAATGGTGCACGAATGGCGCCAAAATCGTAATCGGATGGAATTGAATAACTTAGAACGATGCTAACAATAATTTCGCAACTCTCTCGCTGTTATTCCTGAATTCCAGAAACTGCTGCAACGCTTCGGTGTCTATTGCTTCAAGAGGTCGCGCGAACTTCGCAGCGGTTTAAAGCGGTGAAGCCGAAGCGGAGCCTTCTCCGCGAACGAGCTGCGAGCTCGACCGAACGAAGGTTGCTCGTTAGAAGCGTGTGTCGCACCTACGGCGCTCGGATAATTCAGGGCAATGTGTACCCAGGGCTTTCCGCCCTGGGCTAACTTCTGCCGCGCCTCCGGCGCTTAGTTCTTAGTCGATCGCTTCGGCTTCGATTTGAAGAAACTGCGCGTTGTTAGTTTCATTGGCTTGGTTGCTCGACTAGAAACCTGCCGGTCTGAAGGCCGGCGCTACAAAATCGTAAAAAGGACCAAAGAAAGCTGATTTGCAAAACGGCTGCGAGCCGTCATGCGTGGAGGCGTGTCCATGAGCGATCTCGGAAGCTTGTCTGAATGCCTGGTGGATAACGATCCCGCGGTGCGGGTGCGTGCGCGCTGGCTTCGCAGCAAAGCGCTCGCGCTTTCCGTCGCCCTTCAGGCTTTAGTGCTCGCCTTACTGTTGATTTGGCCGCTCATTTCGCCCGGGCCACTGGTCGCCACTTCGTACTTCTCCCCCATCATGACACCGCCCCATCCTGGTGACAGCGGAACGTTTCATCGTCCGCATCACGTCTTGCATTCACCCCCGATCTTAGACCAACGGCAGTTTTGCAGATTCTGCGCTCCGGCGATTCGTCCGTCGGCGCCAGCAAATAGTTCGGAGGCGCCGGACATTGGCCCGGACCAGGGCGGCGGAAGCGAAGGACTGGGCCTGCCGGGCTCAGGCCCAAGTTTCCCCGGAGGAACTGGCGATCGCGTGATCGTTCCCGAACCGCCGCACGCCGAACCGCCTCACGTTCGAACAATACAGGTGAGCGGAGGGGTAATGGCGGCAATGCTTGTGAACCGAGTGGAGCCGCAATATCCGGCCATCGCCAAAGCGGCGCACATTTCCGGCACCGTGCATCTGCGCGCCATCATCGCGAAGGACGGCGCGGTGCGTGAACTCGAGGTGGTGGACGGAAACCCGGTGCTTGCTCGAGCGGCACTGCTTGCGGTGCAAGCTTGGCGCTACAGGCCAACTCGATTGAACGGGGAGCCGGTGGAAGTGGAAACCTTTGTGACGGTGAACTTCGTTTTGAACTGAATGCGGGGAAAAAAAGAAAAAGGGCGCTACGAAATCTCGCAGCGCCCTCAAAGCCGGAGCTGGAGCCGAAGCCGAATCAGCGCCTAGAACTTGATCACAATGCCCGTCGAAAGCCTGCCATTATTCTGGCTGCCGCCGAAAAGACTGGTGTGAATCCAGTCGCCCTGAATAATGCGCCAGTGAAACGGTCCGGCGATTTTTGTATCGATTCCCACGCCCAGTGCCGCGGCGAAAGACGTGTCACTGCCAAGGCCGCCATTCCTGTTCATATGGGCTACGCCCACGAGAAGCTGGGCGAATGGCGATACGCGCGCTGGAAAGGAAATCTGCGGGCCGAACAGATAGTTGTTCACACTGGTACCGCCGCCGTAGTGCCCGTCAATGTCCGCTACGCCTCCGAGCCAACTTGTAAACTTGTATTGGCCCGCAAATTCGAATCCGTTCAGATTGGAGTCGGGCCGGTTGTCGTTGTGCATGAACGAATAACCGCCGAACACTTCCACTTTGTCTGAAAGGAGGCCTTGCGCGTGCGACGCGAATGACACGAAGAATAGCAGGCCCAGCAATACCGAAAGCTTTCGAACCATAAAACTTCCTCCTCAGGAGTATTGGGATTGAGACCCGCCGTGCGCCCAGCTCGGCGAGGCCCATTTCGTATCCAGCTAAGATTCGTTCGCCCTTCGCCTCCCCGGGAGAGAGGCTCGAGCACCTATCCTTCGGCTGGAGTTTGATTGGATGCTATCTGGCCCTAAACAGTGACGGATAAAAGACTTCTTCCGCGCCATCTATAGTAGAGGTTCGCCGGTGCGGTTGGCAATGATTTCCCGGGTGGCGTCGCGGAGGCGAACGATTTCGTGCCAATCGTTACCCGCGGATGGGTCGGGGTCGACGAGCGGGCCGAATGACACCGTGACGCGTCCGGGACGAGGCAGGCGCGTTTTATCGCGCAGAATCTGACGTGCGCCGCGCACCGCGACAGGGCAAATCGGGCGCTGCATATCAACGGCGGCCTTGAAGGCGCCGAGTTGAAACGGGCGAATGCCGGTCATCGAGGTGAAGGTTCCTTCGGGGTAGATGGCGACCGATTCGCGGCGGCCCAGCGCTTCTTCCACATCTTCGGTCTGGCGCACGCGAGCTTGAGCGTCGCTGCGATCGAAGGCGAGCTGGCCGGAGCGGCGGATGATTTTGCCGATGAGCGGCATATCGAGGGCTTCGCCTTTCGCGACGAAGCGCACGCCGAGGGGAAGCGACGCGAGCGCCACAAAAATGTCCACGTAGCTCGAATGATTGGGCGCAAAAATCCAGGGGCCGGACGTTGCGAGGTCGTTGAGAAGTTCGCCGTGCACGATTTCGAGCGGGATCCTGGCCGCGCGCAGGATCAGCCGCGAGCCCGAGTGCGCGATTCGCGCCGCTCGCTCGCGATCGGATGTGAGCGAGACGGCAATCCATAGCCCGGTCAGTATGACTCCAAAAGTTGAGAGTGCGTAGATGCCGTAGGCCGCTTCGAAGGCGCGTTTTGTTCCAGCTTTCATCCAGGTCCACGCGCGGGGAACGGCGCTGAGCGCTGCGAGGCGCGCCACCTGCACCCAGGCCGCTTGTTGTTTTTTGCCGAGATTGCCATCGAGATACAGGCGCCTTGTTTCGCTGCGGCGAAGCTTGCCGCTGGAAGTTTTCGGAATCGACTGTGGCCGGAGCAGCTCGACCGTGTCTGGCGGCACGCCCATAGCCTCGCTCACGGATTGTGTGATTTCGCCGGAGATGCGTTTCGCGGCGGAGATATCGCGCACTTCTGCCGCGACGATTAATTTTTCGGTGCCGCTGCGCTCATCGAGTGCGCCAAATGCCACCACGCAGCCGGTGCGAACTCCGGAGACGCGTCCCGCGATTTCCTCTACTTCGTGTGGGTAAATATTGCGGCCGGCTTTGATGATCACGTCCTTGGCGCGGCCGGTGATGTAGATTTCGCCGTCTGCCCAGTAGGCGAGATCGCCGGAGTCGAGCCAACCGCCTTCATGAATCAATTCGCGCGTGGCGGCGGGATTTCGGTAGTAACCGCTGGTGGCCGAGGCACCCCGAAACTGAAGCTGGCCTTCGGCGCGCTCGCCGAGTGCGCGCGCGCTTTTTTCTTTGTCAACGATGCGAACTTCTACGCCCGGCATCGGTTTTCCGGCGCCGACGAATTCGAGTGGCGCTTTGTCATCCGGCTTTGCGGGAATTGCGCGGCCGTTGGATTCGAGAGCGGCGCGCTCGATGCGATCCACCTTGAAGCCAGAGCCCAGCGGCGGCGCGGAAACGCCGAGGCACGCTTCGGCGAGTCCGTAGACGGGCATCAACGCTTCGCGGTGAAAGCTGTAGCGAGTGAAGCGCGCGACAAACCGTTCGAGTGTGGCCGCGGCTACCGGCTCCGCGCCGTTGGTTGCGGCTCGCCACGAGCTGAGATCGAGACCTTCGATGTCTTTGTCCGCCACTTTTCGCACGCACAGCTCGTAGGCGAAATTGGGCGCGGGGCTGATGGTTCCGCGGTGATTGTGAATCGCCCACAGCCAGCGATCGGGGCGGCTGAGGAACGCGAGCGGCGACATCACGACCAGCGGGATGCCGGTGACGATTGGAACGAACCAGGCGCCGATTAGTCCCATGTCGTGGTATAGCGGCAGCCAGCTGACGGCGACATCGTCAGCCTGAATATTGATGCCGCCAATGATCGCCTGAATATTTGCGAGAAGATTCGCGTGCGTGAGAATTACGCCTTTGGGATCGCCAGTCGAGCCGGATGTGTATTGCAGGAACGCGATATCTTCGCTGCTGGCGCGGTGCGAAAGATGTTCCACAGGCCGCCATTCGCCGGAGGGCGTTGTGGTTGCGTCAGCCGGTTGGCCGTTGGCGAGGCGTTGCGCGTTCAGCACTTCGCGCAGTGAAGGCACGCGCGGCTGTAGCGTGCGGGCGAGCCCTTCGGCCTGCCGCCAGGTGACGAGAAACTGTGCTTCGGCGTTGCGCAGGATGTTCGATTGCCGCGCGGCGTATTCGGCGATGCGGTCGGCCCGGAACGGCGGATAGATCGGAACAGGAATGCCGCCCGCGAGCAGAATACCCGCGAACGTGGAGAAAAATTCGGCGCACGTGGGCAGCATGATCGCGACGGTCTGACCGGATTCGAGGCCGCGGCGGCGCAGTTCGTCAGCGACCGCGGACGATCGCTCGTAGAGTTCGCCGAAAGTGATCGTGCGCGGCTTTTCATCTTCTTCGTAGAGAAAGATGTGAGCGAGATTCGGTTCGGCGCGGCCGCGCAGCCGGATTACTTCGGTGAGCGTTTCGGCTTTGCGGATCTGTTCTTCGAGGTCGGGCGGAGTTACATCGCGAGTGATAGGCTGCGCGGCCACGGATGCGCCGGTGCTGGCAGCGCCTATGCTCGCTCCAGCATTCGTGCGTTCCGCTAAAGGATCCTCGCGCAGGATCGCATCGATGAGATCCTGCACGGTGTCAGCTTCCGCCACCACTTGATCCGGCAACCGCACGCCACAAGTGTTGCCGAGCCGCAGCATGAGTTCGACGCGCTCGAGGCTGCCAAGCCCGAGCTCCCGTTCGAGGTGCGCGCGCGCCCCGCGCGCGCCAAGCTCTTCCAGTCCGCGCAAACCGCCAAGTTCGACGAGCAGCTGCCGGACGGTTCCAAGCGCTTCCGCTTCGACGACGGCCTTGCGATCGAATTGTATTTTGGCAGCGCCCACAGGAATGGTCAGGGCGAAGCATCGCCCGGCTTGCGAATCTCAAATACCCCCGATGAGCCGAGCCTACCACTCAGCTACAGGTGGTTCAAGTTCCGGTACTGACCGGTCGAAATCGTGCATTCGCCGGTCTCGTCCTTGCACTTGTCGAATCGATCTTGGGGTCCTACCTGATTCAATTTAAGAATAGCTGGAGACAAGGAGGATTCCATGTCTGAATCGTCTGCAAGTACAAAGCCCTACAAGGGTCTGGGAATGGAAGGTGCTGTTGCAAAGTGGTACGCGTCCCTTACAAAAAAATCGCTGGAAGATTTTAAGGCGCTGGCCCGGCGAATTGCCGCACAGATTCCGCCGAATAGTAAAGTGCTCGAAGTCGCTCCCGGCCCGGGATATTGTGCGATTGAATTGGCTAAGCTCGGCAATTACGAAATCGTGGGTCTGGACATCAGCAAAACATTTGTTGAGATTGCCAGCGCGAATGCTGCGAAAGCGGGGATGCGAGTGGACTTTCGCCAAGGCAACGTCTCCGGCATGCCCATTGGGGACGAAGCGTTCGATTTTGTTTTCTGCCGCGCGGCGTTCAAGAACTTCACTGAACCGAAACGCGCGCTGCGAGAGATGTATCGCGCGCTTAAACCAGGTGGGCGGGCCCTAATCATTGACCTGAGAAGAGATGCGTCGAAGGAATCGATCGCACAGGCCGTAAATGATATGAACGTCGGCGTCGTGAACCGGGTCATAACCAAAATGACATTCCGCTTCATGCTGCTCAAACGCGCTTACACAAGGCGTGAATTTGAAGAGTTGATTGCAGACACAAAATTTCACGGCATCGAAATTCGCGATGACCTGATAGGGCTGGAGATATGGCTCACCAAAAATCGCGAGGCTTCGTAGGCCGGCCACGAGCGCAATCTCAGCCTGAAGTTATTTTGGGTTGGTGGCCAGGGATTTCGAGAAGAGCCACGGAAATAATTTCGGGTCGTCGTAGGCTTTTACCCAGGATTGATGCCCGACGCCGGGATACTCGGTGTAGTGGGCGTCACTGCTCACTTTCTTCATCGCTGCGAACATACGCTGCGATTCTGTGACCGGGACGTTGCCGTCAGCGGCGCCGTGGAAGATCCACACCGGAACATCGCCGATTCTTGTAGCTGCTTCTGAATAGCTTTTTGGATCGTCGGGCGGCGTCAATTTTACAAGATCGGGGTAGGCTTTCAGCGCGGCGGCTGGCGGACGGATACCGCCGCAAATCACAATCAGCGCGGCAAATCGTCCGGGATTATTTTCAGCGAGGCGCCAGCAGCCATAGCCTCCCATGGAAAGACCCGTCAAATAGGTGCGTTGCGCGTCGCCGTCGAATTCTTTAATGGCGGCATCGAGCGTGGCTATCGCAAGATCCTGCATCGGTTTGTGAAGCCACCAAAGATTCTTCGGGCATTGCGGCATCACCACGATGGCTGGAATTCGGCTGCGGCCGTTGCGAATGGCGGGACCAATGCCCACATCCGTCTCGAGCAAGCCGTCGTCGCCGCGCTCGCCCGCTCCGTGAAGGAAAAGTATCACCGGCCACTTTTCGTGAGAGTTCCAATTATCCGGCACGAAGACCTGATACTTGTAAGTGGTCCCTTGCACCGTAATGGTGCGATCGAGAAATCCTGTTTCGTGTTTTCTTGCGTAGGAGGGAGCGGCAACCAGTAGGGATAACATCAGAATCAGGAGCGGAAGCAGTCTTCGCGGCGAAACGTCCACTAAGTTCCTCCATCGTTACTCTAGCATGACTGTTCGATCATCACGGCCCTGTTGAGTCTCATGGAGTAGGTATAAGGCTGTAGTTTGAGGACTTTTCTTTGAAAATCACGCGCGAGGAGCCGGGCGGCTGGAAACCCTTGGCAATGTGATGGCGTCTACTTAGTGATGGCCACCTTACGCCGGCTGGAACTGGACGCAATGCGCGGGCTGATGCTCGTCTGGATCACGCTCACGCACCTGCCCACGTCCGCGAGCGCTTACGTAAACCAGCCGTTTGGTTTCATCTCCGCGGCCGAAGGGTTCATTTTTCTTTCGGCGCTGTTTACCGGCCGCATCTATTTCCGCCTGGCCGAGCACGACGGCTACCGCGCGATGACGCGAAAAATGTGGGGCCGCACACTGCGTCTATATGGCTACCACGCGCTCTTGCTGGCTTTTGCGTTTCTGGTGGCCGTGCCGATTGCGTCGCGAGGCAATCGCCCGGGGCTTCATAATCTGCTCAACTTTTATTTCACGGTGGGACCCAAGCAGGCCATCACAGAAGCGGCTCTGCTGATCTATCGCCCGCCCCTGCTCGATATTTTGCCGCTGTACATCTTCTTTCTGGCGATGTCGTCCATTTTGATTTTACTGGCTCGCCGGATTGGATGGAAACCGATCCTGTGCGGGTCTTTCGCGTTCTGGGTACTGGCGCAATTCGGTTTTCGCGCCGCCGAACATACCTTCATGATGCACTACATTCCCACGCGAATTCCGATTCACGAAATGGGAGCATTCGATTTGTGGGCCTGGCAATTGCTTTGGATCGTGGGAATCTGGCTGGGCGTGCGTTGGGCCCAGGAAAATCTGCCGATCGAGGCGAGCGCGCGGAAAATTGTGATCCCAGCGGCGGTGATCGCTGTGGCGTTCTTTGTATTGCGGCGCATGATTGCGCACGGGTTTCAGTTGGGCGCGGCTGAGCGGCTCTTCGATAAATGGCACCTGGGACCGATGCGGCTTCTCGATTTCGCGGCAGTGGCCGCGGTGTTGATCGTTGGGCAACGCTGGTTAAAACCCCTGGCGGTGCGGCCGCTGGTGCTGATGGGGCAATCTTCGCTGCAGGTGTTCTGCGTGCACCTGCTATTTTGCTTTGCCGGGCTCACGCTCATGGGTAATGCGTCCATGCTGAACGGCTGGCGGCAGTTCGGGCTCTTGGCCGCAACGTTTGCGACGATGCTGGCCACCGCAAAGCTTTTCTCGAAGAGCGAAGCCAAGCATGAGCGCCAGCCAAAAGCTTCGCCGGGAGTTGGAACACAAATCATCTGGCCGCCGCATGCCAAGCCTGCGTCACGGGTAGCCGCCGCGATGCCTCTACTGAAAAGTGATTCATCTTCGACGACGAGGACACATCGAACGGACACAATCTCGTGATGGAACGGCGTCCGATGTGGAATCGCGTCCGCTGTGAAATCTCACCTGATGTAAAATCGCGGACGTGACCACCGATTCAGGTGAGGGGACCGAAAAAGAACGGCTCAATTTTCTCGCGACCCGCCTTGGGGAGCTCAACAACACCGCCTCGCAAGTTCTCATTTTCCTTAGCTTTGCCATCGTCGCCGGGGTCACGTTCCTAACGCTGAATCCCGGACCGGCTACCAAAGGCGCGGTTCATGGCGCTTTGCGATGGTGGATCGGAGCGATATTCCCCACCGTGATTGGGATCCTTCCTTTGAAAGAAATTCGTGATCGAGACGTTCACTGGTATCGCGCGATGCTGTGGGTCCGGTTCGTGCTGATGTGGTCGGCCATCGTGTGCATTTTTGTTGGCGCGATTTGGTTCTTCAAAGCGGTCTAGCTGAAAAGGGTTTTTAGCCGCTTGTCGTTCGACATTTAATCCTCTCGTTTGATTCCTACACGCTTTATGGCTCCGGCTCTACAGGTCATGCCCGATTCCAACGCGGCAGAAATTTGATGATGCTGGACGCTTGAGGGTAACGGAATGACTTCAACGCAAATCGCATTACTGGTGATTGTGGTAATTGCCGCAGTCGCGGTGGCTGCACTGCTCATATTGCAGAACCGCACCAAGAAGCTCCGTGCGCGCTTTGGACCGGAATATGACCGGGCCGTCGCGGAAACCGGAAACAAATTTAAGGCCGAGGCGCAGCTCGAGAAAGTCGAGAAGCGCGTCAGCCAATATCCTCTGCGGCCGCTTACCGCGGCGGATCGTGATCGGTTCCAGCAACTGTGGCGGGCGATCCAGGCCAAGTTTGTGGACGACCCGGCGGGCGCATTCGTGGAGGCGGATCAGCTTCTCGGGGCTGTGATGGCGGCTCGCGGTTATCCGCCGACCGATTTCGCGAACCGCGCCACGGAAATTTCCGTTGACCACGGCACCGTTGTAGAGGAGTACCGGGCAGGGCACGACATCGCGATTCGCCAGTCGCAAAAACAGGCCAGCACGGAAGATTTGCGAAAAGGCATGGTTCACTACCGCGCGCTATTCGACGAATTGATGCGAGAAGAGCCAGTGCCTATACGCGCACGCGCTGCGGGCCATAGTTAGTAGCGAGCATCAGCTTTCAAGAGAATTGAATTTCAAGAAAATCGAAAACAGGGAGTCACCAATGACAGAGTATCTCCGCAGAGATCCAAGCTTGAACCCTGATCTATCCGCCACTACGGATCCAAGCCTGCCGGTTCCGGAAAGGCAAGTGGTGCGCGATTCTGACTCGCGCCCTTTGGTCACCCCGCCCCCCGGCGACACGCGATCCTCGAGCGTCGCGAGCGGTCCGGCAACGGGCGCGGCGGTGGCACGCGCACCGGAGGAGGAGCGAGCCGCACTGTTCGCAGGCAATGAAGCAAATGAGCTGCGCGGGCGATGGGACAGCATTCAGGTAGGCTTTGTCGACGAGCCGCGCAAGGCAGTGCAGGAGGCCGACGCGCTGGTTTCCGACACGATCAAGCGGCTGAGCGAAGTCTTCGCCAATGAACGCAAAAACCTCGAACAGCAGTGGGGCCGCAATGACAACGTCTCTAGCGAAGATCTGCGCGTGGCGTTGCGAAGATACCGCTCGTTTTTCTCGCGGCTTCTCGCAATCTGAAGATATAGCAGGCAGCCCCGTGCCGCTGCGCTGCATGCGGCATTCTAAGAGTGAATATTATCGCGCTGGCGCGAATTCAAGTTCGCTGGGGTAGTTCGCCCGAATTTGCAGACCCTCAGGCGCAGACCTGAACTCCTGAATTACAGGCATGAGATCGGCGACGCTATTGCCTGTTTCAGAATCTTCCAATATGAGGCTCAGGTTCGCTCTTGGCGTTGAAGGTGACTCTGCACCTTCTGAAGATAAACTGGCGTCTTCCTTGAAATAGGGAAGGTCGACTTGAAAGGTTCCATTCGCGTCGGGATGGACTGCCGCTACACGGAATCCGGTAACTATACCGTCTGCGATGCCAAAGAAATCGTGAGCCCAGAAGGCTTTGTAGCTGATGACGACTTCGGTATTTTCGAACGGACCGAGATCGTTCGGCACAATTCGTCCGGAAAGTCGGACGCTTCGCGCGACCTTGCAGTAGAACTCGTGCGTTATCTTCGAATCAGCTTCTAGCGGCAGCACGACGGTTTGGAACTCGCAGCCTGTCGCGTAAATGACCATCCTGATTTCGGTCGCCGCTCTGCCTTCGATCGATGCGTCAATCTCAAAGGAATTGAGATCAGCCTTCGATTCCATGGAAGTGCCGTAACCCCCGAAGGGACCAATCAGATAATAGGCAACCTGCACCGTTTGCGAGGGCACGCTACTGGGAAGCAGGATTATGACGGAGGGGAAAATCCTGGGATGAGAAGCGGCGGTGCCCGTAAAGGGTTGGAGAGCGGCTGTAACTATCAAGAGCGTGAGTGCAGCGAAGGAGGATGCCAACTTTTTGATGATAGTTTTGCACTGCTGGCTCGCTGCGTAATCCATAGCGTTCAGTCTAACGAAATAAGATAATTCTATCACTACATAACTATCTAATGCTGAGACACAAGCCCATCACTCATAACGCAGCGCTACCATCGGGTCCACGCGCATCGCGCGTCGCGCGGGAATGAAGCAAGCGAAAAGCGCCACTGCACAGAGTAAAAGCGCGACGCTCGAGAATGTGAGCGCATCGGCGCTTGTTACGCCTAGCAGCAAGCTGGTTAAAAAGCGGGTGAGTGCAAAAGACGCGGCGAGACCTAGGGCGACACCGATGAGCGTCAATCGCAATCCGTGGCCGAGCACGAGCCGCAGCACGTCTCGCTTGCTCGCGCCTAGCGTCATGCGGATACCGATTTCATGGGTGCGCTGCCGCGTGGTGTAGGACGTAACGCCGTAAATTCCCACCGCCGCGAGAACCAGCGCCAGCAGACCGAAGGCGCCCACAAAAGTTCCGGCAACGCGCTGGCCGAAGCTGGCGATCTGCTCGCGCAATTCCAGCGACGTGATGTCAAACACCACAAGGTCCGCGTTCAATTCGTGGATTGTTTTTTCCACGGTCTTGCCGGCGGCCAGCGGATCGCCATTCGTGCGGGCGAGGACGATCATCGTCGCTCGGTAGACCTGATATTGCGGCAGGTACAGGAATGGCGTGGGCTTTTCGTTCAAGCCGTTCACTTTGCTATCGCGCGCCACTCCGATCACCGTGAACCATTCGTGAGTTAAATCCGAATCGAGCTGCTTGCCCAAGGCTTCCTGGTTCGGCCAGTAGCGATTCACGAATGTTTCGCTGACAATCACCACGCGCTGCGACCTCTTTGTATCCTGCGGCGTGAAGTCGCGCCCCTTCACAAGCGGAATCTGCAAGGTCTGGAAATAATTCGGAGTGACGATGGCTACCTGCGTTTCCATTGATTCATTCGCCTGCGAAACGTAGCCTTCCGGATTCACGGCCGTCGAGCCGCCGCCAAATCCCAGCGGGACGCGGCTGGAAAGAGCCACCGACTGAATGCCGGGCTGCGCTTCGAGTTTCGCGACCAACTGGCGATCGAATTCGACGCCGCTCGCTTCCGAATATCCGCCGGTAAACAAATCGTAGGTGGCGATGAGAACATTGTGAGAATTAAATCCCGGATTAATCTGTTGCGCGCTCATGAAACTGCGAATGAATAACCCCGCGCAAATCAAGAGCAGCAGCGACAGCGAAATCTGCGCCACCACCAACGCGCTCGCGAGGCGCGCCTTGCGCATCCCTCCCGAAGCGCTCCCCGTATCCTCCTTCAATACCGCGATCGGCGCCTCGCCTGATGCTCGCAACGCGGGAAGAATCCCGAAGATCACTCCGGTCAGCAGCGAGATCACCATCGTGGCCAGGAGCACCGTGTGGTCCACCCGCATTCCCAGCGAGATCGGGAAATCCGTCTTCGGTATGAACTTCATGAATGTTCCCGCAGTCCAGAAGGTGATCGCGAAAGCGACCAAGCCGCCCGCCAGCGCCAGGATCAAACTCTCGACGAGCAGTTGCCGCACCAGCCGCCAGCGGTTCGCGCCCAGTGACAATCGAATTGCGATTTCTCGCCGCCGCGCCACTGAGCGCACCAGCATTAGATTCGCCACGTTCGCGCACGCGAGCAGCAGCACCAGTCCCGCGATGGTCATCAACATCGGAAGTAGCGTCGAAAGAAATTGATTCGCGCCAAACGGGTTGCGCCACAAGGGATACACGCTCACACTGTCGTGCCCTTTGTGCTCCTCCGGATAATTCTTCGCCTCCCGTTTCAGCCGCAGCGTCATCTCTTCCTGAGACTGCTCTGGCCGGACTCCGGGCTTCAGCCGCCCGAGCGCGGTTAGCCAGAAGTAGTGATGGTCGTGAATCAGGTCGCCCTGCGGCATTAACTGCTCTTCCATCATGATGGGAATCCAGATTTCAGAGCGCAGCCCTGTCTGGCTTCCCTGAAATACGGCGGGCGCGACGCCGACAATCGTGTAGGGATGCTGATTGATTTCGAGCGTCTGCCCAACCACATCTGGATTCGCGCCGAAGTGCGTCTGCCACAGCCGGTAACTGATCACAGCAACGGGTGCGCCGCCCGGCCTTGTGTCTTCCTCCGGAAGAAAACCGCGCCCGAGGATCGGGCGGACACCGAGAAGATCGAAATAGTTTGCGGACGTCACCATTCCCCACACGCGTTCCGGTTTGCCTTTTCCCGTCAAACTCATAGGAGCGATATTGGCGGCGGTGATGCCGACGAAACTCTGCTGTCCGTTGCGCATGGACTCAAAATCAGGATAGGTAAACGGGAAAGGATTGTCGGTGCCTCGCCCGAGGCTCAGCGCCACCACCTCGTTCGGGCTGGCCAGCCCAGGAATCGGATTCAGCAGGGTGGAGTTGATCCAGCTGAAAATCGTGGTGTTCGCGCCAATGCCCAGCGCGAGCGTCAGGACGGCGATTGCGGCGTACCCGGGCGCCTTGGCGATCATGCGCAGGCTATAGCGAACGTCCTGCCAGAACGAACTCATGCGCGCACCTCCAGGACAGTTTGGAATGATTCAAAGCATGTCCCCGCCCACCGCAGGGGACCGTCTAAGCGAATGTTGGAGCCCCATTTAGCTTGGTGGCGTTACTCGTAGATGAACGGTAGCCGTTCGCTTGTGGGACGCGCCATCAGCAAGAGCGAACATCTGATCGCCATGCCGCTGGGCGAAAATCGCTCGAAAGCGAAAGGGAAGTACCTTCGTACTGGCACCAACTGAACCGAGGGCCTATCGACGCGGTTGGGGTCGGAAGGCACAATCACTGTGGATTCGGGGACTGTACGGCGACCGGCAACCGCTCACCCCCCATGAGCGCTGGCCGCTGGATAGCAACCTCGAGTTTCTGCTCCTCCAACACCCCAATGCCCCGAGCGGCCGGCTCCCCCACCGGCCGCTTCTTCTTTTTGGCGCTATGTTTTCGACCCTCCCGCTGACCTCAAGTCAGCTAAAAAAAATTGTTATGCGAGCCATAAAGCCAAAGTGCCTTGACTTCGCATGCTCGTAGTTCTATAGAAAGCGCATTGGGGTTGCGTGGATCTGGCGATTCGGGGCGACAGCACTCTGCGGGACGTCTAATTTATCCGCAGCTTTTCCATTTCTTACCGCCGAACGCGCCAGCCGCGCGCATGTGTCACGAAAACACAGTATTCATCGGGGGTATGCTGTGTCCAGATTTCGCACCGTATTGTTGTCCGTATTGTCATTCGCGATCTTCTCCACATTTGCGACGTCGGCCTCGGGGCAAACCTCGGCTTCTCTCCGTGGAACTGTTACAGACCAATCGGGCGGTGTGATCGTCGGAGCGAAGGTGACGGCGCTGAATAAAGGCACTGCTCTGTCACGCAGCACAACCACGCGAAACGATGGCGGTTACTTGCTCGATGTCCTGCCGGTCGGTACTTACAGAGTGACCGTCGAAAAGAACGGCTTTACCACATTCGTTCAGGAAGGCATTGTTCTCGAACTCACACAGGTTGGCCGCTTGGATGTGTCACTCAAGGTAGGTAGTCCCACCCAAACGGTTGAAGTAACCGGGAACGTCGCGCAGGTAGACACAACGACCGCCGTGCTGGGAAAAGTGGAGAACGAGCACGCGATTCGCGATTTGCCGCTCCTTGACCGTGACACATTGCAACTCGGGCTGCTTCAGGCGGGCGTCTTCGCGCCCGATCCCGACGACACGTCCGGCAATCCGTTCTCGGTGAGCGGGCAGCGCTCTGAATCTCTCACTTTCCTGCTCGACGGTGCGAACAACACGGACTTTCTTGGGAACAATATCGTGGTGAGCCCCAATCCGGACGCGGTGGAAGAGTTCCGAATCCTCACGAATAACTATGATGCTGAATATGGGCGCACTTCGGGCGGGATCGTCAACCAAATCACGAAATCAGGAACCAACCAGATACATGGTGATGCGTTTGAGTTCTTTCGCAACAACGTGTTGAATGCCACCGACTATCTACTTGATACGAAAGCCGAGTACAGGCGCAACGTTTTTGGTGGCACACTAGGGGCGCCGATCAAAAAAGATAAGACGTTCTTCTTTGTTGCATATCAGGGAGCCCGACGCGGCGAAGGAATGGTTCCCACGCCCATCGCCGTGTTGAGTAAAAACGAGCGTACCGGCGACTTCAGCGAGTTGTGCACGAATCCAAGCGGCGGGTCGGGCTTCAATCCGAGCGGAATATGCCAATTCACTCCAGCCCAGAATCCGAGCTACTCGGGAACTCAACTTTTCGATCCGACCACGGGCAACCCTTACGCATTTAACCAGGTGCCGGTGAATCCGGTGATTCAGAACTACATCAACAAATACCTGCCTTTGCCGAATCGAGCCAACAATACTTTCGTTGCCTCGCCTCTTGCAGCGATCAACGACGACCAGGGAATCGTGCGCATTGACCACAACCTCACTTCGAAGGACATACTTTCGTTTTCCTACTTGATCGATGATTCTCGCGCAAATTTCCCTGAAGAGGGTGGAACGCTATCCTCGTTCGTGGCACCTCAGCCTGCGGGGCCGGGAAACGGCGGCGACGTTCCGATTGGTTCAGGCGGTCTCGAAACTCAGCGTAATCAGATCGGCTCGTTTACGTGGACCCATACTTTTTCGGGCGGAAAGGTGAATCAATTCCGCTTTGCGGCGAGCCGTTTCGCTTCAACACAAGGTACTCCAACGGATCATACGACTCCGACCGATCTCGGCTTTACGAACGTCACTCCAGCCGATCCCACTGCTCCCGCTCCGCCCGAAATCTTCGGGCCTTCCTTCACGCTCGGCCCTTCCATTCAAGGGCCGACGACGCTCCATCGCGCCACCTTCGAATGGTCGGACAATTTCACCTGGACGCGCGGCAAGCACGAAATCAAACTGGGCGGGGATATCACGCGGGTCCGCAACAATTTCGACTACGACTATTACAATAGCGGCGGTTTTGATTTTACAAACGGATTTTTTACCGGCAACGAATACGCGGATTTTGTGGCTGGGTTTTGGGACAACTACTTTCAATCTTCCAATGCCGTGTACGGAATTCGCACCGGGTCATTCGCTGGGTTCGCGCAGGACACATGGAAGATACTGCCGCGTTTGACGCTGAACTACGGACTGCGTTATGAGTACTACATCCCGCAACACGATATCCACAACGAAATTCTCGGATGGTTTCCCGGCCAGCAGTCCACGATATTTCCGACTGCTCCACCAAACATCCTTTATCCCGGCGATCCAGGGGCGCCCAATAAGGCGCTCGTGTATCCCGACTATAACAATTTTGCTCCGCGCTTTGGTTTTGCCTGGGACATGTTGGGCGATGCGAAGCTGGTGATGCGGGGTGGCTTCGGGATTTTCTATGACATCGAAGACGGCGCGCTGAACCTCCAGTTCGGCGGTCAGCCACCATTCGGCTATATCGCTAATAACAGCCCTTCGGGCTGGGATGGTTCGGTCTCCGACTGCACGGGACCGCTCGCATGCGGATCCATGAAGGATCCCTGGGCGCCATTTGGCCAGACCAATCCATATCCTTTTACACCGAACGGCACATTCCTATCTCCGCCGATTCCCTTCGCCTACGTGACGTACCCTCATTTTCGAACGCCTTATTCGGAGAATTTTAACTACGGCTTCCAATGGCAGGCTACAAGTGACCTGATGGTGGAGGCTGTCTATGTGGGTAGCCTCGGCCGCAAGCTCATCAGCTCTGGCGAAGTGAATTTCCCTCAGCCCAGCGTGATGCAGTATCAACTCACGACGTATTTGCCGGCTTATGAAGCGGGCCTGATTTCCTCTCCGATTAATCCCGAGTGTGCGAGGAAATTTGCCGCATGCACGGGCGGAACATTGAATCCGACTGACCCTTACGACCCGACAGGCACACCCACGGGCCCTCAGCAGCTTCTAACCAACTTCAGTAGCGGCTTATCCGATAGCCACCAATTCCAACTTACCGTGGACAAGCGCTTCGGTCATGGACTGATGTTTCGCGGTGCGTACACTTGGGCCAAGACGATTGATCTTACTTCGGGGTTCCGCGCCCGCTCCTCAGAGTTTACTGATCCTCTCGATCCTCGCTTGGATCGCGCCCTCGCGGATTTCGACGCACCGCAGCGTTTCGTGCTGAGTTTGATTTATGAACTGCCTTTCGACCGTCCGATTCAAAGCGATGGGTTCCTGAAGAAAGTTGCCAAAGGGTGGCAGCTCAATACGATCGCAACTTTTCAAAAAGGGAATCCGATTACCTTTTACTCGAATAGCAATGCGAGCTTCCAAAATCAATTCCCCGATCTTACCCGCGTGGATATAACCGGCAAAGTCCAGCACTTGAATCCGCGTTCCGTGCCAAATTCCAGCTCTGTGCCCTCGAGCGACTGCAATAATTTCGGCAGCACTACGGGGCACTTCTGGATCGATCCATCCAACATGGAATGTGCTGCGTGCCCTTTTGCAGATCCTTCATGCACCAGCCCCGGCGATTCGGGGATTCCCCTTTTTACGTATGGCAACTTGGGAAGAAACTCCGTTTGGGGGCCGGGGATCAACAACTGGGATATCTCTCTCGTGAAAAAGACCGCGATCGGTGAAGGATCGAAATCAGTGGAATTTCGAGCAGAGTTCTTCAACGCGTTCAACCACGTGCAGTTTTATAAAATCGATAACGCCGGCGGAAGCGCCACCTTTGGACAGGTGCTTACCGACCGCGGCCCTCGCCTTATTCAATTCGGTTTGAAATTCTATTTCTAGAGAGGAAGCCCAGCCCTTCGGAAGGAAAAGCCCGGGGCCGCTGTTCGCGGACTCGGGCTTTTTCACGCGCGGAGCGTCTGCTAGACAAGCGCAGGCTGGGCAAACTCGCCGCGCGAGTGACGCACCCCAAAGACACAAGCCGGGAAAAGCTGCTGCCATTGGAGACGATGCGGGGACGACGCCGTCTCCGGCCGTTGCTTCGACGCAGCAGCTAAATCTAGCGCGGGCGTCCGACTGGCCGACGGCTGCTCAGCGCACGTGGCCGCATCCGGAAGCGCGGCGCCAGTGGCGGCGGCACGTTGTGAAGCGGTCCGCCGCAATTGCTGCAACGATCCTGAGGCGCGCTTTCCACGCGCAGCCAGTGGCCACGCGCCGGACAACCCGGATTCAAACACTGCACGGTCCAACCGGGCAGATATTGCATTCGTTTGCCTCGCAAACCCACGGCCCCGGCGACGGAAGGGAAAGCGATGCCGCCGAAGCGCCCCGACAGAAAAAACGCCAAGAACTGGCGGGATTGTGCGCCGGAGGCTCTAGTGAGTCAAGGCAAATCTATACAATTAGTAGTGGTGCTGTTGCAAAGGTGTGGAAAATACGGAGAGCGCAAGAGCGGCTCGGCCTGCGGCAGGTGGCATTTACTGAGAATGCGATTCAACTGGCTGGCCAAGAAGGCCAGCAGACGGCGTTAGCGGGCGTTGGAAAGCTTGGCCTCGAGCTGATCCACTTTCATTTGCGCGTCCGCAACTTCCTGCTGCTTGGCCTCGACCTGACCTTTTTCGGCGTCGATACTGGCGGCGCCCTCTTGGTCGGCAGCGTAGTCGGGCTTGCCGTAGTAGGTCTGCGAATCGAGATTGAATTTGCGCTGCAGAATATCGAGATCGGCCTTTGCGGTTTGCAATTGCGCCTTGGCGGCAGCAAGATCCGATTGGATCGCCGCAACTTCCGCACTGGTTTCGCCGTCTTTAGCCTTTTCGTCGGTGGCAGCTGCACCTGTAGCGCCGCCGCCCGCTTCGGTTGCAGCGGCAGGAGCAGGCGTTCCGGATCCACCCTCGCTCGCAGGTTTTCCCGCGTTGTCGGTCCCCGCAGCTCCGGCAGTTGCCGCTTTCGCGGAGGCATCCGCGTCTTTCGCGTCGGCTCCTGCTGCGGCATCGTCGCCCTCGGCCGCGGCCGGAGCGGGGCCGATAACGCTTACGGCGCCCGGCGTCTTCGGAATCGTGTCGTTGTCCCACACCTTGGCTGACTTGGATTGCTCTTTCTTTTGATCGCGTGTGCGACGAGCGGCATCAGCAACATTGGAAGGGTCTTCCTCGTGATACTGTTGCGGCTGCGGCGGACGCGCAAATACCGAGTTCACCGGCAACAGAAGCAGAATCGCGAGTCCTGGCCATGCGCTCTTCATCGCAGTTCTCCTGAAAGCAAGTTGCTCGTATATGATAGTCGCGCTGCGGCCAATCCGCTAAAAGGGCATTCAGAGGCGCACCCAAAGAGGCAACCTGTTCGGCGTGACAGGTCATATACTCAGGACGACACGACGAGAGACGCGCGGCCGGCCTGAAACCGAATGGCGCCTGCGCGCGCGTGTTGGACGTCTCGATTAATTGCTCGAATTTGTGCCGAGGCTCAATGAGATTTGCTCGGTTCGCACTCACTCTGATCACGCTCGCTCTCTCTCCCATCGCATTCGGAAGGGCTGCGCATCTTGGCCACGCGCAATCAACGCCGGGCTTGGAATCCCCGGGTGCGCAGTCAGCCAGCGCTAGCGCGCGGCCGGTGGAAAGAAAAATAACCGCCTACACGCTTCCGCCCGATCTTTACCAAAAGGCAAAAGCTCTCAGCCGCACACAGTTCCGCTTCAACATCATCAGCTTTTTCTATGGCCTCCTGATTCTCTGGATCATCTTGCACTGGAAGCTCGGCCCGAAATTCCGAGATACGGCCGAAAAAACATCATCAAATCGGTTCGTGCAGGCTCTCGTTTTTGCGCCGCTTCTGGCCTTGACGATCGCAATCCTGCAATTGCCCGCCGACGCCTACGAGCACTGGGTATCGCTGTCCTACGGCATCTCGGTGGAGCATTGGGGCGCGTGGTCTCTGGATTATGCGAAAGCGCAGCTCCTCTTGATTGTGGGCGGCATTTTCGTTGTGTGGATACTCTACGCCGTGATCCAGCGCAGTCCGCGGCGCTGGTGGTTTTATTTCTGGTTGATCTCGCTGCCGATTGTGGTGTTCCTCACCTTTATCGAGCCGTTTGTGATTGAGCCGATGTTTTTCACCTTCGCGCCGCTCAGCCAGAAAGATCCTGAGCTCGTGGCGCAAATTGAGCGAGTGGTTCAGCGCGCAGGCCTCACGATTCCGCCCGAGCGCATGTACTGGATGAAGGCTAGCGAAAAAACGAACGCGATGAACGCCTACGTCAGCGGCCTCGGCGCTTCGAAGCGAGTTGTAGTCTGGGACACGAACATCGCCAAGGAATCCATTCCGGAAATCCTTTCCGATTTCGGACACGAGATGGGCCACTACGTCCTGGGTCACATTTGGAAGGGCCTGGCTTTTACGGCAGGCTTGCTGTTCGTGCTTTTTTATCTCGGCTTCCGGTCTCTTGGATGGATGCTGAAGCGTTGGGGAAGCGGCTGGGGCATTCGCGGGCCGGACGATTTGGCGTCGCTGCCGGCGTTACTCTTACTGTTCTCGATTTTCAATTTTGCGGCCGACCCAATCTCAAATGCTTTCAGCCGCTACATCGAGAATCAGGCTGATGTATATGGCCTGGAGGTGACGCATGGCGTGATTCCCGACGCCGGTCAAGCCGCCGCCGATTCGTTCCAAGTGGAAGGCGAATCTTTTCTCGCCGATCCTGACCCGAATCCAGTGGATGTGTTTCTGTTTTACGATCACCCGCCGATCTCAGATCGCGTAAGGCTGTGCCTTACATACGATCCGTGGTCGAAAGGCGAGCAACCGCAGTTTGTAAAATAGCGCCTACGCGGTGGCGACGAGGCTGCTTTAAGTGAGAAGAGAGATTCCTCGACTGCGACCCGCGCCATCGCTTCGCGATGGAAAGAAAAGACGCGGGTCTCCGCTCGGAATGACAGGATGTTAGTGGGCGCGAAGAGCAGGACATTTTGCTCCGAACGCTGCTGCGGGGATTCGCTCGCATCGAAACAAACTACCGCGCATGAATCGTCATGCGAATCCCGTTCTTGGGCCGAAGCGTAACGAGCGGTTCCGGCTGCACCGTTGTACCCGACGCCAATTCAAAACGAAAGCGCTGCGCCAGCGCGCCAATCACGAGCGCCGATTCAAGCAGCGCGAATCCCTGCCCAATGCAGCGCCGCGGCCCGTCGCCGAATGGAAAATAAGCGCCGGCGGGCAGGCGGTCGGCCAGCCCATCGAGCCAGCGCTCCGGGCGAAATGAATCCGGATCGTCGAAATAACGCGCATCGCGGTGCATCACCCACTGCGAAACCATCATCGTTGAGCCTACCGGGAAGTCGTAGCCGCCGAAGCTCGAGGGCGCGATCGACGTTCGCGCCATGATGTAAGCCGGCGGATACATTCGCAGCACTTCGCTGATCACCGCGCTTAAATAGGGCAGGTGTTCGAAGTCGGCCACGCCCGGAGCGCGTTCACCGAGAACGCCTCTGAGTTCTTCGTGCAGCTGCGCTTCGGCAGAGGGATTCTGGCTGAGCAGGTACCATGTCCACGAAAGTGTGAGCGCCGTGGTCTCGTGGCCGGCAAGGAACAGCGTCATGGTCTCGTCGCGCAATTGCCGTGGAGTCATTTGCGTGCCGTCTTCGTCCATCGCGCCCATCAACATCGAGAGCAAATCGCTGTGGCGGTGCCCGTTTCCCTGCGCTTTCCGTTCCTCGATGATTCGATACACGAGCGAATCGAGAAAACCGAATTCCTTCGTGGCGCGCCGATTTTTCGGCGTGGGCCATCCGGCCGGAATTCGTAATGGCGAACGCGCGCGGCGCAGCGAATAGCGCATCAAGAAAGTCATCGCGCGGCCCACTTGTTGAGCCTCGCCCGGGAGCGTGGTGCCGAAGAGAGTCCGCACGGCTGCCTCGAGCGTCAGCTCCATCATTTCTTCCGCCATGTTGCGCGTGTCGCCATCGCGCCAGTCGCGCGCCTTCATTTCCGCGCATTCGAGCATCGTGGGCGCGTATTCGTTGATTCGGTGGCGATGAAAGGCGGGTTGCGCAAGCCGCCGTTGGCGCCGCCAGAAATCTCCTTCGCTGATCAGCAGACCTTGCCCCAGCAGGCGCTCGGTGGTTTCCTTCGTCAGCGTGCTCTTGTGAAATTTGCTCTGCTGGAAGAGCAGCAATTGTTGGATGTAATCGGGATGATTCAACAGGATGCGACTTTGCAGGATCACCGGGATGCGGACGATGTCGCCATACTCCCGCGTCACGCGGCGCATCAATTCCAGCGGATCTTGCAGAAGATTGAACGACACGCCTACCAGCGGCAGGCCTTTCGGTCCCGGCGGCAAGCGGTTTCCACTGGCGCTTGTGCGTTTGAGTTCTTGCGTTTGCGTTGATCCGTTTGCGCTCATGATGATGGTCTGCGCTGATTAGATGCGGCCAACCGTTAGAACGCACGTTGGCCTTCATCCTCAATTCATGCCCAGCGAACCACTAGTTTACGTCAGCCAGCCGTTTCCCACCTGTAAGATGCGGGCGGGGCACGCCGCTTTGTGGGTTTCCGCCAGATTGGGTAAGATGAAACGTCCACGCTGCGTGCGGGTGTGCGGGGGTTGTCCTTGTCCTTGGAATACGAACAGCCCGAATGGCTCGAGCAAATGGCCGGCATTCTCGAAACATTGAACGAGGGTGTGCTCATCGTTGACGATTGCGAGCATGTAATCTTCGTCAACTCGGTGTTCGAAGAAATGACAGGAGTGTCTCGCGAGGAAATTCTGGGGAACGATCCTCTCCTCGTCTATTACGGGCCAGACGAAGTAGCCTACATTCGCGAGCGGCGCCGGGAAGTTCAATCGCTGGGCCGGATACGCCACGAGTTCTTCCTTCCCACGAAAGATGGTTCGAAGCTTCCTGTGGTTTCCAGCGCGCGAACCATGGAAGATCCCGATGGCCGCACGTTCACCATCATCAGCTTCACGGATATTTCCGAGCAAAAGAGCGCCGAGGAACAGCTGCGCGCCGCGAATAAACTCCTCGAAGAGCGGCAAAGGGAGATCGAAGAGGACCTGACGCTCGCCGCTCGCGTGCAGCAAAGCCTGGCGCCAAAATCGCTCACCTGGGGCAGCCTCGAAGTGGAAGCTTTCTATCATCCGGTGCGCACGATCGGCGGCGACTTCGGCCTGGTCAGCACGCTCGATACCGACCATCTGAATCTTCTTGTGTGCGACGTATCCGGCCACGGCATCGGCTCCGCGCTTGTCGCCAACCGCATCTATTCTGAGACGATTTCACACTTGCGCAAGAACATCCCGCTTGGCGACATGCTGACGCAGTTGAACCGCTTCGTGATGAACAATCTGGGGAGCTCGGTTTTCTTTTTCACCGTGGCTGCTGCGCGAGTGGAACGCAACGCGCGAAGAATGGTGTTCGCCGGCGCTGGGCACCCGCCCGCGATGATCGTGCAGCCGGGCGAAGAGCCGCGCCTGCTTGAATCGCGCAGCATGGTGCTGGGCGCATTACCGAATGCCGTGGATGGCGAGGCCACTCTGGATGTGGACCTGCTGCCCGGCGATCGCATCGTGCTGTATACCGACGGCATCACCGACGTCTTCGACTCGAATGGCGAAATGCTGGGCGTCGAAGGCGTGCAGAAATTCGTCCGCGAGGCTGCGCTGCTGCCATTCAAGCACATGAAGCAGGGGATTCTCGATCGCGTCGCCGCGTGGCGCGAAGGTCCGGCATCGGACGATGTTTCGCTCGTGCTCGTCGATGTGCACTGAGGCGCAGCTGTTGAATCGCCACACTCGCGAAATAGTTGACGATGCGACCAGCATCGTCATCCTGAGGGAACATCGTGACCGAAGGATCTCTCCCCGTCGCTTCATGAGATAACCTCCTTTCATCCATGGCACACCTCGAATTCTCGCGGGATTTTTCTGTCGCGTCGAACGAAGTTTTCGTTTTCTTCGTTCCGCAGCGCATGCCGCTCTGGTACGCCACGGAAATGAATTCGCATTTCGAGGTTCAGGGTGGCGCTTCCGATTTCGCCGTCGGCCAGAAAGTACAAATCATCGGCCAGCTCGGCAAGCGTGATGTGTCTCTGACGGTGGTAATCACAGCCTATCGCTGGGAAAAGCTGCTCGAGTGGCACTTTCAGGATTCCTACGGTGTGAGAGGATTGCAGCGCTGGGAACTGGAAAGCGTGCCATCCGGCACGCGACTATATATGCGCGACTCGTATCAAATGCCCGGCCTATCTGGCCGTCTCATCGATGCCGCCTTCACGCGTTTCGCCGTCGCGCAACGCGATCGCACGTGGCTCGATCGTCTCCAACACCTAGCCGAGCGCAAATAACCTATTTCACGACCAGGTAGAAGGGTGGTTTCTTGCCAATGCGGACGAGAAATTTACTTTCAGGCGAAAGCTCAATTTCATGGGCAACATCGCTGATCGATTTCCCGTCAATTTCCACTGCACCCTGTTTGATCAAACGGTCCGCTTCTGCTCGCGAAGGCACGCCGCCATCGCGCTGAAGAATCTTTGCCAGCCTAATTCTGCCCTCCGCAGCTACCTGATGCTCGCGAATTTCCGAAGGCAGCTTCCGCTCGCTGAACACGCGCTGAAATTCATCCTTCGCCTTCCGTGCCGCATCCTCGCCGTGAAAACCTGCAACGATCGTGTGCGCCAGTTGCATCTTCGCTTCCTTCGGATGCAGCACGCCGGTCCGCACTTCTTCTTTCAACCGCACGATTACCGGCGAACCAAAATCCGTCAGCAACTCGTAGTAAGTCCACATCTGCTCGTCCGAAATCGACATCAGCTTGCCGAACATCTCGCCCGGCGCTTCCGTGATGCCCACGTAATTCCCAAGGCTCTTCGACATCTTGCGTTCGCCGTCGAGCCCCACGAGAATCGGCATCGTCAGCACCACTTCGCCAGGCAAGCCGTATTCGCGCTGGATGTCGCGGTGCACCAGCAGATTAAATTTCTGCTCGGTGGCCCCCAGCTCGATGTCGGATTTCAGCGCCACCGCGTCGTAAGCCGTCAAAAGCGGATAGAGTAGTTCGTGCACTGAAATCGGCAGGTTTTTATCGAGTCGTGAACGAAAATCCTCGCGCTCCAGCATCCGCGCCAGCCGGTATTTCCCGCAGAGCTGCACGATCTCGAATGGCGAAAGTTTCCCCAGCCATTCGCTGTTGTAGCGAACCTCCGTTTTTTCCCGGTCGAGAATCTTGTACACCTGCTCGAGATATGTTTTCGCGTTCGCGTCCACTTGTTCGCGCGAAAGCGGCGGCCGCGTTTCCGATTGACCGGTCGGGTCGCCAATCATCGCGGAAAAATCGCCGATCAAGAAAATTGCTGTATGCCCCATGTCCTGAAACTGTTTCAGCTTCCGCAGCACCACGGTGTGGCCAAGGTGAATATCCGGCGCGGTGGGATCCACGCCCAGGTACACGCGCAGCGGCTTCTCCTCTTTCGCGGATTTTTCGAGTTTCGCCTTCAGCTCGTCTTCACGGATAATTTCCGCCACGCCCTTGCGCAGGTATGCGAGTTGCTCGTCCACCGGCTTGAACTTCGCTCCCGCCACTATTTTTTCTCCGCACTCGCCGATAAATTTGTCAGCAGCACGCGCCGCCCTTCCATTCGGTATCGCCCTTCGAGAACGATACGCACCGCTTCCGTATAAATTCGATGCTCTTCCTTCAGCACGCGTTCGGAGAGCGTCTCCGGCGTATCATCATCGCGGATCGGCACAGCCGCTTGCAGGATGATTGGACCGGCGTCGAGATTCTCATCCACAAAATGAACCGTGCAGCCGGAAAATTTCGCGCCGTGTTCGATCGCCTGCCGCTGCGATTCGAGGCCCGGAAACGCCGGCAAAAGCGAAGGATGGATATTCAGGATGCGCCCGCGATATGCTGCCACAAGCACGGGACTGAGCAGCCGCATGTACCCCGCGAGGCAGACGAGATCAACTTTCTTTTGCTCGAGCGCGGCGATCACCAGCTTGTCGTACGCCTCGCGCTCGAGTCCACGCGACGGAATCACTTGCGCCGGAATCCCCCGCGCCCGCGCCTTTTCGATCCCCGGCGCATTCTCGCGATTGCTGATGACGATCGCAATTTCCGCATTGGGAATGCGTCCGGCAGCCACGCTATCCGCCAGCGCCTCAAAATTCGAGCCGCGCCCGGAAAGCAGCACTCCGATGCGTTTCTTCGTCACCGCAGGAAATTAGCATAGTTCGCCGAGCCCACAAAATCGCCCGCTCAGCACCCGAACAGAAAAGCCGGCGGGACACCGGCGTTACGGAAGTGCACCTCGCGTGTGAACAACATGCGGAGTCTGGCTCGATGTCGCTTCAAAACTCACTAAGGCTGAGAACGCCGCAGACAGTACATTCGATTTAGGGCGAGGCTGCCATTCCGTAACGCCGGCGTCCCGCCGGCTCTTTTGAATTTTTCGCACGCAAGCTGCGCTCGACCGAAGTCTCCGATGATTCCTTGACACATTCGCTCGCGCAAGGCATCTTCTCCGTTAACTTTCACTGTTCCTAGGAGGCATTCGCATGTCGCAATTTCGTTCCATGTTTCTTCTTCTCGCGGCGCTTTTCGCCATGAGCATCACCATCGCCTGCTCCGAGCAAACCGCGCAAAAACCCGCGCCGCCGCCCGACACGCGCAAAGCCGATGAAGCTGCCATCCGCGCGGCCTCCGCCGATTGGAGCAAAGCCTCGCAAGCCAAAGATCTCGACAAGGCCACGTCATACTACGCCGATGAAGCCGTCTTTTTCGTCAATAACGGCGCAATGGTGAAAGGCAAAGACGCCATCAAAATGGCGTGGAAACCGATGCTCGAAACTCCCGGCCCCGGCCTCACCTTCGAGACAACATACGTGGAAGTCGCGCGCTCCGGCGATCTCGCCTACGAATACGGCACCTACGACCTGAAAACCGAAGCGAAAAAGGGAAAGGTAGCCGACGAGAAAGGCAAGTACGTAGTCGTCTGGAAGAAGCAAGCCAATGGCCAATGGAAAGCCGTGACGGACATCGACAACATCGGCGAGTAAAACATCGCGCCGGTTTTAGTGGCACAGGCACTCCTGCGCCTGTGCTCTTACGACGGTGATTCGACCACAAGCTAAAACCCGATCGGCCCGGCCAGTGCGTGCAGGAGAAACGTCACCCTGAGCGAAGCCCCGTGCGCCTTTTCTTTCCTTCGCCGAAGCGCGAATCGTGCGTCCCGCCTGTGTCTGCGGGGCAAAGGCGCGGGGCGCAGTCGAAGGATCTCTGTTCGTCCCTGCTACAACCCCAACTCCCCCGAATAAGTCACCCGCGACTTCCCCCGCGCCGCCGGCTCAATCCGCCCAATCAAATAAAATTTCTCACGCCGCCGCTTCAATTCAGATTCCAGGCGCGCCACAAATTTTGCGGGTACAACTAAAATCATCCCGACGCCCAGATTAAAAGTCTGCAGCAACTCTTCCCGATCGATCTTTCCCAGCTTCGCGAGGTACTGAAAAATCGGCAGGACTGGCCACGACCCGAGCTCAATCACCGCCTGTACGTTCTTCGGCAGCGCGCGCGGAAGATTCCCCGTGATTCCACCGCCGGTGATGTGCGCCATGGACGTCACCCAGCCGCGCGCCAGAACACCCTTCAAAAGCGGCCAGTAAGGACGGTGCGGCTTCAGCAGTTCGGCCCCGATTTTGTTCCCGATCTCAGGGACGTAGGTATCGGACGAAAGCTTCGCAACGCCAAATGCCAGCTTGCGCGCCAGCGAATAGCCGTTCGTGTGCAGCCCGCTCGACGGCAACGCAATCAGCAAATCTCCCGGCCGCACCCGCCGGCGATCGAGCTGCTTCCGCCGTTCCACCGCGCCCACGATGAATCCCGCCAGATCGTATTCGCCTGGAGGATAAGAGTCCGGCATCTCCGCCGTTTCGCCGCCGATCAATGAGCAATGTGCCTTCTTCGCGGCGCGGCTCATCCCCTCGATCACCTGCTCCACCACATGCGCGTCGAGTTTCCCCATCGCCAGGTAATCGAGAAAAAAAAGCGGCTCTGCGCCCTGCGTCAAAATGTCGTTCACGCAGTGGTTCAGAATATCCGCGCCCACGGTGGAGTGAATCCCGGTAGCGAATGCGATCTTCAGCTTCGTGCCCACGCCATCCGCGCTAGCGACTAGCACCGGATCACGCCAGCGCTTGCGGTCCAACTGGAAAAGCGCGCCGAAGCCACCAATAGGCGCAAGCACACCACGCTGAAATGTTTTCTTCGCCATCGCGGCAATTCGCCGTTTGGCTTCGTCGGCAACCGAAATATTCACGCCGGCATCGGCGTAACGCATGAAGAGGTTCCGTTTCTGGAAGGGACCGATGGAATCTCGAAAATTAATGACTCAAAATGTATGGAACAAACGTCTCCAGCGCACTTCGCGCGGGTGAATCAAAGCACTGAAATATGTTTCAAACCGCTCGGCCACGTGCCCGGGCTCCCACACTTCCTCCGGCGCGTCGATCGACATGTATATGATCTCGGGCGTGCCGATAATATTCGCCCGTGGCACGAAGCCCCAATAGCGGCTGTCGTAAGAATTCTCGCGATTGTCGCCCATCATGAAATAGTTGTCCGGCGGCACCGTAAGCGCGGGACGATTCTCCATCGGATTCGGCGGTTGATTGCGATACGGCTCATCGAGCGCCTTCCCGTCCACATACACCACACCTTGTTTGATCTCGATCGTGTCGCCGGGCAGGCCGATCGTGCGCTTGATGAAATCCGGATTCCCCGGCAGCGGCGCGCGGAACACGATGATCTGCTGCCTCTTTGGGTTCCGCCACAGCGGCACGTGAAAATCCGTAAACGGAATGCCCATGTCGTAGCCGAAGCGGCTCACAATCAGGTGATCGCCAATCAGCACGGTCTGTTCCATCGAGCCGCTGGGAATCACCCGTGCCTGCACGAAGCCGCCTTCGATCACCAGGAAGGCGAGAATCACCCAGAACCACGAAAGCACCTCGCGCCACACACGGTCACTCACCGTATCCGCGCGTTTCGCCTGAACTTTTTCTACGATGACCGCTTCTCCCACCTCAGCTGCCACGATGAGCCTCCACTTCGAGTTGCACCAGCTCCGTTGGGTAGCTGCCGGTGTAGCACGACGTGCAAAATTTTCGTTCCGTATCTTCCACAGCTTCGCGCAACGATTCGAGCGAGAGATATCCGAGCGAATCGGCGCCCAGAAACTTCCGTATCTCTTCCGTCGATTGGTTCGCTGCGATCAATTCTTCGCGCCGCGGCGTATCCACGCCGTAATAACAGGGCGAAATCGTCGGCGGACAGCTGATGCGCACGTGCACTTCCGTCGCACCCGCTTCGCGCACCAGCCGCACGATTTTCCGGCTCGTCGTCCCGCGCACAATCGAATCGTCCACCAGCACTACGCGCTGCCCCTCCAACATTCGACGCACCGGGTTCAATTTAAGCTTCACGCCAAAATCGCGAATGGCCTGCGACGGCTCGATAAATGTGCGCCCGATGTAGTGGTTGCGAATCAAGCCCATGCGGAACGGGATGCCCGACTCTGCGGCAAAGCCGATAGCTGCGGGCACGCCGGAATCCGGCACCGGAGTCACAATGTCCGCCGCCACGGGATGCTCGCGCGCCAGCAAGCGCCCCAGCCTCTCGCGGCTTTGATTTACCGGGCGCCCAAACACCAGGCTATCCGGCCGCGAAAAATAGACGTGCTCGAAAATGCAGTATTGGTGCGCCTTTTCCGGCGCGAAGCGAATGGACTCGACACCGCTGCGTGAAATCCGCACCATCTCGCCGGGCTCCACTTCGCGCACATATTCCGCGTCGATCAAATCGAACGCGCACGTTTCCGAACCAACCACCCAGGTGCCGTCGATCCGGCCAATGTTGAGCGGCCGGAAACCGCGCGAATCGCGAATCGCGAAAATCTCATCGCGCGTCAGCAGCACCAGCGAGTACGCGCCCTCCACTTGATTCAGCGCGTCGGCAATCGCGCCCGAAAGATTCCGCGCCGCGCTGCGTGCAATCAAATGAACGATCACTTCCGTATCGCTCGTCGTTTGAAAAATCGACCCGCGATGCTCGAGCCGCCGCCGCACTTCAATTGCGTTCGTCAGATTCCCATTGTGCGCCAGCGCGATTTTGCCTTTGTTGCAATCGATCACCACCGGCTGCGCGTTCATCAGCGTGGTGTCGCCGGCCGTCGAATAGCGCGTGTGCCCGATCGCCGCCGCCCCCGGCAGCGAAGCAATCACCCGCGGCGTGAAAATCTCCTGCACGTGACCGAGCGCCTTGTGCACGCGCACGTCAGCGCCATCGGTCGAAGCAATTCCTGCCGATTCCTGCCCGCGATGCTGCAGCGCGTAAATGCCGAGGTACGTCAGCTTCGCCGCTTCGTCATTCCCGAACACGCCGAACACGCCGCAGTGATCGTGGAACCGATCCTCGTCGAGTTGGATTGTCTTGCTCACGCAACCTGATTCCTTCTCGAATATTCAGAGCGAACCGCGGGAACAAAAAACCAAACTAATACTGAGCAGCCAATCAAAACCAGAAGCAGCCAATTGACATTCGATCGTAAGTCGGACTGGACCCGCATCGAAAATCCTACACTGATCGCTACGACTCAGAGCGCGGACCAAACGATGCCTAGCGGCCGCGCCCAGCGCCGCCATTTGAAAACGCCCCACGCGCAAATCAAAATCGTTATCCAAATTAGGGCATCAGACACAAATCTATAGGTGATGCCTGTCGGATGCTCGCGAACCAGGCTCGGAACACCCAGAATGCCGTTCCAGACAAAATCCAATCCCAATGCCGCGAACAGCGCCGCGACAACCCAGTGCCCCCAATTGACAACTTTGCTCACGAAGCGCTCTCGACGGCTTTCTGCAAGGATTCGGCCCAAGCGTTCCAAAAGGAACTCACGTTCCCTCTTATAACAGGCGTGCCATTAAATTGGATGCGAAATTCGCTGCGGGTGACGGTTCCGATGCGATTTGCGGCCACTCCATATTGTGCCGCAACCGCATTGAGCCGGGCAAGCGAAGCCGCCGAAAGCGACACGATCGCCCGCGCGCCCCGTTCGCCGAAAACTGCCACCTCAGCAACCGTGCTGTCATCCCGAGCGGAGGCTCGCGCGCTCTCGTTTTCCCTCGCGTTGCGAGGGCGCGAGCCGGAGTCGAGGGATCTCTCTTGCGCCACCGCGCTGGAGCTTAGAGTGACGTCCGCCGACAGCCCATCGCTTGCAAAGCACGATTCCGCAATCGTCACAGCCAGCCCGCCATCGCTCACATCGTGCGCCGAAAGAATCAAACCCGCGCTCGCCAGACTCACCAGGCACTCGATCAGCCGCTTCTCAGCCGCCAGATCAATTGCCGGTGGCCCGCCCGCGACGATTCCCTGAGCCGTCTTCGCATATTCCGATGACGAAAACTCCTCCTGCCTTATTCTGTCATTCTGAGCGGAGCGAAGAATCTCAACGCCAAAACCATCGAGCAACACAATTGCGTCGCCTTCCTTATCAAACGCCGACCCCACCGCGAAATCCGCATCCTCCAGCACGCCCAGCACGCCCAGAATCGGCGTCGGATAAATTGGTTTACCTAGCGTCTCGTTGTAAAAGCTCACGTTCCCGCCGGTAATCGGAATCTCCAGCGCGCGGCAAGCCTCCGCGATCCCATCCACGGCCTCGCTGAACTGCCACATCACCTCCGGCTTTTCCGGATTGCCAAAATTTAAGCAATTCGTCGCCGCCACAGGCCGCGCCCCGCTGCACGCCACATTGCGCGCTGCCTCCGCCACCGCGTGCATCGCGCCCAAGCGCGGCGAAAGAAAACACCAGCGCCCGTTGCCGTCCGTCGAAAGCGCCAGCCCGCGTTCCGTTTCCTTCAATCGCAACACTGCCGCATCGCTCGCTCCCGGCCCAAAGCGCGTATTCGTGCGAACCATCGAATCGTACTGCTCGGTGATCCAATATTTCGACGCGATCGCCGGCGACGCCAGCAGCTCCCGGAAATTTTCGGTGAGATCAGCGCCGGCAGCCGCGAATTCAACAAGAGGCCCGGCGGCGCCAGCCGGCGAAGCAGGCGCGGCAATCGGACGCTCGTATCGCGGCCCTTCCTCCGCAATCGCATGCGCCGGAATTTCCGCCACCACGCGCCCATGATCGAGCACACGCAACTTGCCGTCATCGGTCACTTTGCCAATTTCGACGGCGTCCAGTCCCCACTTGCTGAACACGCTAAAAACTTCTCGCTCACGCCCGCGCTCCGCCACCAGCAACATCCGCTCCTGCGATTCCGAAAGCATAATTTCATACGGCGTCATTCCCGTCTCGCGCTGCGGCACGCGCGCCAGATCAATTTCGATCCCCATCCCGCCGCGCGACGCCATCTCCGAGCTCGAACTCGTCAACCCGGCCGCGCCCATATCCTGAATCGCCACCACCGCGCCGGTGCGCATGGCCTCAAGGCACGCCTCCAGCAGCAGCTTTTCCATGAACGGGTCGCCCACCTGCACGTTCGGCCGCTTCTGCTGCGATTCTTCGCTGAATTCCGCCGACGCCAGCAGCGACGCGCCATGAATTCCGTCGCGTCCCGTTTTCGCGCCCGCGTAAATCACCGGATTGCCAGCGCCGCGCGCCCGCGCAAAAAAAAGTTCCTCGCGCCGCGCAATTCCCAGCGCCAGCGCGTTCACCAGCGGATTATTCGAGTAGCACGATTCGAACTGCACCTCGCCGCCCACCGTCGGCACGCCAAAGCAGTTCCCATAAAATCCAATCCCGCGAATCACGCCATCGAGAATCCGCCGATTCCGCGCAATCTCATTCGGCGCGCCACTAAGAGTGATGTCATCTCGAGCGGAGGCTCGCGCGCTTTCGCCTTCCCTCGCAGCGCGAGGGCGCGAGTCGGAGTCGAGAGATCTCTCTTCGCCTTTGCCTTTTTCTTTCGCCGCTGCAATCTCCCCAAACCGCAACGAATCCATCACCGCAATTGGCCGCGCGCCCATCGTGAAAATGTCGCGCAAAATTCCGCCCACGCCCGTCGCCGCGCCCTGAAACGGCTCAACAAAACTCGGATGATTGTGCGATTCGATCTTGAAAACCGCGCAAATCCCGCCGCCGATATCAACGACGCCCGCATTTTCCCCCGGCCCCTGCACCACACCTTTGCCGGTCGTCGGCAGCCGCTTCAGATGCACGCGCGACGATTTATACGAGCAGTGCTCGCTCCACATCACGCTAAAAATTCCCAGCTCCGTATAATTCGGATCGCGCCCCAGAATTCCCTGAATGCGCGCGTATTCCTCCGCCGTCAGCCCATGCTCCGCCGCAATCTCCGGCGTCACCTGAATTTCGCTCTGTACCGCCTTCTGCATCAGGTCTTGCTCCTCAGTAGCACAGGCAATCCTGCCTGTGCCCCGGTAACACGCAGCACCCACCGCCAGTTTTGGGCTCGCACCCCATCACGTGGGGTAGCCACGACGACGCATTTTTCGTCGTGGGCCTTTCTCTTACGCGCGCCACCCACACTATTGATACGCGCTCCGCCACGCGGTGTTTCGCAATATGCACGCGAATTGTCGCAGCAAACAAAAACGCGGGCAAGCAGAAGACCGCCCGTTACTCTGTGGAATTTCGCGGATTCTCGTGGAAAACTTATGCCGTCACCGCCACGCGATTGCCGGAAGCTTTGCGATCCCCGCGCGTGAGGTACTCAACCATCGACTGAAAAATCACAAGCCCATCCGACGAGCCAAGCGGCGATTCCACCGCCCGCTCCGGATGCGGCATCAACCCCAGCAGGTTGCGTTCGCGGCTGCAAATCCCCGCAATCGCCCGCAGCGACCCATTCGGATTATTTTCACGGTCGAATTCAACGAAAGCCGCGTCCCCCCGAACCGCCTCTGCGCAATCCGTTCCGTCCGGGTGCACATAACGAAAAATAATTCGGTTCTCGCGCTCGAGCTCCGCCAGCGTCGCAGGATCGCAAAAATAATTTCCTTCATTGTGCGCAATCGGAATCTTCAGCACATCGCCCCGATGCGCCGCGCCCGTAAATGGCGTGTCCGTCCGCTCCACGCGAATATGCACGTGCCGGCACAAATATCGCAGCCCCTTGTTCCTCAGCATCGCCCCGGGCAGCAATCCAGCCTCGAGCAAAATCTGAAACCCATTGCAAATTCCCAACACCAAGCCACCGCCACGCGCAAACCGCTCCACAGCCTTCATCACAGGAGAAAACCGTGCAATCGCGCCGGTCCGCAAATAATCGCCGTAAGCAAATCCCCCGGGCAAAATAATCGCGTCAAATCCCGCAAGATCCTCAGATTGGTGCCAGATGAATTCAACGGGCTGCTCGATCACCGATGCGATCGCATGACAAGCGTCATCATCGCAATTCGACCCGGGAAATTGCACCACTCCAAATTTCATCGTTGCACCTCACCCAAAAGCAATTTTAGCACACGCCCGACGTTAGCTCGTTCAGTAGCGTTTCAGCCAATCCGCAGCCATCTCGCGCACAGTTTTTCGGAAAGCGTCGTCAGCCGTGAACGTTCCAAATTGGTCCTTGTCCACAGTTCTGAAAAATTCCAGCAAAGTTTCATGGATTCCGAGCATGTTGTAGTAGTTCCGCACCTTGCCATATCCAATGAAAGGGTCGATCCGACCAGCGGCCAAATCTTCCATGATTTGCCGTACTTCCAGCGTCGCTCGGCGAAGGCGAGCTTTCGCTTTCGGCCTATTGATTCGGTTCGTCAAGTTCTGCGTCGCGATCGAGAGATCGAGGAACGTCGCTACGTCGTCATCCTGAGCGCAGCGAAGGATCTCAGCGCTGCCTACGTCACCGGCCGTGCACCCGGCGCTTTGTCTTGGCGCGGGGCTTCGCTGACTTTCTTCGCGGCGTGCGTTTCGAGCGCGCCCGCGTTTTCTCCTCGCGCTTCACTTCCAACCGCCGCTTCCGCGCCCAACCCGGCTTGTTTACCTGACGCCCGCGCGCCACCGCAAGCGCCTCCGCTGGCACATTCTCGGTCAGCGTCGAGCCAGCCGCCACATACGCGCCATTCCCCACTCGAATCGGCGCCACAAGCGCCGTATCGCTCCCGATGAAAACGCGCTCGCCGATGCTCGTCTGATATTTGGCAACCCCATCGTAATTACAGGTGATCGTCCCAGCGCCAATGTTCGACCCGCGCCCCACCGAAGCATCGCCCAGGTACGTCAGATGCATCGCCTTAGCGCCCTCGTGCACCACGGATTTTTTCACCTCGACGAAATTCCCGATGTGCGCGCCCGAGCGAATATCAGCACCCGGCCGCAATCGCGAAAACGGTCCGATAGTCGACTTCGCATGCAACCGGCTCGCAGTCGCGACGCAATGCGCGCCCACCGTAACGTCGTCATCCACGCGCACATCGTGCAGCACGCTGCCAGTCTGAATCGTGCATCGCGCCCCGATGCGAGTTTCGCCCAAGAGCTGCACGCCCGGCTCGATCACCGTGTCCGGCCCCACCGTCACGTCCGGATCGATCACCACTGTCTCAGGCAGATAAATTGTCGCGCCCGCATCCATCAATTCCGCTGCTTTGCGCGCGCGGAAAATCCGGTCCACGTCCGCAAGGCTCGCGCGCGTGTTGCAACCAAGAATCTCCTCCGCATCTGCCGCCGCCTGCGCCAGCACCCGTTCATTCCGTTGTCGCAGCAGCGCAATCGCGTCGGTTAAATACAACTCGCGATGTGCGTTGTTCGGTCGCACCGCCGCAAGCGCCGGCCACAATTTTCCCAGCGTGAAACAATAAATGCTGGAATTCACCTCTCGAATCGAGCGCTGCTCAGGCGTCGCAGCCTTTTCCTCGACGATCGCCTCGACGCGCCCTTCCGAATCGCGCACGATCCGGCCGTAATCTGTGGGATCGGCAAGCTCCGCGCTCAACACCGTGGCAGCCGCTTCGCCGCGGCGGTGTGCAGAGAGAAGCGCTGCCAGCGATTCGCTGCGCAGCAGAGGAGCGTCTCCCGGGACCACGAGCGCCACTTTCGCGCTCTTCCGAATCGCGCGACGCGCCACCTGCATCGCGTGCCCCGTGCCGTGCTGCGGCTTCTGCAGAATCACTTGCGCGCCAAGATTCTCCGCAACCGCGCCCACTTCGTCCGCCTGATGGCCCACGACGACCAAAACCTGCGCGGCCTTCAGTGGCAGGCAAGCGCGGATCACATGCTCGATCAACGTGCGTCCACCCGCGCGATGCAGCACCTTCGCAATCTCGGAACGCATCCGCGTCCCCTTGCCCGCAGCAAGTATCACGATGGCGGTGTCGGAATGAGTAGGCATCGGACGTTATTGTGGCGTGCCCTCTCAGGTTTGGCAACGACGAAGCCCAATGTAGTAGCGCTATGTAGCGCTGGTCTTCACACCGGCAGGATTGACGTAGGGGTTGTTACGGCGAAGCTCAACAAAGAGGCATTTTCGCAACGAAAAGTTGTTAGCGAGAAAGTCAGGAAGGAAGAGAAGCAGAAACCGGTGGGAAGTCACTCACGGCGTGATGTCCGTTGGTCGTTTCCGTCCACAGCGAGCGGTCAGCCAGCAGCCGCGTCACAAGCTGCGTGTGTGTCGCGTGCCCGGCCTTATGCGCTTCGATGCGCGCCAGCAGCGGCCGCCCGACCAGCGCCAAATCCCCAATCAAATCAAGCGCCTTATGACGCCCGAACTCATCAGGAAAGCGCAGCGGCCCGTTCGTGATATTTTTGTCGTCGATCACAATCGCGTTATCGAGCGACCCGCCGCGAATCAGCCCCATCGCCTGAAGCCCCGGAAAATCCTTCGTGAAACCGAACGTCCGCGCCGGCGCCAGCTCCCGGCTGAAAGTGTCGCGATTCACACTCAACTCGATTCCCTGCGGAGGCACCGCCGGATGCCGGAAATCCACATAGCAATGAACGCGAAATTCTTCCGCCGGGTAAATCCCCAGCAGGCGATCGCCATCGGCAAATTCGAGCGGCTTCAGCACCTTGATGTACCGTCGCTGGCGGCGCAACTGCCTGATTCCCGCCTGCGCCAGAAGGTCAATGAACGGTTTCGCCGAGCCGTCCAGAATCGGCAGTTCGAGTGCATCGATCTCCACGTAAACATTGTCGACGCCGCAAGAATAGAGAGCCGCAAGCACATGCTCGGTAGTGGAAAGCAACACGCCTTGCTTCATCAAGCTGGTCGCATAGCTCACGCGTGCCACGTTGCGCACGTGCGCTTCGATTTCGAAATTATCGAGATCTGCGCGTCGGAACACGATGCCCGTATCCGCGGGTGCAGGCACAAATCGGACCCGGCTTCGAACCGCAGTATGAAGCCCGATTCCTTCCGTTTCGACTGGACGCTGAATAGTGAGCTGAGAGGGCATTCGCCGGGGCCCTCCTAAGCATCCGGCTGGCCGTAACGTACAAATATTAATCATTTATAATCAATACTATACAAGGAGACCACGAAAGTATCGTACTTTACTGTGGTAAGAATACAACAGAACAGGGTGCAGATATGTGGCGATTCGGGACGGGTACAAGTGCAGCTTCGTCAGATTCGAATGCTTAGCGACGGCTGAGGAATAGCACCAGAGCCGTCCGTACCGGACTGGTTTTGCGCGTTATCGGCCTCTTGGAAGACAGCCTGCAGCTCCTGGAACTGCGCAGCCGCATTGCTGGCCACACTAGCTTGGCTTGCGGATGGAGGCGCCGCCCCGCCTGCTGCTGAGGAACTGGACTCGAACCCGGACCCCGCCGGCGGACTTGAGCTTTGAAGCGGAGCAGTCGATGCAGGTGGAGGCTGGGCTTGAGATTCATTCTGAGTTGGGGCTTGTGGTTGAGTTCCGGTCGTGGCCGGGTTCGAGAGATTGTTCGCGTTAAGCGCGCTGGTTTGCGTACTCGTCGCTGCCTGGTTGAGCACGCCGAGCGTGCGAACCAGATTTAGAAGCGCCGGAGGATCGTTTGCCGATTTGATCAGCGCAAGCCGATTGTCGAGACTGATGCTTTGAGGATTGATGCCAAGCTGTTCGAGCACCCGGTTGAGCTGCGCCAGCTGCTCCTGCTGACTGAGGCTAGGCGCTGTCGTAGTTGTTGACGTTGTCTCCGACGCGGACGCGATCTGCGCCGGTGAGCTCGCGGCCTGAGTTGGCGCCGGCGGAAAAGCTTCAAGCGCGGGCTGCGCTGGGCTTTGAAATTGAACGAAATTCGCAGCGTCCACCGGCGGTGCTGGCGGAAACACCGCGGAAAGCGTTACGGTGTCCGGCGGCAGCACACTTGACTGACCGGATCCGCCCGTCGGCAACCGTTCCGCGTTCTGCGACGAAACTTGATTCGCCGCACTTGAAATGTCCCTGGTGAGCGGGAAATTGATGGCGCTCATGGTGATAGGCCTACAATCAACTCAGACAACTCAACTCAAACAACTCGAAGCCTGTTCCCACGTGGGCATGCAAAATCGGCGAAAGCCACTGTTTCAATTTGGCTCGCGCCCGCCCCAGTCGGGACTTTGGCTTACCTGCGGTATCGGCAAGCGGTGGGGAAAACTTGAGGGGTTTCTGCGGCCAAATTGCTCGCCGGGAGGATGTGGCGGAATCGCCGCGCCACCCAGGGCCAACGGTTGTGCCCGCGCAGCCGTCCGCGTAAAATAGACGATTCAAGACCACGCGAATGGCTTCGCCCTTTAACATCATCTCGAATCTGCCGCGCAGCGCGCCGCCACCCACGGCGGCTCACCCGCGCCCGCCCTGGCTGCGCGTGAAATTCTTCGGCGGCCCCAATTATCAGGAACTGAAGCGCATCATGCGCACGCTCGACCTCCACACCGTGTGCGAAAGCGCGCGCTGCCCCAACATGGGCGAATGCTGGGAGCACCGCACCGCCACCTTCATGATCCTCGGCAATATCTGCACGCGCGCCTGCGGCTTTTGCGCCGTGCCAAGCGGCAAGCCGCTGGGCCCGCCGGAAGAAGACGAACCCGAGCGCGTTGCCGAAGCCGTCGAACGCATGGGCCTGCGCTATGCCGTGGTCACTTCCGTGAATCGCGACGATCAACCCGACGGCGGCGCGGCAATTTTCGCGCGAACGATTTCGCAGATTCGCGAACGCGTTCCCGGCTGCAGAGTGGAAGTGCTCATCCCGGATTTTCGCGGCGATTGGTCAGCGCTGGAAACGGTCATGGCCGCGCGTCCCGACGTGCTGAATCACAACATGGAAACCGTCCCGCGCCTCTACCGCCGCGTCCGCAAAGGCGCAGTCTACGAGCGCTCGCTCGAGCTCCTTCGCCGCGCCGGCAAAATGACGCCAGGCCTGCCGACAAAAACCGGAATGATGCTAGGCCTCGGCGAAACGCGCGACGAAGTACTCGCCGCCATGGAAGAAATCGCCGCGCAGGGCACGCAAATCCTCACCCTCGGCCAATATCTGCAGCCCACGCCCGAGCACCTGCCCGTCGAGCGCTTCGTCCACCCCGACGAATTCGCCGAATTCAAGCGCGCAGGCGAACCAATGGGCTTCAAGCACGTCGAAGCCGGCCCCCTCGTCCGCTCCTCCTATCACGCCTTCGAGCAAGAAGAATCCGCCCGCGGGTAGGTCGAAGGAATGCGACAGATGCGTTTTCGATCGCTTCTACAAATAGCGCTTCTCTTTTTCCTGCTCTTGCAGACACTCTCTCTTCGCGCGGACCGATATCTTCCTCAAGATTATGACAACGCGGAAGCCTACCGGGTCTACTCTGCGTTGTTATCGAGCAAATATTTTGCCAAAGAGACGACGCGGAGATACGTAGTCGAGGCCGAAACGACGAGCCCGCAGGAATTTTTTTCTGAGTGTTTCCCGAGCCAAGCGGACTTGGGACTCAGCGACTGGCAAACATTTCTGGATCTGAAGAAGCAAGGTCAAGTCCCAAGGATTCTTGACAATAATTTTGAACCGACGGCCCGATTTCAAGTGGTACCAAGGAGCTTGCTCTATGCTCAACTGAATGAGGAGGGAATATTCTGGAAAGGTTTTCAGAAGCACTATCCCGATTCTACCGGTATCATTTCGATTTCGTCCGTTGGCTTCGACGAAAGTAAAGATCGCGCGTTGGTGTATGTCTCATTTACGTGCGGATTTCTTTGCGGCGGGGCTCACTTTTACACGCTGGAAAAAAGTGGCAACTCTTGGAAAATCATAGAGCCCGCAGCAAGCTGCGCGCTTTTTTATTAACTGCTCCAGTCGTCTCCTTCGAGACTTTGCGAATTCCTTTTCACGCTTTACTCTGATTGCCGATGAATCCCTGGCGCGGCCTGAAAGATTTGCCCCGCGAAGTGTGGCTCCTCTCCGCCGCCACACTCGTGAACCGCGCAGGCACGATGGTCCTCCCCTTCCTCGTTCTGTACCTCACGCGCACTCTCGGAATCATGCCAGCTCACGCCGCCCTATCGCTCACCGTCTACGGAATCGCCGCACTCATAACGATGCCCGTCGCCGGACGCCTCACCGACATCGTCGGGCCCATCGCGGTAATTAAAACGTCGCTGTTTCTCTCCGGCGTCCTCCTATTTCTTTTCCCCCTCGCACACAGCTTCCCCACAATCCTCGCCATTACATTCCTCTTCGCCATCCTGAACGAATCCGTCCGCCCGCCCAGCCTCTCCATGATTTCCGATCTCGTTCGACCGCCGCAGCGCAAGGCAGCTTTCGCCCTCAGCCGCCTCGCAGTGAATCTGGGAATGAGCGTAGGCCCGGCAATCGGTGGTGTTCTCGCGCTGATTTCATTTCGCTGGCTATTTTTCGTGGATGGCGCCACCTCGATTCTCGCAGGGGTGGTAATCGCAGTGGCCCGTTGGGATTCAGCTCGCTTGAAGCCCTCCCACGATCCCGACTGGTCAGATCCCGAAGAACTAGGCCGCGAAATCGAAGCCGCTTCCGTGGTCCCGCTCGCCGCCGCGCATCCCGCCCAGGATTTGCGCGCCTTCCGCAATCCCCGCATGCTCTACTTCCTCGCGGCGATGATTCCGGCGCAACTCGTCTTTTTCCAACTCACCTCTTCGCTCCCGCTTTTCCTGGTGCGCAATCTGCGCCTGCCGGAATCGCTCTACGGCACCGTGTTCACGCTGAACACCCTGCTGATAGTCGCACTCGAAGTGCCGCTCAACACCGCCATGGCCCACTGGTCCCATCGCCGCACCCTCACCCTCGGCGCTCTCCTCTATGCCATCGGCTTCGGCTCCTTCGCTTTCGTCACCAGACCCGCGCAAATTTTCGCCGCCGTCGTCATCTGGACCTTCGGCGAAATGATCCTCCTACCCGGAAGTTCCGCCTACGCCGCCGAAATCGCCCCGCCAGGACGCCGCGGCGAGTACATGGGCCTCTACACAATGTCGTTCAGCATCGCCTTTTCGCTCGGCCCATTCCTCGGCGCAGAACTCCTACAGCGCCGGGGCCCGCACGCCCTGTGGGGAATAGCCTTCGTCTCAGGCTGCAGTTCAGCCCTGATGATGAGCCGCATCGGCACGAAGGACACCAAGCGCGAAGCTGCCGCCGCGTAGCCGTCGGATGGTATGCACAGTAGGGGCACGGCATGCCGTGCCCGAATGACAAATCGACTCGGTTTATCCATCGGGCAACACGCGAAGAGGAGAGGAGCTTGTCATCCCGAAGCCAAGCGAGGGATCTGCAGTTGCCCTTTTTGGCGGGGATGTTTCAGTGAATCGAATTCAAAAATTCCTGCGCAAGACTCCGCACATGCGCCGGGCAAGGATCGCAATTCGCGCACCCAACACAACAATCACTCGCCGCAGCCACCCTCGGCATTTTCAGCACCGCATTAAAATACTCTGCCGCCTTCGCATTCCGCCCCAGCTCCACATTCAAATTCCCCACCAGCAGCAGAAAAATCGGATTCTGCGGATAGCGCGTCACAAGCGGCTCCGCCACGTCCAGCGCCTCCTGATATTGCTGCTCGTACGTCCGCAAATTCCGCGCCAGATAAAATCGCGCATCCACGGCAAGCAGCACGCCATGCTCGACGCCCACTCGAATCTGCCTTAATCCTTCCTGTTTGTTGCCGCCGGGAATCCCCATGAAGAAGCGCAGAAATTTCACGATGGGCGAAAGCGTGTCCACGTAATAGTTGTAAAACCCGACCCCCACGGTCGCGTCCGCATTGTCCGGATCGAGCTCGAGCGCCCGCAAGAATTCCGTGCGCGCCGCCACTCCGTTGTGTGCCGCGATTCTGTTTTCATTGCGCAAACCGTAGAGCCGCGTCTTCAGCGCGTAACCGATCCCCGCATAAAGATGATTTTCTGACGTGTCGTTTTTCGCGATAGCAGCCTGCGCTAGCTGAATCGCGCGATCCGCCGCCGCAAAGTAGGACTCATCGCCGGGTCTTTTACCCCGCTTCTGCGAATCCATCATTCCCCATTTGATTTCCGCCGCGTCGCAGAACATCTTCCACCAGCGCGCTTCCGCTTCGATCGTGTACGGCAGTGGATCGTCGGGATGCGCGCTCTCATACGTATGCAACATCGCGATCGCGCCGTCCGGATCGCCACCGTACATTTTCTCGATCGCCTGCGCAGCTTCCGGTGGAAGTTGCACGCGTCCCGCTTGCGCCGTCTCCGTGGCGAAACCGAAAAGAAAAGCGCAGGCCGCAAAGCCGCCAAGTAAGCGGGCATGAACAAAATTCCGCGAAGCTGTGTCGCGCACAATATTCATTTGATTCGTTTCACCCAGCCCAGAACCCACGCTGCACTAACGTACATGCTGAAGCACTCCAGCGCAAAGGGCAGAAATCCCAGGTAACCGGGAACCGGCATTTCAAAGATTTTCATGCTTTGAAACATCGGAAACGTGTAATGCCATTTCGCCGGCGCCCAATAGTTCCAGAATTCCCAGAGCCACCCGCAGATGAACCCGGCACCCAGGAAACCATAAAAACGCCGCCGGAATCCCTCCGAAAGATCTCCAAGAAACGACGGAAGCCCAATCCGCCGATTGATAGGGTCGAGCAAGAGCAAAAACCCCACCCACACAAGCGCGAAAAGGTACGCGGCAAGCGCTCGCGGCGCCACCAGCGGAATAATCAAGCAAGCCGCGCCGCAAATCATCAGTGCAGTCTCGGCGCCCTGCGAAATTTTCCACGCCTCACCGCCCACAGTTGGCAGCATCGCCTGCACCAAATCGGAAGTCTCGAAAATTGCCGGCGTGATCGTCGCGAATGACCACCCATAACCGAGCGTCGCCGCAGCCCATGGCAAAGGCACACCCACGTACGCCCAATTTTCAAGCCGCAAATTGTAAGCCTCAAAGATTATCCAAAGAGGAATCGAAAGCAGCGCCATGCGAGCAATCGAAAGCGGCGCATCATTCAATCGCGACCGGCCAGTGATGGCAAACGTCGCCGCATCGGCAATCAGGATGTAAGCACTCCAGGCAATCGGCGTGAAATATGTGGCGACGGGCTCGACACGGTGAAAAAGCAGCCACTCAGCCCCAGCCAGCGCAACGAATCCCAGCCATCCATGCGCCGGGAATCTTCGTCGCCGCCGCACCCGAAAATATCCCAGCACCAACCCCGCAACAATCGCCGCCGTAATCCCAATTCCAAGCGTTACCATGCTCCGTCATCGTAACGCAGCTAGCAGAAAGCTCCGCCGCCTATCTTCCCCGCCCGACGAAACACCTGCCTAATGTCATTCCGAGCGAAGCGAGGGATCGGCAGTTCTCTTCCGCCACTTTTAGCCCCAGCCTCGCAGCCCTTTCTTGCTATGCTTTCCGTTCTTTTGCAGCACCACATCGCCACGAAATGACCGAACCCGAAAAACTCGAACGCGGCCTCGGCCTCCTCGAAGCCACCTCCCTCAACATGACGTTCATGATCGGCATCGGCCCCTTCGTCGTCATCCCCTTCATCATTCGCGCCATGAACGGCCCGCAATGCATCCTCGCCTGGGTTGTCGGCGCCGCCCTCGCGCTTGTTGACGGCTGCGTCTGGGCCGAACTCGGTGCCGCAATGCCCCAAGCCGGCGGCACCTACGTTTTTCTGCGCGAAGCCTACGGACCAAATCGCTTCGGCCGCCTGATGTCATTCCTCTTCATCTGGCAAACGCTTTTCCAGGGCCCGCTAAGCATTTCCTCCGGCGCACTCGGATTCGCGGATTATTCGCTCTACCTCACGGCCAAAATCGCAGCAGCAAACGCTTGGCTGGGCGCACACCCTCGCCAATTAATGTTTGCGCTCGCAAACTACAATCGCCTCGTCGCGATTCTCTTGATCGCTATCGCCGTCGTGCTGCTCTACCGCCGCATCACCGCCATCGGCAAAATCTCCACGATTCTATGGATCATCGCTGCCACCACGATTGCCTGGCTCATCTACGGCGGCGCAACTCATTTTCACAAAGACCTCGTCTTCACCTATCCCCCCGGGGCCTGGAGCTTCTCCTGGATTTTCTTCGCCGGCCTCGGCCACGCCTCCGTGCAAGCCATCTACAGCTACCTCGGCTACTACAACGTCTGCAACCTCGGCGGCGAAATGAAAAACCCCGAGCGCAATATCCCGCGCGCGATTTTTCTCTCGATTTTCGGCATCGCCGCGCTCTACTTCGCGCTGCAGACGTGCATTCTCGCCGTCGTTCCCTGGCAGGAAGCGCAGAAATCGCCCTACGTCGTCAGCCTTTTCGTCGAACGCACCTTCGGCCCGCACTGGGCCTCCCTCGCCACCGCGCTGATTCTCGTCACCGCCTTCGGCTCCGTGTTTTCCGCCACGCTCGGCTATTCGCGCGTGCCCTACGCCGCCGCCCTCGACGGCAATTTCTTCTCAATCTTCGCCCGCGTGCATCCCACCAAGCGCTTCCCCAACGTCTCGCTCATCGCCCTCGGCCTCGCCTCCATTTTCGTCTGTATCTTCATCGGCCTCTTTTCCGTCATACGTTCCATCCTGGCGATGCGCTGCCTCATCCAATTTGTGGCCCAGGCAGTAGGCTTGATGAGGCTGCATCAGCGATGGAAGGAGGACCGCTGGCCCTTTCACATGTGGCTCTATCCCGTGCCAGTGTTTCTTTCGATCGCAGGCTGGATCGCAATTTTTATTTCCACAGGGCGCCGTCCGATGCTCGCCTCAATAGCAGCGATGCTCGCAGGAATTCTCGTCTACTTCACCCGCGCCCGCCTGCTCCACCAATGGCCATTCGAGGAGGCTGTTTAATGGATCGTAGACGAAATCTTTGTGGGTCGCCCCTTCAGGGGCGACATAACACAAACCAAGCGAATGGGGCTTTAGCCCCTGAAGCTCCCTCTCGTCGTACCAAGTTCCGAGCGGTTGGCTTGATGCTCTCTATCCTTGTTTTTGCCACCACGATCACCCTTTCCACCTCCGCCCAATCCCTCCCCGAAACCGTCGAAGCCATCGACAAAGCCCGCATCACCACCCGCATCCTCTTCATCACCGCGCACCCCGACGACGAATGGGCCAGCCTCCTTACCTACCTCTCGCGCGGCCTCAATGCCGATGTCGCCCTCCTCACCATCACTCGCGGCCAGGGCGGACAAAACGCCATCGGCCCCGAACAAGGCGCCGAGCTCGGCGTCATCCGCACCGAAGAACTCCTCGCCGCGGACAAACATTACGGCGTCCGCCAATTTTTCACGCGCGCTATGGACACTGGCTACGTAAAGACGCCCGAGCAAGCCCAAAAAATCTGGGGCGGCGTCGCGCTCGAAGACATGGTCCGCGTGATTCGCACCTTCCGCCCGCAAGTTGTCATTAATGGCTGGGCCGGCGTTCACGGTGGCCACGGCCATCACCAGGAAAGCGGAATGCTCACTCCCCAAGCCATCGCCGCAGCCGCCGATCCCAAAATGTTTCCCGAGCAGATTGCCGAAGGCCTGCCCGCCTGGAAAGTAACGCTCGATCTGCGACCCGCGCGCGACCCCAATGTCGCCGGCGCCGTGCCGCTTCCCATCAACGATGTCTCGCCGCTCTGGGGCAAAAGTTACGTCGACATGGGCATGGAAGGCCACGCGCAGCACCGCTCGCAAGGCACTCCGTCGTTCTTCGGCAATCCATTTTTCCGCCGCCCCGTGTCTCTGGTGCGCGAAAACGAAAAGGGCGACCCGGCAGGCACTTTTGACGTAAAACTTCTCGCGGAGCCTTCTGGATCGCTCGCAGAAAGATTTCCGTCGCACCGGGAGATGCTCGCGCCGTCGCTGAACCAGGCGGCTGCTCATCTCGAAGCGGCGCGCAGCGCAGGACTAGCTCTGCACCGTTCAGAGGCGGCCAAAGATCTCGCAGAAGCGGCAAAAGAAATCACGAAGCTGCGCGAGCAAGTCTCCAGCCACAACGCGGACGGCAGTGCACAGCTTCTTTGGGAACTCGATCGCGTAAAAGAAAAAATCGACCTCGCGCTGAACGAAGACATCGCGCTCCCCATGATTGTCGAAGCAGACCGGCACGAGCTTGTGGCGGGCGAAGAATTCTCAGTGGACGCCAGCTTTCTGGGAAAGCCAGCCGTCCCCGTGAAATACACCGTGGACGCATCGAGCCTGCTGGTGCCCAAGGGATGGAACGTTACGATTGACAAGGGCGCGGGTGATAAAAGTGAGGGCGACAAAAACTATAAATTCAAAGTCGAAATTCCCGCCCACGCCACGCCGACGAGCTCGCCCGGCGATGTAATTCTGCCGTACCCGCCGCCGCTTGCGCGCATCGCGCCAAAAATCGAAATCGACGGCTACTCATTCGCTTACGCACAAACGGTTGATTCGATGAAAGCCACCACAACCGGCATCGACACGTATCCACTGGAGTTCGTTCCCGCCGTCTCGCTTACTCCGGATCCGGTGCAAATCATGGTGCCAGCTGATCGCGTGTCGCAGCCTGTCACACTTGTAGCTCGCGTCCGCTACCACGGGACAAAACCGGAAGAAGTCCGCGTCGGCGTTGACGTGCCCAGCGGCTGGCACGCTTTGCAGGAGGGTCTTTTCTACGTTGCCGGCGACGGATTGGTTCACCTCAGCTTCTCCGGCCCCGGCGATCAATTGATTCGCTTCACGGTCACTCCGCCCGCCCATGTCGCACCCGGCGCGTATCCCCTGCACCCCTTCGCGCAGCTCGATGGCGAAAAATTCACCACATCGCTCGAACCCATTCCCTCGCTGCCCACGCGCGATTGGAGCGAGCCCGCCGACGTCACCGTACACGTCCTGAATCTCGCCGTGCCCGCGCGCCTGCGCATCGGCTACATCGCCGCGAGCAACGATCCGATTCCCGACACGCTCCGCCAAATCGGCATTCAAGTGGATCTGCTCGACGAAGTGGCGCTCGCCTTCGAAGATCTCAGCCGCTACGACGCAATCGTCGTCGGCATCCGCGCTTATGATTTGCGCCCCGATCTGATGCGCTCGAATCGACGCTTGCTCGATTACGTCCAGCGGGGCGGCTCGCTCGTCGTCCAATACCAGCGCGATCCGCAGTGGGTTTCCGCGATGCCCTACACCGCCACGATGCCCGGCCAAACCTCGCGCGTCACCGACGCGAATTCGCCCGTGCACTTCCTCGCCCCCGATAATCCGCTGCTCAACTCGCCCAACAAAATCACGCTCGCCGATTTCGCGGGTTGGGACCAGGAGCGCGGCCTCTATTTCCTCGGCACATTCGATTCGCACTACCAACCGGTCCTCGGCCTTACCGATCCAGGCGAGCCAGAAACAAACGGCTCGCTCGTCTACGCCCACTACGGCAAAGGCGTCTACATCTACACAGGCCTTTCATTTTTCCGCGAGCTACCAGCAGGCGTCCCAGGCGCGTATCGTTTGTTCGTCAACTTATTGAGCCAGACTCAGCACAGCGCGCCGCACGATTGAGTCTTGGCCTTTTGTAGCGCCAGTCTTCAGACTGGCAGGGGTTGCTGTTGCCCTCGGTTTAATGCGCGGAAGACCTCGCATGCGCACATGGCGTCGCTGCAATTCCGTACCGCCGGCGTCTCGCCGGCTCTTTTGATTTTTGCCCCTAGGGTTCGCTCTGGCCTTTTGTAGCGCCAGTCTTCAGACTGGCAGGGGTTGCTGTTGCCCTCGGTTTAATGCGCGGAAGACCTCGCATGCGCGCATGGCGTCGCTGCAATTCCGTACCGCCGGCGTCTCGCCGGCTCTTTTGACTTTTGCCCCTAGGTTCGCTCTGGCTTTTTGTAGCGCCAGTCTTCAGACTGGCAAGGGTTGCTGTTGCCCTCGGTTTAATGCCCGAAAGACCTCGCATGCGCACATGGCGTCGCTGCAATTCCGTACCGCCGGCGTCTCGCCGGCTCTTTTGACTTTTGCCGCTAGAATTGTAGGTCGCCCCTTCAGGGGCGACATAAAATGCGGTTAACAGCGCGGGCTTTAGCCCCTGAAGTTCACATGAAAACAACAATGAACGAACCTCTCCACCGCGCCTCCACAAACGCCCCAGAATTCAACGAGCCGGCGATGCTCCGCATCCCCGAAGGCTGGTTCCTAATGGGCAGCGACGCCAACCAACCCGCCCAAGACAACGAACGCCCCGTCCATCGCGTCTGGATTGACGCCTTCGAACTCGCCGCCTGCCAGGTAACCAACACCGACTACGCAAAATTCCACGCCGCAACCAGCCATCGCAAGCCGCTCCACTGGGACGATCCAAATTTCTCGCATCCCGAGCAACCAGTGGTCGCGCCGTCATGGTTCGACGCAGTGGCGTACTGCGAATGGCTAAGCGCGCTCACGCACAAGCATTACCGCCTGCCCACCGAAGCCGAATGGGAACGCGCAGCGCGCGGCGGTGCCGAACAGAAACTCTACCCCTGGGGCGACGCCCCACTCGAATCGCTCGAAAATTACGCATCGCGCTGGAAGACCGCGCCCGAGCGCGTAGGCCAAGCCGAGAAAAACGCCTACGGCCTCTTCGACATCGGCGCAAACATCCACGAATGGTGCTCCGACTGGTTCAACGCCGATTACTACCAAATCTCGCCCGATCGCAATCCACAGGGCCCACCAGAAGGAAAACGCAAATCCTCCCGCGGCGGCTCCTGGCGTCATCAGACAAAAGTATCGCGCTGCGCCGCCCGCGCCAGCATCCCCCCAGAATTTCAATACGCAGATTACGGCTTCCGCGTCGCTCGCGATATTCAGGTTTAAGGAGTGGCTGTTCCGCGCTTCTGCCTATAGGTGGGATCCCCCGCATTCATGCGGGGGAGGAGCGCTTCCGCGCCTTTTGCGCCCAGACGCTGTTTGTCGGGGCGCGCTCCGAAAAAGCTTCCGCTGAAATTATGCGCTTTAGCGCTGGGCATCTCGCACCCGGCCTCAAACATTCGGGGCAAGTAGCAGCACCCGTCCGCCAGCCGCAAATACTAGACTCAACTTCTGAGTAATCTACTCGAGTGGTATGATCCGAGAGGGGCGCTGCCAATTGTGGAAAGGACGGAAACGTTCCAAATCCACCCGCCTTCGAGTGCGCCAAGCAACGATCCTTTCTTGCTTCGTCGGTCTAATGGTATGTCCACCAGGTGGACAGTCGAATCCCGCTGGAGCTAGCGAGATTTGGGCCAAGGTCAGACTTGCCCAAGAGAAATATTGTCGTGCTGACGCTGACTTGTTTACGGTTTCACTCAAGCTGGAAGTTGACGTCTCGAACTCTTCGACGGAAGTTGTCTTTTTGCCGCCAAGGATGATCCCATGGGTTGCTAAAGTTGCAGCCAGCGTGCGAGACGCAAAATCAGGTCACTTCCTTTATGAGATCACGGCGAGCCATTATCCCCTCGACTCTCCTCCCGGCGCTAAAGTCCGCGTCAACCAGGGGAAAACGGTCACGATTCACACAGGCTACGATCTGATCGCGAAATATGATCCAGCATTCCCGTATCCAAAGGCGTTGCATGCAGGAAGTTACGCCATAATTTTCGTGCTTGCACCCGAGATGGTGCAGCCCAGCGCAAGTGAAGTGCCCGAGGTTCTCGAGAGCTTGGCGACAGACCCATTTCTTATAAGAATACCTGAGCATCCCAATGTAACTGATTGCGAAACTCCTGCAGATCTCGGCAGCACCCCAAATAATTAAGTCACTCCTCGTCTTTGAACCAAGCGGGTGGTGAACCTCTTTATTCGTGACCTGAGACAACGAGGCGGGTGGCCCACCCGTCAAAAAGTACAGTTCTAGAACTGGCTCACGTGTACTGTACTTCTCACCAGTCGAATTTTTTCGCTGCCTCGTGGTACCGTGCTCCATGTTCTGCGAAACAGAATCTGAATTTCGGATCGCGGCTCACGCCCGGGCCGCCAACCGCGCTGCGTTCCGCCGCGCCCCTCGAACGCCTGCTGGCATTTCGCTCGTCCCTCATCACTCGCGTTACAAAATGCTCTTATTGGACCTCGGCGCCGCTCGCACAAACCCTTTCGCTGCCGCTTCCAGCCTTCAGCCCCTACTCCCTTGCCTCCAGAACCCCTGGCCGCCAGTTGGCGGGCGGCTAATCGCAAATCTGGAATTAGAATTCCGCGTAAACCCCATAAGAATCACCAAACTACAATTTTCTAATCGCAAATTTTTAGCGATTTCATCGTTTCTTCGCCGTACCACGAATCGCAAGTCGCAGACCACGAAATTTCTAATCGAGAATGCGCGATTAAACTCCGAGCTAAGTGGCAAAGATCCTGCCATTTGCAAATTTCTAATCGAGAACGGATCGGGGTTTCCTGTGCCGTAGCACCCAGTCAATCCAAACCTCCAATCTCGAACCTCCCAACAGCCCGTCGCATTCGCGACACATGCGCCGACATCCCTTCGCTTCGTGCTTTTCCGCGGTGCTATGCTTCGTGCGGTTCGAGGAGGAAGAGCGAATGAAGCAGAATCTTGGGGGATTCGCTTGCGCCAGCCGCAAAGTCGCCGCACTCATCGCAATATTCATGCTCACATCCGGCGCTGCCTGGGCGCAGAAGAAGCCAAAAAATAAAGCTGCCGACCAGTCACCGATGCCGAAGGTGCAGATGCCTGTGTCCGACGAGATCGATAAGGACATCAGTGAAATGCTGGCCGCCTTCCAGCTCGGCAAAGTCGACATGATGCACAAGTATTATTCGGACAATGCGGTGTTCGTCAGCGGTGCGTATGCTCCGCCGATTGTGGGCTGGGCAAACTACGTCGAGGATTACAAGCGAAGCCTCGCCGCCTTTCAGGGGATGCAGCTCATCCGCCGAAATACGGACGTGTTCGTGCACGGGGATATTGCGTGGGCTTCCTACCAGTGGGAGTTTCTTTCCTCTTACCAGAACAAGCCGTACTCAGCGCACGGGCAGACCACGCTGATCCTGCAAAAAGTGGGGGACGACTGGCTGATCGTACACAATCACACTTCGCAGGTTTGCGACCAGGCTCCGGAACCACCACAGCAGCCATCACCGGCACAATCGCAACCGCCGGCACAGAATCCAGCTGCACCCGCACCTGCGAAACCACAGCAATAGCGCCGGCTAGAATTTCTGGTACGCGTCGAAGCCCCAGATTGCGCCCGCGATCAACAGCAATGCGCCAGACGCGATCATGAGCAGCGTGATCGGCCGGCTGAGTTTGTCGATCTTTGCAACGATCATGCGCTGTTCGGCGGCCATCGAATCGCCGGCCGCGTCCAGAAATACCTGATCGTCTTCGTGAGCTTCGAGTGTGCCGCGGTAAATGAGAAGGCAAATCAGAATCGCGGTCACTGCGCCCCACGCGATCATTAGAATCATGAGGAAGTCGTGCATCGAACCCATCGCTTACCTCCCGCGCCCGCAGGACGTGAAGCCACAAACCGGCTGGATGAGCGGCCCCCGGCGGGCCCGATTCCCGGGAGTATAGCACCAATACAGTGCACGGGAGATAGGTCTAGGATTGACGGACGATCAAAATGCTGGCGCGGGTCTGACGGTTTAGAAGACGAGTGAAATCTAGGCGGTGAGGCGTTCGTCGGGAAACTGGATGCCCCAGAAATTGCGGGTGGGGTAGAGTATTTCGACGCCGAGCTCGAAGGAGCCATCGTATTTCACATCGCTGACGCGGATTACGCGGAATTCCTGAGTCTCCTGCGAAAGGCCGTTGAACACTTCGATGCGCGAGCCGAGTGCCGGTTGAAATGGGGTGCGCAGCAGCGCGCCGGTGCGGCTGACGGCGATCGCTTCGGCGGGCGTATCGAGAGGCTCGCCGTTGAAATCGTTGCTAAATACTTTGATTGGGATGCGGATGAGAACGCGGCTTGCGCGCCGACGCTCAATCATTGCGCGAGTTGTGGCCATAGCACGGCCCCCTTACCGGCCCATCATAACTTTAGAGCGATGAGCGGGCCGGGTCAAGCAATCCCGGCGCAGATTGTGCTTCGTTGACAAACCGCCAAAGCGACGAAGTGGTGACGGATGTTGCGGCGCGGTGACGTAATTCGTAGCAGGGACGCGGGTTGGGAGTGGTTTGACCGTCAAGCGTAGAGAAGCCCGGAGCGCGGAGACATATGTTCAACGACTACGAGGACATTACGGAGAGGATTGCGGAGCCGCCGAAATGGTGGGATGAGTACGGCGTTCCGCGGTATGCGGAGTATGGGCCGTATCAGGTGGCGAATATTTATGCTCAAGAGACGGCGCTGGTGGAGATCGCCTGCTCCGCGTGCTGGCGGCTTTTCGAGGTGGCCTTTTCGATTCCCGGTACCGGGCTGCAGGAAACCATTGGAAAATGCGGCTCTCTCGGGGAAGCCATTGAGAAAGGCGAGATTCACTATGGCGATCCGCCGAACTACGGGAACTGCCGGGACGGCGCGTCGATGGGTTGTTACAACCTTCGCGTGTTGCAATACTGGTCGCGCGCGAACGAAAAGCATTCGTGGCTTCGCGATTCGCGACTCGAAATCGAGCTGCCGGATTCGCGGGAGATGAGGCGGCTCGAAGTGGAAAGAATTGTCGTGAACTTCCCGGATATTCGAGGGCGCAAGCAGATTTCCTAATTTTTGGCGAAACTTATGTTGGAGAAAAAAGTCTGCCTCTTTGGAGCGCACGGCGTTGGCAAGCGAAGCCTCACGTCCAGATTCCAACAGGACATGTATTCAGACCGGTACAGAGCGACTATCGGTGTACAGATTTGCAAGAAGGTAGTCGTTGTGGGAAGCCAGAGTGTGAAGATGGCGATTTGGGACGTCGCTGCTCTCGATCCCTCTGACCCAATCTTGATGAATTACTCGCGAGGTATGTCGGGTTATTTGCTGGTTGCAGACGGCACGCGACCTTCAACGCTGGAACGCGCGCGCGAGCTTTACAACCAAATCTCCTCGTTTGAACAGCCTCCACCGAGCGTTGAGGAGACTGCGGATGCTGAACCGGATGCGAACAAGCCTTATGTCCAATTCCCGCATCGAGAGGTTCCGTTCATTCTTCTGCTGAATAAGTCGGATTTAGTCGGGGAATGGAGGATCGATAAATCCAACTTGGAGATGCTGGGGAACAAAGGATGGCCGGTGCAGGTGGTGAGCGCCAAGGCAAACCAGGGAGTGGAGGAAGCGTTTCTGAGCCTGGGTCGAAGGATGATGAGTCAGCCGGTCGTGAAATCGCAGCAGTGAACCGGAACAAATTCGAAGTCAAAGGCCTCAGGTCATCCCGATCCAAAAGCGATCGGAGGGACCTGGGCTACGGAAGACGAAGTTGTGCAGGACAGCAATTGGCCGGAGGCTCCCGATATGGTCGATAAAAAGGATTCATCGGCTCGCTCGCGCGCCGAAGCTTTCGCGAATCGTCTGGGTATTCGTTTGCCGATTCTGCTGGCGCCCATGGCAGGAGCGTGTCCTCCGTCGCTGTCGATTGCCGTGGCGAATGCGGGTGGGCTGGGGGCTTGCGGAGCGCTGCTGCTGAAGCCGGATGAAATCAAAGCGTGGAGCGATGAATTCCGACAGGGCAGCCGGGGAGGATTTCAGGTCAATCTTTGGATTCCTGAGGCGACGCCGGTTCGAGACTTCGAATTGGAAAAGCGGCAGCGCGAGTTTCTCGCGACGTGGGGACCTGCTGTTGCACCGGAAGCGGGTGATGCGAAGCTGCCGGACTTTGAGGCTCAGTGCCAGGCTGTGCTGGCTGTCGAGCCAAAGGCAATTTCTTCGATTATGGGAATCTATGCGCCGGGCTTCGTGGCCGAAATGAAAGCACAGGGAATCCTGTGGTTTGCGACGGCCACGACGGTTGCTGAAGCGAAGGCGGCGGAAGCGGCGGGCGCCGATGCAATTATCGCGCAGGGCATGGAGGCTGGAGGGCATCGAGGCGCCTTCCGTGCGGACGAAGCGGAACGGCAGATGGTCGGTTTGATGGCGCTCTTGCCGCAGGTTGTGGATGCGGTGGCGGTGCCCGTGATCGCTGCGGGCGGGATCGCTGATGCACGCGGAATTGCCGCGGCTTTGATACTTGGTGCGAGCGCGGTGCAGATCGGAACCGGATTTCTGCGATCGCCCGAAGCGAAGACGCATCCTGCTTATGTCGAGAGGCTCGCGCATACCGAAGCCAACGAAACGATGGTGACGCGAGCGTTCAGTGGACGGCCAGGACGAAGCGTCGCGACGGCGTACGTTCGGGCTGCGGCTGCTTCGGATGCTCCTCGTTCGGCGCCGTATCCTGTGCAGCGCGGGCTGACTCAAGCGATGCGTCAAGCGGCACTGAAGGCGGGAGATGCGGACCGTATGCAAATGTGGGCGGGACAGTCGGCCAAGCTGGCGCAAAATCAACCGGCGAGAACGATCACGCAGCAGCTGTGGGAAGAGGCCTCCCGGTTATTGACGTAGTCTGCTTCGTATCCGACTGAAGGACGCCGCCACCAAAACCGAAGCAAATTCAGAGCTACGAGAGAAGTGGCGAATCGCACCGTTAGACGCCGGGGCTACTTCATGAAGTCGCGGATGAGCATTGCGATTTGATCTGCTGCAGTGTCGAGGGCGAAGTGGCCTCCATCGACGATGTGGATTTCGGCCTTCGGGACGTCACGGCGATAGGATTCCGGTTCTGAGGGGTCGAACGAGGACTCGTACTTGCCCCAGATGACCAGAAGGCGCGGCTGCTTTTCGCGCATCCAAGCCTGCCACTTCGGGTAGTTCTCTACGTTGGTGCGGTAGTCGTAGAAGAGGTCCACTTGAATCTCGCCCTGGCCGGGTTGGTTTAGAAAATAAAATTCGTCTGTCCACAGGTCCGGATCGTGGCGTTCCACGTTGGGGTCGTCGCCAACGTGGCGCGAGCGCGTGGTCGCCAGCGAGAGAAGATTTGTCCGCAGCGCGATTTCGTAGGCGGCGCGATCGGCCCAAAAGGCTCGGCGCGTTTTCCAATTCTCGCCGAGGCCTTCGTTGTGCGCCACGGCGTCCTGGACGATGAGAGTCTCGACCCGGTCGGGATGGGCCAGAATCATGCGGAAGCCCACGGGGCCGCCGTAGTCCTGCATATAGAGCGAGTAGCGCGTGATGCCGAGCGCTTCGGTGAAATGATTCATCACGTCGGCGATGTGGTCGAAGGTGTACGCGAATTTTTTCGGGTCCGGCCAGTCGCTGTGCCCGAAGCCCGGGTAATCGGGCGCGATGAGGTGGTAGCGATCGGAAAGGCGGGCGAAGAGAGGCTCGAACATTCGCGAGGAAGAGGGGAGTCCGTGGAGGAGGAGAAGGGTCGGCGCGTCTTTCGGCCCGGCCTCTCTGTAGAAGATGGAGAGGTCGTCTACTTTTATGGTGCGATATGCGGTCGAGTAGTCCATGGAATGTTCCTTTAGGATCTTTTCGTTAGTTTTTTCTCGGGCTTGGGACTGCGATTGAAAGGATGAGAAGAGCACAGCAGCAACGAGGGCAGCGCGTGAGAATTGTAGGCATCGGATCCAGCAGGGTGATGCAGAAAGATGCATCGTTTTATCTCCGAGTGTTTGTGGCGCCAATGCTGGCGATATTCGTGTTCGTCGGTTTAGATTCAGACGGGGGCGATCGGGATTCGCGGTGCGTGGCTGGTTCGGGTGCGCGTGTAGCGCATTCGGGCACGGCATGCCGTGCCCCTACTGAAGGAACGGCAACGGCACAACCGGGCGATTTCCACATTTCCTAAATTTCCACAGGAAAAATTCTTTTCGGTCGTCTTGACCGCTTATGCAGGCAGAGTTACAAGGGTGGTGCGAGAGCGTTCCGATCGACCGAGTCTCGGAAAGCACGGCAAGCGAAAGCTTGACGACCTACACGGGGCTCGGAAGGATAGAACGGCTTCGGCAAAGTTCGGAGCAGCGCAGCGTCACGGCGAGGCTCTAGGTCTGGATCAGCGGTGGGCAGGACGTGCTGCCGTCAGGCTAACGCTTGATGGAAGGCGCGACGCAAACCACGGACCTGACCTAGCGCGACTTGCTGTGGCTGGCTTCTGCCGGTAAAACGGTGAGAATGCTGGCAGCTGTTCTTTCGCGACTGAGGACAAGGGGCGAGCAATCGCCCCTTTTCTTTTTTGCTTCCAAGATTATCTCCGCGTCGCCAACCCCGGATTGCTCCGCTAGCGCGCTGGAAACTTTCTCGCGCTCGGCTGATGAACGCGCCTGCGTTGACAAACCCGGGAGTGCGCGGCAATATGAATTGTTGTTCCTGCCGCAGGAAATGCCCAAGTGGCGGAATTGGCAGACGCGCTAGCTTCAGGAGCTAGTTCTCGCAAGGGAGTGGAGGTTCGAGTCCTCTCTTGGGCACCATTCTACGCACGTCACCACACATATGAATCGCTCCGTCCACAATTCGGAGAGAGTGCCGCAGAAAGATAATGATGCCGCAGCGGGCGCGTCCGTGCCTGTGCTTGTGGTCGGGGCTGGGCCGACGGGGTTGCTGCTCGCGTCGGAGCTTGAGCGGCGCGGGGTGCGATGCCATCTGATTGATGCGCGGCCTGGGCCGTTGCATTGGGATCGGGCGACGGTGGTGCATCCGCGATCGCTACAAATTTTTGAGTCGCTGGGGCTTGCCGGGAAATTTCTCGATGCCGGGTGCAGGCAGCGCGTCATCAAAATTCACTCGCGCGGGAAGCTGCTCGGAATGATGGATCTCTCGACCTGCGGAAGCGTGTATGGATTTAATCTCGGCGTGTCGGAGGAAGTGACCGAGCGGATTCTTACCGAGTATCTCGAGACGCGGGGCGGGAAGGTGAATCAGTCATGTCGCCTGACTGGACTTCAGCCACGTGCCGGCGGCGTGCTGGCCGAGATCGAGCGCGACGGCGTTCCGTATCGCGTGGCTGCGCAGTGGGTGGTGGGATGCGACGGGCTGCACAGCCCGACGCGCGAGTTGAGCGGCATCGGTTTCGAGGGGCACGACATCGCGAAACCGTGGGCTGTGTTTGACGCTACGGTTCAAGGCTGGGCCGACACGTACGAGGGGACATTCGTTTACCTCGAGGCGCTTCCGGTGATTTTGACGGCGCTTCCGGGACAGCGGTGGCGCGTTTACATGAGGCCGACCTCGGAAGAGTCGGATCTGGTCGCGGATGCTGCGGCGACTTTGCGTGGCTATCTGCCGGCGGCGTCGTTTGTTGACGTGGAGAACCCGACGCGATTCCACTGCCACACCAAGGTGGCCACGAAGTATCGATCGGGGCGCGTGTTTCTGGCCGGCGATGCGGCTCACTTGTGCTCGCCATCCGAAGGGCATGGAATGAATTGCGGTTTGCAGGACGCGTTCAATTTGGCGTGGAAACTTGCGCTGGTGCTGCGCGGCGCGGCCGATCCGGTGCTGCTCGATAGTTACGAGATCGAGCGACGCCCCGCCGCCGAGAGGGTGATGCAGTCCGGCGATGGCTTCGAATATGCGCTAACGGTTAGCGGCTCAGCGGAATGCGAAAGGCGCGATCAGAGCATCCGAGCGAAACTCGCTGATGCGAAGACACTGCATCACGAAGTAGCGGCGGAGACCGAATTGATTGCTGATTATTGCGAATCGCCCATCGTCTTCGGGGACGCGAACAGCAAACTCGCTGCGGGACGACGCTTGCCCGATACGATCCCTGTCCGATTGGCGGGGATGCAGGCTCACAAACTACACGGACTTGGCCACCGCGCGGGCCATACGTTGCTGCTCCTCGCTGGACCCGGCGCGCACATTCCGACGCTTCTGAACATTCACGGTACTTTGCAGAAACTCACTGCTGATTCGTTGCTGTTTGAAGCGGCCCTCGCGCTCGGCAGTGATAAGGATTTGCCCGCGCAGATTGGAAAATTTGAACAGTGCGCGACTGATCTAATCGGCGTCGACGGAATCACGCTTCTGGCGGTGCGGCCTGACGGCTACATCGGGTTGCGAGCCGACCGGGATCACTTGAACGCGCTCGAGCGGTACGGTGCCGTGATTGGTGGAGGGCGTAATTCATCGCCGATGGGCTCGTCTGTCGCCGGGTCCGCTTGATAACAGGAGAAATGCATGGCCGAGGGTGAGCTTGAGCGTGCGATCACGTATCGGGGAGTGGTGAAGGCCGAGCATTGCGATCATATGGGGCATATGAACGTGATGTGGTACGTGGGGAAATTTGACGAGGCGAGCTGGCAACTTTTTGCGGCGATGGGGCTGACGCGTTCGCGGATGCAGAAGGAGAAACGCGGGGTTGCAGGTGTGGAGCAGCGCATCGAATACAAACGCGAGTTGCGCGCGGGCGATGTGATTACGGTGCGATCTGCGGTGGATGAGGTGAAAGATAAAGTGGTGCGTTTGACGCACGTGATGACGAACGATGACACGGGCGAAGTGGCGGCTATCATGCATCTCGTCGCCGTGTATTTTGATACGGAGGCTCGAAAATCATTGGCGATGCCGGCGGAGTTGCGCGAGCGCGCGAGCCGAATGATTGTGGCGGCGGAGTCGAAATAGCTGGCGCACAGCGCAGGATTACGGGCATGAAGCCTCACCTCTAAAGAGGTGAGCTACATTTACAGGTCGCATTAATCCGCCGGCTGCAAGCGGGCACAACGCCAATTCAAGAGCCGCGCAGGGCGGTTAGGAGTGCGGCGCCGTTTGGGGTGCCGAGGCCGGTGCAGGCGTCCCAACCACGGCCTGCGGAGTAGGTGCCGTTGTTTCCGGCTGTGATGTCGTGAAATGTGGCTTCGGCTTTCGCGGAATATAGAAGTGGGTTCACGTAGCCTACGTTTGCTCCCAACGATTGATTGATGAGCGCGAAGAGGCCTGCCCAGAGCGGGGCAACGGCGCTTGTTCCGCCGATCACGGATTGCTGTCCGTCTACTACGACGTTGTAGCCCGTTGCCGGGTCGGCGTCGCCGGCGACGTCGGGAACACCGCGACCTGTGAATCCGTTCGGAGCTTTCGGAACGTTTGCGTTTTGCTGGAAACTTGGGAGCGCGAAGGCCTCGCTCACGCCGCCGCCCGTGGCGCCTTCATTTGCTGAAAGCTCATTCCAGGTTTGCTCGCTGCTGATGGAGGCGCCGGAGAGGGTTAGTTTTGTTCCGCCGCAACCGACTAGGAACGGACTCGATGCGGGGAAATCCACCGTGGGGTTTCCGCTGGTGCTGCCGTCGGTCGAACCGTTATCGCCCGAAGCTGCGAGGACTGTGACGCCCATCGTGGATGCGTCCTGGCAGGCGGAATTGAGAGCGTTGCGAGATTGAGCTGTCCAGGAATCTTCTGGACCGCCCCAGCTGATGGAGATGATGGATGGCTTCAACTTGGCGTCGTGGACGGCAGTGGTGATCGCGTCGATGAAGCCTTGATCAGTGTTCGGCGCAAAGTACACGGCGATTTGTGCGGCGGGCGCGATGGCGCCTGCGACTTCGATATCGAGTTCCACTTCGCCGTCGGGGCCGCTGGCGTCTCCTGTGGGCGAATTTTTCGCGCCGTCCACGGAAACGGCGGTGACTTTTGGCGCGGAGATTCCGAGGTTGCTGAAAAACTGGGAGAGATCGGAGGCGTTGTATCCGCCGCCGAGTTCGATGAGGGCGATGCATTGGCCGGAACCGGTTGCGCCTGACGGGAAAGCGTAGGCTTTGGCGACTTGAAGAGGTGAGTAAGAAACGTCTGTGGCGTTGGGTTGCGCGCTGGGGTTTTTCTTGCGCAGGCGGAAATGCGGTTTGGCTTGTGGGCGATTGTCGAGGCCGAGAACGCTTTCGATGATGCCGTCGAGGTCGGCGGGAATCGTGAGGGCGCCGGTGCGGCAGCGATAGGTGCCGGAAGCGTGTTCGTAACGGCGGAGACTTGCTCCGAAAGCGTCGTTGAAGGCTTGAACTGTGCCGGTGAGTTTTACGGTGCGGCTGGCGCGATCTTCGCTTGCGACTTTTAAATTATATTGCGTGGCGAATGCGCGAACTTTTTCGATGTCTGCTGGCGACGCGCCGTATTGCTTGGCGAATTCTTCGCGGGTGAGATATTTGCGGTCGCGAGCGAGGCGAGCGCCCATTTGATCGGCGGCGGGGAAATCGCCGGGCTTCGATCCGCGGCGCAGGAGGACGCTGACTTCGATTTGCTGATTTGGATCCGCGGGGCCGACATCTTGTCCGCTTGGAAATGCGGCTCGCGCGCTGCCTTTTAGTTCCACGCGATCTTGTCGTGTTGCCATGGCGGGCCTCCAGGAGAATTGACCGGGGAGGGAATTATAGCGCGGACCCGAGAACGTGGCGGAGTGAGTGCGAAAAATTGGGTTGGGATTCTTCGCTCCGTGAGAATCCGGGCCGCATAACCTGCGCTGCGCTCAGAATGGCAGGCGAGCAAAAAAAGCAAAATTCAAAAGAGCCGGCAGGATGCCGGCGCTACAAGGGACGAGGCGACGACCTGTGCCGCATTGGCATTCGTAGCGGGCCGAATGATCCTAATGCGATGAATCTGAATATTTGACCGAACAGCCGTAGGGACGTGTTGCGGGCGTGGCCACCGGTTTGCCGGCCATGGATTGCTCGAGGGCGAGCGAGACGTAATTCGTTGCGCCGGGGACGTCTGCGAGATCGGTGGTGGGTTTGTCATCGATCGCGCCATCATAGACGACGCCCTGAGGATTGATTACCACCATTTGCGGCGACGTCTTCGCGTCGTACAAGTGGCCGATCTCGCCGCTCGGATCGAGCAGCGCGGCGGTGGGCGCGGCTTGCATTTTTGAGATGTACGCGTTCTCGTCGCTCGCGGTGACGAATCCTTGCTTGCCGGGCGCGGAGGATAGAACCGTAAACCAAACAACTCCTCGCGCCGTCCACTGCTTTTGGAGCTTCTGCATGTTGCCGCTGTTGTACTGCTTGCCGACGTAAGGGCAGCCGTTGTTGTGCCACTCGAGGACCACATATTTTCCGCGGTAATCGGCGAGCTTGTAGGTTTTGCCGTCGCTGGCGGTGGCCGTGAACGTGGGCGCCGGCTCGCCGACTTTCGTCGCCGCGAGAAGCAGCGGGGCAGCGCACAGTATGATGACAACGATTGTCAGATAAGAAGTTGAGCGCTTCATTTCCGCGATTCCTCCTTCAGAGATTGTACTGCTCGAGAGACCAATCTGCCGCGATGGGATTGCCAATGGGCACGTCAATCGAGTAGGCCTGCTCGTCGAAAGCACGAGCACTCCCTTCAAGCGCGCAATCGGTTTGAGAAGCTGGTCGGACTTCCGCAGCGTGAGAGTGAAACCCGTGGCCGTGGGCACGAGGGTCTGCGGGGCAGCGTTTGATACCTGCGATTCGGCCAGGGGAAAGAAAATCGCGTCGGTGATTTTGTGGCCGTGGTTCGCTGTCAGCACAAACGTGTCGTTCGTTTGGGCGATGGCAAATTCTCAGCTCGCCGGAACGGGTTGCGGCCACGCTTTCCGCGCTTCTGTGAATAAATGAGTGCTCTGTGCGTTCGCAGGTGGCAGCTGCGATTTGACCGGCAGCGCGAGCGAAACTTGCGCTTTGCCTGGAATGCACATTTCGCGGCAAACGAGAACCTTGACGTTCGCGGAGATTTGAGCCGGGTTTTGCGACGAGAGGGTCGCGTCAGTGCGCATTGGAATGATTAATGTGACCGCGTCCTCGTAGCCATAGTCCACGATCGTGGGCGTTCCCAGGCGCCGCGGCGCCGGCCATTCAATGGCGCCTGCCTTAATGCCGGCGGGCAAATCCCATGTGACGCGAGGAGGCTCGCCTGAATCGCCAGGATTTACCCAGTAGATGTGCCAGCCCTTTTCAAGTTCGAAGCGCAAAGCGAGATTGAACGAATGCCCCGCTGCGACCCAATCTTTTTCGGCGATGAGTTCCAATGTTCCGTGGGGGATCGGTGCACCCGCGGCCTGCGCGCTGCCGGAGCAAACCGCCAACATGGCGGCGCCCAGAATAACGGCACGACAAAAAACAGCGGGTGATTTACGCCCTGACATACCTCGTTAGACGCATGAACCGTGCAAGTCGGATTCAGTCCCCGGACTATATTTGGAGAGACTTCCTGTCTTGCCAAGACGTACTTGGCGGAATAAATGCATTCCTTTGGCACGCCGGAGACATCCAATCGTGTGACGTCGAGGCATTATCACGAGAGCGGGGCGGTAATTTGGAATTACGCCGCGAATCTATCGTTTCAGGAGACAGCGAATGGTGAAAGTCGCATTATTCGTACGGCTGGAAGCGAAACCGGGAAAGGAAAATGACGTGGCAAAATTTCTCGAAGCTGGTCTCGGCATGGCCAATCAGGAGACTACTACACCCGTGTGGTTTGCGCTGCAATTGAGTCCTTCGGTTTTTGGAATCTTCGATGCTTTCGACGATGAAAGCGGCCGGCAGGCTCACTTGAACGGGCCGATTGCGAAAGCGTTGATGGCCAAGGCCGGCGAACTGCTCGCGAAGCCGCCCGCTATCGAGCGGGTCGATGTTTTAGGCGCCAAACTTCCCGGAAAATAATTCCGGTTTTTAGCGATTGGACCGCCGGTGAATGCGCGCATGAGCTAAGGTTTGAGCTGATAGGTGTTCTTAAAGTCGTCCTGGATCACGTAGGCTTTTCCGCCGACATTTTGGATGACGAGGTCTTCGTTGAGCGTGCGCGTGCGGTATTTCCAACCGTGGGGTAATTTGAGGCGGTCGGCCAAAGTGAGGAGGCCCGCTTCGTTTAACTGCTTATCTACTTCCTGCGAAAAGCTTTGCATCACGTAAACGCGGCTATCGGGCGCAAGAAGTTCGTAGACATTCTTGCCGCGATCGTAGACGTAGCGGTTTTGGCGCTGCACTCCGTTTTCCGTGTATGGCTGGCGCTTGCTCGAATGGATTTTTATTTCCAGTTCGGCGAGGAGGCGGGCGTCAAGTCCGTCGAAGGATTCGACTTTGCCGGGCTTTTCGATCGCATTGCGATCCATTATGAAATAGCGTGGGCCGTTGAGAACGATTGCGGCTACGTTCCATTCCTTCTTCAATTTGGCAGTGTCGAGCGACGCCCATTTTTCCGCGGGGCAATCGTTCAAGCCCAGCGTGTTGTAAACGTCCGCGGTGGTGGAAAAGAAATGCTTCCTGACGACAAGAACTTCGCAGTAGCGCACGTTGCGAAGATGATCCCTTTCCTTCATGCCATTCGGGGGCGGTCCCGTCTGGGCCGACGCTGTAATATTGAAAACAAGGATCAAAATCGCAAGGCAACGGAAGGTGCTGCACATTTTCTTTCCGTTCATCCATCCTCTCCTGTGTGGTTGCAACTCAGGGCGTGCGCTTAATAATGATGGCGGTGAGATCGTCCTTCTGCTCGGTGCCGCCGGAAAACTCCACGACGGCTCGGTACAAGTTGGAAATGATTTCGCTCGGCGGCTTTTCTTTGGATGCGCGAATCTTTTCCTCCATCCGCTCGGGGCCGAACTGCTCGCCTTCCGCGTTGGCCCACTCGAAGAATCCGTCGGTGGCGAGGACGAGCATATCGCCGAGCTCAAGGTCGAGACACAGCGCGGGATCAGAATCGAAACTGGACGAAATCCCCAGGGGCAGGCCTTGCGCGTCCATTTTTTCGAAACAATCGTGCTTCAGCAGATACAGAAACAATGGTCCGTGTCCGGCCGAAAGCAATTCCACGCGCGGGCTTCCGGGAGTGCAGACAGCTGCAACAAAAGTGACGAAGCGGCCTTCCTTTAGATCGGCGGCCAGCGCGGCATTGACTTTGCCCATAGCCGCGAAGAGTCCGTTGTCCACGCTGAAGTTGGCTCTTGCGTAAGCTCGGCACACGGCTGCAAGCAGAGCGGGACCGATTCCATGGCCGGTAACGTCGGCTAGAGCGACTAAGACTTTTCCGTCGGAGAGAGGCTGCCAATCGAAATAATCGCCACCGGTCTGATCGGCAGGCTGATTCCAGGCGGCGATCTCGAAACCTTCGATGACGGGCATCGAGGTGGGGAGCAAGGATTGTTGAATCGAGCGAGCAACTTCAAGGTCATGCTCCAGGCGCTCCACTTGGTGCTTCGTCTCCGCCTCGCTAAGCGCGGCTTCCGCTTGTTTCTTGATTTCGGTAGCGACCGCACCTGCGACAAATCCCGCGACGATCATTATGATTGCGTAGACGGTGACGATCTTGTTCGGCGCCATCACCGATTCGTCCGGAGAGAAGGAAGGCCTCCAACCGACGTACAGTGCCGCCGCGAGGTAGCTTCCCGCCGCGACGAATCCAGAGAGCCGACTCGCAGCGGGATTCAGATGCAGCGTGGAAAGAATAATAAAAACGAAAAATACGAGGACAGCCGGGTTGGCCAGCGGCCGGTAAGCGGACTCGACCGAGTTGCCGGAAAGAAACGCGATGACGAACGCGGGCAACGAAGTTTCCAGAAGAATGCTGGCAACCCATGTTGCGGTTGGCAACGGGCGGGCCGCCAGCATCGCGCGGTCTACGGCGCGCAACATCAGCCATTCGTAGGCCACGAACAAGGTTAGAAAGACCGCGAAGAATATCGACAGGCGGATATTTTCGCTGTTGTGATAAAGGAGGGTACGGAAGGATCGCACTACGAACACCACGCCGATGACCGCAAGCAAAATCAAGATACGCAGGCGTTCGCTTTTGAGGCGCGCCAACTGGAAAGCAGTGGATCTGTCGCAGTATGCGTTCATGGTGTTGGAGGCGCACAGCATAGCTCTGCACCGCTCGGTTTGCTAGAGTCTTCAGGATCCGGAGGTAATGCAGAAATCAAAACCTCGCTCCAGCACCCCGCTTCGCGTCACGGCCGCGCGAATCTTGTAATCCATGCTGCGTTCGCTGCCGCAGGAATCGTTACCGTGCTGCTGGGGCCGATTCTGCCGATTCTCATCAGCCGCTGGTCGCTCAGTGATGAACAGGCCGGGCTCTTCTTTACGACTCAATTTTGCGGACAGCTGGCAGGATGTCTTTCGACGGGAGTGCTGATTCCGTTGCGCGGACGCGGTTACAGGCTTACGTTTGCGATTGGCTTTGCACTCATCGCGTTTGGCGTGGCGGCGCTGGGATTGGGCGATGCTCACGCCGGGCTAGTGGGAACGGCGCTGTACGGCTACGGTCTCGGGCTGGCGTTGACGGGCGGAAATTTGTGGGTGGCCGAGATTTTTCTGCAACGGCGCGCGACGGCGGTGAGCATCCTTAACGTCACCTGGACAATCGGTGCGATCGCGTGCGGGCCGCTTGTGATGCTGGCTGAGGACCTGCACATGCTGGCGAAATTTCTGGTGGGAGTCGCACTGTTTCACGCAATTTGCGCAGCGCTGATTGGCGTTTGGCGAATCGAGCCGCTCGAACGAGGGGCTGATGAACTCGACGCCGGTGGCGCTGCGCCGCAAACCCGTCTGATTCGCGCGGCCGCGTTTGCATTGGGCGCGTTGTTTTTCTTGTATGTGGGAACGGAAAGCGCGGTTGGCGGATGGGTGGCGGCGTACGCGAATCGGGTGGAATCTATTTCTGCGGTGATGGCGGCACTGACGCCGGCCTTTTTCTGGTGCGGGCTGGCGGCGGGGCGAGCGCTGGCACCCGTGGCGCTGCGCTCGCTTGCCACGCGCAAAGAGAGAGAGAAAATTCTGCTGGGCTTCGGCGTGAGTCTCGCGGCGCTGGCGAGCGGCGCATTGCTTTTTGCAGCGACGTATCGAACGGCGTCATTGTGCGCGACGCTTGCGGGGCTAGGTCTCGCGTGCGTGTACCCGATATTGGTAGGTTGGCTGGTTCGAATCTATGGCGCGCAGGCGCGTCGATTTGGAAGCGTTATATTTGCGACCGGTAGCCTGGGTGGGGCCACGCTTCCCTGGCTCGTAGGTGCCATATCGACGCATTCGGGCGCCCTGCGTGCTGGCTTGGTAGTTCCTATTGCCGCGTGTGTGGCGATGTTCCTGGTGAATGGATTTTTTCCAGGGCGGCGCGAGACTTAGCGGCGGCAGGAGCTCAATAATCCCTCGGCGTACAAGGCACCTTCGGCGGTTTCTTCGTGCTTGAAATATGTAAACACATCGCCGGACGGCAGCAGTTTTTTGACTCTTTCAGCGATTTCATTGCGGGCCTTGGGCGAATAGCTTTCGTTGCGGAGGCGGAGATAGGAAAAATCTGCAGTAGAGACTGGTGGCGTGACGAGATTTTCGCTTTCAGCCTGGCAGAGCGCGGCATTCGCTTTGCGAAGGGCTGAAAATACTTCATCGTTGAACCACGATTCGTGGCGAAACTCGAATGCAGCGCGAATTTCTTTCGGCATGGCGACAAGAAAATCTTCGAGCAGTTTCAGGTTGAGCTTCAGCTGCGGAGGCAACTGAAAAAGAATCGGTCCCAGTTTCTTTGCTCTTTGCATTGGCTCCAGGGCGCCGACGAAATCCAACGTTTGCCCGGCCGCGTCGCGAAGCCGCATGAAGTGGGTGATCCGCTGGTTCGCTTTGAAAGCAAATTTGAAATCCGGCGGAGTCGAATCGACCCAACCCTGGAGCAGCTTTTGCGAAGGAAAGCGGCGAAACGTGTAATTCACCTCGACTGAGTTGAGCCTGCCCGCGTAGTGGCTCAGGAACTTTGCGGCAGGCAGCTTCGCTGGATAGAAATCCGGCTTCCAACTGGCGTACGCCCATCCCGATGTGCCCGCGTAGACCTGTCCCATATGGCCGCAAGTGTACTGCGACTTACGCGCTGCGGGGGACCGCAGCTTTCTTTGCGGCCGACGGGCGGATGGGGCCGGTACCGGCTCCCGTGCGCTCAATTGCCGCTGCGATTTCTGTCAGGTCGGTGTTCGTGAGTTCCAGCGAAGCTGCGCCGATCCAGCCATCGACTTGCTTCGGAGTTCGCGCGCCCACGATTGCGCCGGTCACGCCCGGCCACGCAAGCGTCCAGGCAATTGCTACAGACGAGCCCGAAGTGTTGTGGCGCTGTGCAATCGGCCGCAAGGAGTCTCGCAGCGCGAGATTGCGGCTCAGATTCGGTTCTTGAAAGTAGGTGGAACGCCGTCGCCAATCATCCTGAGCGAGATTAGCGATTCGATCGCGTGAGAAGCCATCCGTCAGCAGGCCGGATTGCATCGGGCTATAGCAAATCACGCCGGTGTGGTGGCTTGCGCACCAGGGAATCTCGCTGGCAGCGACAGCACGATTGATCAGCGAAAAAGGCGGCTGCAATGAATCGACATGGCGGATTTTTTCGCAGCGTTCCAGCAGATTCACGTCAAAATTCGAAACGCCGCCGGTGCGCACTTTGCCTTCCTCGATCAACTGCACCATCGTGGCCCAGGAATCTTCCACGGCTGTGCCGGTGTCTCGTCCGGCCAATGAAATTGGTAGAGATCGATTCGGTCCACACCCAGACGGCGCAGGGAGGCTTCGCATTCTCGTCGTATGGAATCTGGCTTCAAAGTTCTCTGCGGCTCAGCCATTGGATCGCTTTCGAACGCCATGCCGCACTTGGTGAAAATAAAAGGACGCTGCGATTGCGGAATTTCGCGGAGAAGGCGGCCGACCACTTCTTCCGAATGGCCGAGCCCATAAATCGCGGCCGTATCAATCCAGTTGATGCCCAAATCGATCGCGTGGCGCATCGTGGCGATTGACTCGGCGTCGTCCTGGGCGCCCCAGCCGTAGGACCAGCCGCCTCCGCCAATTGCCCAGGAACCGAATCCGACCGTGGTGATTTCCAATCCACTCGAACCGAGAGAACGTTTCGTTAGTGCCATGATGAATCTCCTTAACACTCGCGAGTGTCGAATCGGTGAGGGCTGAACTCGTACTAAGTTAGTTCCGATCCTGCAAACTTCGCCAGCTACCCGCAATCAGATTATTCTGTAGGTCGAAAGGAGGCAAGAGATTAGACATCAAAAAGCTCTTCGCAATTTGTAATCGGGCTGTTGGTTGCTCCTATGGCCGGCGCGCAAACCCAGCGCTGAGATCGTTTTTGCCGTCGCTTCGGGCGGAGTAAGATATACGGCCAGTCCGTAACATGGCTGTAACACTTCGGCAGTACGCTCGCGCGCCTCAGGGATTGTTATGAACACCAATGCAGTACCCGACCCGCAGAACATCTTCAATCGGCATCTTTCCTGGATGCAGTTCAATGAGCGAGTTCTGGAAGAAGCATGCGACGAGGCGAATCCGGTTCTCGAGCGCGTAAAATTTCTTGCCATCACGGCGAGCAATCTTGATGAGTTCGTGGAAGTGCGCGTGGCCGGCTTGTTGCAGCAAGTGGAGCATGGAATTCGCGAGCCCGGACCGGATGGGAAGATTCCGGAGGAGGTCCTGAAAGAGCTGGCGGCGAAAATTCACGAGTTTGTCGGCCGCCAGTACGAATGCTGGGGCGACATATTGGTGCCTGCCCTTGCAGAAGAATCCATTCGAGTGCTGAGTCGAGCGGAGTTGAGCCCGGTGGCTTTCGAATTTATCAAGAATTTCTACACAAAAAGTGTTGAGCCGCTGCTTACGCCGGTGACGGTCGATCCGGCGCATCCTTTCCCGCACGTATTGAACAAGGCGCTCTGTGTGGCGTTTTTGCTGAAGAAGAAACGGCGCAGCGCGCAGACATTTCTCGGCGTCGTTACGGTGCCGCGTGCGCTACCGCGCCTGGTTCTGTTGCCTTCAGAAGAAGGCAAAGTGGAGTATGTGTTTCTCCATGATGTAGTCCACGCTTTCGCCGAACGGCTGTATCACGGATATGAGGTACTCTCTGCGGCTCCATTTCGAGTGACGCGAAACAGCAACCTTTACCTCGAAGAAGAAGAATCGCGCAGTCTTCTAGATACTGTCGATACTCAACTTCATCGGCGCCGCAAAGGCGCGGCCGTGCGGATGGAAATCGAGGCGGGTGCAAATCGCGAGATCGTCGACCGCTTGCAGGCAAATTTCCGGCTGGAACCCTGGCAGATGTTTCACGTGAATGGCCCTCCGAATCTATCGCGGCTGTTTCACATGTACGACCAGACGCCACGGCCGGATTTGAAGTTCAAACCGTTTGTTTCGCGCGAGCTCGCGCTCAAGAAGGGCGCGTCTTCGATTTTCGAGATGATTCGAAAGCGCAGCGTGCTGCTGCACCACCCATACGATTCGTATTCGGCGGTGGTGCGTTTCATCGAGAGCGCGGCGCAGGATCCCGACGTGCTGTCGATCAAGCAAACGCTCTACCGCACGAGCGAAAACTCGCCGATCGTGCGCGCGCTGATCGACGCAGCAGCGAAGAAAGAAGTGGCAGTGGTGGTGGAGCTGAAGGCGCGGTTCGATGAAGCGTCGAATATCCGCTGGGCGCGAAACTTGCAAGAGGCGGGCGTGCAGGTGTTTCACGGAGTAGTTGGGCTAAAGACACATTGCAAACTGGCGCTCGTAGCGCGGCGGGAATCGAACGGTCAGATTCGCCGCTACGCGCATCTGGGGACCGGGAATTATAACCCTTCGACCGCGCGTTTCTACACTGATTTGAGCCTTCTTACGACCGACGCGCACATCACCGCATCCGTGCACCACGTGTTTAATTACCTTACCGCCTATTCCGAACGCACCAGCTACTCACCGCTATTTGTGGCGCCGCTCAATTTGGGGAAGAGCTGCCTAACGCTCATCGATCGCGAAGCCAAGCATGCGCGCGCGGGAAGGCCGGCCTTTATCTTCGCGAAAGTAAACGCGCTGCTCGATGAAAGAATCATCGAGGCGCTCTATCGCGCTTCGCAGGCGGGTGTGCAGATCGAGTTGGTGGTGCGCGGGGCTTGCGCGTTGCGGCCCGGGTTGCGGGGCATCAGCAGCCGCATTCGCGTGCGAAGCGTGATCGGCCGCTTTCTCGAACACAGCCGCGTCTTCGTATTCGGCAACGGCGGTACAACGGAAACATACCTCGGCAGCGCGGACTGGATGCATCGAAATATTTATGAGCGCGTGGAAGTGATGTATCACCTGCGCGACCCGGAGTTGGCTCATCAGGTTTTCGCGGAAGTGCTCCAGCCGTATTTAGCCGATACGGCGAAGGCGCGGTTTCTATTGCCCGACGGCAAATACATCCGCTCTCGTGAAGCTACGAAGCTGCTGCACATGCGCAACGGTTTCGCTTTCAACGCGCAAGAATTTTTGATCGGAGTTGCGGAATGCCGGGATAATCTTCAGTCTGTTCCCGCCGCCGAGCGGCCATTCAAAGCCGCGGGGCTTGTGGCGGCCACGTCGAAATCGGTTTGAATTCCCCCAGGCTGGAACCTGCCGTAGACTGAAGCGGGATGTTTCAGTCGAAAGCATACGAGCGTTCATTCGACCCCCCCACTGGCATCGAGCGGATACAGTTCGCTGTTAACTGGCTGCTCGGGCCCGAGCCGATCAATGAGAAGCGTCCGGGCCACCTGTGGCCGCGGTGGATTTTCCTCCGAGCGCTAGGGCTTGTCTATTTTTCCGCGTTTTATTCGCTTCTGTTCCAAGTGAAAGGGCTGATCGGCACGAACGGTCTTCTTCCCGCGAAGGATTATCTTCAAGCAGTGACGTCCGCGGTTTCGGGGGTGCTGCGCTTCTGGTATGCGCCGACTTTACTGTGGGTCGACTCGAGCAATCGCATGCTGATGGCAATCTGCTGGATCGGGTTGATCGCGTCGGTGATTTTAGTTTTCAATGGGTGGCCCCGGGGAACGCTGTTGGTCTGTTTCCTGTGTTACTTGTCGTTTGTGGCGGCAGCGCAGGATTTTTCCGGATACCAGTCGGATGGAATGCTCCTCGAAGCGGGTTTCATTTCGTTATTTTTCGCCCCGCCGGGATTCTGGCCGGGATTGGGGCGAAGCAATCCTCTCTCGCGGACGAGTATGTTCTTGCTGCAATGGGAGTGGTTCCGTATTTATTTCGAATCGGGCGTAGCAAAAATTCGAAGCGGCGATCCTACGTGGCGCAATTTCACGGCAATGGACAACTACTATCAGAATGGTCCGCTGCCCACATGGATCGGATGGTACGTGCAGCATTTTCCCCACTGGTTTCACGCGGGGGCGGTTGCGCTTACGCTTGGAATCGAGCTTGTGCTGGTGTGGATGCTTTTTCTGCCGCGCCGATTCCGGATTATTTGCTTTTGCATTGTGACGCCATTCGAACTCGTAATCATTTTGACGGCAAACTACACGTTTCTGAATTATCTCGTCCTCTCGCTTGGTTTTTTGCTGCTAGATGATCGATTCGTCGAGTGGGTTTTGCCGCGCAAGGTGCGCGATCTTTTCAAAGCGACAAGCGTTAGGGCTGGAAGCGAAACAGCTGCGGCGGCAGCCAAAAAGCGCGAAGACTGGCGTTCGCTGTGGCGCGAACGACTGCGTCCGCTTCGAATGGCGATCGCGGGCGCTTTTCTGGGCGTGGTCTTCTACGCAACGACAGCGCAGCTTATCTGGATGTTTCTGCCGACGCTGCCGTTGCCGATGTCGCCGGTGTCGGCGCTTGAGCCATTTCGCATCGCCAATCGCTACGGTTTGTTCGCTGTAATGACGCCGGAGCGGCTTGAAATTGAGTTTCAAGGGTCGAGCGACGGAAAAACGTGGATTCCGTATCCGTTTCGCTACAAACCCCAGGATGTGAAAAAGGCGCCGGGGATTTACGCCCCGTATCAACCGCGCTTCGACTGGAACCTGTGGTTCGCGTCACTAGGCGGCTGGCGGGACAATCGCTTCGTACTGTGGACGGAGGAGCGGCTTCTCCAAAACGATTCTGACGTGCTGCATTTATTTGCTGGTGATCCGTTTGCAGGTGGTCCGCAGCCGATTGCCGTTCGCGCCGTTATTTATGAATATTGGTTTACGGACGAAAAAACAAAACACGAGACGGGCGATTGGTGGCGGCGCGAATTGTTGGGAGCATACGCACCCGCTCTCGAGCAGCAGCCGGATGGCAAGATTGGAATTGTCGATCTGCCAATCGCGCGACAGTAACCGCGCACCAGCAACAGCCGAACAAACTGTGAGCGTGGTGCCCCTCTGGGAGTAGCGAACACCTTTGCCAGCCAGCCTGAATTCCGCTAGCCTGTGCGTGGCACTTCTCGCCCATTATGAAACATCCTCGAAAATATAAAGGCACGAAAGACTCGGAGAAGGAACCTCATCCGAGTCACGTGACCGAAGAGCAGGTGATTTCCTACCTGTCGTCTATCTCGCAGCCAGAAAGCATCCGGCACATCGCGCACGGAATGGAGTTGCAACATCACGCGCGCCGGTTTTTGCCGCGGATCATTCAATATTTAAAGAGCCGGGGTGACGTGGAAGAGATTCGCGGCGGGCAATATCGGCTGGCGGAGAGCAAACAGTCGTCACGTGCGGCGGCAAAGGTAAAGAAGTCCGCGGCAATGGAAAGCCAGAAGCTTCCAGATGCCGGTCCCGCGTCAGCTAGCGGGGCAGACGCCTCCCGCAAAAGTGCCGATCCGAATTTGATTTCTGGACGAATCGTGGCGCACCGGGACGGATACGGCTTCCTGGTGCCAGACAAGCCGATTCCGCGCGTGGAAGGCGATCTCTTCATAGGGCGTGATGCGATGGCTGACACGATGCATGGCGATCGTGTGCTGGCACGCGTCGAGAGACGAAAAATGGATGGCCGCGCAGAAGGCCGCATTGTGCAAGTCGTCGAGCGTGAGAATCCGACGGTCGTCGGGCTTTTCCGCTACGGCCCGCATGGAAACGTCGTGCTGCCGTACGACACGCGAATTCAACACGAGGTAGCGATTCCGCCGGGCGACGAATTGACTCCGGAGTTGCGCGAGAAAGTAGGCGCGGCGCAAGCGGCCAGCCACCGACGATTGCGGTTACCCGAACTCGATGGCGCCGTGGTGAACGTGGAGATCACGCGCTACCCAAAGGGTGGCCTCGCTCCGGCGGGCCGCGTGATCGAGATTCTCGGCCGGCCGGGTGACATTGGCGTTGACGTTGAGATCATTATTCGGAAGCATCATCTGCCGCATGTTTTTCCGCCGGGAGTGATCGCGGAAGCGAAATCTGAGCCGCAGCGAGTTTCTGAGGCGGACATGCGAGGCCGGCGCGACTTTCGCGACCTGCCAATCGTTACGATTGACGGCGAGACAGCGCGCGATTTCGACGATGCGGTTCATGTGACCGAGTTGCCGAACGGGCACTATGAGTTGCAAGTGCACATTGCGGACGTGGCGCACTATGTGGAGCGCAATTCGCCGCTCGATCGCGAGGCGCACTTGAGGGGGACTTCGGTTTATTTTCCGAATCGCGCGGTGCCGATGCTGCCGGAGGAGCTTTCGAATGGAATTTGCTCACTGAATCCAAAAGTTGACCGGCTGGTGATGAGCGCGATCATGGAAATCGACTCGAGCGGAAATACGGTGCGCGCCGATTTCACTCCGGGCGTGATTCGTTCTGCCGAGCGAATGACGTATACCAACGTGCACAAGATTCTCGAGGGCGATGCGGAAATGAACGAGCGTTATGCACCGCTCGTCGGGAATTTCAAACGTATGAAAGAGCTGGCGCTGCTGCTGAACAAAAAGCGCGTCGCACGCGGGTCGATCGACTTCGATCTGCCCGAGCCGATCATCGAGTTCGACGACCAGGGGCGGATGCTCAGCATTGTCCGCAGCGTGCGGAATATCGCGCACCGGATCATCGAGGAGTTCATGCTCGCGGCGAACGAGGCTGTGGCGCAGTATCTCGAGCGTCGTGGCGTTGCCTCGCTGCATCGGGTGCACGAAAAGCCCGATCCGAAAAAGGTTATCGAGTTCGAAGAACTGGCGCATGCGTTTGGCTACTCGCTTGGAGTGGAAGATCTGCCGGAGCGCCGCATCGCAGTGCGCCATGGGCGGGTGCAGCCGGCTGCTCGAGGGCGAGGAGGGCGCGACGCGAGTCGAGGGCGCGCGCGTCCTATGAGCGTGACCGTGCCGGGGGCTGAGGAAGTGGATATTCGTCCGCAGCATTATCAGCGCCTGACGGAGAAAATTGCTGGCAAACCTGAAGAGCGGATTCTTTCCTACTTAATGCTGCGTTCGCTCAAGCAAGCGCGCTACGCCGTGGAAGTGCTGGGGCATTTCGCGCTGGCGACGAAGGAATACACGCACTTTACGTCGCCAATCCGCCGCTACCCGGACTTGATCGTTCATCGTGCGCTGAAGTGGGCGCTTGCGAATCCGGAGATAAAACCATTGCGCGCCACACTCACGGATGCGAAGCCGGGGAAAGAAGCGCGGACCGTTGCAATGCTCGGCCCGTATCGCCGTGTTGAGTTGGAAGAGATCGCCTCGGAAAGCTCGGAAGCCGAGCGCCGCGCGGAGGCAGCCGAGCGCGAACTGATGGAATGGAAGACGGCTCAGTTCATGGAAGGCCATCTTGGCGAGGAATACGAGGCGCTGATTATTTCGGTGCAGAAGTTTGGATTTTTCGTTGAGTTGGTTGAGATTTTCGTTGAGGGGCTGGTGAGTATCGATCGCCTGGAAGAAGTCACCGGGATGCGCTGCACGTTTCGCGAGCGCGATCACGTGATTGTGGCCGAGCCGTACCGCGGCGGGTCGCGAGGTGGCAAAGTGCAGAGACTCTTCCGGCTGGGCGATCGCGTGCGCGTGAGGGCTGAACGAATCGATCCCATGCGTCATCGCGTGGAATTTTCTCTGATTTAGCAGGGCCTTTTTTGTGCGGCGAGGGTAGTGTATCTTGCACTGAATTCCGGAGGCGCTCGTGGCGGCTCGCGTTTGTCCTGATTGCTTGCATGTAGTTTCCGTTGGCAGAGTTCTTGCCTATTCGAATGATCTCGTCTGCCCCAACTGCGCCAAGCCGCTCGAGATTTCCTTGCTTAGCCGCTATCTCGCTGCATTCACAGGACTAATCGCGGCGGTGGTGGTGTGGTGGGCTGCTTCGAAACACTATGCGCACGATTCGTGGGCGCTCGCATGGGTTCTCCCGATCGTGTTCAGCTACTTCGCACTCAGCATCGTCGCTCCGATCGTGCTGGCGCTCACCGCCGACTTACAACTCCGAAGCATCGAAGCAGCGCCCGTCGTCCACGACTCTCCCACTCCTTCGCATCACCCCACTCACTAACCGGCCGGAAACTCACAGTTTCTCCCCGACACAGTTGAAGTACACTTATAGTAAACTGGCGTACCATTGACCCTTCACACGGGCACAAGGTGAAATGGTTATTCGATGAGTCGCTTTATTTCATTCATGGGAAAGCGTGTGGAAGCCCAGTATCGGGTGGCGGACATCCGCCAGAAATCCGTGGGCACGCTTGTGGCCGACACGGGGCGATCTATCGTGGTTGAAGAGCGGATACTGCAGGGAGAAAGAAAGAAGACGATGCGGGTGGAGATTCCCTACGAATACGTAATACGGCTTATTGAGGCGGCGCAAATTTCCGAAGTGCCCACCGTAGTTCACGCCAAGGCCCTTAAGACCCGGCGTTAATTCTTCTGAAGCTTTTCTGCTACATGATTTTGTCCAAACTTTCCTTGACGATTCTGCGTCGAGCCACGCATATATTACATGTGTGCCAGAGGGGGACTAATGAAACCGACAGTTGGATTTATCGGATTGGGGCTGATGGGAAAGCCGATGGCGGGAAACTTGCTGAAAGCGGGATTTCCCTTGGTCGTCTGGAATCGAACGAAGGATCGAGCAGACGAACTCGTGAGAGAAGGCGCGAAATTTGCCGCGAATCCTCGCGAAACGGCGGCGCAGGTGGATGTGCTGATCACGATTGTGAGCGACCCACCTGCGGTCGAAGGGATTTTATGGGGCGCGGATGGCGCGCTGGCGGGTTTGCGCCGAGGCAGCACGTATATCGATTCAAGTACCATTTCTCCCGACCTGGCACGTCGCACCGCCGCCGCTTGTGCCGAGAAGGGTGCCGATTATCTGGATGCACCGGTTACGGGAGGCGATTGGGGCGCGAAAAAGGGCGAGCTGGTTTTCATGGTTGGCGGAAAGCCTGAGGTGTTCGGGCGAGTGAAGCCGGTTTTCGAAGTGATGGGGAAAAAGTTCTTCCTGCTGGGTCCGAACGGCGCGGGGCAGACGGTGAAGCTCGCGATGAATCTGATTCTCGCAGTTGAAGTAGAAGCGCTGGCTGAAGCGCTTGCGCTGGTTTCGAAAGCTGGCATTGCCGGCGAGAAGCTGGTGGAGGTGATGCAGTCGAGCATGGCGCGCGCGGGGGTGCTGGACGTGAAAGCGCCCACCATGCTTAAGAATGAATTCCCAGCTAGCTTTCCGCTACGGCTGATGCACAAGGATATTCGTCTCGCGCTCGAACTGGCGAAGAAAGAAGGGCTCGACTTGCCTGCTGCCGCGGCCGCGTTTGCGACGTACAGCGCCGTGAAAGATGCGTCGAAAGACGATCCGGACTATGCGGCGGTGGCGCGCTTCTGGAACAAGAATTAGACGAGTCGCGGCTCCAAAGTCACGTAATGGATGGATTCAGCACCAGCTCCAAGAAACGTAATACCTTCTGATAATATATTACGAATCGTAGGATGGTATACTCTTGTCCTGGTATCAGAAATTCCGGTGAAAATATGAAGATCAAGACATCCACAGTGACGCAGAAGGGTCAGATCGTGATTCCCTCGAAACTGCGAAGAAAACTCAACATTCGCCAGGGGACACAGATTGCTTTCATCGAAGAGGACGAACGCCTTGTACTTCAGCCTCTCACCGCGGAGTACGTGAAAAGCCTGCGGGGCGCTCTCAAAGGTGGCCGTTCTCCGCTGAAGACCCTTTTCGAGGAGCGGAAGCGAGACCGAAGACTTTGAGGCGCATCGTTCTGGACGCGAGCGCGATCCTCGTTTTGTTTCGCGACTCCCGGGGAGCCGAGACTGTCCAACAATTGATCGTCTCGGCGCTCCACGGGGAAACGCACCTATTCATGAGCGTCGTCAACTGGGGAGAAGTCTACTACTCGATGTGGCGGGCCCAAGGTGAGCCGGTTGCCGAAATACTGCTCGCCAAACTTTTCCGGCTGCCAATTGAAGTAGAGGATGCAACCTGGATAGCAACGAAGCGAGCGGCGGAATATAAGGCAAATTACGCGCTCCCCTATGCGGACTGCTTTGTTGCGAGCCTGGCGCACCGAGTCAGAGGCGAGATCGTGACATCCGACTCTGACTTTTCAATCGTTAAAGACCAAATTCCAATTACTTTCCTTTAGCCGAAAAAGCGACCCATATGCGGGTCAAGGTAATCGAACCGCTGGGAAGTAGCTGAGGGGAAGGTCGCGCGCGGTGCGCAGACCGGATTGCGCGGCGAGAATTGAAGGGATCGCGTTGACGATCACCGCGGCTGTAGCCACGTCGCCATGCGTGCCGCCGGGAATTGTCAGCGCCAGATTTGGCTCGCCCTTCAGTTCGATCGAGTCGGCGGAGTCTTCCGCGCCCATAAACATCTTCAGCTCCATGTAGATCTTCTCTTTGCCGCCGTCCGTTCCGCGCGCAATTTGATGCACGCCGGCTACCTGGCCGGGCGCAACTTCCAGGAACTCGGTTTTCACGGGTTCTGCTGCGATCACCGGCTCAATCGTCTCTGAAATATCATCGAGCTCGAATCCAAGGCCGTCGGCGACCATCGCAATGGATTCTGGCAGACCGTGATGCTTGATCACGCCGGCGCTCACCTGGGCGCGAAATTCTTCGGGCGTCATTCCGGCGCCGATTTTCTTCTGCAGTGGCAGGCGGCGCTTCGATGCGTCAACGATGCGCACCGCTTTAGCCCATTCGACGCGCTGCGAAACGGCGCTCAACGTAAGAACGAGCTTGTCCATCACGAATCCGGGATTCACGCCTGTGCCCACCAAAGCGACACCTTCCTCTTTCGCAGCCGCGTCAAGCTGCGCCGAAAGATCCGGATGCTTGCGATAGGGATAAGCGAGTTCCTCGCATGTAGAAACAATGCAGCAGCCCGCGCCGAGGCATTCGAGCAGCTGGTCCATCACGTCAGGTAGATACGAGGAAGTTGAGTGAATCACCACGTCCACAGGTTTCGCGAGCAGCCCGGCTGAATCGGCAGCGATCAGGACGCCCCACGGAGCGTCCTTAGATCCCACGACCTCGCCGAGATCGCGTCGAGCTTTGGCGGGATCTCTGTCGATCGCGCCGACAATTTCCAGCGCCGCCTTCTCGCGCATCAGGCGGACGATGGAAGCGCCAATCGGTCCGACACCATACTGCAGCACACGAATTTTCTTCTTCAATTGGGCCTCGAATCGGGATCAACGACTTCAGGACAGCTCCGAAGTTCTCCCCTTCAGATCCCGCGATACAAAAACGAGTGGACTACGTTAATGGGTTATCCGCCCGACTGCAACCGCATTTCCAAGGCTTGTCGCGTGAACCGTGGCACCGCATAATGTGTCGAACATTCCGTGAATTCTCCATCCGACACGCGAACCTCCGGAAAAAACTGGCCGCGCGCCGCGCTTCAGGCGCTCTTGCACTACGGTGGCAGCGCCCTGGTTCTCTTCCTGCTGTTTCGCTTTCTTTCGGGTCGCAAGATTTGGCAAACGCTCGGCACACTTCCGGCGCATTTGTGGGTTTTTGTGCTGACCGGCTATCTGGCGACGCATTGCATTGGTGTGACGAAATGGCGGCTCATGGTGAGCGTGGCCGGTTCCCGCATGAAGTGGATACAGGCAGCGCGCTGCTATTTTGCGGGTCTTTTTGGCTCATTGTTTCTGCCATCGCTGATCGGCGGAGATTTGGTTCGCGCGGGGATGGCGATGCGAATCGGCCGCAGCAACGCCGGAGTTCTGCTTGGAAGCCTGGTTGACCGGAGCGTTGATCTAGTGGCTCTGGGGATTTTAGCAGGCACCGGTGCCTTGCTTGTACCTGGCGCGCTTGATTCGAAGGACCTGCGGATTTTTCTCGCGCTAGCCGGAATCGGGCTGGTTGCAATCGCAGTGGCGTCTGCCATCGCCGCGTTTCTTCCAGCGCGACGATTTTCCTATCGTATGAGACGGAGGTTTGTTCGGGTGAGAATCGCTGCTCGTTCCATGACCCGACGGCCGGGCGCGGTCTTCACAGCGCTCATCCTCGCTCTATCAGCGCAGACAGTATTCATTGTCTTGAATATGGCTCTGGCGGAGGCATGCGGACTGCATCTGGCATTTCGAATATGGTTGTTTGCGTGGCCCCTGGCGAAGCTTTCGGCGGCAATTCCGCTAACCCAGGGCGGAATCGGTTTGCGCGAAGCGGCACTTGCTGCTCTGCTATTGCCGTTTGGAGCGCCCGCGGTTCTATCGGTCGCGGCAGGGATTGCCTGGGAGGCCATCGTTATTGGCGGTGGCCTCCTTGCCGGACTTACCTCATTGCTGATGGCGCGATTTAGTTCCTAGCAGGTAGGCGAAATTCTGGATAAAAAGAAAATCCCCGAAACGGTACGTCCGCCCCGGGGATTATGAATCCTAGTACGTCTGTGACGTTTTCAGATGCGCGAACGGGTGGCGCGAAGGAACTCGCGCAAGGACGAAACGTTGGGTCCGTAGGAGCCCACGCGCCCAGCGTCCACCGGAAGCCCAAACATCTCAGCTTGCTCGATGCTCATCCCCGCGTCATCAAGCTCGGCAAGGCTGTACCCTTCTGCCGGCGTCAGGCGACGGCCCGAACGATCCAGCGGGCGAGGTGGCCGGTGGGTATGCCAGCGCTTCCTTACGATGTCGAAGAAGTCGTCCCAGTCTCTACGATTCCACATGAGTTCCTCCCGAACGCCCCGGGTTCAGAGATATGGATGCACTACCTGTGTTTTCGGTCGCCTCCCATTTCCACGGGCTCAATATTCGGTCCGGGGACAGGAGCGCTGCCGATATTAACCCCGCACGTAGTGGAAAGTCTTGAGTCAACACAAATTGTATCCAGTGAGTTATCGCTTTTTAGGCATAGGCGCCATAGGGGTTTCCCTGTAGCACTCGGCCCAAGCTCCTTGAACTGGCGGCATGCTACACCCTACGAAGTTCGCTGCTATACTTCGTAAAAGGATAAATGCAGGCTAAATGTGGCGCGGAGACATCAATTCCGCATTGCAACGAAGCAAAAGTACAGAGAATGAATAATCCAGTTATCGTCGTTCACTACCACGAACTGTGGCTCAAAGGCCGCAACCGCCGGTTTTTCCTGGGTAAGTTGTTCACGGCGCTTCGCAAAGCGCTGGAGGGTGTGCCTGTCCAGAGAATCGAGCAACCGGGCGATCGTTTCATCGTTCGTTTAGGTGATGGCGCATCTCTCGAAGAGGCCACGGCCCGGGTGGGCCTGGTCCTCGGGATTGCATTCTACGCAGTCGCGAAGCCCGTTGATCGAAGTATAGAAGACCTGTGTCGAGCAGCATGGGAAGAAGTTGAGCCGTTGCGATTTGCGAGTTTCGCCGTGCGGGCCAAGCGCAGCGATAAGTCATTTCCGCACAGCTCGATGGAAATCGACTCGACGATTGGGCGCTACCTGCTCGATAAGCTTCGCGAGCAAGGTCGCGACGTGCGCGTGAAGCTCACCGACCCGGAGCTGACTTGCTACGTGGAAATCACACCGGGGCCTGCGCTCGTGTATGCGCGGCGGATTCCCGGCACAGGCGGACTTCCTGCGAACACTGCCGGACGCATGATGTGTCTGCTCTCAGGCGGTTACGATTCCGCGGTCGCTGCCTACCACATGATGAAACGCGGCTCGCACATGAGCTTCGCGCATTTCTATGGCACCGGTGCGCGGCCGGGCGAATCTTCTGTTCACGTTGCAAGCGAACTCGTCCGGCGGCTTGTTCCGTACCAATTTCACGCCAAGCTTTATCGCGTGCCATTCGAAGCGATTCAGCGCGAGATCGTTCGCTATGCGCCCGAAGATTATCGCGTGCTCCTCTACCGGCGAATGATGCTGCGAATCGCGCAAGTTCTGGCAAAGGGCGCTCGCTCGCTGGCGCTGGTTACCGGTGACAGCCTCGGGCAGGTGGCATCGCAAACACTTCGAAATCTCATCGCGGTGGAAGCCGCTGCACGGATGCCTGTGTTCCGTCCGCTGATCGGCACCGACAAGATGGAAATTCTCGCCACCGCGCGCAAGATCGGCACGTATGAGACTTCCTCCGAGCCGTTTCACGATTGTTGCCCGGTGTTCATGCCGCGCACGCCGGCGCTCTACGCCAGCGTGGAAGAACTGGACGAAGCGGAATCGAAGCTGGATATTCGCGGGTTAGTTGCGCAAGGTGTGCGCGAAACTACCGTGGAGCGCTTCTACTACCGAGGCGGGCAGGTTGAAGTGATTCCGCCCAAGCCTCGCACTGCGAAGGCGCACCAAGAGCGTGCCGCTATCGCGTGAGGCCTCGAAAGACCAGACTACTCAGCCCACACAAATTCCTCTGCGCCCATTCGGAGCGCGCGAATTTTCTGCGCTCGCAAGATTTGGAAGAAAACGAACTGAGGAAAATCTACCGGTCGCGACCGCCGTAACCGCCCCGATCGCCGCCTCGCCCACCGCCACCACCGTGGCCACCGCGTCCGCCGCCACCGCCACGTCCACCACCGCCACCGCCGTGCCCGCCGCGATCACCGCCTCGCCCACCTCCGCCACCACCACCGCCGCCTTCTCTTTGCGGACGAGCCTCATTCACTACCAGCGCGCGGCCAAGGAAGTCTTTGCCGTTGAGGGCTGCAATCGCCTTCTCCGCTGCGCCGTCGTCATGAATCTCGGCGAAACCGAAACCGCGCGGCTGTCCCGTAAAGCGATCGCGCAGCAGCGTCAGCGAATCCGGTTGTATACCGATTTCAGCGAACAGCGCTTGCACCTGCTCTTCTGTTGCTTTGAACGACAGGTTCCCAACGTACAATTTCTTCACGGCCGTTCTCCTGGTCCCTACTTGCGTGGGACACATCAGCGCAACTGAGGAATGCAAACGTTACTCATGACCAGGCCGTAAGAGCTGCCTTCTTATAGACCGGCCAGGATGTCCCCGGGAACGCACGAGCATCTTGCGGCAACTACCCCCCGCAGTCAACATCGCCGTCGTCCGGAAAGGGCGTCAGCCCGATCGCGGGATGATCCGAGCCCTTAAGTCGGCTTTTCTGTCCAATTCGAAGAAGTCCGAACAGACCGAGCCTCGGCATCGGTGGTACGATGCGCCCAAGCGCTGCGGAGATTTCCATGCTCGGAACAATGATGGACTTTCCACTCACGCTCGTGCCCATTCTCGAGCGTGCCGGAAAGCTTTACGGCCAAGTGGAAATCGTTTCGCGCCTGCCCGACCGAACGATCGCGCGGACAAATTATGGCGCGATCTATCGACGCGCTCGACGCCTGGCTCGCGCCTTGGAATTAGCCGGACTTGCTCGAGGTGACCGCGTCGCCACGCTGATGTGGAATCATTCGTCGCACCTCGAAGCATACTTTGGCATACCGGCTTCGGGTGGCGTGCTCCATACGCTGAATCTTCGGCTGCATGCCAACGAGCTTGCTTACATCGCCAATCACGCACGCGATCGCTATCTGATCGTTGACGACGTTCTCCTTTCCATCTACGAATCGATTCGCTCTCAGGTGCATTTTGAGCGCGTGTTTGTGGTGCCGTTCAGTGGCGAACCGATTCCTCGACAGTATGAAAGCTATGAAGATTTTCTCGGCGCAGCCGACGATGAGTTTGAATATCCGGTGCTTGAGGAGAATGAAGCGGCGGCGATGTGTTTCACGTCCGGTACGACTGGCAAATCGAAAGGAGTGGTCTACTCGCATCGCGCGCTTGTGCTTCACAGTTTCGCCCAGTGCCTGGAAGATGCATTCGCAATAAGCCACAAGGAGGTAGTGCTGCCCGGATCTTCGATGTTTCACGCGAACGCGTGGGGTGTCCCGTTTACCGCGACAATGGTGGGCGCGAAGATGATTTTCCCGGGGCCTCATCTCGACGCCGAAAGCCTGCTCGATTTGATTGAACAGGAGAGAGTCACCATCGCGACGGCTGTGCCCACCGTGTGGTTCGGTGTGCTTTTGGCGCTAGAAAAGGAGCCGGGGCGCTGGAAAATCAACCATCCCGTCCGCATCACGTGCGGTGGATCGGCTGTGCCGGAAACGCTGCTTCGCCGCATGGACAAGTTCGGATTCCGCATCACGCATCTGTGGGGCATGACAGAAACCACTCCGTTTGCGACTACCGGTACGCTCAAGTCCACACTGATTCATGGCTCCGAAGACGAAAAGTACAAGATTCGCGTGAAGCAAGGATTGCCGGCGCCGTTTGTCGAGGTTCGCGTGATGCGACTGGAAGGCGAAGCTCCACGCGACGGAGTGACGTTTGGCGAACTGGAAATTCGCGGGCCGTGGGTGGCGGCGAGCTATTTTGAAGCACCGGAGACTGCGGATCGCTGGACCCGCGATGGGTGGTTCAAGACGGGAGACATCGCGACGATTGATTCCGAGGGCTACGTCAAAATTGTGGATCGCAGCAAGGATCTCATTAAATCGGGCGGCGAGTGGATTAGCTCCGTGGATTTGGAGAATGAACTGATGGGACATCCCAGCGTGCGCGAGGCGGCTGTGATTGGCGTCGCACACCCGAAATGGCAGGAGCGTCCGCTTGCGGTCGTAGTGGTGAAAGATGGCGTGCGGGTGACACCGGAAGAATTGCGCGAATTTCTCGCCGCGGAATTTGCCAAGTGGCAGCTTCCAGATGCCTTTGTTTTCAGTAACGAGCTTCCGCGCTCGGCGGTCGGCAAGCTGCTAAAGCTGAAGCTGCGCGAGACGTATGCGGACTGGAATTGGGAAGCGTAGCTTAGCGGGCTATGTGCGGTAGCTCGCGTTGATGTCGACATACTCGCGAGTGAAGTCGCATGTCCACATCCGCGCAGCGCCGTTGCCAGAGTGCATATCTACGATAATCGGCACGTATTTCGCGAGCATCTTTTTGTGCGCGACGCGCTCAGAAAATGGATGCTCGCCGCCTCGCCGGCAGACAAGAATTCCTGCGAGCTTGATATCCACGAGCTCAAAGTCGAACGGTACACCGGCCCGTCCTGCAGCCGCGAGGATGCGGCCCCAGTTGGGATCCGCGCCGGCGAGGGCCGTTTTTACGAGGGGTGAGTTCGCGATCGTGCGCGCGATTTGAGTGGCGGCGCGATCCGACGGTGCTCCTCGCACTTCGATCTCGATAACGCGTTGAGCGCCCTCGCCATCTTCGACGATTTTTAGTGCGAGCGTGCGACAGACCTTTTCGAGCCCGACGCCGAAGGTTTTGAAATTGGCGTTCTCGCTTGTGATTCTTCGCGCGCCACTCTTGCCGTTTGCAAGAATTGCTACGGTATCGTTCGTCGAGGTGTCACCATCCACTGTGATCGCATTGAATGTGCCGGCAACGGCGCCTCGCAGCGCTTGCGAAAGGAGTGACGGCGAAATCGCGGCGTCCGTCGCAAGGAAGGCCAGCATCGTCGCCATGTTGGGCTGAATCATTCCCGCGCCCTTGCAGCACCCGAGAATTCGGACAGTTTTTCCGCCGATGCGGCAATTCGCCGCCGCCCACTTCGGGCGAGTGTCGGTGGTCATAATCGCTCGCGTGAATTGCGCGAAGGCTTCAGCTTTACCGCTTCGCGCGCGGACCAAATCTGGCACCGCCTTCAGGATCTTCTCGACCCTCAGCGGCAGGCCAATCACGCCGGTTGAGCACACCAGAACCTGCGATGGATCGAGCGCTGCCAACTCCTGCGATACTTTCCGAGACGTCGCCTCCGAGGCGGCGTATCCATCCGAGCCGGTGCAGCAATTCGCGTTGCCAGAATTCACGACCACGGCTCGCATGTTTCTGCGCGACCGCCGCAGATAGCTTTGCGACAGACGAACCGGAGCGGCCTGCACGCGATTGGTCGTGAACATCGCGGCGGCCGCCGCTGGCGTTTCGCTCACAAGAAGCCCGAGATCGAGGCCCGATTTCTTCAATCCGCAGGCAGTGGAGGAAAACGAGAAACCACGAGGAATATGTTTCGCTGTTACCGAGAGAGTCATGCTGCTGAAACAGGAGTGGCCGAATCAGCGAGAATCGGCAGAGCGATGCGTTCGGGAATCACGGTCGCGACCACCGCAACCAATTGGCAGGAAGGCCGCTTCGGGCATGTGCGGCAATCCCGTTCCACTTTTTCAGTCAGTCTGTGCCGCGAGTTTGGCTCAAAACCCTGACGCACAAAGAATTCCGGCGCATGCGTCACAGCGAAAACGCGCGCGATCCCCCTTCGGCGCGCTTCCCCGAGCGCAAACTCCAGCAATTTTGTGCCAGCGCGCCGCCCGCGAAGCTCCGGGTCAACGGCGAGCGAGCGGATTTCCGCCAGATCTGCGCCGTAGCTTTCAAGGGCCACGCAACTCACGACATGCTTCTTATCTTCGTGCACCAGGAAATGGCTTATGTTTCGCTGAATTTCATCTTCAGCGCGAGGCAGCAGCAATCCCTGCTCGGCATACCCGCCGATCAATTCAAAAATCGCGCGGGCGTCTGAAGATCTGGCTCGCCGCGCCTTCATTGGCTTTCCTCGATTTTCTCAAGCCGCGCCTTGAATTCGCCGAGGGCGGCTCGAACTGCCGCCGGTGCGGTTCCTCCGGCTACTGCTCGCCGTGCGAGCGCCGACTCGAGCGTAAGCACGGTCGATAAATCGCGGCCAAACGCCGGCGAAAACTCCTTGAGCCGCTCGATCGGCATCTCCCGAATCGATTTGCCTTCCTGCTCCGCCGTCCGCAGGACTTTGCCGACCACCTCATGTGCCTCGCGAAACGGCACTCCGCACGCCACGAGATAATCCGCGAGTTCGGTTGCGACGAGCGCGGGATCCTGCGCGGCTTCACGTAGACGCGTTTCGTTGAATTTCGTGGCCGCGAGCGTAGCTGCGGAGATCTGCGTCATGGCCAATGCCTGGTCGTGTGCGGCGAAGAGCGCTTCTTTATCTTCCTGCAAGTCGCGCTGATAACTCGAAGGCAGGCCTTTGAACGTAGTCAGCAATGAGAACAACGAGCCGTAAATCCGTCCTGTTTTTCCGCGAATCAGCTCCCATGCATCGGGGTTTTTCTTCTGCGGCATCAAGCTGCTACCGGTCGAGAACTCATCTGGCAACTCGATGAAGCCAAATTCAGGCGTCGCAAACAGCACCATGTCCTCAGCCAGGCGCGAGAGGTGCATGGCCAGCGTCGTCAGGGCAAAAAGAAATTCTAGCGCGAAGTCGCGGTCGCTCACCGCGTCCAGGCTGTTGGCGGTTATGCCCGAAAATCCCAGGTCGCGTGCCAGGGCTTTGCGATCAAGCGGAAACGCGCAACCGGCGAGGGCTCCCGATCCGAGCGGGCACAAGTCCGCGCGAGCTGCGGCAGCTTTGAGACGCTCGGCGTCGCGCACAAATGCTTCGCCGTGTGCCAGCAGCCAGTGCGAGAGCAGCAACGGCTGCGCGTGCTGCATGTGCGTAGTACCCGGCATTGGCACGCTCATATTCTTGTCGGCTTGCCCAGCTGTGGCGCGTGCGAGAGCTGCAATCGCCCGCTGGATTTCGAGGGCGGCGTCTTTCACGTACATGCGGAACTCGGTCGCAACCATTTCGTTACGGCTGCGGCCGGTATGCAGTTTCGCTCCGAGCGGACCGAGCTTTTCGATGAGCGCGCTTTCGGCGAAATGGTGCACGTCTTCCGCCTTCGAAGCGTCAAGCCACGCAGGTTCGGATTTTGCACGGCGCTCGATTTCGTCAAGTGCGCGGACGATTCGTGCGCATTCTTCATCGGTGAGAATTCCGGCCGCAGCGATCGCCCTCGCCCACGCGCGATCGAGCGCAAGTTCCTGCGGCAGAAGGCGGCAGTCGAATCGCCACGAACGCTCGAACTCGTAGAAGGACGCGTCCGGGCCGCTTTCGAACCGCCCACCCCACATCTTCTGGTCTTTTTTCTGTTCGGGAGCGCTGCTCATCCGGCCTCGGCTTTGCGACGAATTTCAGTTTCCTGAGGCACGGTGATCGGTAGCGCGAAGAGGTTGATGAAGCCTTCCGCATCTTTCGGGTTGTAGCCGGTCATCGTGAAACTCGCCAAATTCGTGCGATACAACGAGAAGGGCGAACGGCGCGACGCCACGCTAAGATTGCCCTTGAAAAGCGTCAAGCCCACACTGCCCGTGACGCGCTCTTGTGATTTCGCGAAGAAAGCATCGAGCGACTCACGCAGGGGCGTAAACCACATTCCGTAATAGACCATTTCCGCATAACGCAAGGCGAGCATCTGCTGGTAGTGAGCCGTCTCGCGGTCCAGGCAGAGCGACTCGAGTTCGCGGTGCGCTGCGATTAGAAGCGTCCCGCCTGGCGTTTCGTACGCGCCGCGCGACTTGATTCCGACGAGCCGGTTTTCGACCATCTCCATACGCCCCACGCCGTTCGCCGCCGCAATTTCATTCAATTGTTCGATGAGCGCGACCGCGCCGAGCTTCTTGCCATTCACGAAGACCGGAACGCCGGCGTCGAAACCGATTTCTACTGTCGTTGGTTGATCGGGGGCCTTGGCTGGTGAAGTTACCCATTGCCACATCGATTCTTCTGGCGCGTTCGCTGGATCTTCGAGAACCCCGCCTTCATGGCTCAAGTGCCAGATGTTGCGATCGCGGCTGTAAATATTTTTGGTCGTCTGCTCTACGGGAACATTGTGTTCGCGAGCATATGCGATGGCATCTTCACGCGAGTTGATCTTCCATTCGCGCCAGGGCGCTATGATTTTCAATTCCGGTGCCAGCGCCTTGGCCGCAAGCTCAAAGCGAACCTGGTCGTTGCCTTTTCCCGTGCAGCCGTGTGCCAGCGCGTCGGCCCCCAACTTCTTTGCCAATTCCACTTGGCGCTGTGCGAGCAATGGTCTCGCGAAGGACGTTCCGAGCAGGTACTTGTGCTCGTAAACGGCACCGGCACGCAATGTCGGCCAGATGAATCTGGTTATGAATTCTTCGCGCAAATCCTCCACGTATGCTGCGCTCGCGCCGGTCGCTAGCGCTTTCTTACGCGCGCCTTCCAAATCCTCGCGCTGGCCCAGATCGCCGATCATGGCGATCACTTCGCAGCCGTATGTTTCCTTCAGCCAGGGAATAATGATGGAGGTATCGAGCCCTCCGGAATACGCCAGCACAACTTTTTTCGGCAATTCCTTCTCCTCGCGCGGTTGCGACCACGAATTCCTTAATTCAGCAGCGTAAGCAGAATCGCTTTCTGCACGTGCAGCCTGTTTTCTGATTGATCGAACACGATTGAGCGTTCCGAATCGATCACGTCTTCCGTCACCTCTGAATCACGATGCGCCGGCAGGCAATGCATGAAGACAGCATCCGGAGCGGCCTGCGAAAATAGGCCTTCATTCACCTGGTAACCGGCAAATGCGAGTTCGCGCGCCGCCGATTCTTCTTCTTGCCCCATGCTTGCCCAAACATCCGTGTAAATCGCCTGTGCGCCCGCGACCGCATCTCCAGCCGAGCGCATAATTTCAACTTTCCCACGCGCCTCGCGCGCCACCCTTTTCGCTTCAGCGATAACAGCTGCGTCGGGCTCGTACCCGGCCGGCGTAGCCACGCGAATATGCACGCCGACGCGTGCAGCAATCGTGAGCAGCGAATGGCAAACATTGTTTCCATCGCCGACATATGCGAATTTCAGGCCGCGCAATCCGCCGAAGCGCTCCTCGAGCGTAAAGAAGTCCGACAGCGCCTGGCACGGGTGAAAACGATCCGAAAGCGCGTTGATCACCGGAATGCGGCCGTGCTCCGCCAGGCCATCCAGAGACTCCTGCGAAAATACGCGCGCGACGATTCCGTGAACCATGCGTTCGAGGTTCTTTGCTACGTCGCGAATGGATTCGCGCGCCCCAAGCCGTGTTGCCGTATGGTCAAGAAACACCGACGCGCCGCCCAGGCTTGCAATCCCCACCTCGAACGTCACGCGGGTGCGCAGCGACGGCTTTTCAAAAATCATCGCCAGAAACTTTCCTTCGAGCGCGCCGCGATAGCGATCCGGCCGCGCTTTGATGTCCGCCGCCAGGTGGAAAAGTTCGCGCACCTGCGTGGGTCCCCATTCCATTCCGGTCAGAAGATCATTTGTGAGTGTGAGCGTTGTTGCGGTTGCGTTCATTTTTACCTCGCTGCAGCCACGGTCATCGGCTGCGCGTGCGTTTCGGTCTTTTGTGTTTTTGATCGAGACTTCTCCAACGACTTCGATGTTCGCGCCAGCACCGCTTCGAATTTCGCGAGAAATTCGGCCACATCGCGCCGTTTAATAATGAAGGCGGGAAGCAGCCGCAAAATATGTTCGTGCGTGCAATTCATGATCAGCCCGCTTCGCAGCGCTTCCGCGATGAAGGGCGCGCCATCCACGGACAGGTCAACGCCAAGCATCAAGCCCTCGCCACGGACTTCCCGGATGAAATCGAATTTGTCGGCAAGTTTTTCAATACCGGCACGCAGTTCCGCGCCACGCTCGCGAATATTTGCAAGCAACCTTTCTTCCTCGACTACCGTGAGGAATTCAAGCGCTGCAGCACAAACAAGCGGGCCACCGCCGAAGGTGGTACCGTGCATTCCTGGTGTGAACGCTGCCGCAAATTTCTCGTTCGCGATAAAAGCGCCCAGCGGCAACCCGCCTGCCAACGGTTTCGCTACGGCCACCACATCGGGAAGCGAGCCGAGCGCCTGATACGCAAAGTATCGGCCGGTCCGGCCGAGTCCGCATTGAATCTCGTCGGCGATCAACGCAGCGTCGTGCTGCGTAGCGAGTTCGCGCGCGCGCTGCCAAAATTCCTGGCTGACTGGAAAAATCCCGCCCTCGCCCTGGATCGTTTCTATAACAAGCGCGCAAACCGAATCATCAAACTTGCGCTCGAGATCGGGGACATCGTTGAACCTTACGAATTCCGCTCCTGGAACGAGCGGAGCAAAGGGTTCACGATATTTTGCCGGGTACGTGATGGAAACCGCGCCGAACGTGCGACCGTGAAACGAATTCTCAAGCGCGAGAATCCGCGTCTTCGTCGCGACGCTGCTATTGCCACCGCCACCTGCGCTGATCTTTGCGTTCGCATACGCTCGCGCGAGCTTGAGAGCTCCATCAATCGCCTCTGTCCCGCTGTTTGTGAAGAAAACGCGGTCGAGGCCTGACCACTTCGCAAGCTTTTTCGCGAGCGGCCCTTGAAAAGGATTGTGAAACAGATTCGAAGTGTGAATCGCGCGCCCTGCTTCACGTCGAATCGTCCGTACCAGCCGACGATGGGCATGCCCGAGCGCATTCACAGCGATGCCGCCGAGAAAATCTAGATACTCTCGTCCACTTGAGTCGTACACGCGGCAGCCGCGGCCTCGCGTGAATACGATCGGCGGCCGCTTGTAAGTATTCATCAAGTGGCGCGCTTCATCCGCACGCACGCGCGACGCCGATAACCCGCCCTGCGCCGCTATTTCATTCTTGGGCATTTCTATCGCGCCGTTCCTTGCGCGGCTTTTGCCGCCGAAACCCTCAGCACCGGCAGCACACGGGTCCCCGAGCAGCGCACCGCATTCGCAGCGTTTAAGAGCGCACGAGGTGCGGTGCCACCAACGATTCGCACTTCCGCTACGCCGGCTGATAACGCCCGTTTCGCTGCCTCGAGTTTCAGAATCATTCCGCCCGAAACTTTGTTGCGCCGGATCATGTCTTCGATTTCGCCTCCACGCACCGCCCGCAACACTTTGTCGCCATCAAGCACTCCGGCCACATCCGTCAGGAAAATTAGCCGGTCGGCGTGGATAAATTCGGCGGCGGCCGCAGCCATGTGGTCGGCGTTGATATTATAGATTTCGCCGTCTGCTCCCAGCCCCAGGCACGAAGCCACCGGCACAATTCCAGCGCGCCACTGCGCACGCAGAAAATCGAGATTCACGCTCGTCAGGTAACCAACAAACCCGAGGCTCCTTTCGTTTTCATCGATTTGCATCGGTTCAGCCAGAAAGCAAGCTGCGTCGGACGCCGAAATTCCCACCGCCGGCTGACCTGCGAGCGAAATCGCGCCAGCCAGCCGCTTATTGAGTAGGCCGCCAAAAACCATTACCGCCACGTCGCGGGTCTCGCGATCGGTCACGCGCAAACCACTCACGAAACTGCTTTCGATTCCCATCCGCGCCAGAGTCGCCGTAAAAATTTTCCCGCCACCGTGGATGATCAGCATCTCGTGGCCCGCGCGTGCCAGCTCCGCGACCTGCCGCGCAATTGTTTGCACGTTCTCTTCGCCCTCGAGCAGCGCGCCCGCGATTTTTATCAACAGCCTCATATCAATCCCGCCGTTTTGGGATATCCGTACATCCCGTTCAGATTTTGAACCGCCTGTCCTGCCGCGCCTTTTCCAAGGTTGTCGAGGCAGGACACAATCACTAACCGCTCACCTTTTGACTCGAGTGCGAATCCGACGTCGCAAAAATTTGTATGCGCCACATGTTGCAGCTCGGGCAAGCGTCCCGCAGGCAACAGTCGTACCATCGGCCGCTCCGCATAAAATTTTCGGTAGAGCTCTTCAACCGCTTCCGCATTGCGTGACGGCTTCATCCACAGATATAAAGTGGAAAGAATTCCACGCTCGAGAGGCAGCAAGTGGGTCGTGAAAACAAAATCTCCCTCTGTGAGTCCCAGATGTTCCGCAACTTCTGGGGTGTGCCGGTGCGTGAACAAGCCATACGCGCGAAAATTCTCGTTCACCTCAACGAAATGCGTCTCGCGCTTCGGCTCTTTTCCTGCGCCGCTCACGCCCGACTTACAATCACAAACGATCCCGCGCGTCGTGTCGATCCAACCGGCTTCAATCAGCGGCCGCAATCCGAGAATTACCGAGGTTGGGTAGCACCCAGGATTGGCAACCAGCCGGGCTTCGGGCAATGACTCCGCATACAGCTCGGGAAGCCCGTACACGGCTTCTTGCAGAATTTCTCGTGCGGCTGGCCTCAGCTGGTACCAGCGCTCGAATGTTTCGGGTTCGCGAAAGCGGAACGCGCCGCTCAAATCGACAATCCGCATCTTCGGATTTGCCGCGAGCAGTTCGGGCACCAGCTCAAGCGACGCTTCGTGCGGCGTCGAGAGAAATGCTACATCGGCGCCGCTAGCCGCAATCGCCGCAGCCGACAGCGGCCTGCACGGTGCTTCGCCCCAGCCGCGCAGTTGCGGATAGAGTTCGGTCAGGCAGCGCACGTTAGCGTTCCCGTCGCGCAGATAGAACGTCGGCTTATCGATTTGTGGGTGCCGAAGAAGGAGCCGGGCCAGCTCGTATCCCGCGTAGCCCGTTGCTCCAACGACGGCAACCCGTAAAGGGTCGCTCATCGGAGCAGTTCCTCCACGCGCTTTTGCACCGCTGCCCGAGCGCCTCGGGAGGGAGTAATGAGCAGAACTGTATCGTCGCCGGCGAGCGTGCCGACAATTTCTTTCCAGCGTTCGGAGTCCACCGCCGCGGCGAGTGGCTGCGCACCGCCCGGAGGAGTTTTCAGCACGAGCATGTTTTGCGCCGGGCGAATATCCAGCAAGAATTCCTTAAGTGCCCGCGCCAGCGTCGCCTGCGGCGCAGCTTCTTCCGCTGCGGCGGCCGAGAGTGGCCGGTAGCCTTCGGTCGTCTTCACCAGCCGCAATTCGCGCAAGTCGCGCGACAGGGTGGCTTGCGTCACTCGCATGCCGATGTGCCCGAGTTGACGGCGCAGTTGGTCCTGGCTCGCCACGGCATGAGCCGCGAGGAGCTTCAGGATCTGCCCTTGTCGATATCGTTTTTGTACGCTCATTCAACCTTATGCGTGATTATGCAACGCACTGTATAATCATACAGGCGCTATGCAACGTGTCAAGCAAAAATCAAATTAAGCGATGCGATAAATTAACTTTGTGAATTGTCCTGAGCCCTTCGGTCCAGTAGAGATACAATTCGCGGCGCGCGTTTGTCGTGCATGGCCTTAACGAGGATCGAATCGCGCAATTCGGAGGATCGAAATGAAGCGTTTCGTAATTTTGCTCTGCCTTTTAATTTTCGCCGTCGGCGCGACTCGCTCTCAGGAACCAAGACCCAACGCGCCGGCGTCCGTTGCTGTCCACGCAGGCAAGATCCTCGACGTGCGCACAGGAAACTACGCGTCCGACCAGGTCATCTGGATTCAAGACGGCAAGATCAAAGCCGTAGGCAAGCCTGCTGATATCAATAAACAGCTCCCTGCCGGCACCAAGATCATCGACCTCTCGAATCTCACCGTTCTTCCCGGATTGATCGATTGCCACACGCACCTGACTTTTGTTCCGTGGTTAGCGGGCCCGCGCGGCCTGCACACGTCCTATCCTCGCTCCGCGCTGTACGGGGCGCACAATGCGCGCGTCACACTGGAAGCCGGTTTCACAACGGTTCGCAACGTGGGTGCGGAAGGATATGCGGATATCGCTTTACGCGATGCCATCAACGATGGTGATGTTCCCGGCCCGCGCATGCTCGCTTCCGGCCCTGCGCTCAGCATCACTGGCGGCCACGGCGACGAAAATTTCCTCGCGCCGCAATTTAACTATTCGGATGAAGGTGTCGCCAACGGAGTAGACGGCGTGATGACCAAGGCGCGCGAAAACATCAAGTATGGCGCGGACCTCATCAAGTTCATGGCTACCGGCGGCGTGCTTTCAGAAGGCGACAACCCCGCGCTCGAGCAATACAGCCCTGAAGAAATGAAGGCCATCGTCGACACCGCGCATGGCCTCGGCCGCAAAGTCGCTGCCCATGCGCACGGTGCGCTCGGAATCAAAAACGCGGTCCTCGCCGGAGTCGACTCCATCGAACACGGCAGCTATATCAATGACGAAGACATCGCGCTCATGAAGCAGCACGGCACTTACCTTGTCCCCACTGTCTTTTTAGAAGATTGGCTCGCCGCCAACTATCAGCATCTCGGCTTCACGCAAAGCATGACGGACAAAATGAAAATGGTTCTTCCTATCGCAAAACAAAATCTTTCGCACGCCTTCAAAGAAGGAGTGAAGATCGCTTTCGGCACGGATGCTGCCGTCTACCCGCACGGAATGAACGCGGGTGAGTTCGCCACGATGGTGAAGATGGGGCTGCCTCCGCTCGTCGCAATCCAGGCTGCCACAGTGAATGCCGCCGATCTCTTGGGCTGGTCCGATCGCGTCGGCACGCTCGAACCCGGGAAGTTTGCGGACATCGTCGCGGTGGATGGCGATCCCGTCGCGGACGTCTCCACTCTCGAGCACATTCGCTTCGTGATGAAGGGCGGTGAGATAATCAAGAATCAGCCGTGAAACGGTCGCACAAATTCGATCACCGGGATTTTCGCAACGCTCTCGGCCAATTTGCCACGGGCGTCGCGATCGTCACCGGGCGCAACAAGCGTGGCCGATGCATCGGACTCACCGTAAATTCATTCGCATCTGTTTCTCTCGATCCTCCGCTTGTATTGTGGAGCCTGGGAAAAGCCTCTACCGAGTATTCAGATTTCACCAAAGCGCGCCACTTTGCGATTAACGTCCTCGCGGCCGACCAGCATCATGTCTCGCGCCGATTTGCAGCGCAGCTCACAGATCGGTTCGCACAAATTGACTGCAGCGATAGCGTCGAAGGGTGTCCGCTGCTGAAAGGGGCTACCGCTCACTTTGTCTGCCGCATGGTTCGCAAATTCAAGGGAGGCGATCACATGATCTTCCTCGGTGAAGTGATTCACTACCGCTGGCGACAAGGCGAACCCCTGATATTTCATTCGGGGCGATACCACGTGAAGACTCACCATCCGGAGTTGTAGGAAGTACTAGCGGAACTCGCGGAATCACGGCGCCGTGATTCCGCACGAGAGACGCTTCTCGGCGTTCACCTATCTAAACTGCGGGATTAGCTTCCTTCTGGGCTTATCGCGCGAGGGTCTTGTGAAGCTTCCTAAAGTCAGTCTTGGTGGCAGCGCCGCTGTCTTTCTGGGGGGCCAACCGCTCGCGCGCATCACTCACGAAACCGAGAAAGCGATGCGATAGTTCTTGAATTCGGTCCACTTCGCGTCGCTCGATGGCGCCAGGCGGAATTAATTCGGTACCGACCCCAATCGCGGCCGCTCCCGCAAGAATGAAACCAGCCGCATTCTGCTGATTCACGCCTCCCGCTGCGATCAATGGAATCTGCGGTAGCGCTGTCGTCAAAGCCTTGATGTATTTCTCACCGCCCACCTGAGCGCAAGGAAACACTTTGACGAAGTCGGAACCGGCCTTCCAGGCCGTAACCACTTCCGTTGGCGTGAGGGCGCCTGGAAGAACTGCAATATCCTCTTTGACGGCAAATTCCACAATCGCCTGGTCAAATCCGGGAGCCGTCAAGAAACTTGCCCCCGCATCAACGCAGCGCCGAGCCGTTTCTGTATCGAGGACGGTGCCCGCCCCGACGATCATTTTCTGGTGGTGATGAACGAGATGGGAAATCAATTCAACCGCTTCGGGCACGGTCATCGTGATTTCCACAATTGGTATGCCGCCACCCGCCACCGCATCGGCTGCGAAGTGAGCATCCGCGGCAGAGCAAACACGAACGGCTGGAATGATGCCTAGTTCCTTGATGCGCGCGCAAACCTCAGTTTTTTTCATTGTCGAATTCCCGCAATCTCGTCCGGCGATCGTTGAGCGATAAGGTCGCTCCATTCTATACCGCGTCCGCTGCCTCCGCCGCGGGAAGCTTATCGTCTTCGCGCGCAAACCACGTGTACAACGTGGGCAAAAGAAAGATGCCTATCATAAGATTGGAAAGAAGGCCTCCCACAATCACGATTGCAAAAGGGCGCTGCGAATCGGAACCGATTCCGCGTGAAAGCGCAGCGGGAAGCAATCCCAGAGTGGCGACAAGCATCGTCATCATGATGGGTCGAAGCCGTAGCACAGCGCCTTCCGCGGCGGACTGATCAATTGTGTATCCTCGAGCCCGAAGTTGATTGATATATTCCACCATGATCACGCCGGTCTGCACCGACACACCAAAAAGGGCGAGAAAGCCAACGCCCGACGAGACGCTAAGGTTTGTGTGCGTAACGAGCAAGGCCAAAAGGCCTCCCAGCGGCGCCATCGCCACGTTTGTCAGAATCAGCAGAGCCCATTTCACGGAAGTAAACATCGCATATAGGATCACGAAGATCGCCACAATCGTCACCGGCAGCACGAGCATCAGCCGTCGTTGTGAGCGCTTCTGGCTTTCATATTCGCCCGCCCAGTCAATCGTATAACCTTGCGGCAATTTTACGTTGGCATTAACCTTCTTGATCGCCTCTTCCACTGTGCTGCCCAGGTCTCTTCCGCGCACGCTGAATTTCACGGCCACGTACCGCGAGTTTGCCTCCCGGTAAATCTCGGAACCACCATCCGTCACGCTGCTCTTCGTCAATTGAGCCAGCGAAACGCGCTCGCCAGTGGGTGACAGAAGGCGAATCCTCTCGATCGCCTCTCTCGTGTCCCGGTATTGCGGCAAGTAACGCAGCACCAGGTCATACCGCTGTTCTCCGACTAGCACCTGCGTGAGCGCACCGCCGCCGACCGCCGTTTGAATCGCATCTTGAACGTCGGAGACGTTGATGCTGAAACGCGCGGCCTGTTCGCGATCCACTTCGAAATTGAGGTTTGGCTGGCCGAGGATGCGAAACAGCCCTAGATCCTCCACGCCCTTGACATTTCGCATCACGTTGACAATTTCATCCCCCTTCGCTTCCAGCGTTTTAAGATCGTCTCCATAAATTTTTACTGCCAGCGCACCCTTAACACCGCTCACAGCCTCTTCCAGGTTGTCCGAAATCGGCTGAGAGAATCCCCAAAATACTCCCGGTATCTTTTCCAGTTCGCGATCCATCGCCGCGATCAATGCATCCTTGTCTTGATGAAATACAGGCCGCCATTTGTCCTTCGGTAGAAGGTCAACGAAAAATTCCATGTCGAAGAATCCGGTCGTGTCCGTTCCGTCATCCGGACGGCCAATCTGATTGACCACTTGCGGAACCTCAGGAAACGACGCCAGCACCTGTCGTGCTCTTTCCGCAACCCGCGCGCTCTCGGTGGGCCCGGTGCTCGGCGCCAAAGTGCCACGAACCCAAATAGCGCCTTCGTCCAAATGCGGCAGAAATTCCGAGCCGATCACTCCGCTAAACCCTAAGAACATCGCAAACGCAAAGAGAATGGCCGCGGTCCCCACCGTGATGGGCCGGTGGCGGATAGTCCAAGTCACCGCTTTCCTGTAATGAACCGTCAGGTAGCCCATCACAGGGTTATTCCATTCCTTCACCCCTGAGCTGAAGAGAAGGCTCGCGAGCGCGGGAGCTACCAGCATTGAAAAGACCAATGCGCCGAGCAAAGCGAACGCCACCGTCCAGGCCATCGGCTTGAACAATTTTCCTTCAACGCTCTGTAGCGTGAAAATCGGCAGATATGCCGTGATGATAATGGCGATCGCGTAGAAGACGGGCCGCTGCACTTCGTGAGCCGCTTCGCGAATGCGGTCCATCGGCGTGAGGTTGTGCCGCTCGGGGCGGTTTAGATGGCGGACGATGTTCTCAATCATCACCACCGCACCATCCACAACCATGCCGAAATCCAGCGCGCCTAAAGAGAGCAGGTTCGCGGAAATGTGCCGCAGGTCGAGACAAATGGAAGCAAACAGCAGGGAGAACGGAATCGTAAACGAGACGATGAGCGCGCCGCGCACATTTCCCAAAAAGATGAAGAGAATGATCACCACCAGGATCATTCCCTCGCCCAGATTGTGCAGCACCGTGTGCGTCGTGTAGTGCACCAGGTCGTCGCGATCCAGGTACGGGACGATCTTCACTCCTGGCGGCAGTATGTGGTCGTTGAGCTTCCGCACGGCGGCATGAATCCCGTCCATCGTTGCCGCCGTATCTGCGCCCTTGCGCATGAATACAATCCCTTCCACCACATCGTTATCATCCACCACCACGCCATCGGCGCGATGAATCGCCTTTCCGATCTGCCCCAGGCGAATCTTTGGCCCCTGCGTTACCACCGCAACGTCCTTGATCCGAATCGGAGTGCCCTTCTGTGTTTTCAGCACCACCTCTTCGATGTCCTGCACATCCCTGACTAAGCCGACCGCGCGAACGTTAATTTGCTGTGCGCCCTCCTCGATAAAGCTGCCGCCGGCGTTCGCGTTGCTGTTGGTTAATTGCTGCTCGATCTGCGCGAGGCTCAAGCCGTACGCCACCAGTTTGTCGGGGTCCACTCGCACTTGGTATTCGCGAGTCAACCCGCCGAACGAGGAATCATCCACCACGTCCGGCGCGGCCTTCATATATTTGGAGACCGTCCAGTCCTGAAGCGATTTGAGCTCCATTAGATCGTATTTCGGGTTCGTACTCTTCAGCGTGTACCAATACACCGAACCGATGGGGCTGAAATCAGGACCTATCTGCGCCGTTACATTGGTGGGCAAGGTCACAGCAGACAGTCTTTCGAGGACTTTCTGGCGGTCCCAGTCGTTGTCGGAATTGTCGTCAAAGATGAGATTCACCACCGACAATCCCGCGAGCGACGCGGTTCGTATGTGCTGTAGATGGGGAACTCCGTTCATCTGAATTTCAATCGGTATGGTGATCTGCTGCTCCACCTCCTCCGCCGCGCGACCGGGCCACTGCGTGATCACCTGCACCCACGTGTTCGCCACATCGGGATACGCTTCCACTGGTAATCTCTTGAAAGCGATCAGGCCCCACACGAAAAGCACCACAGCCACGCTGAGCACGATGAAGCGGTTGTTGAGGGCAAAATCGACCAGCGAATTGATCACTACTGTTCCACCGTGTTTTGGAAGCCGAGCGCATTCGCTATTACCTGTTGACCCGCCGCCACTCCCGAGAGGATTTCTTGCGTCTCGCCCGGCAGCATTTCGCCAGCCTTCACCTCCACGCGCCTGAACTTGTTGCCGCCAATAGGTACGTAAACCCAATCACGATCGTGCAGATGCAAAACTGCGTTAGCTGGCACAGCCGCGAACCTTTCCTTTTTCTGGCCATGAAAGATGACCGTCGCGAACATCCCCGGTCGAAAAACCCCGGCTGGGTTGCGCACTTCAATCCTCACCTTCGCAGTGCGAATATTGGGGTCGAGAATAGGACCAATATTGCTGATAGTTCCGCTGAATGTTCTGTCGGGATACGCGTTCAGGCGAATGTCAGCTTTGTCACCGATGCGCACAGCTGCCAAATCGTTTTCGTACACGTCACAAAGGATCCAGACGTAAGTCAGATCCGAGATTGTGAACGGGTTGGGCGAGGTTAGACCCGCAACTCCAGCCGCATTGGTCACTTGCTGATCGGTGATGACTCCCGCCACCGGAGCGCGGATGTCAACAATCCCAGACGGTTGATCAAGATTGGCATTGCCCAGCACACGAAGTTTCTCGGCAGTGGTCTTTACATCTACCTGGGCCTTGGCCTCTACGTCTTGCGCAATCTGAAAGTCGTTCTGAGAGATTGCACCTTTGTCATACAGCAGCCGCGCTCGCTCCGCCTGAGTGCGTGCCAGTTGCTCGTCCGCCACCGCCTTTTGATAGTCGGAGTAGGCTCCGGCAATGTCCGCGCTTTGCACGCGCAGCAGCACTTGCCCCTTCTGGACTATGTCGCCCAAGCGAGCCTTGATTTCCACCACACGGCCTACGGCCAAGGAGATAACAGGCACAGTTCGGGAAATGTCCGGATTCACCGTGGCCGTCGTCGTCAACTGGGACGTCGCCACATGCTCGACCGCCGCGACCAAAGGAAACTTGTCAGGCTGATCGACATGGAAAACATTCGGATCCTCCGCGCGCTCCACTTTCAGCGGCGGCGGCGCTCCCGCGTTCGCATCGTTCTTGCCATTACCGCAGCCGGCGAGAAATAGGCTTGCCACGGACGACAGCACCGCGATCTGAATGGTTGGCCGTCTCATTGGATAACCTCGCTTCTCACCGCAAGATTCAATTAATTTGCTGCGCCCGATCGCGATTTGGCGCCGACAGTTTCGCACGCCAGACGGGCTACTAGTAACGTGAAAAGGGGGGCCTATTATTTGGTGGGGATATTACAGAGAGGTTACAACCTTGAGTCCTAAGTCGGCCCCCCTGCCAACGGGAGCCATACTTGAAACCGCGTCTCACCGGGTTTCGAGTTCACCTGAATACTCCCCCGGTGTTTCTTCACGATACGCTGAACCGTGTCGAGGCCTAGGCCAGTGCCTTCGCCGACCCCCTTGGTGGTAAAAAAGGGTTCGAAGATATGCGGTTTTACCTCGGGGGAAATTCCCGGTCCGTTGTCGGCGATCTCAACTACCACACAATTGTCCTCGCGATAGGTTCGGACTCGAAGCTTGCCCTCACCTCTCATGGCATCGATGGCATTGTCGATGATATTCGTCCACACTTGATTGAGCTCGCTGCCAAATGAATTTACAAGAAGCGGAATTTTTTGGTAGTCGCGCTCCACCACCACTCCGTGCTTGAGCTTGTGATTCAGAATGGTGAGAGTGGTTTCCAGGCCTTTTACGATGTCGATGTTTTGCAGAGGGGTCTGATCCATGTATGTGTATTCTTTGATCGCACGGACCAGATCGGAGATGCGCGACGTGCCGCTCTCGATTTCGTTCAGCAGAGTGGCCACCTCAACCGAGGCAGCGATTCTTACCAGAGCGGCGCGGGCGGTGTCTGCATCGAGCGTCGCGAACAACGATTCCAGCGCTTCCGGCTTGACGTTCTTCCGCGCCAGGTCCGCGGCCATCTGCCACAGGTCATTCTGTCCATGGCTTCGCAATAAGGAATCGATCTGCTCTTCAAGATCGCTCACAGCTAGCGGATCGGGCGGTACCTCGTTGCTCTGGACGAATGCAGTTTCCAGCTTCTCGATTTCAGCTTTCTGCGCCGCCGTCAGATCACGGCTCCCCAATTCGTGGCTCGCATCGCGTATTTTCTTCAGGACGTCGCGCAACTGGCTCGTCGCACGTTTCGCAGCAGACGCCGGATTGTTGAGCTCATGGGCGAGCCCCGCTGAAAGCTTCCCCAGCGACGCCAGCCTGTCTCGCTGCTGTTCGACGCGCGTGGTTTCTCGAACCCGGTCGGACAGGTACCCTACCAGGCGCGCGGTCAATTCCGGCATTTTCTGTACAAGTTCCGGGAACAACGAAGCCGGGAATTTCAGGATCCGACCTGCGCTGAGCGCTCGAAAGGTTACGCTGTACCGCTTCATCCGAGAGAAGGGTAAAATCCCCGTGACGTCACCGGCCTTCGCTGGATATGTCACAGTATCCCCGCCGCCCAAGTCACCGCGCCACTGAAACTCGCCTTCGAGAATCACACACATCCAGTCGGCGGGATCGCCCTGGCGGATATAGGTATCCCCTGCCGCCACATGAAGCTCTTCCGAATTGCCGAGGAACCAGTCGAGTTGATCGTCGGGCAGATCGGCGAATGCCGGCACGCGACGCAGGTCAGCTTTTTCGACCATTTAGACCTTGCTCAAATATTGATGGATAAATTGAACGGCGACCGATCCCTCACCCACTCCGGATGCCACGCGCTTCACCGAGCCGTGGCGCACATCGCCTACCGCGAACAATCCAGGCACATTCGTCTCCAGCAGGAAGGGATCTCTGTCGAGATTCCAGCCTTTTGGTCGCTGGCCGTCTCGTATCAGATCAGGGCCTGTGAGAATGAACCCGCGTTCGTCACGCTCCACGACACCTGCCAGCCAGTCTGTCCTCGGAAGCGCTCCTATAAAAATGAACATCGCAGTCGCCGGCACGCGCTCAATCTTATTGGTGTCCGAACAGAGGAATGAGATCTCTTCAAGATGCGTTGCGCCGTGCGCCTCGGCGACGCTCGCGTTCGCCCACAGCTGAATCTTGGGCACTTCTTTGATTTGGTCGATCAGATACTGCGACATCGTGCTGGATAGCGAGCTTCCGCGCACGACGATAACCACTCGCTCGGCGTACTTCGCAAAATTCATCGCCGCCTGCCCCGCCGAATTCGCGCCCCCAATCACATAAACGATCTCACCCTGGCAGGACAAGGCTTCCGTGGCGCCTCCGCCGTAGTAGATCCCTGCGCCCTGCAAGCGGTCGACGCCTGGCGCTTCGAGTCGCCGCCACTGAACGCCCGTAGCGATCATCAGCGCGTGGCAGGAAATCTCGTCTCCATCCGCTAATTTAATTATTCGGTAGGACCCTTCCGTGCGTATCCCAACGGCTTCTTGAGGCGACAGAATCTCCACGCCAAACCGCTTCGCCTGTACGACCGCGCGGCGAGCAAGGTCTCCGCCACTAAGTCCCGTAGGGAACCCCAGATAATTCTCGATGCGTGAACTCATTCCGGCTTGCCCGCCGGGAGCCTCGCGTTCGATCATCACCGTGTGCAGGCCCTCTGACGCTCCATAGACCGCCGCAGCCAAACCCGCCGGCCCTCCGCCTACGATCGCCAAATCATAAAAATTCGTTTGCGCGCGGGTTTTTAAACCGACTCTTTGGGCCACTTGCGCTGGGACGCTCTCAAGAAGTTTTGTGCCATCCGGGAAAAGTACAATAGGAAGACTCGAAGCCTCTGGTCCCAGGACTTCCAGCAGGCGCTTTGTTTCCGGATCATTGGCAGAAATTTCGACGTCCATCCACTGATAGGGAACGCGATTCCGCGCAAGAAAATCCCGCAATTCATAAGACTTCGGCGACCAGCGCGTTCCCAGCACTCGTATCCCCTCAAATTTTGGCCGGTACGAAGCTTGCCAATCGTCAAGCAGATCATCCAATTGCGGATAAAGGTGCTCGCTGGGCGGATCCCACGGCTTCAAGAAGAAGTAGTTGATGCTGGCCTGATTGATTGCGTCGATGGCTGCGTTCGTATCGGCGTAGGCCGTGAGCAACGCGCGCTTCGCTTCAGGGAACACATGCATCGCTTCCTGCAGAAACGCGACGCCCTCCATGCCCGGCATTCGTTGATCGGCAATAAGCAATGCCACGCTGTCATTACGCAGCTTCAGCTGTTTCAAAAGCGTGAGTGCCGCTTCGGGAGAATCGCTCCCGATCACACGGAATTCAGCGCCGTATTTCGTTCGCAAGTCGCGCTCGATCGCCCGCAGCACATCGGGGTCGTCATCGACACTAAGCAAAATTGGTTTCGCCATCTTCGGTCCTGGCCTTGGCGCCCATTCTAACTTTAGGTTCCAGCATAAATCGTATCACGGCGATGTACCCCCCCTTTTACCGCCGATTAGAATTTCGCAACTTGCTGATTCGTGGTCGTTTGCCGGAAGTTTTAATCGCGGAACCGTGTATTAACTTTGCTCGTTGCCGAGAGGGATTCTCGATCGGCGAAGGTTGCGCGGTGGAACAGGCAGCGCGAGAGGCGGCGGTCCTGCTGCGAGTGCGATGGTGCGAATTTGCCTGGCTGATTGGCGTGGTGGCTCTTGGAGTCATTTTGGGGTTGTCCTTTTGTGGGTGCTTTTTGGGATTCGCGGGCCGCAGGACGCGGGCGCGTGTGTTGGAAGTGGGAGTGGCTTGGATTTTCGCTAGCCGGCCTTCGTTTGGCGAAGGGGCCGGTCGATTTTGCCAATGCCTCCTAGGGGCCGTTTTAGCGCGGCCCGCAGTATTACAAGGTTGGACGGTGCGCGGGCGGAAGAGGTTGTTTCGGGGTTTAGGTCTTGGATCCGAAGATCCCACTTTTAGGAGCCCAAGGGTGGGGCACCGGCAAGTCAAACCCATCCCACCCTTCGCAAAGACGGCGAAGAGTGGGGCACCCGCAAAATTTAAAACTCAACTCCGGAATGCAATTGCTCGCGGTGGATCACAGCCGTCGGTTGTGACACGGAAGATGCAAAGAAGGGTGGGGCACCCGGCATTGGATATGCCATCTACTGACGCTGTCGAGCTGGGGACACTCTCCCTGAGGATCGGTATACCTGATCGGATTATTTGAGACGTATGTGTAGAAATCCCCGCCCGAACGGTACCTCATCGGGTCCTCTGTCAGGAATCTCCCAACATTCAGATCGTAGTATCTGGCGCGGTAGTAATAGGGAGACACTACGTCAGTCGGCAATCCAAATCTTGGTGATATCTTTCCCTGTCCAGGCGTATAGGATGGACCAAGCCTCGTACTTACAAAAAACAATAACCGGTCTGGTTGCTCGGATTGTCTTATTGCCATAAACATCCCGGTACTCACCTGGGGGCTGACTCCAGACGACCGGTGCGTATGGACTCGGACCGCCCGTACCCAAGAGAGCTATTCTCCATCTCTCTCCGACTTGGTGAGCTAACATCAGTTCGGTGGGCTGGTTTACGCCGCCCTTTGGGATCAAAACCAAGGCTAGCGTGGGCTTGCCGTCACCGTAGAAGTCGACGCTGGCGAAGCCAGGGCAACTGTTGTTGTGGTCCGCTTGGAAGAACTTTCTATCGTCTTCCTCAAGGTCGGCCAAGCTGACGAGCCTTGCCCCGGGATACTTGCTTGCAATTTCACGTTGTAGGTCCTGCGGAAGATTGCATGCGACATTTGAAGGCGCGGCACGGACGACTTCAACGGAAATAAGCAGGCACAATGCTGTTACGGTAATCGCTAGACGTTGTAGTCGCACAATAGGTGCCTCCTCAGGTCACATCTGAATAAAGGTCCTAAGAATGGCGTCCCGAAAAGCGCCAAACACACCGGCGGCGGGTGGCTCACCCTTGCGCTTGTGTCCGTTTCCACGATTGACGGTGAGGATGATACCACTCGGGTAGGTCACTTCGGAGTTCAGTCTTAGTTCTTGCGGGTGCCCCATCCTTCGCCGGGTTTGCGAAGGGTGGGCAGGGGTTGACTTGCTTTCGATGCCGGAGGTCTACACCCTACCGATCCGAGCCTATCAGCGCTTGGCCGTCGAAACCCTCTCGCAATTGGTGACGAATGGTGACAAGTTACACCAATCGGGCGATAAGGTTTTGGTTGCCGCTGAGTAGAATCAGTGAGAAGGATGGTAGGCCCGTGCGGGCTCGAACCGCAGACCTCTACCGTGTCAAGGTAGCGCTCTAGCCAACTGAGCTACGGGCCTATGAACGCTAGTAATCTTAGCATACAGCGACTGATGCGCGGTGTCGCCAACAGAGCGGCGCCATTCCGCCCGCCGCGCTCCTCCGGCCTGGGCCAGCCGAATTTAATCCAATATCCATATTCCTCTCGCTGCCGGCTCATGTAAACTTGCCGTCCAAATTCGCGTCACATGAGGCTTGATGGATAAGAAAAATTTCCTTTTTGTTTCGCTCACCGGACTGATCAGCGACATCGCCTGGCAAGTTTCGAAAGAGGGCCACGAAGTCCGGTATTTTATCGGCGACAAGAAAGAGCGCGATATCGCCGATGGTTTCGTCGCCAAATCGAAAGACTGGGAAAAAGATAAAGAATGGGCGGACATCATTGTTTTCGATGACACCCTTGGCCAGGGCGAGAAAGCGGAGGCGCTGCGCAAGGAAGGCAAACCCGTGATCGGCGGCACCGCCTACGGCGACAAACTCGAAGACGATCGCTCATTCGGCCAGGAAGAGCTGAAGAAAGCCGGCGTGAACATCATTCCCTACGCCGAATTCGAATCTTTCGACAATGCGGTCGACCACGTGACGCAGAATCCGGGGCGCTACGTGATCAAGCCCAGCGGCGAAGCGCAGAACGTGAAGCGCCGCCTATTCGTCGGCGAAGAAGAAGACGGGCAAGATGTAATTCGAATGCTCGAAGCCTACAAGCGGGCCTTCTCCGATGAAATTAAAGTCTTTCAGCTCCAGCGCCGGATGATCGGCGTGGAAGTGGCCGTGGGCGCTTTTTTCAACGGCAAGAATTTCATCAGCCCCATCAACATCAATTTCGAGCACAAGAAACTATTCCCCGGCGATATAGGTCCGCCCACCGGTGAAATGGGCACGTCCATGTTCTGGAGCGGCCCGAACCATCTTTTCAATCAGACCCTCCTCAAGATGGAACCCAAGCTTGCAGAAGAAGGTTACGTCGGCTACATCGATTTGAATTGCATCGTCAACAACAACGGCATTTATCCGCTCGAATTCACTGCGCGCTTCGGATATCCGACGATCAGCATTCAACAGGCCGGCATGATCACCCCTATCGGCCAATTTTTCTGGGATCTGGCGAACGGCGCAGATCCAAAACTCAAAGTGCGCAGCGGCTTTCAGATCGGCGTGCGCATTGTCGTTCCGCCGTTTCCGTTCGACGATGACGAAACCTTCGACTCATTCTCAAAAAATTCCGCCATCATCTTCAAGAAACCGCCCGCAGACGAAATTCACATCGAAGACGTGAAGCAAATCAACGGCCAGTGGCTTATCGCGGGAACTTCGGGCGTGATCCTAATCGTAATCGGCACGGGCCAAACCATGAAGCAAGCCCAGGCGCAGGTCTACTCGCGCATTAAAAACGTATTGATTCCCAACATGTATTACCGCACCGACATCGGCGACCGCTGGGAGGAAGATAGCGACCGCCTGCACAATTGGGGCTATTTGCGGTAAGTCTTCAGTCTTCCGCGGCTCAGGGCTTCAGATGCTCAATCGCTCCGTGGCCGTTTCCGTTCCCATTCGGCGTGTGCACCGCAAAGGGTTGCGAAACGAGTTCCAGATCGCGCGTTACGGAATGTTTGCGCGCAGCCGCCGCAATGGCGTCTTCCTCGCTCTTCGGCATGAATCCGCCGTTCGCTCGCATCGTCAGCATCGAAAGGAATTGCTTCCGCGAGTCATTTTCCAGCAGCGCCAGTATTTTCACTTTCAATTGCGAAAACACGCTGCGAGCATCCGCGGAAGCATCCACGGTCTCAAATTTAAATTCTTCGCTCAGCCGATCGAACTCCGCCAATAGCGCCGCCTGATAGTTACAGAAGCTCTCGTACATATCCTGCCCGGGATAAAGATCCATTCCCGATTCCCAGTAGTCGAACCCTCGGGAAAAAATCACGCGCGGCACAAGCTGCTCCACTCCCAATCGCAGATAAAACACCGCGTCCGGTTTCAGCGCCACGCTATAGATGCTGCGAATCCATTTCGCATCGGCTCCCCGCACGATCGCGCGCGCCATCAGCGAATAGACGTAACGGTCGGTCAGCACGATAAATCCTGCCCGCAACGCCGGCACGATTTCATTTTCGAACCGGTCCACGAAATCAGTCGCGTAAAAGAGGTTCTGGGTCACACGCCCCAGATTCACTCCCTCCTTCGCGCGCCGGATTCCGTCTCCCGCCAGCGTCGAACGCGTCATACCCGTATCAAGCACCGCATGCCCCAGCTCTTCGAGCCACGGTTTCAAAAGCTCGATCTGCGTCGTGCGTCCGGCACCGTCGGTCCCTTCGATTACGATCAACTTTCCGTTGACGTGCGAAAGATCCATCCCCGGCAGGATTTTTCCATACGTCTCTCTCATGGCTGCATCCTCAATTCCGCTCCATTGGCGATATGCGATTTCACGATCTGTCTCACGCGCGTCTGCTGAATCTCAATCGGTAGAGTTGCGTCAATCACCGTCAGCCCAAATTCAGGAATCATTTTTTCGTACTCATCGATGATGCGCCCTTGAAACAGGCGGAAGCTCTCTTCCGCATCGTCGCTGAGTCCCAGGTCCATGCCTGCTTCATAGAATTTGAAGCCGTCGCGCGCGTCGAGCAGCCGCCCGATGGCCGTCTCCAGCGGAACGCGAAAATAGAACGCCACCGTCGGCTGCACCGCGAATCCGTAAAGATCGCGCACCCATTCGCGGTCCATCCCCCGCGCCACGTCCCGTGCAAACGCCGTGTACATGTACCGGTCGCACAGCACCACAGCTCCCGCCCTCAGCAGCGGCAGAATGCTGCGCTCTGTCCGGTCAGCAAAATCCGTCGAATGGATCAGTGAGAAAGTCGCAGGCGTCAGCAGCTTTTTCTTTTTGCCCAGCTTTGTCGTGTCCTTCACCAGCGGAGACGAATTCCACTCGCTGAACACGACGCCGTAGCCTCTCGATTGCAGCCACTTGTGCAGCAAGCTCAGTTGCGTCGATTTTCCCGAGCCGTCGATTCCTTCAACCACAAAAAGCTTTCCCGGCAGTTCATGCTCGCCGCGTTTTTTTGCGGTAGACGCCGCCGCCCTCATTGCTGCGCCAGTTTCAAATCCTCCACTTGCCATGCCCGGAGAAATCCCCATTCGTATCCCTTCCGCGCGAAGCAATTCGCGCCACTTCGCAGAAAAATCCAAGTTGTCGTCGTGCCGGCCTCTGAGTCCCGGCTCGCGACCCAATAAGGTGTTTCATAGTGGCAAACTTGTCAGCAAGGTTCAGGCGCCTGTGTATCGAAATGCAAACGGGTAGGTACTAGTCCCAGCCTTCAGAGGAAAGACTTAATCGTAAGAAAGGAAGCGGTTTAGTGCGCCGCGTGCTCTGCCCACCACTCGCGCCAATCGCTTGGATTAGTTCCATAACGGGCGCCGGTAATCTCGCGCAGTGCCTGATACGTCCAATTTCGGGTGTTGGAATCGAGCGAAGGATCTTCGCCAACGCTCATCAAAGCAGGTACAGCGGTGAGCCGCTGTTGCTTCGTCAACATGCCTGACTGCGCCAGCGCAGACCCCGCCCTCTCGCGCACCTCGATCGAAGGATCGTTGCGAAAAATATCAATCAGCGCCGGAATTGTCGCATCCGTCCCCAGCAGCGACATTCCCTCCACAGCCCAAAATCGTGTTTTCTCATCCGCGTCATGCGAATACTGAATCAGGGTTTGAAGCGCCAGCTCCGGCTCCATACCGCGATTTCCGATCGCCCCTAGCATCCATAGCGCCCAGGAACGCCCCGCCGGATCGTTCGCGATCCGCTCGATCAGAAGCTCCGAACTCTCTCGTGTTTTCGGAAGATCGTAGGTGACTAATTCCATCTCAATGGCCGCGGCCCGCACGCGCAAATCAGGGGAGTTCAGCCCGGAATCGAGTAGGCTCGTCAGCTGCGGGTTCATCGTTAATTGCCCATGCCAACTCTCCATCTGCGACAAGAGCTTCCCGGCGTTGCTCTCGTAATCGTTCACGGTTTCTTTGAGAAGAAATTCGGCTTGCGCCTGGGGCGGAAGAGCCGCCCAATTCACGTTCATCGTTGCGGGAATTTTCGCAGGGCTTGCGATTCTGCCGCTGCCCTTGAACTCAATCATCCGGGCGAATTGTTCCCAGACCACGCGAGCAGAAGTCGGCTTCAAGGCCAGGAAAAAGGCCAAAGGCAAAACGAGCACCGCCGAAAAAATCGCAAGCCGCAGCCCGTGGCCCATCCGGAGCCGCCCCGCGTTAGCCGGCATTGGAGGGCCCAAGTGGACCACCCTAGCTCGTCCGTCGTTGATTTTCTCGTTCATCTTCCGCCTGAAATTCATCTTCAAGCGTACGCGTGTCGAGGCCACGAGGCAAGGCGGGGGCGGCTAAATCGAACCTGAATTGCCCTCAAAGTTATCTTATACCGAAGGACGGGGTGCGCGAAGGCGCCAGAACGGCGCTAAAAGCGTCATCCATCTATCTCACAACCGTCTTCAAAAACGTCACAGTACGTCTCCACGCGTCCGCAGCAGCATCCGGCCGGTAGGCTTCCGCATTGTTGGGATTCTCAAATCCATGGCCCGCGTTATCGTAGATTTTCAGGCTGACGAATTTCTGAAGTTTTGTCATGGACACCTGAAACGCCTTTACATCTTCCGGAGTGATACCCCTATCCAGTGCTCCGAAATTTCCTAGGATCGCCGCGCCAATATTCTGCAAGTCGCCAGGATCGGTCGGTAAAGCTCCGTAATTCACCACGCACGCCCTCAGCCGTGGTTCGCGCGGCGCGAGTTGCATCGCCAGCCCCCCGCCAGTGCCCCACCCAATTACGCCGATACTCTCCGGCTTCACGTCTGGCCGCGTCGCAAGATAGTCAAATGCTGCTCTAAGGTCTTTAATTGCACCGGCTTCCGGTAATGCACGCATCAATTCGTGGGCCTCTGCCGGATCGGTCGCCACCTTGCCGCCGTACAAATCCACCGCTAGCGACACGTAGCCTTGCTCGGCTAGCTTTACCGCCTGCTCCTTCACCCAGTCGTTCAGCCCCCACGACTCATGAATCACGATCATTGCCGGGTGTTTTCCATCTTGGTTAGGCAAAGCCAGAAATCCACTGAGCGTCTTGTCTCCGCTCTTGAACTGTACGGTCGCGGTTTTTGGCTTTTCCGTCGCCCTAGCACCCACGCAAGCGAATAGGCCCACCACCGCTACTGCCAATAGAATTCTCCCCCCGAGCCTTGCGCGCTCTCTCTTTCCGGTCACCCGCGCAATTTCCGGCAACTTCATCCACTCCTCCTGACTAAAATTTGCAAGTCGCCCCAATCCTCTATTCTATTCTGCTCGCGGAGCCTGCGCCATCACTCATGCAGGCTGCACCTGCACCGCTGACCCGTACGCCAGCACTTCCGTTACGCCCTGCATCACTTCGGTCGCGTCGTACCGCACGCCAATCACCGCGTTCGCTCCCCGCTCGATGGCGTGCTGCATCATCAACTCCAGCGCTTCTTCCCGCGTCTTCTCACACATATCTTCAAATAGAGTAATATTCCCGCCCACCAGCGTCTCGAGCGACGCCCCAATCGTCCCGAAAATACTCCTCGACCTCACCGTCACCCCGCGCACCAGCCCCAGATTTTTCACCACTCGATACCCCGGCAATTCAAACGCCGTCGTCACCATATTAATATTCACGCTCACGTTCATCTCCCCTCCCCTTCGCAACGAAACTCATCATGCTGAGTGATAGCGCGTCCATCCCGGTTTCTTAAGCGGGGCGAAGAATCCCAAGCCTTTGCCTTTCGTACCGCTGGCCTCCGGCCAGCGCCTTTGAATTTGGTTGCGCCAAGGATCGCGAAACGCGGCGCGCTGTTGCGTTGGCACAGGTGTCGCCGGGCGCATTTGCCCTTTAGCTCAAAATGCTTGGCTCCGCGGTATCGATCTGCACCACTCCGCGCTCACTTCACCACCACCGGAAACTCCACATTCGACGGATACTCCGCCGTCCTCCAAATCTTCTGCGTCGCCTTCTGATAATCCTCCGCCGTCGCCTCAAAAATATTCGGCACAAACTTCTGCGGATTCCGGTCGATCACCGGGAACCACGTGCTCTGCACCTGCACCATTATCCGGTGCCCCTTCTGAAACACGTGGTCGTTCGTATGCAGATCGATCGTAAACGGCGTCACTTCGCCCGCCACAATCGCTTCCGGCCTCTCGAAACTTTTCCGAAAGCGCCCGCGAAACACTTCATCCGCAATCATCAGCTCGTAACCGCCCATCTTGCGCTCCGGCTCGTATCGCTCGGGATACACGTCAATCAATTTCACAATCCAGTCGCTGTCCGTTCCCGTCGTCGACGCGAATAAATGCGCCACGATATCCCCCGCCACCGTCACATTTTCCGTCAGCGGCTCCGTTTCCCACGAAAGCGTATCCGGCCGCTGCTGGACGAACCGCTGGTCCTCGAGCAGCCAGGTGAACCACCGGCTCCCCTCCGAATACGTTTCCTCCACCGGACGCGTCCGGTACGGCACTGGATTTGCCGGATCGGAAACATACGAGTCGAACGCCTCGTGCTTTTCCTCGGGCGCATCAAAAGAAAGCTTTGCGTCGCTACGAAAGTAAAGTTTGCGCGGCGTCACGCCCTCATGCGGCGGCCACGTATCCCAGCTCTTCCACTCATTCGCGCCCGTCTCAAACGTCATCGCTTCCTTCACCGGCTGCGTCCCCTTGTCCTTCAACCAATATGCAAACCAAGGCGCCTGAATGTTTTTCCGGAAATACGCGCTCGTGTTGCTCCCAAAATCAATGTTGCCAAGTTTTGTTCCGTCCGAGCGCGCCCACCCGCCATGATTCCACGGCCCCACCGCCAGATAGTTGTTGTGCTTCGTATCGTTCTTCTCCAGCAATTCATACACCTTCATCGGACCAAAGAAATCCTCCTGGTCCCACCATCCCGCCACGTTCAAGTTTGGCACCGTCAGCGTCAAATCCTTGAAGTACGGCGCAAACGCCAGCTTCTGCCAGAACTCGTCATAATTAGGATGCGCCACGAAGTCGTTCCATGTCGGCAGCGTCCCATGAAAATACAATTTATTCGCGTTCGATAGCGGGCCAAGCGCCAGATACCACTCAAACGTGTCGTACTTGTCGAACTCAAATTGAAAATTTGTCTTCCCCGTCTCCATCATCGCCGCATATTCGAATCCGTAGCTCAACCGAAACGCGCCATTGTGATGAAAGTCGTCACCAAGAAACATATCCGCTGGAGTCGCCTGTTCGGACACCGCCTTCAGCGCCGGATGCGGCTCGATCAGCGACATCGCCGTCAGCCATCCGCCATAGGAAATTCCCGCCTCGCCCGCGCGCCCGTTATTGTTCGGCACGTTTTTCAGCAGCCATTCGATCGTGTCGTAGGTGTCCGTTCCTTCATCAATTGACTTCGCATCCTTGCGATCCCGCGGCGCTCGCCCCATCACGAATTTCCCCTCCGAGAGGTAACGCCCGCGAATATCCTGCATCACAAAAATATATCCGTCCGCAAACATCTCCCGGTAAAGCCCCAGCAGGCGCGAATAACCAGCGTCATCATCCGCGATTCCGTACGGCGTCCGCGTAATGAACAACGGCAATTTCTCCGCCGCGTTTTTCGGCGCCCCTCTTGGAGAATAGATCTCCGTGTGCAGCTTCACGCCATCGCGCATCGGAATCATCGCATCCGTCTTCACGAAGATCGCGCTGAACGGTTCCTTCTCGCCTTCTTGTCCCTGCGCTGAAACTTTGCCTCCACGCACCACCGAGCTAATCGCAAAAGTCGCCAAACCCGCAGCAACCAAAGCCAAGAAAATCCTGCCCGCATCTCTGAGCTTCATCGCGCCTTTCCTTGCACTGATTCGTATATGCCTCGAAAGCGCGGCGAGAATATCACAATGCCTTCACCACGAAGTCTTTGAACCTTCTCCACGAAACGATTAACCGCGGGCACTTTGTGTCCGAGTGCCCGAATTTCACCCCGCACGGTCTTCGATAATAACGTCATTCAAGAACCCCACATCTAGGAGCCGCGCTCTGGATTTTCTTCCCATCGTGGCAACCCGCAATTGCGGCATTGCTTCGGTAACCATGGCGTCATAAAACCACGGAAAAGACATCCACATCGCGGGCAGAGCCAATGCGCAAATTTCCAGGCCCAGTAGTAAACGTTCACGAACAAAGGGAGAAAAATCATGCCCAGAATCGCAAGAATCAGTTTGTCTGCAATTTCCGGTAAAGCTTTTTCGGATCGACTTACCAGAATGGTTCCAACGAACGTGACAGCAAATCCAATCGCTAGCCACACGTATGAGTACACGACATTTCTCCGCAATCGCCGATAGGTCTCCCACGCCGGCAGATAGGATGCCTTCGTTCGAGGCGGCCTGGGAATCACCACTTCCTCCACCTTCTCCCTCAGGGCGAAGAACACTACTGTTAGCGCCGGAACTGCGGCGAAATACCAGGCCAGCCCGATCTCAGACAAAGCTCCCACTACTCCACCGGCACCCACGATCAGAGCAAGAATTTTGGTGAGCCAAATCGTACGTTTTGCGAAAGGGACTCCGTGACTGGTCAGAAATCCAAGGCTGCTGGTCGTGCAAACGGCCACCCACATCCAGACCCCACAAACGGCGAGCTCCGCGATAGCCGTCATCAGCTTTGCGATCACGCTATGAGGATTCATACGGCCGCCATTCTACTCCCCGCTTTGCCGCCGCCGGGGCCTCGAATCGTTCCCCAGAAAGCCTCCAAATGTGGTAAAATGAGTTCGCGGTTGTTGCTCCTGAAAAATTGGCAGGAATTATGCCGGGGCTGCAGGGTCGCACATGCAGCCCTTTTTCTTTGGCCGGGCGCAGCCCACAAAGAGGCGCGATTTCTAATCGCAAATCTGGAATTAGAAATCGTCCTAAGTTAAACAAAATAAAGGGTGGCGAGTAGTTCTAATCGCAAATAAAATGCGATTTTTTAACTCAATTTTCACACGGAATTCAGGCCAACGGCCGAGGGTGGGGTCATGACTGCCCCGATCCGCAATATCGCCATCATCGCCCACGTCGACCACGGCAAGACCACCCTTGTCGACGCCATGCTCCGCCAGAGCGGCATCTTCCGCGCCAACCAGGAGCTCGTCGAGCGGGTGATGGACTCGAACGACCTCGAGCGCGAACGCGGCATCACGATTCTCGCCAAGAACACCGCGCTCACCTATCACGACACGAAAATCAATATCGTCGATACGCCCGGCCACAGCGATTTCGGCGGCGAAGTGGAGCGCGCCCTCCGCATGGTGGATGGCGTGCTCGTTCTCGTTGACGCGAGCGAAGGCCCGCTGCCGCAAACGCGCTACGTGCTGCAGAAAGCGCTCGCCGCAAAACTTCCTCCGATTATTGTTCTGAATAAAATCGACCGGCCTGATGCGCGTCCTGCTGAAGTGCTCGACGAAATCTACGATCTCTTCATCGATCTCGATGCCACCGAAGACCAACTCGATTTTCCGATCATCTACACGAATGCAAAAACAGGAGTCGCGCACCGCAAGCTTGGCGATTCCTCCACGAACCTCCAGCCGCTGTTCGATGAAATCGTCGCTTCGATTCCCGCGCCGTCAGGCGATCCCGCGGCCACACTGCAAATCCAGGTCACCAATCTCGACTACAGCGATTTTCTAGGTCGCATCGCCATCGCCCGTGTTTTCCAGGGAACTCTTGTGCGCGGCACCGAGGTAGGCATAGCGAAACTCGACGGGAAAATCCTGCCCACAAAGATCACCAAGCTTTTCACCTTTCGGGGCCTCGACCGCGATGAAGCGGAGGAAGTGAAAGCTGGTGACATCGTTGCCATTGCTGGCGTCGAAGGCATTCAAATCGGCGAGACCATTACCGACCTCGCGAATCCGGCGCCGCTCGAACCGCTCACCATTGACGAGCCCACTCTCACGATGGTTTTCACCATCAATACTTCGCCGTTCGCTGGTCGAGAAGGCCAATACGTCACCTCCCGCGACCTCCGCTCGCGCCTCGATCGAGAATTGCTTACCAATGTGTCGCTGCGCGTCGAAGACATGGGAGCCACAGACGCCTTCCGCGTTCTGGGCCGCGGCGAATTGCAACTCGCCATCTTGATCGAGACGATGCGCCGCGAAGGCTATGAGGTGATGGTCGGCAAGCCCGAAATTGTGGTACGCACGGAAAACGGCCGCCGCGTCGAGCCTCTCGAACTGCTCGTCATCGACTGCCCGGAAAATTTCATCGGCATCGTAATGGAGCTTCTCGGCTCGCGTCGCGGCGAAATGAAAAAAATGGTGAACCATCATTCCGGCCGCGTGCGCATGGAGTTCAGCATCCCGTCGCGCGGCCTAATCGGATTGCGCGGCCAGCTTCTCACCGATACGCGCGGCACAGCTCTGATCCATTCCATCCTCGAAGGCTGGACGGACTACGTTGGCGACATGGCCATGCGTCCCACCGGCGCTCTCGTTGCTGATCGTCCCGGCGTCTCTGTCGCTTACGCGCTGTGGGGAATCCAGGAACGCGGCGAAATGTTCGTCGGGCCGGGCATCGAAGTTTACGAAGGCATGATCCTGGGCGAAAACGCGCGCGAAGACGACATGAACGTCAACGTCACCAAAGAAAAAAAGCAGACCAACATGCGCTCATCATCCGCCGACGAAGCCATTCGCCTGATTCCCCCACGCGAAATGACGCTCGAAAAAGCCATCGAGTTCATCGCCGACGATGAGTTCGTCGAAGTAACCCCGAAATCGATCCGCCTCCGCAAGAAAGTTCTCGACGCTAAGCGACGCCCCAAGCGCTGGCAGGAAATCAGGGCGAGCGCCGAAGCCGCTTCTTAGCCATGTCCGGAGCGGCTTTCCCGAGCCTGGCCGATTGTTCGGTCATGGGACGAACGATTCCCAACTCCGGGCAAAATGACCCCTTGCCAAGCTCTCGAATCGTCCGTAATCAATTCAATATAAGTGACTTACAGCAGCGCTCGCACCGGAATGTGAGTTGCGATATATATTAGGCGAGGTTGTTTCCCGTGGACATAGCACGCCCCGAAGCCAAACGACAAAAACGCATCCGACGGACGATATACATCGCCGCCGCCGTAATACTGATACCGCTCGTCACCTACGCCCTCTCGAAGTTGAAACCCGCCGCGCCCAGTGTGGATCGCGCGACGGTTTGGACCGACACAGTGAAGCGCGGGCCGATGCTGCGCGAAGTTCGAGGCCTCGGAACTTTGGTCCCTGTCACGATCCGCCTGATCCCCGCCATCACCGATGGCACCGTCGAGACGCGCTATCTGCTGCCCGGCACGCTCGTCAAAGCCGACACGGTAATTCTCGACATGCGCAACCAGGAACTACAGCAGACTGCGCTCGACGCGGAATACCAGTTGCGCGGCGCGGAAGCGTCGCTGAACAACATGAAGGCGCAGCTTCAGAACCAGCTCATGGATAAGCGCGCGCAGGCAGCGGCGATTCGTTCCGCCTATCACACAGCCGCCTTGCAAAAGGCCAACAACGAAAAACTCTTCTCGCTCGGACTCGTGGCAGACGTCATCGTGAAGACGTCTGAAGTGCAGGCCGAAGAACTCGAGAAGCAGAACGAAATTGCCGAGAAGCAGGTGCAGACATTCTCCGATTCGATTGCCGCGCAGATTGCTGTTCAACAGGCCAACGTCGACGAAAAGCGCGCAATGTACGACCTGAAAAAATCGCAGGTTGACCAACTGAGAGTGCGTCCGGGAATTGACGGCGTACTGCAGGAACTCGACGTGGAAGTTGGGCAGAAAGTGACGCAGGGAACTGTGCTCGCGCGCGTTGCGCAGCCCACCCACCTCAAAGCGGCGCTGAAAATCGCAGAGACACAGGCAAAAGATATTCAAATCGGGCAGAAGGCCTCGGTGGATACGCACAACGGCATAATCGCCGGCCACGTGATGCGCATTGACCCGGCCGTGGTGAACGGTACGGTAACTGTTGACGTCGCGCTCGATGGCGAGCTGCCGACAGGCGCGCGTCCTGACCTGAGCGTCGAGGGCACAGTTGAAATCGAGCGATTGACGGACGTGCTGTACGTCGGCCGGCCCGTGCATGGCGAAGCGAACAGCATCGTGGGTCTCTTCAAGGTTATCGACGACGGAGCGGATGCCACGCGCGTGCAGGTGGAATTGGGCCGCACGTCGGTAAACACGGTGGAGATTAAGAAGGGTTTGCAGGTGGGCGACACGGTGATTCTCTCCGACATGTCCGCCTGGGACAATTTTGATCGGGTGCAATTGAAGTAGGCGGGAACATTTCAGCCCCGTCGTACGTAGTTTGATAGCGAAGGAGCACAGAATGAATAACGACGCGCAATCCCTGATTCGCCTCGAAGGCGTAACGAAAGTTTTCTACACCGACGAGGTGGAGACCCATGCCCTCGGCGGCGTGCACCTCGATATCAAGAACGGCGAATTTCTTTCCATCGCCGGACCGTCGGGCTGCGGCAAATCCACTTTGCTTTCGATTCTCGGCTTGCTCGATTCGCCGAGCGACGGCAACTACTGGATCAACAAGCAGCCGGTGGCGAATCTTTCGCTCTCCGATCGCACTCGAATTCGTAATCGTGAAATCGGTTTCATTTTCCAGGCGTTCAACTTGATTGGCGATCTCACGGTTTTCGAGAACGTCGAGCTGCCGCTCACCTATCGCAGCATGGCGTCGGCGGAGCGCAAGAAGCGCGTCCAGGAAGTTCTCGAGCGCGTCGGGATGGCGCACCGCATGAAGCACTATCCCTCGCAGCTCTCAGGCGGTCAGCAACAGCGCGTCGCTGTGGCTCGCGCACTCGTAGGCCAGCCGTCAATCCTGCTGGCGGACGAGCCGACCGGTAACTTGGACTCGAAGAACAGCGAAGCCGTGGTGGACTTGCTGCGGCAACTGCATCGCGAGGGCGCGACGATCTGCATGGTGACGCACGATCCGCGCTACGCCAGCATTGCCGATCGCACGATTCATCTGTTCGACGGCCGCATCGTGGAAGAGACGATCGGCACACGGACGGCGACTGTTTAGCGGCGCGATTTCATAAATTTCCCCGGCACAAAAGCCCAAAGAAACTTTTCGGCGCTTGTGCGGGGGTGTGTTTGAAATCTCCAAGATTCAAAATTGCGGCAGCGGAAGTTGTAAGGGGCGAAATGGAAACACTGCTGCAGGACATTCGTTACGGAATCCGGATGCTCGCGAAGAATCCGGGTTTCACAGCTGTAGCACTTCTCTCGCTCGCGCTAGGCATCGGCGGGAACGCGACGGTTTACAGCTGGCTCGAAGCCGTGCTTCTTCATCCCCTTTCGCTCGTTCAGAATTCCGGGCAGCTCGTCGACGTTGAAAGCGTGATGCCCGATGGCGAATACCACACCAGTTCTTATCCCGATTACAAAGACTACCGCGATCACAATCATGTTTTTTCGGGGATGATCGGTTTCGAGCTTATCGGCACGAATCTGAAACTCGAAAAAGAACAGCAGCCCCAGCGCGACTGGGGTTTGATCGTCACCGAGAACTATTTCGATCTGCTCGGCGTGAAAGCGGCGCGTGGAAGGACTTTTCACGCTGACGAAGCGCACGGGCCGAACTCGGATCCGTACATAGTCTTGAGCGACGGTTTGTGGCGCCGGAGATTTGGCGCCGATCCAAAAGTAGTGGGCAAATCCGTCGAGATCAACCAGCACCCGTTCGAAATAATCGGCATAGCTCCGCGCGGATTCAACGGCACGATCGTGGGCATCGCGGCCGAATATTTTGTGCCGATGATGATGCAGCCCCAGGCGCTGCCGGGTGAAGACCTCGAGAGTCGCAACCCAACTTTCATTCACATGATGGGCCGCCTGAAGCCGGGCGCAACGCTCGCGCAGGCGCGCGCCGAAATGAGCACGATGGCGCGGCAGCTCGAACAGCAGTATCCCAACACCAACAAAGACGTCGGCGCATATGTCTGCCCGGTGTGGGAGGCGCATTACGGTTTGCAGTCGTTCCTGCTGCCCGTCCTCGCGTTTCTCATGGTGGTTGTAATTCTCGTTTTGCTGATTGCGTGCGCGAATGTAGCGAACCTGCTTCTCGCGCGTGCCACGGTGCGCGAAAAAGAAATTGCGATTCGTTCGGCGCTGGGCGCGGATCGCGCGCGGCTGATTCGCCAGTTGCTCATCGAGAGCCTGCTGCTTGCCGGGCTGGGAGGCGCTGCGGGAATTCTGCTCAGTCTCTGGACTACAAATTTCCTAACCGTGTTTACGCCGCCCGCGCATCTTCCGATCGGCTTGGCGCTCGGAGTGGATGGCCGGGTCCTCGCCTTCACGCTGGCGCTCTCGATTTTAACAGCGATGATTTTCGGCCTTGCGCCTTCATTACAAATCACGCGCCCGAGCGGAAACGCGTCACTCAAGAACGGTGGCCGCACTTCGTCCAGCAGCGCCGGCCAGCATCGGTTGCGGAATCTCCTGGTGGTCACGGAAACGATTCTCGCCGTCGTGCTGCTCGCGGGGGCGGGTTTGCTGGTGCGCAGCTTGCGGGCTGCGACGACGTCGAGCCCGGGATTTAGCGCCGATCATGTGCTTCTAACGGCTTTCGATCTTCGCGGCAACGGCTATTCCGACGATAAAGCGGCCGCATTCTTCGAGCAGTTGACCGACCGGTTGAAGACAGTTCCGGGAGTGGAGGATGCAAGCCTCGAACAATTTGTTCCAATGTGGTTTACGGGGCGCCGCTACACGATTCCCGAGCTCGAAGGCTATACGCCAAAGCCAGGCGAGCAGAATCTGATCGACTTGAATGTAGTGGGCCCGGGTTACTTTTCGCTGATGCGCATTCCGATTCTTTCGGGCCGTGAATTCACCGCGCAAGACCGCAAAGATGCTCCGCTCGTCTGCATCATCAACGAGACGATGGCCCAGCGCTTCTGGCCGGGACAAAATCCAGTGGGCCGGCACGTAGGCACGTGGAATCACCAATGGACGATTGCAGGCGTGGTGAAGGATATCAAGTACCACAGCCTGAGCGAATCGCCCGAGCCGTTTCTTTATTTTCCGTTCTGGCAGGACACGGCCGCCGATGCCAACGTCCTGATCCGAACTTCTGGCGATCCACTGAAGTTCCTGCCGCAGGTCCGCGAACAAGTTCGCGCGCTCGACCCGGGAGTCGCCGTTCTCGAAAGCGACTCCGTGTCGAATTTGCTGTCCGTTTCGCTTTTCGCCTACCGCACAGCGGCAACGCTCGCAGCAGTACTTGGCGGACTCGGACTCTTGCTTGCGGCAATCGGGATCTACGGCGTGCTTTCGTATTCGGTAAGCCAGCGCTCGCATGAAATCGGCATTCGTATGGCGCTGGGCGCTGACCGGCGAAATGTGCTCGGCTTGGTGGTTGGGCAGGGAATGAGGCTCACATTGATGGGAGTGGGCCTTGGACTCATCGCGGCACTCGGGACGATGCATCTGCTGGGCACGCTCCTATATGGCGTCACAGCGAACGACCCAATCACGTTTGCTGTGGTGATGGCGACGCTTTGCGCGGTCGCGCTGATAGCCTGCTTCATCCCGGCGCGAAGAGCGATGGCCGTAGATCCAATCGTGGCGCTGCGCCACGAATGAAGACGATCAGATCGGGGAAATAAGAAAATGGGAACGCTGCTGCAGGACATTCGATACGCGATCCGGATGCTGGCAAAAAATCCGGGGTTCACGATCATCGCGGTACTCACGTTGGCGCTTGGAATTGGCGCGAACACGGCGATTTTCAGCGTGGTGAACGGCGTGATGCTGAATCCGCTGCCCTATCCGCAGCCGAGCCGACTCGTTTCGATGTATCGCAAAGTATTCGGCTTCGATCAAGGTTCGGTTCCCTATCTCAGCTTTCAGGATTGGCAAAAACAGAATCGCACCACGGAGTCGATGGCTTCCTATCGCAGCGATGACTACAACCTCACGGGCAGAGGGGAAGCTGAGCGGGTGCCCGTGAGCCAAGTGTCCGCAGATTTCTTCAAGGTGCTTGGTGAGAATCCGATGATGGGCCGGTTTTTCAATGCTGATGAAGACCGGCCCGGCGCTTCCCCCGTGATCGTGCTGGGAGAAGGATTCTGGAAGCGGAAATTCGGCGGTAGGCCGGATGTGCTGGGGAAAACGATTCTGCTGAACGGAACCGATTACACGGTCATCGGCGTCGTTCGCGACAACTTCAAAATTTTCAATGACGGCCAGGTATACGTGCCGATCGGGCAATGGAACGATCCTAACTTTCGCGACCGCGCTATGGGCATGGGCATGGATGTGGTGGCGCGGCTGCGGCCCGGCGTGTCAGTGGAGCAAGCGCGAGCAGACATGGATTCCGTGGCGCGAGAGCAGGCCATTGACTATCCGAAATCGAATGGCGGCATGGGCATAACAACAATTCCCCTGCTGCAGGATCTGGTAGGTGATCGCAAGCCGATCCTTCTGATACTTCTCGGCGCCGTGGGATTTGTGCTGCTGATTGCGTGCGTGAATGTGGCGAACCTGCTGCTCGCGCGCGCCACCGGACGCGCCCGGGAGCTTGCGATCCGCCTGGCGCTCGGCGCGACGCAAGGGCGAATCATCCGCCAACTGCTGACGGAAAGCATTCTCGTCGCGCTCGCCGGCGGCGTACTCGGGCTCGCTATAGCGGCGTGGGGCACGGGGGCGATGTTGAAATTGCTTCCTGAGGCGCTCCCGCGAATGGACGAGATCGGCGTGGACGGGCGCGTGCTGGCGTTCACGTTCGGGGCGTCACTGCTCGCTGGAATCCTTTTCGGTCTGGCGCCGGCGCTGAAGATTTCGCGGTCGGACGTGCAAGCGTCACTGAAAGAAGGCGGACGCAGCGTGGTGCGCTCGCGCAATCGCGCACAAGGCGTGCTGGTGGTGGCAGAAATGGCGATGGCTCTGGTGCTGCTGGTGGGCGCCGGGCTGATGATTCGCAGCGTGTCAGAACTCTGGCACGTGAAGCCGGGATTCGATCCGCACAACGCGGTCGAGTTCAGCGTCGCGCTCGCGCCCGACAAAGCCTCCGAAGCAGCAAAAATTCGAGCCACCTACAGGCAGCTTCTCGGAGGACTCGAGTCGACGCCGGGCGTTGAGTCGGCTGCGCTGATGGCCGGTTCGTTGCCACTGAAAGGCAGCGATTCGGATTTTCCTTTCTGGCTCGAAGGGCAGCCAAAACCTGCGATCGAAAGCCAGATGAACCTCGCGCTCTGGTATGCCACAACCCCGAACTATCTGAAGGCGATGGGAATTCCACTTCTGCGCGGACGTTATCTGACCGATCAAGACAGTGAAACGGCGGCGCCGGTGATGGCGATCGACGAAGATTTCGCGAAGCAATACTTCGGCGGCGCGAACCCGATTGGAAAACACATCAACATCGACATGATCAATGTGAGCCCCGAAATCGTCGGCGTGGTGGGGCACGTGAAGCATTGGAGCCTCGATGAAAGCACCAAGCCGATTCACGCGGAAATGTATATCCCGTTGATGCAGGTGAACGACAAATTCCTGCCGGTGTTGGTTAGCGGCGGGACGGTGATCGTCCGAACGAAAGGCGCGCCAGGCGCCGCGCTGGGAGCGATTCGAGAAGAAGTGTCGAAGCTCGATAGCCGGCAGGTGATGTACGACGCGATGACGATGGATGAGATCGTGACGCGTTCGGTGCGCGCGCAGCGTTTTTCGATGATTTTGCTAGGAGCGTTCGCGCTTTTAGCGCTGCTGCTCGCGTCGATTGGAATTTACGGCGTGATTTCTTACCTGGTAGGGCAGCGCGTGAATGAAATCGGCATTCGCATGGCTCTCGGCGCGCAGCGGAAAGATATTTTGCGAATGATCGTGGGCGAAGGAGCGCGGCTCGCGGCGATTGGCGCAGGCATCGGCATACTCGCAGCGTTTGCTCTCACGCGGCTGATGGCCAGCCAACTCTACGGTGTTAGCGTGACCGATCCAATCACGTTCACGGGCGTCGCGATCATTCTGGTGGGGGTGGCGCTTTTTGCATGCTACATCCCGGCGCGGCGAGCGATGCGCGTGGATCCGATGGTTGCGTTGCGATACGAATGAGGAATTGATGACATCTCTTCTACAGGATATTCGCTACGGATTGAGAATGCTGGCGCGGAATCCGGCATTCAGCGCCATCGCAGTGCTGACGCTGGCACTCGGAATCGGCGCGAACACCGCGATTTTTTCGCTCACCGACCAGATTTTATTGCGGCGCCTGCCAGTGCGAAACCCGGAACAGCTTGTCGCGCTGCGGACGACCGGCTCGAATCAGGGGCACGTGTGGAGCGACAGCGTCGATGATTCGGGGATGTTTTCCTATCCTGTGTATAAGGACCTGCGCGACCGCAACCAGGCTTTTTCCAATTTGTTGGCGCGATTCCCGACTTCGGTGAGTGTTTCCGGGCAAGGTTCGACGGAGCTGGCGCAGGCCGAACTTGTGTCCGGCAATTATTTCGAGATGCTCGGAGTGCAACCGGCGCTGGGGCGCGTCTTCAGCGCGAGCGATGAAACCGCGCCGGGTGCAAATACATTGGCGGTTTTGAGTTATGGCTACTGGGCGCGCCATTTTGGAAGCGATCCGGGGATTCTCAACAAGCAGATTGTGGTGAACGGCACTTCTTTAACAGTGGTGGGCGTCGCGCGCGCGGGCTTCACCGGGATTCAGGTTGGACAGCTCCCCGATCTTTTCATCCCGATCACGATGAAGGCGCAGATGACGCCGGGCTGGAACGGGCTCGACGATCGCAAAGATTATTGGATCGCCCTTCTCGGACGCCTGAAGCCCGGTTTCAACCAGGCCAAAGCGCAGCTGGCGCTGGCTCCCACTTATCACGCGATTCTCGAGTCGGACCTTCATTTGATCCAGGGGACCGAAAAAAGCCGGCAGAAATTTCTCGATAAAAATCTGCTGGTTGATTCTGCGTCGAACGGCAGGCAGATCGTGCAGCAGGGTACGGGAAAGCCGCTGCTGATCCTCACGGCGATGGTCGCGCTCGTGCTGTTGATTGCGTGCGTGAATCTGGCCAGCTTGCTGGTGGCGCGCGGCGAAGCGAGGCAGCGCGAAATCGCGGTGCGGCTCACGATGGGGGCGAGCCGCTGGCGCCTGGTGAAGCAGCTTCTCACTGAGAGCCTGATGCTTTCGATCGCCGGCGGAGCGGCGGGACTGGCGCTGGCGGCCTGGACTTTGAGCGCGCTCGTCGGCTCGATTCCGAAGAGCGAGGGAATTTCCGGACTCGAAGCGAACCTGGATTACCGCGTGCTGGGGTTTGCGATCGCGCTGACGATCGTGACGGGAGTGCTGTTCGGGCTGGCACCTGCGCTGCGCGCCACGCACACCGATCTGCAAGGCACGCTGAAGGATCAAGGTGCGAATGTTTCAGGAGGCACGGCGAATGTGCGGTTGCGGAAATGGCTGCTCGTCTCGCAAGTGGCGTTGACGGTGATTCTGCTGGCGGGAGCTGGATTTTTTACGAAGAGCCTGCTGAACCTGAAGAATCAGGATCTGGGATTGCGCACCGACCACGTGCTGCAGTTCGCCGTATCGCCGGACCTGAATCTGTATTCGCCGGCACAAACGGCCGCGCTCGTGAAAAAGATTCGCGATCAGGTGGCTGTGCTGCCGGGCGTTCGCTCGGTGAGCTTTTCGCGAATGGCGGTTCTTGCGGGTAACAGCGCAGGGTCGGACATGGTGTCGGAAGGTTACGTTCCGCAGGAGTCGGAAGACACGCACGTCAACGAGGATTGGATCGGAGAAAACTATTTCTCGACGATGGGGATTCCGCTGCTTGCCGGGCGGGAGTTCACCGCCAGTGACACGGCGACAAGCCCCAAAGTGGCGATCGTTAGCGAAGGAATTGCGCGGCGATTTTTCGGCGGACGCAATCCAGTCGGTATGCACCTTGGAATCGGAGCGAAACAAGATAAGAACCATCCGGACATCGAAATTGTGGGATTCGTGAAGGACAGCAAGACGGCCGACGTGCACGAGAAGCTTCGTCCCATGGTGTATTTGCCGTACACGCAGGATCCGGCTCTTGGAAGCGTGACCTTCTTTGCGCGGACGGGACAAGATCCTGACGCGCTGGCCAATCCCGTGAGGGCGGTGGTCGCCGGGCTCGATTCGAATCTCCCGGTGTTCGATGTGAGGGCGCTGGCGACGCAAGTGGCTGACACGGAGTTCGACGATCGCTTGTTGATGTTTTTCTCGGCGTGCCTGGGTTCGCTCGCGGCGTTGCTGGCCGCGGTGGGACTCTACGGCGTGATGGCCTACGTGGTGGTGCGGCGCACGCGAGAAATCGGCATCCGGATGGCGCTCGGAGCGACGCGTGAAAATGTTGGCTGGCTGATTTTGCGCGAAGTGGTGCTGATGTCTGGGATCGGGCTCGCGATCGGATTGCCGTTGGCGTATGGCGTGGGCAGGCTCGTCGAATCGCAGTTGTTCGGTGTGAAGGCGAGCGACCCGCTGGTTTTCGTTGCTGCTGCGGCTGCGCTTGCGAGCGTAGCGATGCTTGCTGGCTGGCTGCCTGCGCGCAAGGCGGCAAGCGTCGATCCGATGGTCGCCCTGCGATACGAGTAAGCATTCGTCGCGCACGTTCGGTTCAGGAAAAGTTCTCAAGATTTGAAGCGGAAGGAGCCAAAAAATGGGATCACTGCTGCAGGATATTCAGTACGGCTTACGGACGCTGCGAAAAAATCCCGGATTCACAGCCGTTGCGATCTTGACGCTGGCGCTGGGCATCGGCGCGAACACCGCAATTTTCAGCCTGGTGGATGCTTTCCTGTTGCGTCCTTTGCCAGTGAAAGACCCGCAGCAGATCACCACGCTCGCCTACCGACTGAAGGGCGGCCAGTTGATCAATATTTTTTCCGTGCCCGACTATCGCGACATCCGGGATCAAACCCGAAAAGTCTTCTCCGGATTGTTCACCTATCAGATCAGCCTCGATGGCATGAGTGTGAACGGAAAAGCCGAACGGATCGTAACTTGCTACATCGGCGGCGATTTCTTCTCTACCCTGGGAATCAAGCCGGCGCTGGGACGATTCATTTTGCCGTCGGAAGAAGAAACCGCCGCTCCCGTCCTTGTGCTCGACTATTCGTACTGGATGACTCGATTTGGTGGCGATTCGCAGGTTGTGGGTAAAAAAATCTCGGTCAACGGCCACCCGGTAACCGTCGTCGGAGTTGCGCCCGAGGGATTCTACGGGTTGTTTCCATTGGCGGAAATGCAGGGGTATTTGCCGATGGGATTGGCGACGATCGCCGGCAACCCGAGCGACTTCACCACAAATCGGGGATTCCGCAACTACTTCGTGTTTGGACGCCTGCGGCCCGCAGTGAGCATCAAACAGGCGCAAGCTTCGCTTGATGTGGTTGCGCAAAGGCTCTCCCAGGAAAATCCTAAAGATGACAAGGACCTGAGCATTCAGGTTTTTCCGGAGCTTCGCTCCCGGCCTAATCCTGATCCGAAAAACACGATCGTGGTGATCTCAACTCTCTTTCTAGGCCTTTCGTCACTGGTGTTGTTGCTGGCCTGCGTCAACGTCGGGAATATTTTGCTGGTGCGCGCCACCGTGCGCGAACGCGAAATGGCCATTCGAGCTGCTCTGGGTGCAGGTCGCATCAGGCTCATCCGCCAACTTCTGACGGAAAGCATTTTGCTGGCAGTTTGCGGCGGGTTAGCGGGGATTGCGCTTGGCTATTGGGGAAGCTCCTCACTGGGCCACATAAGCCTTGGCACCGATCTACCTGTGCACTTGGACTTTCATTTCGATTGGAGGGTGTTTGAATTTGCGTTTGCGGCAGCGCTGCTCACCGGCATTATTGTAGGGATCGTGCCGGCAATCCGTGCGTCACGGGGAAATCTCGCGCAAATCCTGCATGAAGGCGGACGCGGCCTGGTAGGAGGGCGAAACCGGGTGCGTAATGCGCTGGTTGTGGTGCAAGTGGCAGGTTCGCTGATGCTGCTCATCATTGCGGGGCTCTTCACGAGAAGTTTGGGCGAAGCGCAGCGAACGAATCTTGGATTCGATCCAAATCATCTGGTGAATTTCTTTATGGACCCAAATGAAATCGGTTACAACGAAGCGCAGGGGCGCGAATTCTACAAGACTCTGCTGGCCCGCGTCCGCGCCCTACCCGGCGTGATATCAGCGAGCACCGCGAATTCCATTCCTCTGGGCTACGTCAATAACGGTGACACTGTGATCGTGGAAGGCTACGAATTGCCGGCTGGGCAGCCTACGCCAGTCTTGGTCTACAGCACGATCTCGCCTGACTACTTCCAGACTCTGGGTATCCCAATGCTTCAAGGGCGCGTGTTTACTGACGCCGATGATCAGAACACGCAGTTCGTAGCGGTTGTGAATGAGGCTATGGCCAAGAAATACTGGCCGAATGCAGATCCGATTGGAAGGTACTTCAAGATCGGCGCCGAACCCGGACATTCGATCAGAGTGGTCGGCGTAGCGAAAGACGCCCGCTATCAGGGCATGACAGGCCCGATCAATCCATATTTCTACGTTCCTGTTTCGCAGCACTTCGCGGTCAATACGTTCGCAGCGCTCCAAGTGCGGACGGCCGCTGCGCCCGAATCCATGATTCCAGAAGTTGAACGAGTGATCCAATCGATGGCGCCGGAATTGCCGGTATTCGACGTGAAGACCATGACAGAAGCTCTCGATACATTGAACGGGCTCTTGATTTTTCAAGTTGGCGCCGTGCTGGCTGCTGCGTTGGGAATCCTCGGATTGATCCTCGCACTCGTGGGCGTTTATGGCGTGATTTCATTCGCAGCCAGTCAAAAGACGCATGAGATTGGAGTCCGCATGGCGCTGGGGGCGCAGCGCCGGGACGTGCTGAAAATGATTTTCGGCCAGGGGCTTGTGATCGTGGGCATCGGGCTGGCTATCGGGCTTGCGGCTGTACTGGCAGCCTCGCGCGTGATGGGTCAATTCCTCATCGTGAGCGCGACAGATCCACTCACCTACATCACCGTGTCGGTTCTATTGGCTCTCGTGGCGCTGCTCGCCTGTTACATTCCTGCCCGGCGGGCAATGAATGTGGACCCGATGGTGGCTCTGCGCTACGAGTAAGTAGCGCCGGAGGCGTGAATGCTATCTCTCCTACAGGATATCCGTTATGGCGTGCGCATGCTCACGAAGAACGCCGGTTTCACCGCCATTACGGTGCTCACGCTTGCCCTGGGAATCGGCGCGAACACGGCGATTTTCTCGGTGGTGAACGCCGAACTGCTTCGTCCGCTTCCGTTCCATGATCCGGGCAGCCTTGTGAGCGTCGGCGTTACCAACTCGCGCACCGGTTGGAAATCAGGTAACGCTGATTATCCCGATTTTGAAGACTGGCGCTCGCAGAATCAGGTCTTTGAAAAAATCGCCGCCTATTACGACAACAAACTCACGCTGACGGGCGTCGAAAGCCCGGCTCACCTGGAAGCCGAGGTTGTTTCCGCCGATCTCTTCACGCTTCTGGGCGTCACGCCCAAACTCGGTCGAACATTTCTGCCAATCGAAGATGAAGCGGGTCACAATGTCGCAATACTGGAGCACGAATTCTGGAAGCAGCAGTTTGGCGGAGATCCCGGAATCGTCGGCCGCACAATCACGCTCAACAGCAGAGCGTACACCGTTGTGGGAGTGATGCCGGCCGGTTTCGAATTTCCGCTGCAACGTAAGCCTGTCTCCGTGTGGACCACATTTTCGGCTGACCAGTCATCAGATGACAACACCCCACCGCTGACGAAACAGAGGGGAGCTCACTGGCTCCGCGTGATTGCCCGCTTGAAGCCCGGAGTATCGATCACCCAGGCTCAAGCGGCGATGGACGTGATCACCAGCGGGCTCACAAAACAGTTTCCGGATACGGATAAATACTTCGGAGTTCAGCTGGAATTCGAACGCGAGAAAATGACCAGCGGCATCCGTCCTGCTCTGCTGATACTCATGGCTGCGGTAGGGCTCGTTTTGCTCATTGCTTGCGTAAACGTCGCGAACCTTCTTCTCGCGCGAGCCACCACTCGCGGACGCGAAATTGCGATTCGCTCGGCTCTGGGCGCTGGCCGAAAGCGCGTGGTGCGGCAGCTTCTAACCGAGAGCATGCTGCTGGCCGGGCTCGCCGGCTGTTTCGCCGTGTTGATTGCCGCGTGGGGCAGCGGCTTGCTCGCGCGCCTAAGCCCGCAGGACCTTCCGCGCTCCGCCGAAATTCATACCGACGGCTGGGTGCTCGCTTTTACAGTGGGGATTTCGCTGCTCACTGGCCTCGTCTTCGGCTTGGCGCCGGCGCTCCAGATCTCGCGCTCGAACTTAGTGGACGCACTGAAGGAAGGGTCGCTCAGTACCACCGCGGGAAGCTTACGCCACCACTTGAGAAGCTCGCTCGTGGTTGTCGAAATGGCGGTTGCCCTCGTCCTGCTGGTAAGTTCGGGCCTTTTGATCCGGAGCTTGACGCGGCTGCAGAACGTGAATCCTGGGTTCGATGCGCACAATGTTCTGGCGGCAGACGTTGACTTGCCGGACCAGAAATATACCAACGCGAAGCAGGATCAATTCGCGCGTGAGTTGATGCGGAAGCTGGCGGCGCTTCCGGGCGCAGAATCCGTGGCCGGAGTCTTTCCCCTGCCGATGGCAGGCTCGGAAATGCAAACGAACGTCACGATTGAAGGTCGCCCGGTGGCCGAAAGCGAAGAGCCACACTCCAACCTTTTCTCGGTGACTCCGGATTATTTTCGCACCATGAAAATTGCCTTGCTGCAGGGCCGCGATTTCACGCCTCAGGATGGTCCGGACACCGCTCCGGTCGTCATCGTCAATGAATCGCTCGCGCGGCAGTTTTTCCCCGGCGAAGATTCGATCGGCAAGCGCATCCGGCCCGGCATCTCCGTGGACGAGAAGCCGTCGCGCATGCGCCAAATTATCGGCGTTGTGGCCGACGTGAAATTCAAGAATCTCACCTCGGAATGGGCTCCCACGTACTATCTTCCCCAGGCACAGATTCCCATCGGCCGTCTCACCGTCGTGATTCGCTCCGCTGGCAATCCCGATGTTCTGGCTCGCCCGCTTGCAGAAACTGTGCGCTCCATCGATCCCGATCTCCCAACCTATAATGTCAAGACGGTCGAGGATTATCTCGACGGCACCATCGCGGTTCCCCGCTTCAATACTCTGCTGCTCGGAATTTTTGCGGGCCTCGCGCTGGTCCTCACGGCCATCGGGCTCTATGGCGTGATTTCGTACTCCGTCGCACAGCGAACCCATGAGATCGGCATTCGCATGGCTCTGGGAGCGCAACCCGGAGAGATGATGCGCCTGGTCGTCGGAGAGGGAGTTCGTCTTGCGCTATTTGGTGTGGGGACTGGGCTGATCGCGGCGTTCGCGTTCACGCGTTTTCTCTCGAGTTTGTTGTTCGGGGTGACTGCCACAGATCCCCTTTCCTTCGCCATCGTAGTTGTAGCCCTCCTTGCGGTGGTCCTCGTCGCGTGCTACGTTCCCGCGCGGCGCGCGATGAGCGTAGACCCGATGGTGGCGTTGAGGTATGAATAGCAATTAGCGCGGGGGGGCGCCACTGCCGGCCAAATCCGGGGTGTCCGAATTCGCGACAGACATTCCCGCAACTGGTCAAGATGCGTGTCGACGCGGATCTAAATTGGTCGTAACTATATGACTCTAATAGCCTTATAATACTTTGCTGCTGGAAGCTGATCTGCCCATATTTGGGAGACTCCGATTCGATGTGGCCTCGAGTTGAGGCCGGGAGTCGCGACCCATGGCTACGATGGCGCTTGAACTCACTAACGGGACCGACACGCGACTGCCGCGAATTCTTATCGCCGACGACCAGCCGGATGTCCTCGAGGCGTTGCGTCTTCTCCTGAAAGGTCACGGTTACTCCACGGAATCGGTCACCTCGCCTTCCGCCCTGATCGAGTCGCTCGCCAAGAAGGAATTCGATCTCATCCTCATGGATTTGAACTACGCGCGCGATACGACATCCGGTCGCGAAGGGCTCGATCTACTCACGCAATTACAAGCCAATGAAAGTACTCCCCCGATTGTGGTGATGACGGGCTGGGCCAGCGTGGGGCTTGCGGTAGAAGCCATGCAGCGCGGCGTCGGCGACTTTGTCGAAAAGCCGTGGGCCAACGTGCGCTTGCTCGAAATTCTGAAAAAACAGATTGAAGCCGGCGAGAAGAAGCGCCTGGCGAAAAAACAGGCGTTGGAGAAGAGCCACGCGCTCGACGAGGCCTCGCAGAAGTTGCAGCGCCGCGAACGCGAAGTGGAAGAAGCGCGCGCGATTCAGCAGGGATTTTTGCCGCAGGAAATTCCGCAGATTCCGGGCTACCAGATTTCCGGCGCGTGGCAGCCCGCGAGAATCGTTGGCGGAGATTACTACGACGTTTTGCCGTTTGATGATGACTCTGTCGGGCTATGCATCGCGGATGTCGCGGGCAAAGGAATGCCGGCGGCGATGCTGATGTCGAATTTTCAGGCCAGCGTTCGCGGATTTGCTTCGCCTTCGCTATCGCCCGACGCGCTGTGCGAAAAGTTGAATAAGCTGGTGTGCCGGAATATCGCCGCGGACCGGTTCATAACTTTTGTGTATGCCCATCTTCACGGACCGTCTCGCCGGCTCTCTTATGCGAATGCCGGTCACAACGCCCCAATCGTGCTGCATCGCGACGGCACGCACGAGCGGCTCGATACGGGCGGCGGTGTGCTGGGCATTTTCAAACAGCAATCTTTCGAGTCGGGAAGTATCCAACTCGCGCCCGGCGATCGCATCGTGCTTTTCACCGACGGCGTCACGGAAGCACACGACGGCGAGGCTACCGAGTTCGGGGATTTGCGCCTGATCGAGGTCTTGCAAGGTTGCCGTGGTGTCGATTCGCGGGCCACGCAGGAAAAAATATTTACCACCGTCGAGCAATTCTGCGGCGGCAATTGGGAAGACGATGCGACGCTGATCGTGCTCAGCGTCGAATAGCGGCGCTGCGACTCAGAATCGAAAGAGAGCGAGGCAACGTGATCAAGCTAGCCAATGTGGAAAAGGTTTACGAATCCGGCGCGGGAAAGACGTGGGTGCTGCGCCGGATCAATCTCGATATTGCCGAGGGCGACTTCATCACCATCATGGGCCCGTCCGGCGCGGGCAAGTCCACGCTGATGGGCATCGTTGGAATGCTGGATGGCGCCTGGAAGGGCGAGTATTACCTTCTCGAAAATCCCGTCCACAAACTCGACAATCGCCGCCGCGTCGAATTGCACAAAAAATATATCGGCTTCGTCTTTCAGCAATACCACCTGCTCGATAATCTCACCGTCGCGGAAAATCTCGATCTGCCACTTTCCTATCGCGACATCAAGAAAGCCGAGCGCGAAGGGATGGTGGCGGATATTCTCGACCGCTTCCAGATCGTCGGCAAAAAATCTCTCTACCCGAATCAACTTTCCGGCGGACAGCAGCAGCTCGTCGCTGTCGCCCGCGCCGTGATCGGCAAACCCAAGCTGATTCTCGCCGACGAGCCCACCGGCAGCCTCCATTCCAGCCAGGGGAAAATGATCATGGACCTGCTCAAGCGCCTCAACGACGACGGCACCACGATTATTCAGGTGACGCACAACGACGCCTGGGCCGCTTACGGAAATCGCATCATTCAGTTGGCCGATGGCTGGATCGTCGACGGGCAAACGCAAGCGGGCGCAGCTTAATTGCACTCTTGGACAGAATCGGTGTCGAGTTTCTCGTTCGGCGTCAAACGCACCGAGCCTCAAGCATTCGCAGCGGGGAAGTCCATCGAGTCGCTGCTTTCGGGGGAAGTACAAAAAATAGCAGCTGTTGAACCGGACGCGCCGTTGCCCCCGCATTCGCGTCTAAGTTTGCGAGATTTGCGGGGATGTGTCTTTTCGCAGCGCCGATCCTTTGATTCAACGCAGTCAGGCGCTCGTAAGCTTTTGAAAAACTCACCGGCGCGTGGCATCGGCTCCGCGCTCAATCATCAAGGGCAGCAAGGGGCACTGGTGGTACGAAAAATGAAGCAGCCTGACCGGCCTGCCGAACAACCGGTTCCTGCCGGAGTCCCGGCGCTCGCTGAAGAAATCGATGAGCGCCTCTCAAGTCTCGCGGGCGGTGCGGCAACAGCCGAGCTGCGCGAAGTCCGCCGCGAATTCACGCATCGGCTCAAGGATGCGGCTCCGCACGTCGTGCTCGAACTCGCGAATCTTCTAATCGACGTGCCGCAGACGGCCTACCGCTTTATCGCCTATGAGCTGATCCATCATCATCCCGCCGCGATTTCTCACCTGAATGCCTGGCAGCTTGAACGGCTCGGGCGCGGCATCGCCAGCTGGGGCGCGGTGGATTGTTTCGCGGTTTACCTCTCCGGCCCTGTGTGGCGCGACCGACGCATTCCCAATAGCTTGATTCACGGTTGGGCTCGGTCCGCCGATCGCTGGTGGCGCCGCGCGGCGCTCGTCAGCACGGTTCCGCTCAACAGCAAATCGCAAGGCGGCGCGGGCGATACCTATCGCACCCTTCAAGTCTGCCGGCTGCTAGAGCGCGACCGCGATCCGATGGTTACGAAAGCGATGTCCTGGGCCCTGCGCGAGCTTGCCAAGCGCGACCCGCGCGCCGCGCGCGACTATCTTGCAGCTCGCAAAGACGCGCTGCCCGCAATCGTGTTGCGCGAAGTAACGAACAAGCTCAAGACCGGCGTAAAAAATCCCAAGCCGAAAGCGGCGGCCGCGATTTAGTTTTGCGGCGCATTGACGAAAACGGTCATGACGAGAAAATGTTGAGCGCATTCTTTCAAGACATCCGCTACGGGATTCGCATGCTCGCGAAAAGCCCCGGCTTCGCGATCGTCACCATTCTCACGCTCGCGCTCGGCATCGGCGCCAACACCGCAATTTTCAGCGTCGTGCAGCGCGTCTTGCTTCGATTGCCGCCCTACCAGCAGCCTGAATCTTTAGTGCAAATCTTCAATACATATTTTCCCGCGTGGCCGCAGCTCGGACTCTCGCCTGGAGATTTTCAGGATTTCCAGCGCCAGGCGCAGAGCTTTTCAGAAATGGCGGCATACATTGATATTCCGCAGGGCTTCAACTTAACTGGGCTAGGCGACCCGCAGCGCATCCAGACCGCCTACGCCGATTCCAATCTTTTCCCCATGCTCGGCATTCTGCCGATCGCGGGTCGCACGTTCGCACCCGAGCATGACAGGCCGGGCAGCGCCCCCGCAGCGCTTCTCACCCATCGCTTCTGGCAGAGCCATTTCGGCTCCAATCCCACAGTGGTTGGACGCACCATCACGCTCGATGGCGCCGGCTACACTATCCTCGGTGTACTTCCCGCGAGCGTGGAACTCTCCCCCTGGGCTGAGGTGTGGCTTCCGGTCGGCCAATATCAAGACGATCTAACCGGCCGCATTCATCATCCTTACAGCGTGCTTGCGCGACTGAAGCCCGGCGTTACGCTGGCGCAGGCAAGCGCAGAGCTGGCAGCGCTAAATCACCAGGAAGAGCAGGCGTTCCCCGACACGCACAAAAATTGGGGCGTCGCCATTCAGCATATGCAGGATCCCGCCGCGGCCAAGCTGCGCGTCGCGCTGTTCGTATTATTTGCAGCGGTGGGACTGGTTCTCCTCATCGCCTGCGCGAATATCGTCAACCTGCTTCTCGCGCGCAACGCCGCTCGCCAGAAAGAAATTGCGCTTCGTATCGCCCTCGGCGCCAGCCGCTCGCGTCTCATCGCGCAATTGCTCACGGAAAGCGTTCTACTCTCCGCACTCGGCGGTGCCGCAGGAATTTTACTCGCAAGCGCCGGGCTCAGTGCGCTCAATGCTCTCGCTCCGCCGGAGCTCGCGATTGTAAAGTCAGTAGGCATCAACGCCAACGTCCTCGCATTCACGATCGCCGTCTGCTTCCTCTCTGGTATCGTCTGCGGCCTCGCCCCTGCGATTCAAACATTGAGTCAAGATATTCACGCCGTGCTGAAAGAGGGCGGCCACACCTCCGCCAATTCCAGCGGCAATAATTTACGCAGCGCTCTTGTCGTGTCTCAAATCGCGCTCGCTCTGATCCCGCTCGTGGGCGCAGGCCTGCTGATTCGCAGCTTCCATCGCCTGCTAAACGTCGATCCAGGCTTCCGCCCGGATCACATTCTCGCAATGGAAGTTCAGCAACCCGCGATCCCCCTCGCCGAACTGAACAAACTCTCAAACGATCAGCAGACCGCGCTGGCTCGCAAACAATCGCTTCAATTCCAGCAAATGGCCGACCGCATCCAGAGCCTCCCCACCGTGAAAGCCGTCGGCGGCATCAACGTACCCCCCCTCGCCACCGCGCTTCATTCCGCATCCCGCTTCCTCATCGAAGGCCAGCCCGTTCCCGAAGCCGGCGCCCGCCCCGTCGCACAAACGCGCACCACAAACCTCGGCTACTTCGAAGCGATGGGCATCCCGCTCGTCAAAGGTCGCCTGTTCGCGCCTGCCGACCTCGGCGGCTCCAACATAATCGTCAATGACGCGCTCGCGAAACGATTCTGGCCCGGCGCTGATCCCATCGGCAAACGCATCAACCTGTGTTCGCTCAATCCGCAGCCCTGCTGGTTGCCAGTCGTAGGCGTCGTCGGTGACATTCATCAGTTTGGCCTGGACGCAGCTCCCACATTCGACCTCTACAGCCCCGGCGGCTGGACGCCGAACTTCGTAATCCGCAGCAGCGTCGATCCTGTTTCGATCGCCCACGCCGCCGCCGAAGAAATTCACAAGATCGATCCCAATCTTCCGATCGTCCACGTGACCACTCTCGACGGCTTGCTCGACGAAACAATCGCCCCGCGCCGCTTCTCCACCATCCTGCTCGGCGCCTTCGCCCTTCTCGCGCTGATACTTGCGGCCGTCGGAATTTACGGTGTGATGAGCTATGTCGTCAGCCTTCGCATCAACGAAATCGGCATCCGCATGGCTCTCGGCGCGCAACCGCGCGATATCTGTCGGCTCATCGTCGGCAGCGGCGCAAGGCTCGCGCTCGCCGGCATCGCGATTGGACTGGCCGGCGCCCTCGCGCTCACCCGCCTGCTGTCAAGTTTGCTGTTCGAAGTGCGCGCCATGGACCCAATCACTTTTGCCGCGGTCGCGTTGCTTCTTGCAGCCGTTGCGCTGCTCGCGTGTTACGTTCCAGCAAGGCGTGCCATGCGCGCCGACCCTATGTTTGCTTTGCGTTACGAATAATGCCTGAGAGGTGGACACGAGGCAGTTAAGCAGTAATATAGCTGCTCTTCTTACCATCCCTCAGGGGCGACTCTATGAGAACCATTTGGCAGGACCTGCAATACGGTTGGCGCATGCTACGGCGAAGCCCCGGCTTCTCGCTGGTCGCTATCCTCATGCTCGCCATCGGCATTGGCGCGAACGCCGCCATGTTCAGCGTGATTAACACCGTCCTGCTGCGCCCACTTCCATTTCCCGATGCGCAGCGCATCGTTTTCATCTGGGACACGGATCCCAACCGCAACGTCGTGCGCGGAGTCGCCTCGCCCGCCGAATTCCTCGACTGGCGTGACCAGGCCCGCTCCTTCGAAGAGCTTTCCGCCTGGCGAACCTGGTTCTACAACCTCACCGGCGCCAACGAACCCGAGCAGGTCTTCGGCGTCCACGCTTCCGCGAATTTCCTTCGCCTGCTCGGCGTCAAGCCCATCCTCGGCCGCGACTTCATCCCCGAAGAAGATCAACTTGGCCACGATCAGGTCGCGATTATGACCTACGGTTTGTGGCAACGCCGTTTCGGCGGCGACCCCACGATCGTCGGCAAAAATATTTTGCTCGACGAGAAACCATTCACCGTCGTCGGCGTCCTTCCTCGCGGCTTCTCCGTCTTCGGCACCAGCCGCCAGTTTGATGTCTGGATGCCCATGGCGCTCGACCGCGCTCAACTCCACCGCGAAGATCACTCAGTGATTGTCTTCGGCCGCCTCCGCAAAGGCGTCACTCTCGCCCAAGCTCAGGCGGAAATGGAAACGATCATCGCGCGCCTCAAGCAGCAGTATCCCGGCGTCAATCAGCAGGACGGCGTTCGCGTTGTCGCTTTTCGTGAAGACCTTGCGCGCAACCTCAAGCCCGGCCTCCTTCTAGTATTCGGCGCAGTGGTTCTCGTCCTCTTGATTGCCTGCGTCAACGTCGCCAATCTCGTCCTCGCTCGCGCTGCCACCCGCGAACGTGAAATCACCCTCCGTGCAACCCTCGGCGCAGGCCGCGGCCGCATCATCCGCCAGTTGCTCACTGAAAGCGCGCTTCTCGCGCTCATCGGCGGCGCGCTCGGCGTGATCCTCGCCTATGGCGGACTTCATCTCCTCCGCCTCGCTCTCCCATCCGAAGGAGGCTACGGCGAAATTCCGCATTCGGAATGGCTGGGCATCGACGGCATGGTTCTGGCCTTCACCTTAGTTGTTTCCGTTCTCACCGGAATACTTTTCGGTCTTGCTCCCGCCATTCAAATCTCGCGCGCTGAACTTTACGAATCCCTGAAAGAAGGCAGCCAGGGCTCGATCGGCGGGCGCCGCAGCCAATTCACACGCTCCGCGCTGGTGATCGCTGAAGTAGCTTTCTCGCTGCTCTTGCTGGTCTGCTCCGGCTTGTTGATTCGCAGCTTCTATCTCTTGATGTCCGAAGATCTCGGCATCGATCCCGACAACGTGCTCACCGCTCAAGTCTGGCTGCCCGAATCTCATTACGCTGCCGGCGCGCCCGTCATGAATTTCTATCAACAAGCTATCGATCGCATTGGCGCTTTGCCCGGTGTGAAATCCGCCAGCGCCGTCAATTTCCTTCCCCTCAGCGGCTGGGGGGATTATTGCAATTTCGATATCGCCGGTCGGCCCATTGCGCCCGCTGACAAGCCCAACACCGCCCAATATCGCGTCGCCGATTGGCGCTACCTCCGCACCATGGGCATCAACGTGAAATCCGGCCGCGATTTCGCTGCTTCGGATGGGCCCAACGCGGAAGGTGTCGTAATCTTGAACGAAGCGCTCGCCCACCGTTACTGGCCGGACCAGAATCCCGTCGGCCAGCAAATCCACCTGAAGTTTCCACCTACAAATACTCCCTGGCGGCCCGTCGCCCGCGATTCCATGCTTACCGTCGTTGGCGTCGTAGCCGATGTCCGTGAATGGGAGTGGGGCGAAGAAAAAGTCGGCCAGGTCTATTTGCCCTACGCACAAAATCCCTCGCGCATCATGCGCCTGGTTGTTCGTACCACCGGACATCCCGCCGCGATCGCTCCGGCCGTTCGCCACGCGGTAGAAAGCGTCGATCCGAGCCAGCCCATCACGGAAATCCGAACTATGGATCAATTCCTGTCTCAGGCGGTCTCGCAGCGCCGCCTCAATATGCTCTTGCTCGCTGTATTCGCTGCCATCGCTACCATTCTCGCCGCGATTGGAATTTACGGCGTGATGGCTTACGGCGTCACGCAGCGCTTTCACGAAATCGGAGTGCGTATGGCTCTCGGCGCTGAGCCCTCGGACGTTCTCAAAATGGTGGTCACCGACGGAATGAAACTCGCCGTCGTTGGACTGCTCATCGGCATCGTGGGCGCGGCACTTCTTTCGCGCTATCTCGAAAGTCAGCTCTACGGCATCAAGACCACCGATCCGTTCACGTATGCCGGTGTAGCTCTGGGCCTCGCCGCCGTCGCCGCTGCAGCCTGCTATTTTCCAGCGCGACGCGCTACCAAGGTCGATCCGATTTCAGCGCTAAGGCACGATTAGTCGATGGAGATGAACGGGGCGGGGAAGGCACAAAGTGGATAGCTTCTTGCACGATCTGAAATACGGCGTCCGGATGCTCTTGAAGAATCCGGGCTTCACGATTGTCGCGGTCCTCACGCTCGCCCTCGGCATCGGCGCGAATACCGCGATCTTTACGGTCGTCAATGGCGTCTTGCTTCGCCCGCTCGCCTATCGCGATCCCTCCCACATCATGCTGGTCGTCGAACGCAACTCCATGTTCGCCACGAGCACCACCTCTTACCAGAACTATAAAGACTGGCGTGACCAGAGCCGTTCCTTCGAATCCATGGAAGCCTCCTGCTTCACAAATCTCACGCTAACCGGTCGCGGCGAGCCGGAGAGATTCAAAGGCCGGTACGTCACTTCCGGTCTTCTTCCGCTTTTGGGCGTCACGCCAGTTATCGGCCGCGCGTTTCTTCCCGAGGAAGACCGAGTCGGCGGCGCGCCCGTAGCCATGATCAGCTACTCGCTCTGGCAGAGCCGCTTTGGCGGTTCCCCGGATTGGATCGGCAAGACCATCGCGCTCGATTCGCAACCCTACACGCTCATCGGTGTTCTGCCTTCGGGTTTTCAGTTCCTTCAGGCTGCCGATATTTTCATCCCGTTTGAGCCATGGGCCCACACGCTGCCCGACGACCGTGATTGGCATCCTGGAATAATCGCGACCGCGCGCTTGAAACCAGGCGTGCCGCTCGACCAGGCCCGCGCCGAAATGAAGACGATCACAGCGCGCCTCGCTAAACAATATCCCGAGGCGGATGCTTCCGTCAGTGCGGACGTGGTTCACCTTCAGGATCAGGTTGTGCAGAATGTTCGTCCCGCGCTGATCGTTCTCCTCTGCGCGGTAGGCTTCATCCTTCTGATTGCCTGCGCCAACGTTGCGAACCTCTTGCTCTCTCGCGCCGCTTCCCGCTCGAAGGAAATCGCGGTGCGCACGGCCTTGGGCGCCTCGCGCACGCGCGTGATTCGCCAGCTTCTCACCGAAAGTGTTGTGATCGCCCTGCTCGGCGGCGCACTGGGACTCCTTCTCGCAAATCTCTCTATACCTCCGCTTCTGCGGCTCGCGGCTGGCACTGTCCCGGATGTAGGAGTCGTGCGCATCGATCGTTGGGTCCTTTTCTTTACGATTGCAGCTTCTCTGCTCACTGGAATTCTGTTTGGATTAGTCCCGGCGCTTCGCACCGCCAGACTCGACCTGCGCGAGACGCTCAATGAATCCGGTCGCGGCTCAACAGGTGGCGCCTCGAGCCACCGTCTTCGCTCGATTCTGGTCGTCACCGAAATCGCGCTCGCGATGTTGCTGCTCGTCGGCGCGGGATTACTGCTTCGGAGCTTTGAGCGCATGCAATCTGTCGCACCCGGCTTCCAAACGGATCATCTCCTCGCAGCGGATATTCCGCTCTCTCAGACCGAATACCCCAAGCCCGAGCAACGCTTCCAATTTTTTGACCAATTGCTCGAACGCATTCGCACTCTTCCGGGTGTCCGCTCCACTGGCGCAGCATCCTTTCTCCCGATGAATGGCAACGGCGGCCTCATCCGTTTCAATATCATGGATCGCCCGCCCAAGAATGCCAGTGAGTACGCCGCGGTAGGATTTCGGTTCATCAGTCCAAAATATCTGGAGACGATTGGCGTCCCGCTCATTGCCGGACGCGAGTTCACGGAGAACGACCGCGAAAAAGCGCCGGACGTCGTCATCGTCAATCAAACGATGGCCAAGCAGTATTTTCCGGATCGCTCTCCGATCGGAAAGCGCATGCAGATTGGCTCGCCGCCTGATCCGCAAATACCGTGGATGGAAATCGTCGGCGTCGTAGGCGACGTTCGCCCCGGCCTCGGCACCGAGCCACAAGCCGAAATGTTCATCCCTTATCGCCAGGTGGACGCGCTTCTGCCGGTCTTTCAGCTTTCCGTGATTTTGCGCACCACGCTCGATCCCAAGAGTGAAACATCCGCACTGCGCGGCGCACTCAATGAAATCAATAAGAATCAGCCGCTCGTCAACGTCCGCACCATGGAAGACAGTATGGCCACATCCGTCGCGCAGCCGCGTTTTCGCACCTGGCTGCTCGGCCTTTTCGCAGTTCTCGCGCTGCTGCTTTCGACGATTGGAATTTACGGCGTGATGTCTTATTCCGTCATGCAGCGCGTTCACGAAATGGGCATCCGCATCGCGCTCGGCGCTCAGCCGCGCCAGGTTTTCCAGCTCGTCACAGGCCAAGGACTGCGCCTTGCCCTGCTCGGAGTTGGGATTGGCTGCGTGGCTTCGCTCGCGCTCACTCGAGTCCTCCGCAGTTTTCTCTATGACGTGAGCGCGCTCGACCCAATCACCTATTTTTCCGTTGCAGCTGTGCTCGTGTCCGTCGGCCTGCTCGCATCGTATTTGCCTGCACGTCGCGCCACGAAAGTCGATCCGTTGATTGCATTACGTTACGAATAGCGAGTAAAACCATGAACAACACACCCGAAACGCTTCGCGACAATAATGGCGGTAAAATGACTGGAGACGCTCCGCGCATCATGACAAGCCCACATTCCAACCGAACACGAATTTTGGTCGCCGACGATCAGCCCGACATCCGCGAAGCTTTGCGTTTGCTTCTGAAAGGCGAAGGCTTCGACGTCGAAACCGTCGCATCTCCCGCCGCCGTGCTCTCCGCGCTCGAAGCCCGCGAATTCGACGGGCTGCTCATGGATTTGAACTATGCGCGCGACACCACGTCCGGTCAGGAAGGCCTCGACCTGCTCTCGAACATCCGGTCGAAAGACAGCACGCTGCCAATCATCGTAATGACGGCGTGGGGCAGCCTCGAGCTTGCCGTCGAAGCGATGCGCCGCGGCGCCAAAGATTTCATCCAGAAACCCTGGGAAAACGCGCGCCTGCTCGCCATCTTGAAAACTCAGATCGAGCTATCGCAAGCCCTGCGCAAGGGCCAACGCCTCGAAGCGGAGAATCGCCTTCTCCGCGCTGATGGACGCCCGACGTTGATTGCCGAATCTGCGGCGATGCGACCGGTGCTGGACTTGATCGCGCGCGTCGGCCCGTCTGACGCGAACGTGCTCATCACCGGCGAGCACGGCACCGGGAAAGAAGTGATCGCGCGCACGCTCTACGCTCTCTCGACGCGTGTCGGGCGCCCGCTCGTCACCGTGAATGCCGGCGGACTGCCCGAAGGTGTTTTCGAAAGCGAACTGTTCGGCCACGTGAAAGGCGCGTTTACGGATGCGAAGTCGGATCGCGTGGGCCGTTTCGAGCTGGCCGATGGCGGCACGCTTTTCCTCGACGAAATCGCCAACGTGCCGATGAATCTCCAGGCCAAGCTTCTGCGCGCGCTTGAAACGGGCGAGCTCGAGCGCGTCGGATCGTCAACCACGCGCCGCGTGGATGCGCGCATTCTTTCCGCGACCAACGCCGACGTGCAAGCTGAAGTCACCGGCGGTCGTTTCCGCGAAGATCTTCTCTTCCGCCTGAACACGATCGAGATTCATCTGCCGCCGCTGCGCGAGCGCAAGGAAGATATTTCACTCCTCGCGCACCATTTCCTGCGGCAATCGGCGCAACGCTACCGCAAGCAGCTCGAAGGTTTCGAGCCGGTCGCGCTGCAGCTCCTTCTCGATCATCCGTGGCCGGGGAACGTTCGCGAACTCGATCATTCGATCGAGCGCGCCGTGCTGATGGCGGAGGGCTCGCAAGTTCGCGCGAGCGATCTTGGTCTGCGTCCTGCGCGCGAGGCCGCGATCAAATTGGATGAAATGAGCATCGAAGACGTGGAGCGCGTCCTGATTCAAAAAGCACTCGCGCGTTTCGGTGGTAACGTGAGCCATGCAAGCAAAGCGCTGGGCTTGAGCCGCAGCGCTCTCTATCGCCGTCTCCAAAAATACAGCCTTTGAAACCGCTCCTGTACGAACGCCGCATTCTGCTCCTGGCCCTCTGCGCCGGGCTGGCTAGCACGGTCGTCGCTCTGATTCTTCTGTGGAGCGGCGGCTATTCGTCCAAGCTGCAGTGGACGCTCACCGTGTTGATGATTCTCACGTGGCTCAGCTTCGCGTTTACCGCGCAGAGCCGCGTGGTGTTTCCTCTTCGCACGCTTTCGAATCTTCTGGCTGCGCTGCGCGAAGGCGATTTTTCAATCCGCGCGCGCGGGGCCAACGAAGGCGATGCTCTCGGCGAAGTGCTGCGCGAAGTGAACGCACTCGGCGAGACGCTTCGCCAGCAGCGCCTCGGCGCTCTCGAAGCTACCGCGCTTCTTCGCAAAGTGATGGAGGAAGTGGACGTCGCCGTTTTCGCGATTGACGGCAACGGAGCGCTGCGGCTGGTGAATCGCGCCGGTGAGCGCATTTTGAATCAGCCGGAAGAGCGACTTCTGGGAGGAAACGCGGCCGAACTCGGCCTCGCCGAATACCTCACCGGCGAGACGCCGCGTATCGAGCAGATCTCTTTCCCCGGGAAATCCGGCCGCTGGGAAATTCATCGCGGAAATTTTCGTGAAGCGGGGCTTGCGCATCAACTGCTCGTCATCACCGACTTGAGCCGCGCCCTGCGCGACGAAGAGCGCCAGGCCTGGCAGCGCCTGATTCGCGTGCTCGGGCACGAATTGAACAACTCGCTCGCGCCCATCAAATCCGTCGCTGAAAATCTTGGGAGCATGCTTGCCCGGAAAGACCGCGATCCTGACTGGGCGGACGACATGCGTAGCGGCCTGAACATCATTGCCGCTCGCACCGACGGCCTCGCGCGTTTCATGAGCGCGTACGCGCGCCTCGCGAAATTGCCGCCGCCCACTTTTCAGGGCGTCGATGTGGGCGTGTGGATTCGCCGCGTCACGGGACTCGAATCGCGTCTGCAGGTGAAGCTGCAACCCGGCCCCGAAGTGCGAATCCAGGCCGATCCCGATCAACTCGATCAGCTTCTCATCAACCTGCTGCGGAATGCGGTGGACGCGTCTCTTGAAACCGGCGGTGGCGTGCAGGTCGGTTGGAATCGAGAGGATGGGTACATCGATGTGTGGGTGCAGGACGACGGCCCCGGCATCCCGAATCCGACGAACCTGTTTGTGCCGTTCTTTACCACCAAACCTGGCGGATCGGGGATCGGGCTTGTGCTGAGCCGGCAGATTGCCGAGGCGCATGGCGGTACTCTGACGCTCGAGAACCGCGAGACTGAGCGCGGATGCGAAGCGCGGCTTCGTCTGCCGATGAACAACTAGCCTCGATTGCAACTTCTTCCCCCCTGTTTACCGCCGATTAGAAAATCGTAAGCGATTGATTTGGCATGGCTTGCCGTGACTTTTAATCGCGGAACCGTGGATTAAAGGTGGTCGCGAGACTCGGCATGGGGTCTCGCCTATTCTCACGCCGCCGTCCTCAGTCATAAAAAATGCGCCTCCCAAAAACGACCCATGGTAGCGCAAGGGGGACGGATTGCATATCCGTAGAACTACGCATGCCTGTGGAAATCGGGGCGAGATTGTTGCGCTGAGATTCTTCGCTGCGCGCTCAGAATGACAGACTCTTTAGCCTGATCCTGGGTTAACTAATCTACTTTGAGGGCTTTCACGCTGCGTTCCAGTTCTTGGGTGATGTTTTCGGGGGTTTCCGTTTCTGCGAAGGTGACTGGGACGCCTACAGTGACGCGGATGTGGCCGGGGCTTGTCCAGTGTTTGTCGGCTTCGCGGAGATCGCAGAGGCCTTCGAGGCGCATTGGGATTACGGGGATGCGCAAGCGGGTGACGAGGAGGCCTATTCCTGCGCGGAACGGGCCGATGGCGCCATCGGGAGTGAGGACGCCTTCGGGGAAAACCAGGACGCTCCAGCCGCGGTCCACCAGCTCGCCGGCGAATTCAAAGCTTTTGCGAAAACCGGAGCGCACGGGCAACGGGAACACGTGGAACAGAGCGATTGTCAGCGGATATTGAATGCGTCCGAGGATCGCGCGGAAAAAATTTGTGCCCGGGGGAGGAACTCGCAAATCCGTGAGCGTTTCGCCGCCCATCGCCACCGCAGTGCGCCACCGCAGGCGCGCCGGGAGAGCGTGCAGGACGAATCCGGGGTCGATGTAGGAGGCGTGGTTCGAGACGATCAGCACCGGGCCTTTTACGCCGCGAAGATTTTCGGGCCCGCGGACGCGCGGCCAGCCGAGCAGTAACATGGCCGGGCGAACGAGGCAATAAAAGGCCAGCGCGCGAATCCATCGCACAGGCCACCAGCGCGGCCAGCGCGAGTAGCGAAAAACCGGGGCGCGGCTGGCGGAATCGGCGATCGGTTGTCCCCGTTCTGCTTTTTGAACCAGCTTTTCGAGGTCGGCGATGGATTGGGCGTTCGAAAAATCCGCCTCGCTTAAATCCACTTGATAGCGGTCTTCGAGCGCGCTGACTAATTCCACACGTTCGATCGAGCTGAGTTGGAGATCCGCGCCGTTTGGCGATGCGGAACCTTTCGCGATTCGTTGGAGAACGCCAGCGACGGTTGAGGGTGCGGCGGATTGCGTGCTCGGGCCTGAGGAAGCGCGTCCCGCGAGCTCCGCGAGAGCGCCTTCGCGGATGCGGGCGAGAATCGGTTTCTGCGTGGGCGTGCGCGGAAAATCAGGTTCGCGCCAGACGACCCAGGAACGTATGCGTTGAAATTCCGCGAGGCGGGAATTCGCACGCTCGATGATTTCAGAAGGATTTGCGGAATCGCGTAAAAGGAGCACCGCGCATGGTTCGGCGTTGCCGTCGTGGTCGAGACCTATTACGACGCAATCACGGACGCCCGGTTCTTTGCGGAGCTCGGTTTCGAGATCTTCGGGATAAATGTTCAAGCCTGCCGGGGTGACGATTACGTTTTTTTGGCGGCCTTTGAAATAGAGGTTGCCGTTGGCGTCGCGCTCGCCCAGGTCGCCGGTGTGAAACCAGCCGTCTGCGTCGAGGACGGGGGCGACGCCTGAATCCTTCCAGTAGCCGGACGAGACATTTTCTCCGCGCACCAGAATTTCTCCTGTTTCGGAGAGTTTTAGTTCGAGACCCGGCAAAGTTTTGCCGATGGAGCCTTCACCGAGCTTGAAGGGATGATTCACGCTGACGAGCGAGGTGGTTTCGGTGAGGCCGTAGCCTTGCACGGCGGCGTAGCCGAGGCGTCCCCAGAATTTCTCCGTGGCAGCAGGGAGCGCGGCGCCTCCGGAAATTACGGCCCAGAATTTCCAGCCGAAGCGGCGGTGAATGGCGCGGAAACGCCACCAGCGGAGAAGGAAATGTTCGCCTTCGGCCGTTTTGAAATCGCGTTGAAATGTTTCGAGTTCGCCGCTAGCGGCGAGATCGCGCTCGATTTGACATTGGAGCGATTCGACGAGGCGCGGGACGGTGACGAGCACGGACACACGCTCGTCGTGAATCGTGCGGATTACCGCCGCGGGGTTGAGCGTGTCGAGAAACACAGATGTGCCGCCGAGAATCTGCGGCAGGAAAATTCCGAGAAGCTGGCCGAAGACGTGGCTGAGCGGAAGCAGGTCGAGAAATCGAAGCGGATGGAAGAAGCGTTCCCAGCGGCGGTAGCGATTGATTTCTTTTTCGAGGGTTTCGAGATTGGCGAGGAGGTTGCCGTGGGTGAGGACGACGCCGCGCGGTTCGGACGTCGTGCCCGAGGTGAAGACAATTTCGACTGGATCAGTGCGTTGAATTGGCGGGGAGGAAAATTCGGGCGTCGCTTTCTGTGAGTGAGCGGGGTGCAGGGTTTCGAGTTCGATGATGGGGACGCCGAGATCGTTCGCAGCACTGGCGAGTTCACGGGTGACTGCGGCTGCGCGGACACCGGCTTGGCGCGCGACGCGGGCGGCAAATTTCGGGTCGGCGATGGCGTCCATCGGGACGGCTACTGCGCCAGCGAAGAGGCAGCCCAGGAATGCTGCGAGCCATTCGCCGGAATTTTCGCCCCAGATTAGGATGCGGTCGCCGTTTGCGACGCCTTGCGCGACGAGATTCTTGGCGAATTGATGGGCGGTTTGCAGGAGTTCGGCGTAGGTCCAGCGGATGGTGCGGTAGCCTTGGCGCCAGGCGACGGCGATTTCGTGCGGTGGGCGCGACTGGGGTTGGAAATATTCGAGGAGGGATTGGCGGGGCATGGCGCGTCCAGTGTCGCCTATTCGTGGACGGTTTGGGAATGGTGGATGGTGGTGGGATACAATCGCGGGATTTGGGAGTCTAAGGGGTTCGTAGTCGTAGCGGGCAGAGTGGCGAGTGAAAGGTAAAGAGCCGGCGGGACGCCGGCGTTACGGAATTGCAGCTGAGGTGCGAGCGGAGTGCGGAGTCTGGGACGGTGGTGCAGGGTGGCGGAAAAGACGAAGGCGTGGACAGAGGAGCTTCCTGTGAGCGGAATTGATGAAATGCGTACATCTGACGAACTGAGCAGGCGGAAGTTTCTTGGGACTGGGGTGGCGCTTGGGGCGGCTTCGCTGGCTCTTCCGGGGCTTTTGACTGCCAAGCTACGGGGGGCTGGCGCGCAGGAAGTGAAGGCGTTTGAGCTGGACGAGATTACTGTGGCTGAATTGCAGGATGGGATGAAGGCTGGGAAATTTACGGCGCGGGCGATTGTGGAGAAGTATCTTGAGCGGATCGCGGCGATTGATAAGGGCGGGCCGGCGCTGAATTCCGTGATCGAGTTGAATCCGGATGCGCTGGCGATTGCGGATTCGATGGACGCGGAGCGCAAGGCGAAGGGGCTGCGGGGGCCGATGCATGGTGTTCCGGTGCTGATCAAGGACAACATTGGCACGGCGGATCGGATGATGACGACGGCTGGTTCGCTCGCGCTGCTCGGATTTACGCCGGCGAAGGATTCGGGAGTGGCGCAGCGGCTGCGCGAATCGGGAGCCGTGATACTGGGCAAGACGAATTTGAGCGAGTGGGCGAATTTCCGGTCGAGCCATTCGTCGAGCGGATGGAGTGGACGTGGCGGGCAGACGCGCAGCCCTTATTCGCTCGATCGCAATCCGTGCGGTTCGAGTTCCGGGTCGGGCGCGGCAGTGGCTGCAAATCTTTGCGCGGTGACGGTGGGGTCGGAGACGGACGGCTCGATTGTATGTCCTTCGTCGGCGAACGGAGTGGTGGGCATCAAGCCGACGCTGGGACTGGTGAGCCGGTCGGGAATTATTCCCATCGCGCACAGCCAGGATACAGCGGGGCCTATTTGCCGCACGGTGGCGGATGCGGCGATTTTGCTCACGGCCATGGCTGGAATCGATGCAGCAGATTCTGCGACGGAAGCAGCGCGAGGGAAAGCGCAGGCGGATTACGCGAAATTTCTCGATCGCGGCGGGTTGCGCGGGGCGCGCATCGGAGTGATCCGGGAATTTTTCGATTTCAACGATGCGCTCGGGCCGATGATGGAGTCGCTTCTCGACGTGATGAAACGCGAAGGCGCGGTGATCGTGGATCCAGTGGAGATCGCGTCCATCGGTAAATTCGACAAATCGGAAAATGAGGTGCTGCAATACGAGTTCAAAGCGGATCTGAATGCATATCTGGCGGCAGCGGGCGAGAAGGCGCCTGTACATTCGCTGAAGGAGATTATCGAATTCAACGAGCGCAACCGCGAAAAGGAAATGCCGTTCTTTGGGCAGGACATCATGATCAAGTCCGAAGCGAAGGGGCCGCTGACGGAGCAGGCGTATCGCGACGTGCTGGAATTGAATCACCGGCTGACGCGTGCGGAGGGAATTGATGGGGCGATGGATCAGCACAAGCTTGACGCGCTGATGGCGCCGACGGCGGGGCCGGCGTGGCTGACGGACCATGTGACCGGTGATCATGATACGGGAGGGAGTTCGTCGCTGGCGGCGGTGGCTGGGTATCCGAATATCAATGTGCCGGCGGGATTTGTTTTTGGGATGCCGGTGGGGGTTTCGTTTTTTGGGCGGGCGTGGAGCGAGCCGACGTTGATCAAGATTGCTTATGCGTTTGAGCAGGTGACGCGGGCGCGGAAGGCGCCGAAGTTTCTGACGAGCGTGGAGATGTAAGGGCGGCGCGGAACGTAGCCGACTCTCCGCTCCCTTCGTTCCTCAGGGCAGGCAGGATGACATGTAGTTTTGTTTCGTGAAAAACGCGTGCGAAAAGAAAAAGCCCGGCGGGAGGGAGTCCATCGCCGGGCTTTCTATTTGAAGCTAAATTTGCAGCGAAACCTACTGCTGTTGTTGCTGTTGTTGGGGCTGCTCATTCTGCTGTTTCGCCATGTCCGCTTTGGCCGCATCTGCCGATACGCCAGCACCGGGCTTCTGGTAGCGGGTGAGGTAGGGCATGAAGGGCGTAACTTCGAACGGCATCTTTTCGCGAGCGGAGAGCAGCGGGATTGCCTTGGCCTTGAGCAGTTCGACGTGATCGCTCCATGGATCGAGCTTCACGCGGGCGCCAATGGGGAGCGCCGAGATCTGGTCGATCTTCGAAGGATCGAGATTCGGGGCCGAGCTCATCAACTGGGAGGCGAGGAACACTTTGTTGCCCAGCCGCGGATTGATCAGAGCGGGCAGATTCTTCGATTCCGCGTCCATCTGCTTCAGGAAAAGCCCAGCGTTGCCGAGCTTGTCCTTGTAAGGCGAGTTCTTGAGCAGTTCGAGCGCCTTGTCGCTGGCCATTTTCACTTGTTCCGGGCTGTCTTTGAAGGTGAAGTGGCTGAGCGCTTCGACGGTGGAGACGTTGGTCATATCGTTGAAGCCCCACTGATCGGTGGAAGGCTTCGTCACGATGATGTCCGCGAGTTCTTGAGCGAGCATCGTGGCGAGGCTGGCTTCGTCGGGCAGGACGTCGAGAAGGCCGCGGCTCAGCACGATGGTGTGGCCGATGGAAAACATTTCGAGAGTGCCGGTGGTGAGGACGCGGCAGCGAACTTCAGGCTGCACGTCGAGATTGTTGGTGACTTCCAGGTTGTTGACGACGGTTTCGAGAACCTTGTCGATATCTCCCGGAGGCGAGAGAAGGCCAACGCGCTGCAGGCGGTCGAGAACGTTGATCTCGGCCTGGTGCTGCCATTCGCGCTCGGCTTCAATCGGGGAGCGATCCTGTGACTGCGCTACTTGATCTTGTACGGCATTGGGAGATTCAATCGTCAACTCGCTGAACTCTTCCTGGCGGCCGACGTTCTTGAGGTTGTAGCCCCAGAGGCGCGTCTGCGATTTGAAGCGGACATGGCTGCCGAGGAAATCTTTCAGATCCGATTCCTGGCTGAAGACATACGCGGGCAGCCAAAGGCCGGGCTGGACGTTCAAGCGCCAGCTGTCGAAGTGGAGATTGAAACCGTTGATTCCGGCGACCGGAGTGTATACACCGTTGAAACGGACGATCGTGTAGCCCTGATCTTCCGCCCAGACGCGGCCCTTGAAGCGGCCTTTGCCGGATTTCGGAAGCGGCGTGAAGTCGAAAACGAGGCAGCGGACTTCACCGAGGAATTCGCGGCGCACGTAGTCGATCTGGTAGTGCTGGCGGTCGAAGCCGTTGGCGTCGATGTAAATCATCTGCAGGAAGCCCTCGGGAATGTACGAGGACGTGAACCAGCCGCCCATGTGGGCGAGAGGATTCATGCTGTCGAACTTGCCCTTCCTCTTGGAGAGCATGGAATTATCGACGACGCCCTTGGCGAGATCGGCTTGGCCGAGGTAGTAATGGTCGCGAACCGGAATCGCGCCCATCTTGTCGTCGGGTTTCATGTCCTGCACGTAGGTTTCAATGATCGGATTATAGCGGCGAATGGTGGCCATCTCGTCGTGCTCGCGCGCAATCACACGGTCGATCGCCTGATCCACGGTCGTGACCGGACCTGCCGTCGTAGCGCCGGCTTGTGGACGAGTCTGATCGGCGGTTTGCGTCTGTGCTTGTGCCGAAGCCGCGCCTGCCACCGCGCCCATGAGCAGTGTTGCCAGGATGAACTTCTTGGACGTGCGCATTGCCTTCCCCCCTCTTCCTTCTCAGTAAGCCAATGCAAAAGTGATGTGAACGATAGCCGGAAAATCTACCGCTTGACCCTCTTGCTGAGCCGGCTTGAAGCGAATTTGTTTCGCTGCAGCCTGAGCCGAATCATCCAGACCGTAACCGAGCCCTTGAACGACGCGCTGGATTTGGACGTTACCGCCAGCGGTGAATACAACCTGCAAGAGAACGTCGCCTTCGATTTTCTTGTTCCTAGCTTCGTCCGTGTAAACCGGCTTGGGCTTGAACAAGATTTCCACAGGGGTCGTTTTCGCCGTGGTTGATGCTACCGGCTTTGCTTTAGGCGCCGGCGCAGCCGTAGCCTCGTCAGCGAAACCGGATGACTGAACTCGACCGTGGCTACCCCCGCCTGAACCGGTTGCAACTCCATTACCAAAACCAGAGCTTGCGACTACTCCCTTGGCACCTTTCGCGCCGCCGGTGCCGTTTCCGTAACCAGGGCCCGTGGGCATATCGTAAGCGCCCTTGGCGGCGATGTTGGGCGAGCGACTGGTGTTTCCATTGGCTGGCACGCCGTTGGGATCACCGAATCCGCCAGTCTGCACTTCTTCGCGCGGCTTCCGGATGGTAGGAATCGCAGAGCTGCCCATGGACGGAAGGGTCTGGTCCGGGTAAGCCTTTGCTACATCCGGAGTATCAGGAGCTTTCGTGTTCTTTTTCGCCGTAGCCGGCTTCGCGACTGGCGAAGAGAAAACCGGATTGATGATCTTGGGCTTGGGAACCTCGACCGGGACAGGCACGGGCTTGGGTTCGACCTTCGCAACCTTCACAGGGGCCGGCTTTACCACCGGCTTCTCCACAGGCTTCGGCTGCGGCTTCCAAGGCTCTACGACAGGAGCTTCAATAGGTGTAGTCCAATAACGCTGGACCATCTCCATCTTCTGGGGCATGAGGAGAGGTATGACAAGGATGATCGTCAACGCCAGGCATTCTATGCCGAAGCCGGCACCAAAAGAACCCCAGCGCGCTTCGCCGTCAGGGAGTAGGGACTCATTGAAAACTGCTCGATGTGTGACCCGCGCCATAACTTTCTCCGGATGCCTTTCCTCAGTTTAGGATGCGCCGAGACAGAAGAACGGCGTCTATACTTTAGTACTAGACTACGGGGCTGGGCGGAATGGGACTGAAGTACCATTCTATCCCCAGTCGTGCTGAAAGCGATAACCCAATGGATGGGGCTTGCGTACTGGTAAGCCCCGCCCGTCTCAGATTGGGAATTAGCATGATGTCGGCAGCTCCTCGGCAGCCAAGGTTAAACCCGGGCTAGGGCCATTGGTTGCAAAGGATGCCTGACGGCGAAGGTGACAAAACTCGGGAAGACGAAGTGGTGGCATAGCATGAGCTTCGCATGATGCTGTAATCGGCCTGCCCTCGGAATACATGAAACCACCCAGAACCACGTTGGAAAACCACCAGCGCCAGGGGGGCGAGAAGCTGGTTCTAGCAAGGCAAATTAAGAAAATAATCCGGGGGCGCGGCTGTTGGTAGCCATGCCCCCGGAAACTGTGATGTAAGACGGCGCTATTGCGTTGGCTCGACCACGACGAAGTTTGTGCGGCCACCGTGGTTGACGAGCAGAAGCACGGGCTTTTTCCCGGAGCTTGAGATCGCCTGGTTATATTCATCCACGCTGTGCACAGGTTTGTGATTCACTTCCTGAATCACGTCGCCGCGGCTCAGGCCGGTGGTTGCTGCGGGACTCGATGGATCGACATCCGTTACCACCACGCCCTGGGTGCCGGAAGGCAGATTCAACTGTTGTGCGATATCCGGAGTGACGTTCTCGACGTCCACTCCTTCCAGCGCGCTGTTGCCCTTGGCTTCCTCGCCTTCTTCTCTCGCGGACTTCTCCGGCAATTCACCCAGCGTGATCTTCACATCCTGCGCCTTGCCATCGCGCCAGATGGTGAGGTTCACCGGTGTTCCCGGCGGAGTCTGCGAAACGCGCAAGGTGAGCTGGTTGCGTGAATCCACCGGCTCGCCGTTGAGCTTCAGAATCACGTCGCCCTTCTTCAATCCCGCGCGTGAAGCCGGCGTATTCGGTGAAATGTCGCCGACGAGTGCGCCACCCGCTTGCTCGAGACCGAAGGCTCGCGCCACGTCCGGCGGTACGTCTTGAATGTAGACGCCCAGATAACCGCGCACCACTTTGCCGTGCGTCATAATCTGGTCCATCACGTTCTTCGCCAGGCTGATTGGAATTGCGAAGCCGACGCCCTGATTGCCGCCGCCTCCGCCCGTGAGAATAGCGGTGTTGATTCCCACCAGATTTCCATGCAGATCGATCATCGCGCCGCCGGAATTTCCCGGGTTGATCGAAGCGTCGGTCTGGATGAAGTCCTCATAGTTCTCGATGCCCAGATCGCCGCGTCCTGTGGCGCTGACGATTCCCATCGTGGCCGTTTCGCCAATTCCGAATGGGTCGCCAATCGCAAACACGAGATCGCCCACGTGCAGAGTGGTCGAGTCGCCAAGCGGTAGCGTGGGCAAACCGCTGGCATTGATCTTCAGAACGGCTACGTCCGTCTTCGGATCGGTGCCGACCAGCTTGGCCTGGAATTCGCGCTTGTCGCTCAACTGCACTTTGATATCGGAAGCACCGTCAATCACATGATTGTTCGTGAGGATCGTGCCGTCTGGCGTAAGAATCACGCCTGAGCCAAGGCTCTGCTCGCGTTCCGCCCGCGGCTGTGCTTGTCCGAACTGATCGCCAAAAAATTGGCGGAAAAATGGATCGTTGCCGAAGGGGTTCATTCCCTGCTTCTGCTTCACGACTTTGGATGTGTGAATGTTGACCACCGCGGGAAGCGCGGGCTTCAGCACGGAAGAAAACCCGTTGGTAAAGCTACCAAGACTGATCGGCAGCGCTTCTTTGGCCATCGGCACTGTCGCTGGCGCGGCGCCCACCACTGCGTGGCCCGTCCAGTTCTTGAGCGATGAGGCCAGAAGCCCTCCGCCTATCAGTGCCGCGAGAACAATTACCGTGGCGGCCCACCGGCGAATTTGAATCATTTCGTTCTTCATGGCTATCTCTTCCTTCTCCTTTTAATTAATCTTGCCTGTGAGTTCCTCTCGCTCCGGGCTGTCTCCCGATTTCGCGCGCGAGTGGGTATTTTACCTCGCTATTGTGAAATTAGACGCAGCTGGCGGCAATTTGTTATTCAAGCCCGCGCGAGGCGCGGAACTTAATTAATTAGAATGATTCCAAACACACGAATACGAGGCGAAACTCGACTTGTGAATTGCGCGCGCTTCTCCTTTTGAGATACACGAGCGAATTGGAGTTCCTGCTTCGTACGGATGCCCCGGAGTCGAACCGCTGCGGGTTCGCTGACTTCCAACACCCTCAGATAATATGATGCGGGCGCGTCATTTCGAGTTACCTTGCCGCCTTGCCGCGCACGGTTCGCACGGTGAACTCGGCCCTAACCATTCTTGTTTCAGTGCGTCAAAGAAATTCTTGGGCCTTGCCTGAATCCATCCTATTCTCTCCATCCGGGATATAGCAGTTTGCGAAAAAGGAGCTGTTTCGAATGATTCGAAAAATGATTGCGCTTGCCGGCTTGGGCGCGCTTTTCTTCATTGCCGCGCGACCCGCTGTTTCTGCCACGGGTTCGACCGAAGTCTCGTCGCCCGCTACCGACGGCACGCTCAAAGCGCTTAGGCCGTGGCCGGCGCCGGCACGATGGATACGCACACATATCAGTATCTCGAGGAATTGAGCGACGATATTGGCGCGCGCGTCACCGGTTCGCCGGAAGCAGGCCGCGCGATCGAATGGGGCGTTGAGAAGATGAAAGCCATTGGACTTGAAAACGTCCACGCGGAACCCTGGGAACTCTCGCGCGGCTGGACGCGCATTTCCGCCGATGCGGAAATTGAGTCGCCGATTCATCGCCGCTTGATGATTGACGCGATGGGCTGGGTGGGTTCTACGGCAGCAGGCGGCGCGGAAGCGGACGTGGTGGAGGTGAACAGCTATCAGCTCGAGCAGGAGATGAAAGATAACGCAGGAAGATGGCGCGGGAAAGTTCTGGTGATGGTTCAGAAGGGTGATAAGCCGAAGAGCGGAATGTCAATGTTCGCAAAATTCGGCGACTTCTTGAAGACCGCTCATCAAGCAGGCGCCGTGGCCGTGATTGGCGGGCAAGGCGGCCGAAAAGCGGAAGGAATGCACCTCACCCACACCGGCGCGCTCGGTTTCAATACTTACTACGATATTCCCGTGGTCAGCATGGCCGCCGAAGATGAGGAACAAATTGAGCGCTACATCGAGCGCGGCAAAACGGTGCGGTTGAAGATCAACGTGCAAAATCGCGTTAGCGACGGGCCCGTTCCGTCCGCCAACGTAGTCGGCGAAATTCGCGGCACGCAGAATCCGGAGCAAATCGTTGTGGTCGGCGGCCATCTTGATTCGTGGGATCTCGCGTCCGGCTCTACGGATAACGGCTGCGGATCTTCCACCACGCTCGTCGCTGCTGAGGCCATCATGAAATCGGGATTCAAGCCGCGCCGCACGATTCGTTTCGTTCTTTTTACAGGAGAAGAGGAAGGGCTGCTCGGTTCGCTTGCGTACACGAAGACTCATCAAAGCGAAATGGCCAATCACATCGCGGCGGTGGTTCTGGATTTCGGCCAGGGACCTGTGACGGGTTTCCAAATGGGCGGCCACGACGATTTAATTCCCGAGATGCAGAAATTCGCTGGGGCGCTGCAGGCGTTTGGCAATCTGGAGGTGGATGATGAGGCCGAATTTGGAACCGACACGGGCCCGTTCATCATGGAAGGTTTGCCGGGCATCAACCTGAATCAGGATTCGCCGGATTACAAGTACACGCACCATTCGGCCGTCGACACGTTCGACAAGGTGAAAGCCGATGTGCTCGATCGCAATGCCACTGTGATGGCGCTCACCGGCTTCTGGATTGCAGACCGGCCCGATCGTCTTGCGAGCCCATGGCCCAAGGCGAGGACGGCACGCATGCTCGTCGAAAAACACGATGACTTGTTCCTGAAGCTTTTCGGCCTGTGGCCCTTCGGCAACCTGGGAAGTGACGCGGAGAACCCGAACTGAAGCTCGCCGCTGATTAGTTACTTTGGATTTAAAGATTGTCCGAAACGGACAAAAGGGAAATCGCCCAAGACTGCGCACTTCGTTGACGGCGGGGCTGCCATTCCGTAACGGAGGCGTCCTGCCGGCTCTCTTGACTCCGCTGTTTCTAAACCTCCAGAACCCCCTGCAACCGGTTCAACGCCTCAAACCAGTACGCCTTCATCTTCGCGCATTCTTTCGAGCTGGGAAGTTTCTCATGGTCCACAGCCACCTGAGTCTTATCCGGCCCTCTGCTGAAAAAGCCCACGCTTAGCCGGGAATCGCCATTCCATTTCGCGCGCACATATTTACAGGGCGTCGCCGACGTGATCTCGATCTCGGCGTCCGGCAGCCAGCGCTTCCTCAATTTCGGGTCGGTCCACGCCGCATAAGCCTTCGCCATCGGTGCCGCCATCGTCCTGCTCCCCGACGCGCTGAATTGCCCATCGCACTTCTGGAATTTTTGGCGGATGCCGCGCTCATGTTCGTAGCCCACCGCAACCATCTGGCACCACCATGGCCCGACCTTGTGTTTGTCGCGCAGATAGGCGGAAATTTCTTTATGCGGCCATTTCTTTGCGCCGGCCTTGTCGAGGATCTTGAACCACTCCGCCCACACTTTTCCGGTCTTGGCTTTTACCGCTTCATCGCTCGATCGCTTGGTTTCTCTAGGTTTTTTGGGGGCCATCGTCGCGGGACCTCACGCGGCGATTCTACTTCAAGACTCGAAAAATTCTCAGCTACCCGCGGCTATTGCTTCAGAAGTGGTCCGTCTATTCCTGCTCCCGAAACACCTGCCCGTAGGTTTTGCCGTACGGATAAAAACGATCGCGTTCACCGCGCTCCCATGAGGCTTTCAGTTCGGGTTTGGAGATATCCCAGTCCGGGCGGCATTTTTTCAGTACAGCGCGCAAATCCTGGCGCAGCTCTTCGATGGTCGGCCGGCCAAAAAACCAATAGCCGTTGTAAATTTTGAAAATGACGAGACCCGGCTCGAGAACAATCACGTGCGGGATCATCGGGTTGTGATCGGCATCCGTGTACTCTGCAATGTCGAGATCCTTCTGAACCTTTCTTCCTGGATCGGATAAGAAGGTCCAATGAGCGCCCACTCCGGTGCGGTACTCGTTAGTCAGAAGCATGTTATCGGTGCTGATTGTGACGAGCCGGGAGTAACCGACTTCCATCTCGTGGTGAAGTTGGACCAAGCCCTCGGCCTGGCGCCGATCCTTGGGGCAGAATCCTCCGCGGCTGAGGACCAGGATCATCGGATCCGGCCCCTGCAGTTCTGAAAGCTTACGATGCTTTCCCGTGTGATCGCTCAGCTCGTAATCAGGAAACACTGCGCCCACTGCAATGTCTGCTCTCACGCGCTTCAACCTCCTCCAACGCAATGCGAGGTATCTCTTCTCGATCGGTCTCGTAGTCGGCCGCTCACTAGCTCGCGAATTTCTCGCCGAACATCGGGCGGCCGCTCTTGGATGAAGCACGCGTGGCCTCATCCTGGATCACGTCCCAGTGTTCCACCAGGATACCGTTTTCGATGCGAAGAATATCCGCTACGATCCAGTTCGCCGGCAGGCCGATGCCCGAATATCGTCCGTGGGCAATAACGAAATCGCCTTCGGCTACGATCGTTCCCGGCTCATACTTCAGCGTGGGCGGAAGGCTTTTGATGAGATTGAAAAGACCCTCGCGGCCCGGCGCGATGTGAGCGCTGTGTTGAATGTAGTCAGGAGACCAGAACTTTTCAGCTGCTGCGTAGTCCCGCTTGTTGAACAGAGTGTCGAAGGCTTCCAGAACAAGAGCCTTATTTCGCGATTCGATCTTCTCACCCGCTGCTTTCATTCTTGCCATCTGCCCGTCTCCCATTTTTTCCTCCATGCAATTTAGTCTGGCGCCGGCACTGCTGGCCAGCCGTAAGATCTTAAAGTTTCGAGCCGCCGTCGACTGGAATGCTGGCTCCCGTGATCCATCGCGCCGCGTCCGACGCAAGGAACGCGACGACGTCCGCAACATCTTCTGGTTTGCCGATTCGTTTCAATGCCTGCATTCCAAGGACGACGTTCCGCCCAGCTTCGGTCTTCGTAAAATTGGACATGTCCGTGTCGATCACACCTGGCGCGACCGCGTTTACGCGAATGCCCTGCGGGCCGAGAATAGCCGCCCAGTTTTTGACCAGAGTCTCTAACGCGCCTTTGGTTGAGGCGTAGGCTAGGATCGTGGGGTTGTCCAAACCGGGCTTCCCAACTACTGCGTGCGCCCCGATCGAAGAGATCACAATTATGTTGGAGCCTTCGTGCAGGATGGGCAGAAGTTGCTGCACCAGGAAAAACGGACCGCGCACATTCGTCGCAAACAGATTGTCAAAGTCAGCCACCGTGTGATCTTTGAAGAGCGCAGCCTTGCTGATTCCGGCGTTGGACACCAGGATGTCCAACCGTTCGCCGACGATCGCGCGAGCTTGTTTTGCCAGCTGAACCGCTCCGTCCGGAGTTCCCAAATCCGCCATGATTGCATCCGCTCGTCCGCCTTTTGAGCGGATGCCGGCGGCGAGAGTTTCCGCAGCCTGCTCGGAACGGCCGTAGTGAACAAGGATATGCGCACCGGCCTCCGCAAATGCCAATGCTATCGCGCGGCCGATTCCTCGCGATGCGCCTGTTACCAGCGCGGTTTTGCCTTGAAGCGTAGCCATGATTCTCAAGCTCTTCTTCGCCTAACTCTCGACGCACTGTGCGCCGCAGTAGATCGGCACTCGCAAATAGTGTAGCGATTTAGTCCGCGATCATTCCGCCATCCACCGGGATGGAAGCGCCAGTCATGTACGAAGCATCTGGCGAAGCAACAAAGGCGATCACGTGAGCGATTTCCTCCGGTGTTGCCATACGCTTGAGAGGTACCGTCGAGACGAGCGTTGCTTTGTTCTCATCCGTCTTATTGAAGCGCGTAAGCATGCCTGTATCCGTGGTTCCTGGAGCGACCACATTGACCCGGACTCCAGTCCCCGCCACTTCGAGTGCGGCGGATTTGGTGAGCCCTTCCACCGCATGTTTGCTGGCCACATAAACGGATGCGTAAGCAGCGCCGATAGTTCCATAGGACGACGAGATATTCACGATGCTCCCGCTTCCCTGTGGCAGCATCGCACGTAGTTCGTGCTTCATGCTCAGCAGCGTGCCGAGTACATTCGTGTCGAAGGTGGCCGCGAAGCTTTCGGCGGTTTGTTCCGTCACAGGCCCGGGCGCGCCTTCGGTGCCGGCATTGTTGACGGCCACATCCAGTCGTCCGAAACGCTTTACCGTTTGGTCCACAAGATCGCGGACGTCTTCATCTTTGCGGACATCGGTGCGAACAAAGATGGCTTCTGCTCCGAGCTTTTGCAGTTCGGCGACTAGTTCTTGCCCTTCTTTATCTCGGCGGCCGGATGCAACAACGCGCGCCCCTTCTTGCGCAAAGATTATTGCGGCCGCGCGGCCGATTCCTGTCAACGCGCCTGTAATCAAAACAACTGGTGAACTCATCGCACACCTCCTGTTGATCCGGAGCTATCCAACTGGGAATGGCTGAAACGCCCGTCTGAGCGTCTCGGACTAGTTCAGATCGCTTTGTTGGATTGCTGCGCGAAGCGGCAGGAAGCATACTTTGTTAAGCTGAGAGCGATGCTTCACAGGCATGGGAGCGGAAATGGAATTGCGACACCTTCGCTATTTTGTCTCGGTCGCGGATGCGGGAAGTCTTACATTGGCCGCAGAGCAAGGCCTGCACACTTCACAACCCTCGTTAAGCCGGCAGATTCGAGATCTTGAGGATGAAGTAGGCGCTCAGCTCCTGACGCGCCGCTCTCGCGGTATCGAACTAACGCCGGCGGGTCGAGCCTTTCTCGAACACGCCCGCGTGGTGCTATCGCAGGTGGAAGCGGCCGCCGAAGCTGCTCGCCGGGCCGCTCATCCCGCCAAGCCATGCTTCGCTATGGGCTTTCTGACCGGGCATGAGTTGACCTGGATGCCCGAAGCCTTGCGGATTTTGCGCGATGAACTCCCTAACGCCGACGTGATGATATCGAGTCAATACTCTCCGCTGCTTGCGAAGGCCTTGTTGAATGGAAAAATCGATGCAGCTTTTCTTCGAAGAGAAAAAGGAATGCCCGAGCTGGCTTACCGTGTTCTTGTCAAGGAGCCCCTGGCCGTGATCCTGCCGAGTGACCATCGTCTCGCTGCGCTCAAAGCGATCAGTCCCCGGGATCTGGTAGGGGAGACATTCGTGACCGTGTCGGACACGGCTCCCGTGCTGCGCACGGTCATCGACAGTTTCCTGAAGCGGTCTGGGATCAATATCAAGCCGGCTTATGAGGCGGACCACCTCTCCATGGGAATGTCGTTGATAGCCTCGACGCGCGGTGTTGGCCTCTTACCGGCTTATGCACAGAACTTTCTGCCTTCCTCCGTAACGAGTCGTCCTCTCAAGGGGGAAACGCCGACTGTCGAGCTTGTCCTCGGCTACAAGAAATCGAACAAGTCGCCCATCCTGAAGCTTCTGCTCTCGAGATTGGACGAACTGATAGATCGTGTCTCAAGGAAAGCGCATTGACCTCCACGTGTCGCGACGTGTCGCGCTTGGGGCATAGGTGCAACGCGCGCCGAGATGCATAGAGAGCGCTGAATTGCACGGTAGGCGAGCTTTTACGCTGCGATCCTGCTGCCAAGTCCCAGAAAATTTTCTCTCCGCCATTCATCAACGATTTGATCCAGCGCTTCGCGGTAACTCGGGAATCGTGGTTGCCAGTCGAAGTCACGCCTGCATCGCGCATTCGACGTACGTGTGGACGCCGTCATCAGATTCACGACCACTGGTCCCGCCAGAATTTTTGCGAGCCATGCTGGAACTGCCGTGGAGTAGCCGCGCCTAGCCGCTGCGCAAATCCTGCCAAATATGCGCCCGCACTCACCGGCTGATCGTCCGTCACGTGCCATAGACCTCCCCGGCCCGATTCGGCGACGGTGACAAAAGCGCTGGCCGCGTCGTCCACATGAATCCATTGCCACATCGCATCGCCTTTGCCGATGATCGGAAGTTTGCGCGCCAGAAGCTGCGCGCCGAAGTAACGGGTGTGCGCTGCGTCAGGCGAGTGAAACCATCCGCAGCGCAAAATCGCCGCCTTGAATCCTTCTTTGTTGGCTGTATCTCGCGCGATCGTTTCCATCTCCACAGTCGAGCGCGTGATGAAATCCGTGTGCGGTGGTGAATCCTCGTCGAAGGCCGACTGATTTTCCGGGCGCGCCAGCCAGGTGATGCTTTGCACGAGAAACTGTCTCGCGCCCACTTTCCCGGCAGCTTGCGCCAGCGCTCGCGTGCCATCGCGCCGGATGCGGTCGTTGGTTTTCCAATCTTCCGGCCGTGGTTTCGTGGCTGTAGGAATCGCGGTTGCTGCGTGCACGATCACGTCGGCGCCTTCGGCGGCCCGCGCCAGGGAATCTGCGTCAAACAGATCCGCGCGCCGGCTCTCTCCTCCGAACTTGCGAATCGTATCTTCGTTCTTCGCACTGCGCGCCATTCCGATCACGCTATGGCCCCGCTCTCGAAACTGCTGTATCAGACTCCTGCCCAGAACTCCTGTTGCGCCGGCGATAAAAACTTTCACGGGTAGTTCTCCCCAGGTTTGAAAATGGGTGGGTGCTTATAGGATGTAGGAATCTTGCTCAGGATTTCGAAAAAATTCGCGCGCCCGCCAGCACGCCGAGGCATTCAAAAAGCGCCAGGAGCACCGCAGACACGTCGAAAATGTCCCGCATATCGAGTGAAATGGGCAGGTTAATGTGCGTTACGTGGTCGGGACCCGGCAAAATGAAGTGATAATAAACGCCAAAAGCAAGCGCACTGGCCATTGAAAGAGCCAGCAGCGCTCCTCCTGTACGCATAGTGCCCTGCCAAATCAAATAAGCCGCATATAAAGGCGCAACTACGATCACCAGCGTAACAAAAACCCTTTGGAATGTGTCGAGGCCGATCGCCAGGTGCTTGTGTGCCATTCCATGAGCCACATTAATCGCGAAATGAATCAGCACAATGCCAATCGCGAATCCAACCAGCGCGCTTCTATTGTCCGCTCGATGTTCCATTGATAGGTGCGTTTCCTCTAGGGAGTTCGGCCATCCTTGTTCCATACGCTGAAAAGCGGAAAGCCTTCGCGCCGCGAGCGCTTCGTTGACGCAACGCTGAAAGTGTTCTCCGGTGCCTTTCAAAAAATCCGCGCCGAAATTTTCTAAGTCATACCGCAAATCGCGGAATCCATCCATCGGATCGCTCGCAAAGCCAGGATAGTGATTGTCTGCCCCTTGGCCGAGCAACGCTCGCATGAATATTTCATGGCGAATTGATTCGGATCCGATTTGATAAGTCACGAGCCCTAAGCTGTGTCGAAAGTGAATCTCAAGAATCCGGTCGTCCTTAACATACTTGCCGCTCGCATATTCGCCTCCGCTGCTGTGGCCGACGCGGCCTTCGCAGTACGTAAATCCGTTGGCAGATAAGACGGGACCTAGTATTTCAGTTCCTCTGCGAAGTGTTTCGAGGGCAGTCATGGCCAAGGTCCGCTAATCTCTATTTTTGTTCCTGCGCGGTGGTCCAATTCACGGCAGTTCCATAGCCATATACTAGCTGCGCGCCGCGATCGGCGCCAATCGTCAGAAGCACTGCGAGAACGGCCAGCCCCAGCAGCATCAATTTGCGCAGTTGCGCCGTGAAATTCTTCCGCGCGAGGAATGCGAAAATGCATAGCGCCAGGGCCAGGCTCGTCGAAACGAGCATCAGCGTTTCGTGGATTCCCACCGCCCGCATCGCGTCGCCCGGCGGCACGGACTTCTCTGCTGCAAGCCCTGTCAGCACCGTCACAATTGCCCCAAGCGTCCCGAGATACAACATCCACGCGGCAGCGCGCTGCATCTCGTCGCTCGCGCGCCACAGCGCGAGCACCTGGAACAAAAGCGCCGCAAGCCACAGCACAATCGGAAAATGTACGAACATCGGATGGTAGTTAAGCGCAGCTCTTAGGCCAGGAAGCATCTACGATTCTCCTCGCCGGCCCCTGCCAGCGTGTGTTGACTCTGTAGCGCCGGTCTTTAGACCGGCAGGGTTGGCGTTGCGCCGCGTCACCTAGGGCGGGATGCTGATCGCAAAAGGTCGCACGCCTCGTTCTCGTCAGGCGCCCGCGCCGCATTATCTGCCAACCCCTCGCCCCCGTAAACTGCGATAGAATCCGCGCCACCATCGAAGTGTGAACCCCAGGAGCCGCCATGAAATGGACTCTCCGCATTCTCGGAGTTGTTGTTGCGATCGCGCTCCTCGTCGTTGTGGTCGGCGCGCTTCTCCCCAAGCAGCACGTGGTCTCGCGCCAGGCTACCTATCACCAGCAACCTGAAGCAATCTGGCAAGTAATTATGGACTACGAAAAATTCCCCACGTGGATCAAAGGCGTCGCGCGCGTCGAACCCTTCCAATCACTCAACGGCTATCCTGGTTGGACGGAAATCGAATCGAACGGCATGAGGATTCCGTTGCAGGTGACCGAAGCGGTCCCGCCGCGTCGTCTTGTTACGCGCATTGCCGATCCAAACCTACCGTGGGGCGGAACATGGACCACCGAAATCACGCCCGCACCAGGCGGTTCCGTAATGCGCATCACGGAAGACGGCTACGTCAACAACCCGCTATTCCGCTTCATGGCTCGCTTCGTTTTCGGCTACACCAGCACCCTCGATTCCTACATGAAGTCCCTTGGCGAAAAGTTCGGCGAGCAAGTCACACTTCAAAACTAAGAACAGCAAACCGCCGGCTGCTCGAATCTTTACAATTCACTCCGCAAAATTTCGCCACGGAACACGCACGCATCTTATGATGTTGCTATGGTGACCGCGATAGCGACGAGACTCGACATTCGTGGACTCACGGTGGAACTGCCGACCGAATCGGGGTGGGTCCGACCTGTAAATGATGTTTCGTTCTCTCTGGCTGAGGGCGAGACGCTTGGCATCGTGGGCGAATCAGGATCGGGCAAGACGATGCTATCGCTGGCGCTTATGGGCCTCGAGCCACCGGGCGCGCGTCGCAGCGGCGAGGCTTGGCTTGAGGCGCGCGACGGCGAACGTGTGAATCTCGTAACGGCTGGCCGCGAAGAGCTTCGCAAGATGCGTGGGCGCGATATCGCAATGATTTTCCAGGAGCCGATGACGGCGCTTGACCCCGTGATGCGCATCGGCGCGCAAGTGGAGGAAGCGATTCGCGTGCATGAGCCGTCTGCGAGTGCGAGCGAAGTTTCGCGGCGCGCCATCGAAGCGCTGAAGCGCGCGGCTGTGCCGGAGCCGGAGCGGCGGGCGCGCCAGTATCCGCATCAGCTTTCGGGCGGCTTGCGACAACGCGTGATGATCGCGATGGCGCTCGCACCTGGCCCTCGGATTTTAATCGCGGACGAGCCGACCACGGCGCTCGATGTGACGGTGCAGAAGCAGATTTTGGAGCTGCTCGCGCAATTGCGCCGCGAGTTGCAGCTTTCGATGTTGTTCATCACACATGATCTCGGCGTCGTCTCGCAAATTGCCGATCGCACCATGGTGATGTATGCGGGTCGCATCGTGGAGGAAGGCCCGACGGCAGAAGTGCTGCGCCATCCGCGGCATCCGTATACGGAGGGATTGTTGCGCGCAGCCCCGCGCCTCGAGCGCGGCAAACTCACTCCGATTCGCGGCACAGTGCCTTCCCTAAACGCCTTGCCGGCCGGTTGCTCGTTCAGTCCTCGGTGTGACATTCATGTGTCCGAGTGCGATTCTGCAGTGCCTGCGCTTCGGGAAGTGGGGACGGGTGACCATCGGGCGCGGTGTATTCTTGCTGAGTGATACGAAGGTTTCAAATACGTCAACTGATTCAGTGAAGCGAAAATTGGGCGAAGGAAAACAGACGTTAAAACGGTCAAGTACCTTGACCTAGTGGCTGTTCAGAATCCAGGCTAGAACGAGTTTTCGCAAGAACGGGGCAAGTGGAATGGCAGATTTGAACCAAGAGCAGCAGCACGAGCTGATACGCGACCGATTTACGCGCACGGCAGAGGTTTTCGGCAATGCGGTGATGCAGACGCGCGCCGTGGAAGCGGAAATTCTGGCTGAAATGGTCGCGACGAAGAAAAGCGACTGCGCGGTAGACCTCGCAAGCGGCACGGGAGCGCTGGCGCTTGCGTTTGCGCGGCATGTCCGCTGGATTATCGGACTGGATTTGACGCCGGCGATGCTCGCCGTGGCGCAGCGAACGGCACGCGACGCAAATGCTCGCAATGTCGCGTTCGCACTCGGCAACGCAGTGGAAATTCCCTTTCCAGATGAGTCGCTTGACCTTGCTCTCTCGAGCTACGCTCTGCACCATGTGCCGGAACCGGGGCGGGTAATCGGAGAAATGTCGCGCGTGTTGAAACGCGGCGGCCGGGCCGGCATCATTGACATTTTCGCGCAGGAAGATCCACGCAGCGCCGAGATGCACGACCGAATCGAGCGCGTCCGCGACCCTTCGCACGTGCGAACGCTGGCGCAGAGCGAGTTCGCGTCGCTCTTCGCCGCACATCACCTGCGCATCACCGGCACGCACGTGGAAGAGCATCCGGCTACGTTCGATCAATGGATGCACAACGCCGGTCGCGAGCCGAGCGATCCCGAGTACGTCGAAACGCGTCGGCTGATGGAAGAAACGATTCCTGGTGATTTGGCAGCGTTCCATCCGCGTTACAACGTCACGAGTGCGAGCGGAAGCGATGAAGTGCCAGGAATCGACATGGTCAACGCGGTTGTGTTTTTCTCCGCCGAGAAAATCGGATGACGTCGGCACTTCCTCCGGCCGAAGTAGAGACTCTCCTTGAAGCCCGCGGTCTGCGAAAACTGTATCCGGTGGCGAGCGGCGCTTTCCTGCAATCTTCGCATCGCGCCGTGGCAGTGGATGGCGTGAGTTTCTCGGTGGCGCGCGGCGAGACACTGGGAATCGTAGGCGAATCAGGATGTGGCAAGACGACACTTGCGCGCACGTTGTTGCGGCTGATTGAACCAGACGCGGGCGAGATGCGCTTCCGCGGTGAAGATTGGCTGGCGGCGAGGGGCGCTACGTTGCGAGGGCTGCGGCGGCGGATGCAAATGGTGTTTCAGGATCCGGTCGCGTCGTTAAATCCGCGGATGCGGGTAGGAGAAATTGTCGGCGAGCCGCTCGCGATTCATGAGCCGGGTTCAACGCGCGCGAAGCGCCGGGAGAGCGCGATTGAAATTTTGCGGGCGGTGGGGATCGGCGCGGATGCGTTTGACCGTTACCCTCACGAATTTTCGGGCGGCCAGCGGCAGCGAATCGGAATCGCGCGCGCGCTGATTCTGCGTCCCGAGCTGGTGATCGCGGACGAGCCTGTTTCGGCGCTGGATGTTTCGGTGGGAGCGCAAATCCTGGAGTTGCTGGCGCGGCTGCAGCGCGAATTTTCGCTTACGCTGATTTTGATTTCGCACAGTTTGCCGGTAGTAGCGCAACTGGCGACGCGAGTGGCGGTGATGCAGGCCGGCAAGTTCGTCGAGGTAGGGGCGTCCGAGAAAATTCTTGCGGCACCGGAACATCCCTACACGCAAGCGCTGCTGGCGGCGGTGCCGGAAATTCCTGCCTAGCCAATATCGGGACCATCTTGATTGCCTAATTTCAGAAATCCCTCGAGCAGGAAGCTTTGGAAATAATTTTGGCGCCATCTGCGCCGCGTTTGGCAACCGCATTATTGGGAATTGCTTGTGCAAGTCTCGGCCTTCATGGCATGTAGAAAGTCGGACGGGACCGGCTCCTTGCCGGTCGAGTTGGGGAGAATGTCCCAACCCGTAAACGTCACAATGAGACCTTCCTTTGGAAACACCAGCAGGTTCTGCCCGCCGAATCCGCGGCACATCCAGACGTACGCTGTGGAATCCGGCAGTTTGGACAACCACCACTTGAAGCCATATTTGAACCGCGGCTCGTCAGTTTGGAAGTAGGGCGTCACAGATTCTTTTACCCATTCACTTGAGACGATACTTTTGCCGTCCCACATGCCGCCGTGGAGATACAAGTAACCGATCTTCGCCAGGTCGCTGCCGTTCAGATACAAGCCGCCTTCGGTGTCCACCACTCCCAGATACGTGCGCTTCCATTCGTGCCTGATCCCCAGCGGTGCGAACAGATATTTCTGGCCGTAGTCGTCGATGTCCTCGCCGGTTTCCTTCTGAAAGATATACGCGAGCAGTTCCGTAACGCCGCTGCTGTAGTTCCAGACTTTGCCGGGTTCGGCGGCCATCGGCTTGTCGATCGTGTACTGCACCCAGTCATCAGTGGCTTCCATCAAGCTGGCGTCGTTGCGAGGGTCGTCGTACGGCACATCATCCTCATGCCATTCCAAGCCCGCGGTCATCGTCAACAAGTCGCGCAAGGTCATGCGGCGCTTCCGGTCGTCCACATTTTTCACCTTGGCTCCGTCGAAGTATTTCAGGACGGGCGTATCCAGGCCGGCTTTGAAGTCGCCGCGCTGCATGGCAGCCCCGATGATCACCGAAGTCACCGTCTTGCTCACCGATTGCATCGTATGCAAATCCGTGCCGTGATAATAGGGGTGCCAGTATGAATCGAAATAGTTGTACCGCCCCGCAAGCCGCGCGTTGAGCGGCCCTCGTTCCCCAGCTTCCTTGCCATAGATCTTTGCGTAGTCGTGCGAATAGGTGCGTTCAAAAACTTTCTTGCCGCACCGGAACACCGCAAAGCTGTCCATCATCTGCGAATATTTCCCCGAGGCCATATCCTTGTCCAGCCGGAGGAGAACCTCCTCATCCAACCCAACACTGCCCGGGCTGGCGGTTGCCCAGCCTTTCGTCGGCCACAAGTCCTCACCCGCTGCCCGCCCAGCGGAGTCGCCGGGAAACAGAACGGCCGCGGAAGCCAAAAGCAGGCACACGAGAAACGCAAGAGAGAGGTTCAGCTTGTTCATGGGGGTTCAGTCGCAAACCTTATAGCACAGCGGGTCTAATCATGACTTAGGATACTGCTGCGCGCGACACTATTAGGATGCGTGACAGGAAGCCTTCTGAAGCAACCCCTTAAGGCCAAGCATGGTCTTCTGGCGTTTCGAGACATCTGGGATAGAATCGGTGGCACTTCGGGTGTAATGCAACTGAAGCTACAAAACGCGCGAAACGGAAACGTCGCGGTTATACGATGCGACGGCCGAATTGTCGCGGGCGACGAAGTGGTGGCCCTTCAGATCGAAGTCGAGAAAGTCACGCTTGATACCAAGCAAGTGGTGCTGAATCTGGAGCAGGTGAAGTTCCTAGACAGCGCCGGTTTGGGCGCGCTGGTTCGCTTGACTCGTGTGCTTCGCCGCCAACACGGCGACATGGTGCTCTGCCATCTGACTCCTTTCCTTCTTCGTGCGCTCGAATCGACGGCTTTGCACCGCTTCTTTCAGGCCTGCCCGTCGGAGATGGAAGCGGTGCAGTCATTCTCTCTGCGATCTCCGGTTGCGGGGACAGCGATTCCAGAAACTGTGGCGCGGGTGGTGTGCGCGCACAAATCCACCGATGTGCTGGCGTTCATGAGCGCTGTGCTGAGGCATGCAGGATTTGAAGTGTTCACCGCCACCACTCTTGCCGAAGCTCGCACATTGGTGGTGGCTATGCATCCAAACGTTTTCGTTCATGGGGCGGAGATGGGCTCCAACGAGATATCGCTCGACAGGATTCGACAGATTGATCCGCAACGACCCTTCCTGCAGTTACCCGCTGATTTTTCTTCCGCCGACGCAACCGAGACGGGAGGGCAGCTGGTGGATCGTATTCGTTCACTCCTCCAGGCATAAGGAACGCGACAGTTACAACCGATAAGATGCCGCCTTCGAAATCATGATTACGGACAACATGCGCTTCAATGTTCAAGACGCGGGCGAGGTGCAGGTGATTCTGCTGCGGCCGAAGAACGCGGAATGTGTGATGGCGTTGGCGCACGGCGCGGGTGCGGGGATGAATCATCCGTTCATGACTGCGCTGGCCGACAAGCTGGCGAGTGTTGGAGTGGCGACGCTTCGCTTCCAGTTCCCCTACATGGAGCAACGGCGGAAAGTTCCCGACCGACCGCCTGTGCTCACTGCGACCGTTCAAGCGGCGGTGCAGGCGGCTTCAAAAGCGGCTCCGGACTTGCCGCTATTCGCTGGAGGAAAGTCACTGGGAGGACGAATGACTTCGCTCGCGGCGGCGGAAGGGCGCTTGGATGGTGTTGGGGGCCTGGTGTTTTTTGGGTTTCCACTTCATCCGCCAAATCGGCCAGGAACGAAACGCGCGGAGCATTTACGCGAGGTCAAATTGCCGATGCTTTTCCTGCAGGGAACGCGCGACGCCTTGGCTGATCTCCAGCTTTTACGGCCGATATGCGCCGAACTTGGGACGCGAGGGACATTGCAGGTAATCGAGGGAGCCGATCACTCGTTTCACGTGCTGAAAAGTTCGGGCAAAACCGATGGGAGTGTTCTAGAGGAATTGGCTAAATCCGCTGGCGTGTGGATAAAGAAACTATGAAAACGGTTCAGTTGCCGCTCGAGTGAGCCTTTAGCGACTTGCAGGCGGAACGATTCCATTCATGCGAAGATATTCGACCATTTGCCCGTAGTGGTTGGACGAGTGTGCCACAGCGTCAATCAAGAGCCACATGCGAGTTCGGCCCCCTTTCGCGGCGATCGGTTCGTTCATGTTTTTCGCGTTGATCGCGGCGGCAGCTCGATGAAGGCAGGCGAACGATCCTTTCAGGTACTCCACGATTTCAGCTTTCGTCCGGACAGAATTCGGCGCTGACTCGTTCTGCGTTCCTGCTGGCGGATCTTCGCCGAGAGCGCCGGCTCCCAACTGATAATTCGCTGCGGCCAGATGCTTCACCTGCTCAGCGAAGGTACGAACGCCTTTGAACTCGCCGCTAGTAGGCGCGAATGAGTATCTGGCTTCCGGCATTGCCTCAGCCGCCGGAATTACGAGGCGCTCCGTGTCGCTGATCCAGAATTCGAGCACATCTCTGACGGTCTTAGGCTCCTCCGGCACCTGCTTCTGAGCCACTGTGAATGTGGCTAAAATCAGAATCAACAGCGTTGCGCGAATCAAGCCACGCGTTCTCATATTTTAGCTCCTGTATAGCTGTGATTGATTTGTGCCCAGTGTTCAGCGAATGCGGAATTCGCTGCGCATGAAATCCTTCACTCCATCTTTCCCCCTCAGCTTCAGCCACAATGGCCCGTTATCGGCCTGTTGCTCGATCTCGAAATCAAAAAACGGGCAGCATTTCCGCTCCGCCGAAACCCATTCCGCGAGTTCTGCGAGCGATATGGCGCCGTCTTGAAAGCGAAACGCAAGTCCGTTGGCCACCTCAACTGTTTCAACCTTGGCCCGCTCGATTTCGTAGGTCAGCTGCATGTGACGCGCTCGTTCTTTCATGCTCAGGGCCTTCAAGTTGCAATAGAAGCCGGACGTTTCGGTCGTGACTTGCTTCCCAATGGCCGCATGCACTGAGTTGGCTTTCTGCAACCGGCGTGCTGTCAACGTAACGGCCCCAACTGAAACAAAGGCTATCAGCGCCATTGCTGCCACGGATCTGTCATGCCCAAGGCGTCTATCCATGATCTTCTCCTTATTTCACTAGCTTCCCTGCGGACCCCATGCTAGAAGTTGAAGTTAACTTTAAGTCAAGCACTTATTTGAAGGAGTCCACGATGATCATCGGAGAGGTGGCGGCAAAAGCAACGATCGCAACGTCGGCGATCCGCTACTACGAAAAGACAGGGTTGCTCGAGCAGCCATTGCGCAAGAACGGGCGGCGCGTCTATTCAGAAAGCGTGCTGCACCAACTCGTCGTCATCGAGTTTGCTAAGGAGACCGGCTTTACACTTTCGGAGATTCGACTGCTGCTTCATGGTTTTCCGGAAACGACGCTGGCGTCCGCTCGTTGGAAGAAAATGGCTCGCGAGAAAATCCGCGAACTGGATATCCTGCTGGCAAGAACGAAGGCAATGCGAGACATGCTGGAAGCAATGACGTCGTGCCGTTGCCGCAAGCTTGAGCAATGCGCCGAAGGCCTGGAACGGAATCGTAAACGCTGGAGCTGGAACACCAACCTAAGACCGCGCGCAAGGGCGCGATGAAACCTGTTGGCGGATAAAACGGTGGCACGTTCTACGCTAGCGCGCCCAGATCGAGCGGCAGCGACCGCAGGCGCTTGCCTGTGCTCGCAGCGATAGCGTTTGCAATTGCGGGCGCCACCGGAGGCACGCCCGGCTCGCCGATGCCGGTGGGCCTTTCAGTGGATCTCACGATGTGTACTTCGACCTTCGGCATTTCGCGCATGCGCGTCGGTTCGTAGTCGTCGAAGTTGCTCTGCTCTACCATCCCGTCTTTGAACGTCAGCTGATTTCGCAGCGCGATTGACATAGCAAACCCGATCGCGCCCTCAATTTGCGCTGTTACCACGTCCGGATCGATCGCCACTCCGCAATCGACCGCTGCCACAATGCGCTCGACTTTCAGCTTCGCCTCTTTCGCCGAAACATCCGCCACCATCGCCACGCTCGTATTGAACGAATGGTGGAACGCGAATCCGCGTCCCCGCCCTTCGTCCATAGATTGTCCCCATCCGCTTTTTTCCGCCGCGAGGCGCACCACTTCAGCATGGCGAGGCTGTTTCGTGAGCAAGCCGAGCCGCAATGCGACCGGATCTTTTCCCGCGAGATGGGCAAGTTCGTCCAGCATCGTCTCCATCACGTAGGCTGTGTGCGTGTTTCCCACAGACCGGAACCACAAGACCGTGATAGGCGTTTCAATGTAGCGAATGTCAACCGCCAGATTCCCAATCGCATAAGGCGTGTCCGCGATTCCCTCGACCATGCTGTTGTCCACGCCGCCCTTCATGGCCATGGCTTCGAGTCCAGTGCCCTTGAAGATTGACTTGCTAACGATGGTTTGATGCCAACCCGAAATATCGCCACCGCCGTCAATCCCCGCTTTAACGCGATGCACCACCATCGGCCGGTAATAGCCACCGCGAATGTCATCCTCGCGCGTCCATACCACGTGAACTGGAGCGCGACCGTTGATCGCTTTAACCACTTGCGCCATCTCCGCGGTCCAGTCCGCCGTGGTACTTGCCCTTCGCCCAAAGCTGCCGCCGCCTAGAAGCGTGTTGATCTTGATCTGCTCGGGCTTCATCCCCAGAAACTTCGCAGCCACAATTTGATCGAGTGTTTGCAATTGCGAACCCGACCAGATTTCTGCGCCGTCGCTATGAAGCTCGATCACGCCATTCATCGGCTCCATCGGCGCATGCGCGAGGTACGGAAACGTGTACTCAGCTTCCACTGTCTTCGCAGCTCGCGTCAGCCCGGCAGCAGCGTCTCCGCGACCTTCCGCAGAAATGCCCGGTTGTTTCATCAACTGGCGATATTGTTCGAGCATCTCAGCCGTGGAACGCTTTTCTGCGCTGGAATTGTCCCAAGTAACTTTGAGCGCGTCTCGCCCTCGTATCGCAGACCACGTATCCTTCGCGAGAACCGCGACACCGGCCGGCACCTGCACCACGTCGACCACGCTATCGACTTTTTTTGTTTCCGTTGCGTCGAAGGAAGCCACTTTCCCGCCAAAGCGATCCGGCCGCTTCAAAACCGCTGTCAGCATTCCGGGACGAGTGATATCCAGCGCAAAAACCGCTTTGCCCGTGGTTTTTCCCGGAGTGTCGAGCCGTGGGAGCTTCGTTCCAATGAGGTTCCAATCCTTCGCGGCTTTGAGCGTCACGTCTTTCGGCACCGGCATATGCATCGCGTCCGCTGCCAACGCCCCCAGGCTTGCTCTCTTTCCCGAGCGCGAATGGGTCACCACGCTTTTCTCGACGACGATTTCTCCGCCCGGCACACTCCACTTTTGCGCCGCCGCCGCGATGAACATCATCCGCGCCGCCGCGCCCACTTTGCGCATCTGCTCCCAGGCTTCGGCCATCGAGCTCGATCCGCCTGTGCCCATCAGAGGACCAAAAAGAAGATTGTTGTAAATCCTCGCGTCAGCTGGCGCGAATTCGAATCGCACCGTGGACCAATCGGCGCCCAACTCTTCCGCTACCATGGTGGAGAGGCCCGTGGTCACGCCTTGCCCCATCTCGAAGTGCTTGCTGAGCACCGTGACAATATTATCGGCGCCGATTTTCAGGAACAGGTTTGGATCGTAAGGCCCTTGCGGAGATCCTGCCTGCGCCCCGGCGATTTCGGGAAATGCAACGTACGTTCCCAGGATGAACGCGCCTGCGGCAACCGCGGCGGACTTAAGAAACTCGCGGCGCGAAGCGTCAAAGTGTGCGGGGGCTGCAGGATTCGCAAGATTCGATGTGCCCATGGCTGTAGTCTCCTAGGCCAGCGATTTTGCTGCTTCGTGAATCGCGTGACGAATTCGAACGTACGTTCCGCAGCGGCAAATATTGCCTTCCATGCTCAGGTCGATGTCTTCATCAGTCGGCGCTTTGTTTCCCGTGAGCAAGACGATCGCGGACATGATCTGCCCCGACTGGCAATACCCGCACTGCACCACGTCGAGCCGTTGCCACGCCTGCGTAACCGCCTCGGCAACTTTTCCTGAGACAGCTTCGATCGTGGTGATCGTTTTTCCCGCCGCCTCGCCCACCATGATTGAGCACGACCGCGCGGCTTGTCCGTCGATATGAACCGTGCATGCGCCGCACATCGCCTTGCCGCAGCCGAATTTTGTGCCGGTCAAATGAAGCCTGTCGCGCAGCGCCCAAAGCAACGGCATTTCGGGGCTCACGTCCAATTCGTGCGACTCGCCATTAACCTTCAGAGTGATCACCTAATTTCTCCCTCGCATAGGGCGCGGCCCGGATAAATATTGAAAGTCGCGATCAATTCGGGCACGCCATTCCGCCAGCCACCCAAATCTTCATGTCTTCGACAACCTTCTCATGCGGAACCGGCACCGGCTCGCGACCCTTGCCTGGATCCCAGCCGTACAGCACGAGCGGTTCATCTTCGATGTGTTTGATCAGCGCCACGCCATCGCGATTCCCGTTGTGCTTGGGATCTTTCACCGCACGACACAAATCCCCGCTCGAAAGTCCCTGCCACAGCATTGACACGGGCGCGAGTTGCCAATGCAGCCCGCCGGGAGTTCCCGACGTGGGATTGTTTCCCATATTGTTGTGGCAATTCTGGCAGCGCATCGCGCCCGCGCCCTGATTGTCCTTTCCGCGCACGACATGAGGAATGTGAACCCGGCGCGAATCGCCTTGCAGCGGTGAATTCAGTTGATGGCAGTTGAGGCATCGTGGATTTTGAAGTACAGACGCGATTTCATCCCACGCCGCAAGACTGGCGGACTCGTCAGTGGCGGGCGGTTCAGTTGCCGCTGCGCCCGTCGATAAGCGGACGATGCCGATCATGGCGAGGACGAAAGCTACTGCGAAGGTGATATTTCGCGAGGGGGATTCTGAAATTCGCATCGGCGCCTCCGCCTATATGGTACAACGCGAGGCTCATCGCGTGACAAGACCTTGTCTCGGAGTTGGATGCCCGGAATAAAACAAAGATTCTACAGATGCCGCCGAAGTCAGTGAGGCGGAGCCGTGAAAAAAGGCGAGCTATTTGCTTTTTTCTCCACTATTCGAAGATCTTAAGGCTCCCTTCTGCACTGCCCAGTCGACAAATCCAGGGGGCGCATTCTTAACGCCTTCGATCGCCGCATTCTTGGCGCTCGCGATTTCCCGCCACTGAATCCCTGCCAGGTTAGCACCGCTTAGGTCCGCATCGTCCAGATTGGCGCCGGCCAAATCCGCTTGTGCCAGGTCCGCTTCTCCGAGATCGCTGCCGCTGAGATCGGCGCGAAGAAAGTTCGCTTTGCTCAAATTGCTTCCGCGGAAGTTCGCCGACTTTAGGTCTGCATCGGTGAAATCGGCGAGATGAAAATCGCTGTCGCGCAAATCTGCAGAATTGAAAGTTGAGCGCAACAGGCGCGCTTTCGCCAAATTGATTCCTTGCAGGAACGCGCCGGAAACATCGACACCCACCAGAGGGATCCGATCGGAATTGAGTTCCTGCAAGGCTTCGATCCTGCCTCCGCTTCCGCCTTTTCCTTGCGCGGTGTTGATCACCTGCCAGGCCTGGTAGTGTTTTTGCTTGAGACGGTCGCCCGATTCGGAAAAATAAAAAAGAACAGCGAAGAGAATGCTCAGGCTGCTCAGGTATTCCAAAACTTCGAGAAATTTCCAGTGGCTCAGGAAATAAGCGAGCCATTCCCAGCCCCGCTCCAACTTGAAAAAGGGCAACATCCAGGAATGCTCGATGCGCTTGCGACGAGAGGCCCAGGGTTCGGGACGAGGGCTGGGCGAGAAGACTCTCATACCGCCTTCACGGCCTCCATGAGGCCGAAGAGACCTTCCGCCAATGTGGGATGAATGTAGACGGCGCCTTTGAGCACGGTGTACGGTGCGTCGGCCAGGATCATCACGCCAAGGATCTGCACAGTCTCGCCGCCTTCCACTCCAAGTATCGAAGCGCCGAGGATCCGATCGGTGTCAGCGTCGATGATGATTTTCATGAAGCCGGTTGTTTCGTCGCGCTCGATGGCGCGGGACACGCTCGACATCGGAAACATTCCGATCTTCAGCTTGCGGCCGCTAGCGCGCGCTTCCTTTTCCGTCATGCCCACGCGACCGAGCTGCGGATCGGTGAACAGCGAATATGGAACATAACGATTCGCGATCGTCAGATTCTTGCTTTCTATCAGATTGCCGTAGACGATCTGGTAGTCGTTGTAAGAAATGTGCGTGAAGGCGGGGCCTCCCTTCACGTCGCCAAGCGCCCAGATTCCCGGCACGCTGGTTTCCAGCCGTCCGTTGACCTTGATGTAGCCATGTGAGTCGAGCGCGACTCCCGCTTTGTCGAGTCCCAGATCGTCGGTATTCGGCACGCGGCCAGTCGCCGCCAGAAGGTGAGAACCACGCAACGTTTGCGAACCAGCGGCGGTGTCAGCGGTGAGGATGATTTCCCCATTCTGCTTTTCAACTTTTTTTGAGTTTGCATTCAAATGGAACTCGACGCTTTCAGCTTCGAGTGCTTTCTGAAGCGCGACTGCAACGTCAGCGTCTTCCCTGCCCAGGATTTGGCCGCTGCGGTGAACAATCGTCACGCGGCTTCCGAAGCGGCGAAACATCTGCCCGAATTCAAGCCCGATGTAGCCGCCCCCGAGAATAATTAAATGTTCGGGAATTTCCTGCAGTTCCATTAGCGACTCATTCGTGAGATAGCCCACGAAGTCAATTCCTGCGATGTGCGGCGGAGCGGGCCGCGTCCCCGTATCGATGAAAATTTTATCGCCCTCGAGGATTTCATCTCCCACCTGCACTTGCTTCGGCGAGAGAAAACGCGCCACATCTCGGTAGAGCCGCAGTTTCGGATGCTTGTCGACGCGGTGCTCCTGGCCATCGCGGAAATGCTGCACCACCGCATTCTTGCGCGCCACAATCGCGGGAAGGTCCACGCTCACACTGCTCGCATTCACTCCCCATTTCTTACCCATGCGCGCGTAGTGCGCCACCTTCGCCGAAGCGACCATCGTCTTGGTCGGGGTGCAACCCGTATTGATGCACGTTCCGCCGAGGTACGCTTTTTCGATGAGCGCGACGGTCCAGCCATGCTCGGTGAGCGTTGAGGAGAGAGGGTTGCCCGCTTGTCCTGAGCCGATGATGATGGCGTCGTATCTCACATTTCACCCATGCCGATTCTCTAAGCGTGCTCGAAATCAGCGGCGTTTTTGCTTCGGTTTACTTTTGCGTTTTGGTTTGACGGCGTCATCAGGTTTCATTCCGGGGTCAAGGTCTGGATTGAGCGCGAGCTCGTGAATCACTTTCGGCCCATATTTTTTCAGATCATGAGCCAGCCCTTCATCGGAAAGATCAATCGGACGCGAGTGTTTCCAATCGTGATCGATCACACGCCCCAGCCGGCGCACAATTTTGCGGTCGTCCACTTCGATGGCCAGCTCGCGCCGTTCATCGAAACTTCCGGGAGCCAGATTCACCGAGCCGACGATGGCTCGCTCGCCATCGGCCATCACCAGCTTTGCATGCAGCTTCATGTGATGGAGCTTATGCACCTTGATCCCCACGTCGTCGAGCACCCGCATACCCTCGACGCCCTCCAGCAGCTTCTTTTCCTTTAACGTGTGCGGCGCTCGCGCCATCACGCGCACGTCCACACCGCGCATTTTCGCCCGCACCAGGCGCTCCAAAATCACCGGGTCCTGATAGCGCTCGTGTTGCAGGCACAGCGAATGCTTCGCTCCGTCGATGAGTCTCGCGATCCTCTCGCGCGCGTTGCCAACCGCCCAAATCATGTGCGCGCCTTCGCCCGGGTCGAAGTGATGCCGGTGCCAATCCGCCTCGAAACCGTCGATCACCTCTTGCACCTCGTGCGCATGCTTCGTACGGATGGAGTAGTCGCGGGTTTCTTCCAGGTTCTCGGTATCCCAGTTCAGCGAATTGATGAATGCGATTTTCGAGTCCACCACCATGGACTTCTCGTGGGTCACAGGAAACTTCGGGTTGCTGTCCATCACCTCCACGCCCGCTGCCAATAGCGCCGATCTCGTCGCTTTATTCTCGCCGGTCCCGTCGCGGCGCACCGGATTCAGCATCACGCGCACTTTCACGCCGCGCTTGTGCGCCGCAATCACCGCTTTGCGCATGGCAGGATCCGAAAAAATGAACATCTTGATCCGCAGGGATTCCTTCGCCTTGGCAATGGCTTTCAGGAACTCTTTTGGCGAATCATCGGGCAGGACAATCAAATGTCGCGACATTTCCGAACAGTCTCCCTTAGCCGGCGGCCGGCGCGGTTTGAAGCGCGGCCGCCCCGCGCGCCAAGCGCGGGCATTCACGCAGAGAAGAATCGTTGAACTGTGTTCTGTGCATCTCCGCGTACAAACCATTCATCGCCATCAACTCCTCGTGTGTACCCTGCTCGGCAACCACGCCGTCCTTCAGCGCCAGGATTTTGTCTGCGTCGCGAATCGTGGACAAACGGTGCGCGATCATGATCACAGTCCGATTCTTCATCAGCTTCTCGAGCGCTCGAATCACCGTTCGTTCCGATTCGCTGTCGAGCGCGGCCGTCGGTTCATCCAGCAGAAGGATCGAGCTGTTCCGCACGAACACGCGCGCAATCCCAATCCTCTGCCGCTGTCCGCCAGAAAGCGCCTGTGCGCCTTCACCGACCATCGTGTCGTATCCGGCCGGCATTTTCTCGATGAACTCATCCGCATTCGCAGCCTTCGCCGCCGCAATCACTTCTTGGCGAGTGGCACCCGGCCGTCCAAACGCAATATTGTCGGCCACTGTCCCGCGAAACAGAACGGTATCCTGCAGCACATAACCAACCTGATTTCGAAACGGTTGCAGCTTCAAGTTTGCGACGTCCGTGCCATCAATCCGAATCGTGCCGTTCGTCGGGTCATAGAAACGCGGAATCAGGCTCATCACCGTTGATTTTCCGCTGCCCGTCGGCCCCACGATGCCCACCATCTCGCCGGCTTTTATGCTAAACGAAACATCTTTCAACACAGGCTGGTCAGGCTGATAGTGAAACGCGACGTGCTCGAATGTGAGCCCCTCATTCAATGGCGGCGGATCCACCGCGTCCTCGCGCTCCGGAGTAATCACGTCCGTCTCCAAAAGCGACTGCACTCTTTCGACGCCCACTGCCGCCTGGGCCATCGTGTTCGACATTTTCGCCAGATCCTCCACCGGCTTGAAAAAGCGGCTCAGGTAAGCCAGAAATACGGTCAGGTCGCCAATCGACATCGCGCCGCGCATGATCAACGCCGCGCCGCGCGCCAGCACGATCGCGGTGCACCCAGCCACCGCCACATTCACCACGGGCGATAGCGACGACTTGATGCGCCGCGCCCGCAATGCTGCCTGCACCGATGCTTTGCTCACCACCTCAAGCTGCTGCTGCTCGAGCGCCTCCTGGCCGAACGCCTGCACCACTCGCATTGATTCGAGTCCCTGCTGCACTGCCGACACGATGTTGCTCTGCTTCTTGCGGACTTCGTGCGTGGCCTGCTTCACGGCGCGTTTGAATCGCGAGACGAACAGCAGCAGAAATGGCGTCAATCCCAGAGCGATCAGCGCAAAATCCCAGTTGAGCCAGAACATCAGCCCCACCATGCAGACAATCGTCAGCAGGTCGACGGCGATTCCTAGCGTCGAAGAGCTGGCGAACTGCTGAATCGTGTCAACGTCATCCGTGATTGTGCTCAGCATCGCGCCGGTCTGATGGCTGTCGTAATAGCTCAACGAAAGCTTTTGCAAATGATGGTACGTGCGCATGCGCAAGTCGTGCGCAATCCATTGCCCCGCGCTTTCTGTGTAGTAGTTCTGAATGTACGACGCGATGGCCCCGATGAGCGCGATTGCCACGAGCGCGAGAGCCGCCAAAGTTGCGAGCCTCATCTGCGGCTCATTCATCATCAGGGGCTCGATGAGGTGCGCCAGCCATTTCGGCAGTGGACGATGGCTGACCACGGAATCGAGGATCACTTTCAGCGGCCACGGAGCCGCCAGAGCCGCAGCCGTCTGCACCAGCATCGCCACCAACACTACGCTCAACGCAGCGCGATACGGACGAACAAGTTCGCGAATCAATCCGAACAAAGCGGCTTCCTCCCGGGTCACCTCGAAAGCCAGGCGATGAGCGTACCCAAATAGACGCCGAAGAATCCAGCGGAGAATCACCCAAGCGGAGATTCACGCCCGAGAGGATCTCGACGCGATCTTTCGTTTGAAATTCCTAGCGTGATGTTAACTAGGGTAGCCGTGTCTTTTGTTCCAGGCGCTGACCTTCACGACGACGGATCAAAGGAGGAGGCCGAGAAAGTCAGCCCTGGCGCAGACCCGCCCCCCCATCCCTCCACATTTTCCTGTAACAAATTCCACTCCATTGCATTTATCAATACGGTTGCTAGAAGAGCAATTTAGCCATCACATCGAATCGTGATTCTGGTCACAGTGGAGACGACATGTTTCGCGCTTAGATGGTTCTGGTAGCGCAGTGTTTGCCGCTTCGTGCGGCTGAAAACTCCACAGACATCGTAGATGGCCCAAACGATCGGGCCCTGAGAGGCACACATGATTACCGCTAAAGTCTCACTTACTCAAGCACTTAAGGCAGAGCGCCAGTTCGCCGCCACGACCGGCAGCGAACACCACATGTTGCTTGACGACCCAGCCGGGGGCACCGGCCCCAAGCCTATCGAACTGGTCGCCGTAGGGTTGGCGGGATGCACAGCATTCGATGTCATCACCGTCCTTCGCCAGAAGTACCACCAAAAGGTGACCGGCTATGAAGTGCGAGTGGAAGCTGATCAGGCCGAACGTCCGCCGCAAGTCTTCACCTCAGTGCGTCTCCATCATGTGGTCACCGGATTCGAAATAGATCCTACGGCGATCGAGGAAGCCATCCGGCTTTCCGAAGAGAAGTACTGCTCCGTGGGCGCGATGGTGAAGCAAACGGCCAGTCTGCACACGACCTACGAGATCGTCGAAGAGAAAACGGCTTGGATGAAAGCCTCCGAGGAGGTCGTTGCAAGCTAGCCGCAATTCCCGATTTGGAACAGTGCAGGATGGAGCGAGAAATGCAACTGAAGATGTCGCAGACGAAGACACTCAAAAGTGTGGACCAGGTCGTCAAGCGAGGGGATCGGTGTGATGGGATTCAGAAGCATTCGACGAGGTTGGGCAACAGCGACTCTGCTGACAGCTTTCCGCGCTCCCCTAGCAACTTACTCCGAGCGCACGCCGTCCTGATGGACGTACTTGATAACCTCGACTTCCGACATTGCAATCAAGCCTTCATCTACCATCTTGTCCAAATACGGAATTAAGGTTTGAATTTTGTCCTCAGAATCGATCACGCTGACCATAATCGGCGCGTCTGATGAGAAGGAAAGCAGGTGCGACCGATGGATCAGGGTGCTCGCGCCGTAGCCTTCGATGCCGCGAAACACACTAGCGCCAGCGATGTCCAACTCACGGCATTTCTCGACGATCGCCCGGTAAAGGGGTTTGTCATTCCACTTGTCGTCTTCTCCGAAATGAATACGCAGCATCTTGGCTTTGCCTTCGAGCTTCACTGCCTGGCCTCCTTCCTTCTCTCTTCTTCCTGGTAGTCATGGGTGTATTTTATGACCTCGACATCGGAGAGAACGACGAGTCCCTGTTGAACCATGCTGTCAAGAACCGGGAAATATGCTCGAAGCTTTTCCTCGGTGTCTACTACCGACAGCATGATTGGCCGGTCGTGCGAGAGATGCAGCGTTCCTTCCTTGCGAATGCGCCGGTTGGCCCCGTAGCCAAGGATGCCCTGGTACACGGTGACGCCGGCGATGTCATTTGAGCGCATGCTTTCGATTAGCGCTTTGTGTAGCGGCTTGCCATTCCACTTGTCATTCTCTCCGATGTAAATCCGCATAAGCTTGGCCTTACCTTGGCTTTTTAAAGGCGTCCTTTCCTGGCGCGCTGCCTTTGCGGAAGCCTCGGAAGGCTTCACGACAGTCGTATCTTGAATCTCAATAAGGCCGCTCCCCACCATTTCCTGCAACTTCGGAAGAAGCTCCTCGACTTTTTCGGGCGATTCGATGAATTCAACCTTTATGGGAAGGTTTTCTGTCAGCAACAAGATTCGATCCGTGTGCAAATGATGATCCGCCCCAAACCCAGCGATTCCACGGCTCACGCTCGCTCCCGCGACTTTGCGATAAAAGAGGAAATCCAAAATCGCCGCGTACACCGATTCACCGTGGTACTGGCGGTCCTGACCGACATAAATGCTCACTTTCTTGGCAGGTCCGGCCTTCATCATGTTCCCTCCTAGCCCTCAATCCCGCGCTGGGCAACCAGACAAATCCCATTGGCCACGATACTCGAAATCGACAACCTTATAGCAGCGCAACCCATCTTCATTGGACCATCTTGCCGGTGATTACCCCCACCCAAACAGAGACAAAACCTACAACCACGCTGAGGACCACGTTTAATCCAGCGATGAGGAAGTCGCCTTCCTGGAAGACGCGAAAGGTTTCATACTCGAACGTAGAGAACGTGCTGTATCCACCGATGAACCCAATTGGAATTAGGTATCTCCAATTCGGATTCCCGCTCGACTTTTCGGTCAAAACTGTGATGACGAACCCGATCAGAAAGCACGCCGTCATGTTAACGACGAAGGTGCCGGCCAGAAAACGGGTAGCGATTCGATTGCTGATATAGGTTCCTACCCAAAAGCGCAAAACCGAACCTAGTGCTCCTCCGATTGCTACCATCAAGTATTTGGTCATATCAGTGAAGCCTGATTTTCTCCTTTAAATTTCGTGAAACGGTTTTGGAGCGCTCATGTTGGGGTGATGCTGCTATGCGTTGAGCCGACCCACAACGAAGCTAGTGCCCAGACATTTGCATGTCAGTTCTCGCTTCTATTTCAGCTATGGGATCGTCGCCGGGGATATGACTCCGCGACAAGGATCCTTGTCAGGAGTCATCATCTGTCCCGGCAACAAAGGACAGCGGTTAAAGGGCGAACTCCTTCCCCTTCCGGCTATGATACTTCTGCGCGAATGGAAGTCAACTAAAACGCCAGGCTACGCGTCGCTTTTGCAACTGAAGAAGCTGCAATGTTCCAAGGGGGCCTGTGTAAGCACTTGTGAATCACGAGAGGTTTGGCTCCCCGGGCTAGATTCGAACTAGCAACCCTTCGGTTAACAGCCGAATGCTCTACCGTTGAGCTACCGGGGAACCGTTGTGATGCGTGAGGTGACAACAATCTTACGATAGCGCTGATTCTTCCGCAATCGCGCGCCGCTCGATTGGCCGGGTGGTTTTTCGCCTCGTCGCACTGACGAAATGCGCTGGCGCATATAGACTGGAGTGAATGGCAACGAGCTCCAGCGGCGCGCGAGCGGGCGCGCTGCCGATTTCCTACCGTCATCTTGTCGCGGCGCTGCTCTGCGGGCTCGCATTGCGATTGTATTTCGTCGCACACTTTCCGTTTTATTCGGGCGATACAAAATTCTACGAAGAGCTGGCCCGCAATTGGCTCGATCACCGTGTTTACGGCCTGTTCGTCAATGGCCAGTTGATGCCGGTGGATCAGCGGATGCCTGGATATCCCGCATTTCTCGCAGCGATTTATTCCGTGTTCGGCCGCACTCGGATCGGGGTGATGTTCGTTCAAGCTGGAATTGATCTCGTCACGTGTGTTCTCGCTGCGCTGATCGCGGGACGAATTGCACCGGCGGGGAAGAAATCGCTCGCGGCAACAATCGCGCTTTGGCTGGCGGCACTGTGTCCGTTCACTGCGAGCTACACAGCAGCGATGGTCACAGAGACTCTCGCGGCGTTCTTCACTACGATCGCGCTCCTCGTGGTCGTTTGGATTTTCACTGAGCCCTCGCTTGATGCTTCGGGCGGGCACGCGATCAGCTCGCTGGGTTCTCCGCCTGTCCGACAAGAGACCCTGGCTGGAAGACAGGCTGGTGTGTTCGCAGCCGCAGGCTTTATCACTGGGCTTGGAACGCTCGTTCGACCGGAAACGCCGCTCGTGCTGGCCGCGGCGGCCGTTGTGATCTGCATCCGCTGGCGGCGCTTGGCGGATTTGTCGAAACTTGCGCTCGCGGGCGCGTGGATGGCGGCAGGGCTGGTCGCCGCACTCACGCCTTGGGCTGCGCGGAACGCGCGAACGCTGGGCCGCACCGAGTTCCTCGCGCCGCGCTATGCCGAGTCCGCGGGAGATTACATGCCGCACGGTTTCTACGCGTGGACTCGGACGTGGATGGTACGCAACCGAGATGCGTACACCGTGACGTGGGCGCTCGGAAAGAAACCGATTCCGATGGATGCGATTCCCGATGTGGCATTCGACTCTGCAGCGGAACGGGCTCGCGTCGCGGATCTCCTCGCGAGTTACAACAGCGATTTGAAAATGACGCCATCGCTCGATCGTAAATTCCAAGCGCTGGCGCGCGAGCGCGCTGCCGCGCATCCGTTTCGGATTTTTGCGCTGATTCCCATCGAGCGCGCGTTCGCGACCTGGTTCACGCCCCGCGTGGATGTGCTGCGCTATTCGGGAAAACTTTGGCCGATCGGCGAACGGTGGCGTGCGAGTCCGGCGGAGTTCTGCGCCGCTGCGACTTTCGCGCTGCTGAATTTTGTGTATCTTGGCCTCGCTGCCGTTGGCGCGTGGCGCTATCGCTGGAATCCTGGATGCGCCGTGCTTGTTCTTTATTTGGTGATTCGCACGGCGCTGCTCACTCAACTGTCGACGGTCGAACCGCGGTACGTCGTCGTCTGTTTTCCAGCTGTGGCGGCGCTTGGCGCGCTGGCCTTCGTGAAATCGAGGCAGGATCGGTTGGCGACTGCGCGAGAAGATTCCTTCGAAGCGAGCGCCGCCTATGTTCCCTGACGTGTTAGGCGACAAAGCGGTAGCCCACTCCGCGCACGGTGAGAAGATGGCGCGGCTTTGCCGGGTTTTTTTCTATGTACTTGCGCAGGCGCACGATGAAATTGTCGATGGCGCGTGTGTCCGTGTCTTCGGAAAGCCCCCAGACATCTTCGAGAATGGATTTGCGCGAGACGTTGCGGCCTTTGTTGTGAATCAGGTGACGAAGCAGCTTCGCTTCCATCAGCGTTAAGCGAATCGTGTTGCGCTCGGTGCGCAATTCGAGCGTGCCGAAGTCGATTGTCTTCCCTTCGAAGGAAACCGTTTCGCGCTCATTCGCAGAATTTGACGCGACTTCTTTAGCGGATCGCGTCGCTGGCGGTTTGCTGCTGCGCAGCCATTCGTTGCGGCGCAGAAGCCCTTGGAGCCGGGCGAGAAAAATGGGCAACTGGAACGGCTTGGAAAGATAGTCGTCAGCGCCGGCGCCGAAACCTTCGAGCACATCCTCGGGGCGGCCGCGCGCGGTGAGGATCAAAACCGGAATGAAATTTTTGGCTTTGCGCAATTCGGAGACGACTTCGAAACCGTCGATGCCGGGAAGCATCACGTCGAGGACGACTGCGTCGAAGCGCCCATTCGATTCGAGCAGGCGCTTGAGCGCGGACTCGCCGTCGCCGGTGAGTTCGACGGCGTAACCTTCGGCCTGTAAGTTGAAGCGGAGCCCTTCGGCCAGGTGTGCTTCGTCTTCGACGACCAGCACTTTCGTCATTTTCCTGCCGTCCTCGCCGGGCTTTTTTCTCTCGTCCTTGCCGGACTTGTTCCTGCCGTCCTAACCGGACTGGTCATGCGCGGCTCCTCGGGAGTTCGAGCGTCACCGTGGTGCCGCGGCCTTCACCTGCGCTTTCTGCGAAGACTTTGCCGCCGTGCGTTTTTGCGATCGAGCGAACGATGAAGAGTCCGAGGCCGGTTCCTTTCACGCGAGCGGAGGTGCGGCCGCGCACGCGATAGAAGCGGCGGAAAATTCGTTTCAATTCGTCGGAGGGAATGCCGACGCCACGATCGCGCACTTTCAACTCGACGTGTTTTTCGTCCGGCGTTTCGAGGCTGACTGAAACGTCCACGTTTCCGACGGAATATTTGATGGCGTTATCGAGAAGATTCGAGACCGCGGTGCGCAGCTCTTCTGGATCGCCCTGGACTTTGAATCTGGCGCCATTCGTTTGCGAGATTCCCTCGCCAGCGCCATTCGCGCCCGGCTCGTAGCGCAATCCGGTGGCATCAAGGTGATGGCGCGAGCGGGCGAGGTCCATGCATTCGCGGACGAGATGTTCGAGATCAATGTCCGTGCGATAGACGGCGGAAGATTTGTGGCCGCTTTGTCCTGCGGCGAGCACCTGCTCGACTGTGCCGAGCAGGCGGTCGGAATCGAGAAGCATTAGCCGGTAAAATTTCTGGCGCTGCTCTTCGTCGAGTTCGCGGCGTTGGAGCGTCTCGAGATAAAGGCGGATCGAGGCGATCGGCGTTTTCAGTTCGTGCGTGACGGCGTTGATGAAGCTGTCGTGCTGCTCGTTGCGGCGGATTTCGCGGACGAGGAAGCTGGTGTTGACGATCATGCCGCCGATGATCGCGGCGAAAAAAATCACGCCGAAGAAAAGCAGAACGGCTTCGCGGCGGTTGAGAATGATCCAGCCGACGTTGAGGGCGACGGCGAGCGCGACGAGGCACACGCCCAGCGCAACGAAAAACGCGATGGTCTTCCGGCGGCTAGCGATAGGCATGAGGCCTCGCGGGGATTGTACTGCGGAATGCGGCGCGGGTCGTAGTTCGCGGGTCGCGAGTTGCGGCGTGGGATTCGTGAGCCGCGCTTCTGGAGTCGGGAAATGCGAAATGTGCGTCTTTGTTGCGGTCAGAAACGTGCCGATGGATGGCGCTTGGGGTGCGATGGCGATCGCCAGGGTGGCCGAGCGGCGAGGAGAGTTTCCTGGGTTCGCCGAACGGCGGGCTTGGACGCTGATGAAAAAGCGTCATTTTTTTGCGATTAGAAAAAGTTAGTAAGCTTTGTTTTGTATAAGTTGTGAGGAATTCTAATTCCAGATTTGCGATTAGAATTCTCGCGCGCGCTGACTTGAGCAGTAGGAAAGAGAGACCCTTCGACTCCCGTTGGTCGCTTCCTTCGTTTCTCAGGACGAGCAGGATGACAATCCTGGTCGGATTGTCATTTGCAGCAAGAAGTTTCAAGCGAGGCGCGTGCAGTTGGGGAGTGTTACTGCGCGGGAGAGGCGGGGGTTGCGTTGTGAAAGCGACAGCAAGCTCTCGCACTCCAAATTTCTTGTGGCGCGCCTCCGCCGATCGTCGCGCGTCAGCTGGCGGCGCGATTTGAAGTCCGATTTTGTTGTCGTATGGCACAGGTCACGGTAGCACGGAGGGGAAGGAAAATTCGACTGGCCATTGGACGAGGTCGGAGACAGCTAGTCCTAGAACTGTACTTTTTCTAGCGGTAATTGGGATTCGAGTTTCTGCACCATGACAACAGGAAAGCAAGACTCGAAGAATTGCGAGATTCCGAACCAGGATTGGCGATGCACAATCGTTTCGAACTTTGGACCGAAAAGTCAAAAACGCCGGCCAGAGGCCGGCGGTACGAAAAACGGTTCGCTTGTAGGTGGCGGACACACTCCTCGTCACGGCTGTGGTCGCGCGACGGAGTCGATGTCTGGACCGGCGAGGACAAGATAAGTTCCCGATTCAAGTTTCACGTTCTTCTTAGCCGAAGTTATTGTCGTGGTCGAGGTGCCATCCGCGTTGGCAGTGAGAGAAAGATCGGGATAGCCATAGACGCCGCGCGCATCGGCCTGCGAAGCGCAAGTGGACTGTGTCGTTTGCGGCCTTCTTGACCGGTCTTTGTTGCAGAAAGCAAGCTGCATCGAATCGAGCCGCGATACCGGATCATCTTGGTCGGCTTTGTCGCACCCGTTCTGGGCGACTTTGGGGTCGCACGGGAAGCGATCGACGATCACTAGAGACGGAGACCAAGAAATCGCGGCGGGAGAAGCGATACCTTGGATTTCAAGATGGAGAATCGGGTTTAGACCGGAACTGGTGCCGGGATGAAGTGGTTCAAATTGAAGCGAAATTCTGGAGTCGCCGCTGTTTTTGTTCAGACGCGACGCATCAATCACGCGCATGACGATTTGCGTGCAACAAGGAGCGGGCGGGAGCGAAGGAACGGGAGAGATCGACGAACCAGCCTCGACGATGTAGGTTTCTCCGGCCTTTAGTTTGCTGGCATCAATCGATTTGCGGAGGACGACTGCGATCGTTTTGTTTGTGGAAGCCTGCGGCGCGTCCGATGTTTCGGGGGTCACCTCTAAAAGCAAGAGTCTGGTTTCGGCTATGAGTTGGCCCTGGAGAGGCCGCGGACTGAATGCGACAACTAACAGGAGCGAGACAAGAAGTTGTTTAGGCATGGCGGATATGCGAGAGGTTGAGTAGCGTGTCCGGTAGTGTTGATGCATGTTCTTACGGACGGGTTGGAGCATTGTCATATTGGTGCGATGAAGCCAAAACTTTAGGGCTCGGCAAAACAGCCGCCGAGCGGTGGGAAATCTCCTGCGAGAGTTTTTATGTCACGGCTGAAGCCGTGACCTACAAAACAAAAGCAATGTCGCCCGCCTGAAAGCGGTTAGCCGTTGGCGGATTTTGCGTTGGTGCTTGCTGGTAGCGCTGGGATGGCGCCGATTTGCTGGAGCATGGCGAATTTGTCCCATTGGTCCCAGGCTTCGACTAGCTGGCCGTTGACGATTCTGGCAAGGCTCATGCCGCCGATGGCTACGGGCTTGTTGGTGGCGGGGATGCCGAGGCCGTCGCCTGAGTGGCGCATGGTGGCGGACCAGCGGATGAGCACTTTGTCGCCGTCGGCGATGGCATCTTCGATTTTCAGTTTCATGTCGGGGAAGGCGTTGAGGAAGCGTTCGTAGAATGGGATGAATGCGGCGGGGCCGATGAGATCGGAGCCGTCTTCTGCGACGCCGTGGGAGATGCCGTTGGGGGCGAAGAGTTCGGTGATGGTGGCGGTGCGGCGCTGGTTCCAGACTTCTTCGAACCAGCGTTTGAAGAGTTGGAGATTCGATTCGGGCATGGGTGCTCCTTGTTTCGACTCTGTGGAATGCGAGAATGGTATCACTCGGGGTAGATGACGGAGAAGTTTATTCTGTTTGCGGCGGTGGCGCGATGCGGCGTCGTATCGCGCCGCATCGAGAGCAAGTCAGAGGCTCGCGGGAAATGCGCCGCGAAAGGTGGCGGACGTGCGACTTTGTTTTTCCCAGGGCTTCGCTCTGGGCTAGGTTTGTGTCGCGCCTACGGCGCTGGTGGTTTGCGGGATGGCAAGCCACGCGCGCGTTGTGACGAGTGCCCCCGGCGGGTGCAATTTCAAATTGAAAATTTAAAATTTGAAATGAAGAGAAAACGGGAGGTTGATGGGCGGCATTGTGCCGAGCATCACGTTCGGGCACAGCCCTCCTGCGGCGGGTCTTCGACATGCCGTGCCCCTACTGAAGGATTTTAATTTACGCGCGAAGAGGCTTATTTGCGTTTGGGGATTGGACGGCGGGGGCGCTGCTTGGGGGAGATGGATTTGATGATGAGTTGGCGGCGGGCTTTTGGGTTGATGGGGACTTTCGCCCGGTAGAGGGCGATGTTGATCAGGTGGAGGATTTCGGGATCGTCGAGGACGGTGGGCGGAGCGAGGCGGATGTGGCGGACGAGGTTGCCGCTGCCTTTCAAGCGGCTATTTGGATCGGGCAGGCTGGCGCCTTGGAGGAAGCAGAGAGTGACGTGGTCGGGCATGAGCAGGATGGAAAGAATTGCTAGCGAGGGCTTTTCAGTTAGGACCGAAGCCGATTACGAGACCGTTGTAATTGTCGTAGACCATTTCGGTGGAGCCGGGGAGGAGCTTGCGCATCTTGGCGAGGGCGCGGCGGGCTTGCGAGGCGATTTTTGGCGTGTACTTGGCGAGGAAGCGGGAGAGCTGTTGGGATGGAGTGGAGGTGCGGGGCATTTCGGCGGGATGATAACACTAGTGAGCGCTTGAGGGGCAACGCGAGGAAATCTGGACAGAAGCGGCGATTTCAAATTGAAAATTTCAAATTTGAAATGAAGCAAGAGCAGCAAGCCGCATCGAAGGCTCGCGGGACTGAGTACCAGCAAAAAAGTCAAAAGAGCCGGCAGGATGCCGGCGCTACAAGGGACGAGAGCGGCAGCCGTGCCCTACTCTAGGCGGAGACGAGTTTGGATTCTGAGGCGGCTACGGGGATTGCGGCTGAGGCTGCTGATGCGACCGCTGGGGCGTTGGCTTCCTCGTGATTGGGCGCCGTGTACGTTTGCAGCGCGGAGAGCTTGACGCGGTAGATGTCGCGGGCGAGGCCGAGTTTGTTCATGAGCCAGATGCCGTACCAATTGAAATCGACTTCGTACCAGCGGAGGCCGTGGCGCGCGGAGACTGGATGCGCGTGATGATTATTGTGCCAGCCTTCGCCCCAGCTGAGGATGGCGACCCACCAGCTGTTGGTGGAAAGATCGCGCGTTTTGAAACGGCGCGTGCCCCAGGAGTGCGTGGCGGAATTCACGAGCCATGTGAAATGGAGGCCCGCGACGGTGCGCGCAAAAATTCCCCAGAGGACGAAGGGAACTCCGCCGACGGCGAGAAGAATTACGCCGAGGACGCTGATTGGAACGTAGTGGTATTTCGTGATCCAGACGTGAAATTTATCTTTCGCGAGGTCGGGGACGTAGCGCGAGAGCGTGGTCGTATCGTGGTGCATGGATTTTCCGACGAGAATCCAGCCCATGTGCGCCCACCATTTTCCATCGATGGGGGAGTGCGGGTCGCCATCCTGGTCGGAGTGCTGGTGGTGGATGCGATGCGTGGCTACCCAGAAGATCGGGCCGCCTTCGAGGGCTAGCGTGGCGCAGACCGTCATCGTGTATTCGAGCCACTTGGGAACTTTGTAGCCGCGATGCGTGAGCAGGCGGTGGTAGCACATGCCGATGCCGACACTGGTGGCGAGCCACCAGAAAAATGCAGCGACGAAAAAGGCTTTCCAGGTGAAGAAAAACAGGGCCGCGATCGCGCCGAGATGGAAAAGCGTCATGAACGAAGCAGTGATCCAATTGATTTCGTTGTCGGCCGCCTGCTTCTTTTTTAGGTCTTCGAGTTCGATCGCCACGCGCTTCTCCTGTCGCTTCAATTGCCCCGGTGCCGAATTAGATTAGCAGGGAGGCGCGGGGGTGTTTGTAATACTTGTGTAATACCGGAGGGCAGCGCTGTGAATCGGTAATGAAGACGAAAATGGGCGATGGCGGCGGACGATTTTGGGCATTTTTGACACGGGAGTGCAGATTGGGGTGGTAGCGCTGAGAACAAGAGAGATCCCTCGACTGCGACTCGCGCCACCGCTGCGCGGTGGGAAGAAAAAGCGCGAGTCTCCGCTCGGGGTGACAGTGCGGGACGGGCTCAATCGGAGGCCGAGCAGGCTATTGCAGGCGCTGCGTAGTGGAATCGTGACAGAGCAGATTCTCGAAAATAGCGAGGACGTGCTGGCGGTATTGGACGACGCGTTCCAGAACTGAACGAAGCTCGGGCTGGCGCTCGGATTCGCGATCCCATTTTGCGAGCACCGCGGCGGGGACGCGAATGTCGCGGCGCAGTTCGTCGGCGGAATGGCCGCGCAGAAAGAGGCCATAGAAAAACGCGGCTTCGCGCTGCGGGAACTGGAAGTCCTGCAGAGCCTCGTCGAGCGGGTTGGGCATAGTCGCCATGGGCGAAATCGCAGTTTACAGATTTCAATGTCGGCGTCAAGTGGGACGGGTGCGTAAGATGAAATATTGATTGGTGGGAGGCGAAAATTTAACGTGCGCGGTGGTATGAAAGTTGCTGTGCGGCGGGTTGGGGGAGGGTGGCGCGGTGGCGCTTCCTGGTACCTTTTCCGCCGGGCGGGCGTTCGGTTCCAGGCGCAACTTTTGGGCGCGGCGAGGGTTAGATGATTGTAATAGGCCCGGCGCGCGATGGGACTCGCCTCGGGCTAATAGATGTAGGCGTACCCCGCTGCATCTGCTGGAGGCTCGTCCGCACAACGAGCCTCCTTTTTTATTGGCGGCGATGTGACGGGATGGGAAACCTGCCGGTCTAAAAGACCGGCGCTACAAAACGGTTTGCTGGCGTTTCGCCGGAATCGGAAATGCGAGCGGGAAGTGGGGCGACGGGAATCGTCACACGGTTTCAATTGAGCAAATCGCTTGTGCGGAACTGAAACTTTGGGATTGGCGAAACGTATTTATGTGCAGGAGATTTTCGATGCCTAATAAAACGACGATAAGAACCGTACTCATTGCAGGTGCACTACTGATTGCAACCGCGGCTGGAGCGCAGGAGCAGACCCAGAAAAGTCACGACCAGAACGGAATGGCGGGCATGGATATGGGCGACGCGCAGAAGCAGGCGGCTAGTCCGGAAGCGCGCGCGGCGAATGACGCGATGTCGGGCAGCATGTCTGACCACGACATGGACATGGGCGCGCATATGTTCATGACGGATTTGCGTCCTGCGAATGCGGCGGATGAAAAGCGTGCGGCGGAGATTTTGGCGGAGTTGCGGCCGGCGATCGAGAAATACCGCGATTACAAAGTGGCGCTGGCGGAGGGTTTTCAGATCTTCTTTCCGAACGTACCGCAGGATCACTATCACTTCACAAATTACCGATACGGGTTCGAGGCGCAGTTTGGCTTCAATCCGGAGCATCCGACGTCGCTGCTGTACAAAAAGGTGGGCGACGGATACCAACTCGCAGGCGCGATGTACACGGCGCCGAAGCGGGCAACGGAGGAAGAGTTGAATGAGCGCGTGCCGTTGAGCGTGGCGCGCTGGCACAAGCACGTGAATTTCTGCATGCCGGAAAAAGGAACGGAGTGGCAGCAGGTGAATTGGAAGCAATTTGGGATGCGCGGAACGATTTCAACGGAAGCCGCGTGCGAACAGGCGGGCGGCGTGTGGCGGGCGCAGGTTTTTGGGTGGATGGTGCACGTGTACCCGTTTGAGAGCGATCCGGCGAAGATCTGGGCGCACTAACGCGGAGCGCGGAGCCTTCGAATTGGCGCGGTGCTGAATCGTACGCTGGGATTCTTCGACTATCCTGATCGGATAGTCTCAGGATGACAATCGCACACTCACGCAAGGCGATTAATTCGGTGGGTGGATTTGCTCTTCCGGAGACGGGACGGCGCGCGCGCCGAAGCCGCTGACGATTGCGGCGCCAAGCGCGAACAGTAAGCCAATCACGAAGACGAAAAATCCGAGCAGAGGAATCACTTCGAGCATCGACAGCGCGAAAATTCCCGCGAGCGTCCCAGGCACCGCTTTGAAGCCCGGGAATGCGATTCCCGCGACCAGCCGTCCCAGCCCGGTGGCGCCCGCTGAACCGATAACGCCAAGAATCAGAACGAGCAAAGTGTTCGCGGGAACTTCCGCGCGGCCCAAGTGCTCGCCCAAAGTTTCAAATCCCCAGGCGATAAATAGCGCGACGGCCCCGGTGACCAAGACCATGTTGGTGCGATTCCAGATTGTCCAGCCGGTGTTGTTAACGCGTTTTTCGCGCAACAGCAAACAAGCCAGCCCGACGCAAACTAGATTGGTGACGATCAGAAAAGCAATGCCAATCGCGGTGGGACGATATTGTCCCGGGACGATTGCGTAGGGCGTCGAAACGGATTCGTGGTCGATTTTGCCGCCGCCGGCCTGCGTTACGTAGCCGCCTATGGCCGCGGCGTGTCCACGCAACTCGCCTCCCGCTTGCGATTCGATATGGCCGCCGATGGCCAGCGCGTTTCCGTCAACCAAGCCAGAAATATAAATGCTGCCGCCGATCGTGAGAACGTCGCCGGTGACATGGCCGCGAATGTGAACGTTGCAGCCGAAACATTGCACCACATTCGCGGTGCGATTAGGACCGATGTTGATGTCGTGGAAGAATTGCGCTCGATCTTCGGGGTTTCTGGGTGGTCGTTGCGCTGCGACTGGAAAAGCGCAGAGGAACAAGAACGGAATTAAAAGGATTCGCTTCCCGTGCAAACGTGGCTCCTTTTGGTGTGCCGCAGATAATGACAGACTCGCGCGAGCACATCCATAGTGAAGCCAGACCCGCCCCGGCGAGAAATCACCGGGGCGAATCCGCGATAGCAAATCGAGGTACTGGCTTCGTGAGAGCTACTTCTTGGCGTGGGCGAAGTTTTCGGCTACTTGCGGCCAGTTGATCGTGTTCCACCAGGCCTCGATGTATTCGGGCCGGCGGTTTTGATACTTCAAGTAGTAGGCGTGTTCCCACACATCGAGGCCGAAAAACGCTTTGCCGCCGTCCATGATGGGATTGTCTTGGTTGGCGGACGATTCGATTACAAGCTTGCCATCGCGGAAGAGCAGCCAGGCCCAGCCGGAACCGAAGCGGGTGGTTGCAGCCTGGTTGAGCTTCGTCTTGAAGTCAGCGAAGCTGCCGAACGCCGAAGTGATCGCGCTGGCCAAATCGCCAGTCGGCTCGCCTCCACCGCCCTTCTTCATAATTTTCCAGAACATCGAATGGTTCATGTGCCCGCCGCCGTTGTTGCGGACGGCCGTGCGGATGTTTTCAGGTACTTTGTTGATCTGGGCCAGCAATTCCTCAACGGAAAGCTTTTGAAGATCCGCGTGTCCTTCGAGAGCTTTGTTGAGATTGGTGACGTAAGCACCGTGATGCTTGTCGTGGTGAATCTCCATCGTTTTCGCGTCGATATACGGCTCGAGCGCGTCAAAAGCGTACGGCAAAGGCGGCAACGTGAAAGTCATCTGGGGAGCAGCTCCTTGTCCAGAAGTGGTGGTCATTGAAACTACCTCCTGATTTTCCTATCCTGCCTCATAATTATACGCGCCTCTGTGGGTGCAACGGTATACGTCCTCATATTTAATCTGGAAGCGATTTTGCTGGTATTTCGGGTCACAGCGATTTTAGGCAGCAGGCATTTCAATTCGGCTAAGCGAAGGAGCGAAATTTGCCGGTCGCCGAACATGTAGAGAAACATTTCACCGCCACGGCCGCGGTGCGCGACATCGTGATTGGAATGTCCGACGGGCTCACGGTGCCGTTTGCTCTGGCCGCAGGACTTACGGGTGCGGCGGCGGTGTTGGCGAAAGGCACGGGGATCATCGTCACGGCAGGGCTTGCTGAAATTGCGGCGGGCTCGATTGCGATGGGATTGGGCGGCTATCTCGCGGCGAAAACCGATTCCGAGCACTACGCGTCCGAACTCGATCGCGAATATCGCGAGACGGTGGAGTTGCCTGAGATCGAGACGGAGGAAGTGGCGAAGGTTTTTCGCGAGTACGGGCTATCGCAAGCGCAGATGGCGCCCGTGGTGGACGCCATCATTTCTAATCAGAAGCGCTGGGTGGATTTCATGATGCGCTTCGAGTTGGGCCTCGAAGCGCCGGACCCGGCCCGCGCGGCAAGAAGCGCGGGAACGATTGCGGCGTCGTATATCGTGGGCGGGCTGGTCCCGCTCGCGCCTTACATATTGATGAAGGAAGTGATGCCGGCGCTGTGGGTGAGCGTTGTGGTGACGCTTGTGGCGCTTTTCGTTTTTGGCGCGATCAAGGGGCATTTCACGGGAGTAAAGCCTCTGCGAGGCGGATTGCAGACGGTGATTGTCGGCGGGTTGGCAGCAGCCGCAGCGTTCCTAATCGCGCGGCTGATTAGCTAGATTGTCAGAGCGCTTTACGGGGGAAACATTTCCGGATTTCGATTCAAATCGGCGCTGATCTTCGCGTTACATCAGCTGATCGCGGTACTGGGCGTGGGTTTCCTGGCTGGCACCGCCACGTTTTTCATGTTCGATTTACTGCGGACTCAGGGTCCTCGGTTCTTCACTGAGCACAACAGATATCAAGTCTTGACACAACTGCCGTACTTCCCGGTTCAGATCATGGAAGGCTTATGGTGTGGATGGGCACTTAGCCGGCGATTACGCCAGCGAGAAATGTTGTGGGTCTGGGTGCTTCCAGCACTAATTCTGTGCTATGCGATGATTGCCGAGCCAAACATTTCTCCTGGTTTCACTTCCGCGATCGTTTTAGCTGGCAGAAACAAGTCTGTATGGTCACACTTCTTCGGATCGGGATGTCGCGCGGATCTTAGCGACCGCTGTCTTGACCAACTCATGTTCACAATGCCGTTTTATGCTTCCATTGCCTATTCGCTTGGAGCGTTGGTCGCGCGGGGCAGCGATCGAAGTTCTCGGCCAAAAACCACGGTGGCCTAGAGCGCTTGAAGTGGGAGCGGGCACACGAGGGTCTCTGCCGATCCAGTAAGCCGGAATGTTGAAGCGCTCTTAGCCGCCGAGGGGGCGGCTCGGCTGAAAGCAAAAACGAGATTCTGGGTCGCAATGCTACTTAGTAATCGTTGGCGGAGCCTTCGAGGAACGCTCGAAGTTTACGCGAGCGCGACGGGTGACGCAGCTTGCGCAGGGCTTTGGCTTCGATCTGGCGAATGCGTTCGCGCGTGACGGCGAATGACTGGCCGACTTCTTCGAGCGTGTGCTCGCTGCCGTCGTCCAAGCCGAAACGCATCTTGATTACTTTCTCTTCGCGCGGAGTGAGTGTCTTCAGCACGGAGGAGGTTTGTTCCTTCAGGCTGAGATTGATCACCGCGTCGGACGGCGAGACGACGGCCTTGTCCTCGATGAAATCGCCGAGATGCGAATCTTCTTCTTCGCCGATGGGAGTTTCGAGGGAGATCGGCTCCTGCGCGATTTTCAGAATCTTCCGGACTTTCGCGACCGGAATATCCATGCGCTTGGCGATTTCTTCCGACGTAGGCTCGCGCCCGAGTTCCTGCACAAGCTGGCGCTGCGTGCGGACGAGCTTGTTGATCGTCTCGATCATGTGCACCGGGATGCGGATGGTGCGAGCCTGATCGGCGATGGCGCGGGTGATGGCCTGGCGAATCCACCACGTGGCGTAGGTGGAGAATTTATAGCCGCGGCGCCATTCGAATTTGTCGACGGCTTTCATCAAGCCGATGTTGCCTTCCTGAATCAGGTCGAGGAACTGCAAGCCGCGATTCGTATATTTTTTCGCGATCGAGACGACGAGGCGAAGGTTCGCTTCGATTAATTCTTTCTTGGCTTGCTCGGCTTCGGCTTCGCCACGAAGAATCACCTGAAGGGCGCGCTTCAGTTCGGTGGGGCTTACCTCGCTGGCGATTTCGATTTCGCCGAGCTCCTGGCGGCGGGCGCGGAGGTCTTTGCGCGCTTCGGCCTGGACGTCGGCTTTCGATGCTTCGACGCGGCGCTCGAGCTTGACGATTTCGCGTTCGAGGAAATGGACGCGCTCGACGGTCTGGCGAATTTTGTCGATGAGGCGCTTCTTTTCGAGCGGATTGAAATCGAGCTCGCGGAAGCGGCGAGACATCTCGACGCGCGTGCGGCCCAGCGCGTAGCGCGCGCGCAGATACGGACGCTTCTTCGAGCGCGGAACTTTCTCGAGTTTCTGCGCCTGCTTCATCGCCATCAAGTAGAGCTTGGCGACTTTGTCGATCTGCTTGAGGGTTTCTTTTGTTTTTGCTTCGATCTTTTCTTCGGTGAGCTCTTCGTCGTCAAACTGAACGATTTCCTTGATGGAGCGCGAGCCAGTGCGCAGATCTTCGCCGACCTGCAGAAGTTCTTTCAGAATCAGCGGAGCGCGCGTGATGGTTTTCAGGACGAGGAGCTGGCCGCGTTCGATGCGCTTGGCGATGGCAACTTCACCTTCGCGCGTAAGAAGCGGAACCGTGCCCATTTCGCGCAGGTACATGCGAACCGGGTCGTTGGTTTTTTCGAGCGTCCCGGGGGTGAGGTCGAGTTCGCCGTCTTCGGAAGCAGCGGCTTCTTTTTCTACGACGACTCCAACTTCAGGTCCGTCGGCACCATCGGCGGCAGCCAGAGCGGCCTTTGCGCTCGTCAGGTCTTCGTAGACGTCAATGCCATAACGCTCGAAGGTGGAGAGAAGATCGTCAATTTCTTCCGAGGAATGCACCTCGGCCGGAAGGATATCGTTCACTTCATCGTAGAGCAGGTAACCGCGTTCCTTGCCCATCGCGATGAGCTGTCGTACCTGATCGTATTTTTCTTCAAGAGCCAGACTCACACTTCCTCCATTGCGAGGTGAAACGGCGGCGCGCAGGCGGCGGCCAAAGAAATATGCGCGCGGAGTTAGACACCCCGACGCGACTTGTCAAATAACGACATTTAAACGGATAATTAAGACGGTACTGCGAACCCGTTGCCAGCCCTATGCCCGCGCCAACCACGCTCGCGCTCACTGCACCAGATATTTGATGCAGGAGACGCGCCGCCCGTTTCCTCCAAAACCCTACCAGAATACAATAGTTATGGTACCTGCGTCAATTCGATGGGCTCTCGTGCGCCTAACTCCTTCGCGACGATTATCATAGCGGGGGCTAATGGTTTACGACCGCAACCGCTTCGACCTCAATCAGCCATTCAGGACGAATCAGCCTGCGAACAACCACGAACGTGCTTGTGGGAGGATTTTGAGTGTTGACGTACTTGTCGCGGACTTCCCTGACTACCGGGATCTGCTAGGGGTCGACGCTATCGACACAGTAAAAATTGAGTTTGATGATGTCGTGAAAATTGCCTCTGGCCGCCTCGACGGCTGCTTTTAGATTTTTGAAGACCTGTTCGACCTGGGCTCGGAAATCATCTTTGCCTACAAAATTGCCTGACGCATCGAGCGCGACTTGGCCGGCGATATAAACCAGATTTCCGCCGGTGACTAGAGCCACCTGCGAAAGGCCGGCGGTTGGTTTGGCCATCGTGTCGGGATTGAATATTCGAAAATTTGTAGCCTGCCGCATTGAGTGCTCCTTTACTGTGCGCGCTGAGTGATTCAAGGCTTCGTTACAGTAGATGAGCGAGCGAGTGTGCCGATTCAAAATGCGACTGCGAAGAAATGGCTCGGGCTAGTTGGTAGCGAGTTGTTTCTGGAGTTCGAGACGGCGGGTGAGAAGGCCGCGCAGTTCGTCGGTGGCGGGCTTGGCTTCTATCTTCTTTTGCAGCGCGGCGAGTTCTTCTTCCACGCGGCGATTGCGGAGAACATTTAGGCAGTTCTCGGCATCGTCCCAGGTAGGCTCGGGGACGGGTTCGAAAAGGACCTCGAAAAGCAGGCGGCGCTCTCTTTCTTCGAGAGCCGCGGCTAGCGTGGCGGGGTCGGGATGTTCGCCGACTTTTGAGATGAGGAGGTCGAGGAGGCGCTCGCACTCGAGGCCACGGTGGAGCGAGTCATGCGCTAATTGGCTGGCGAGCTTTTCGCGGAAGCCGTCCGCTTCGACGAGCATTCGAATGATCTGGCGTTCGGCGGGCTTCACGGCGGGGCCGAGCAGGCTGGCGTTTGGTTTCACTTCGCTGCGGCGCTCGGCGGCCGCGCGTCGCAAGGCTTCGCGAAGGACGGGCTCGTCGACGCGCAATTCAGAGGCGATGCGGGTGGCCCATTCCGAGCGCAGAAGGCGATTGGGGAGGCGCTGCACGTAGGGCATCAGGAAATTCAGCGCGGCTACTTTTCCGGCGGCTGTGGTGCGGTCCATTTGACGCGCGCGAGCGATCAGATAATCGAGATAGGGCGGGGATTGCGCGAGGAGGTTGCGATAGGCCTCGACACCTTGTTCTTTCAGGAATTTATCGGGATCGGCTTTTCCGGGGAGGACGAGGACGCGAACATCGAATTCGCTTTCAAGGAGAAGAGCGATGGAGCGTTCGGTGGCGGCCTGGCCGGCGGTGTCGGGATCGTAATTGACGATGACGCGGCGAGTGAAGCGGCCGAGCAATTTGATTTGAGGCTCGGCGAGGCTGGTGCCGCAACTGGCGACGACATTGGCGATTCCGGCGCGGGCCACGGCGATGGCGTCCATGTAGCCTTCGACGAGAACGGCGAAATCGCTTTGGCGGAGAGCTTCTTTCGCGCGATCGAGGTGGTAGAGGACGGTGCTTTTCGTGTAGATCGGCGTTTCGGGCGAATTCATGTACTTGGGCGTATCGTCACCCATGGCGCGTCCGCCGAAGGCAATCACTTTGCCGGCTTCATTGGCAATGGGAAACATGATGCGGCGGCGGAAGCGATCGTAGGCGCGGCCGCTTTGATCGCGCGAGATCAGGCCAGAGACGTCGAGGAGTTTTTCGGGATACTTTTGTTTCAAGAAGCGCAGAAGCGCATCGCCAGAGGATGGCGCAAAGCCAAGACCGAAACGCTTCATTGCTTCGTGATCGAGGCCGCGATCTTCGAGATACGCTGCGGCGACTTTGCCTTCGGAGCTATCGTGCAATACGCGCGCGAAGAACGCGGCGGTCTCGCGATGCATTTCGACGAGCGCGGAGCGCTGTTGGTTTTCGCGGCGCTCTTCGGGCGAGCGCTCACGCGGCTTGGGAATGGCGATGCCGCATTTTTCGGCGACGGTGCGAATCGCTTCGGGGAATGGCGACTTCTCCATCTCCATCACGAATTTGAAGACGTCGCCGCCTGCGCCGCAGCCGAAGCAGTGATAAATCTGTTTTACAGGGTGCACGGCGAATGACGGAGTTTTTTCCTGATGGAAGGGGCAGAGACCGGTGAAATTGGCACCTGATTTTTTCAGGCGCACATATTCGCCGATCACGCGGACAATGTCCGCCTGCTGCTTTACGCGTTCCGCGAATGATCCAGCTTCCGCCATTGTGATGAGTTAAGACTTAGCACTCCGTTGCTAGCTTTTCAACTCCACGATTGTGATTGCTTCGCCGCCGCGGTCGGGTTTCTCGTGTTCGATTTTCTCGACGAGTGGGTGCGAGGTGAGAAATTCTGCTAAGCCGCGGCGGAGGGCGCCTGTGCCGTGGCCGTGGATGATGCGCACGGCGGGCTTGCCGGCCAGAGCGGCTTGGTCGATGAATTTGTCAACGCGGCGAGTGGCTTCTTCGACTGTGGTGCCGATTACGTTGATTTCTTCGGCAGCGGGCTCATCGCTTGGCTGCGCGTGAACGGTGACGCCGCGGGGACGCGTGATGTCACCCGTAATCCTTTTCGCAGATTGTGCGCTGGTGTCAATGCCGACGACATCGGATAGCGGAACTTTCATGCGTATGGGGCCGGCTTCGACTTCGGCGGAGCGGCCATCGTGGCGGCGGAACAGGAGCGGCTGCTTGAATCCTTTTACGACGACGCGCTGGCCTGCGGAAAGAAGGCTGGGTTCGACCGGTTGCGCAGCGCGTTGCGCTTGAACACCCAGGTCGGACTGCGATGCCGCGAGCGTGTCTACAACGGCTGCGTCGGCCTCGGCGCGAGCTTCACCGGCAATTTTGCTGACGCGGCGGCCGGATTGTTTTTCGATTTCAGCTCGCAGCGTGCGGTCCTTAATATCGGCTGCGAGCCGCGCGATTTCACCTTCGAGGCGTTTCTGTGTGGCGTCGAAATTCTTTTCGAGTTCCGCGATGCGCTTTTTCTGGCGCTCGACCCATTCGGCTTGAAGCGAGCGGCGTTCTGCTTCCAATTGCGCAAGCTCTTCGCGAGCCTGGCGCTTGATCTCGTCCATTTCATCGCGGCTGCGATGCAGGTATGCGATCAAATCGCGAGCCTCGCGTGATTCGGGAGACAGGCTGGCGCGCGCGTGGTCTACAACTCGAGACGACAGACCCAGGCGGCGGGCGATTTCGAGTCCGCTCGAGGTCCCTGGAACACCAACGAGGAGGCGGTACGTGGGCCGCAGATTTTCTTCATCGAATTCCATCGCGGCGTTCACGATTCCTGGCGTCGTCGAAGCGTAGGCCTTCAGGCGATCGTGGTGCGTCGTGGCGACCGTCAGGGCGCGCAGGGTGCGAAATTCTTCGAGCAGCGCGACGGCGAGCGCTGCGCCTTCTTCGGGGGCGGTGCCGGTGCCCATTTCGTTGACGAGAATCAGCGAGCGGTCAGTCGCGATCTCGAGCATCGATTTCAGATTCAGCATGTGCGCGGAAAAGGTGGAGAGATCTGCGGCAATGGACTGCTCATCGCCGATATCGGCCAGAACGTGATCAAACACGGGCACCTCGGCGCGTTCCGCGGCGACGGGAATCGCTGACTGAGCGGCGAGGGCGGCGAGACCTACATTCTTTAGCGCGACCGTTTTGCCGCCCGTGTTGGGTCCGCTGATTACCATCACTGTTTCCGAGCCGCCGAGAGCGAGCGTCAAAGGGACGGCTTTGCGACCCTGGGGACGCAGTGTGTGTTCCAGAACCGGATTCCGCGCGGCTTCGAGCCGCAGCGAATTGCCGCTGGAAAATTCCGGCATCGTGCAATCGAACTCACGAGCAAATCGCGCGCGGGCGAAGACAGAATCGAGATGAGCGATTCCCGCGGCGGCGGATTCGAGCGGCCCACCATAGGAACGGACCTGTTCAGTGAGCTCGGCGAGAATGCGGGCGATCTCTGCGATTTCTTCTTCGGAAAGTTGAACGAGGCGATTATTCAGATCGATGGCTTCGAGTGGCTCGACGAAAACGGTTTGGCCTGTGGCGCTGGCAGCGTGAACGACGCCGGGAACGGCGCGACGGTCGCCAGCACGAACAGGAATGACGAAGCGATCGTTGCGGAGCGTGATGTAGTCCTCGCCGGTGGGCTCACCCCGAGCGCGGAGGATGCTTTCGAGGGATTTCTGGATTTTTTCACGGGCTTGTCCGATGCCGGTGCGAATGCGGCGCAATTGTGGGGAAGCATCGTCGCTGATTTCACCATTGGGGAGAATCGCGCGGCGGATGGCGGTGAGGAGGTGGCGAAAATCGGCGAAGGCTGCCGCTCTTTCCGCGAGGCGCGGATACTTGGCGGTTTCTCCTTTGAATGTCTGCCTCACGCCATTGGCCGTCTCTATCAAGGAGGCGACGTCCAGCAGATCGGCGCTGGAAAGGACCGATGCCGGCATGGCAAGTTGCGAGAGCCACTGCTCGGGATCCGCGAGCGAGCCGAAACCCATTTCAGCGCCGGGGCGCAGATAGGCTACTGCCTCACGGATCAGAGTGAATTCAGAATTCAGGGCGGAGACGTCCTGCTGGGGACTGAGCGAGAGAATTGCACGGCGTCCCGGCGCGCAGGTGGTAAAACCGCTGACGATTTCTTTGAGGTTGTCGAATTCGAGGAGCTTTTCTGCGTGACGGGACACGGATGCCTCAAAATTGGGATTGTAGCTCGGTTGGGTGTGGAAAAGAGAATCAGCAACAAAGCGGATACGTGACGAACGCGGCGCTTGGATGGCACGGATCTACATGCAGCGCGTGCGGGCACGGCATGCCGTGCCCCTACTGAAAGCCTGATGCCCGGAGGCGTGTGGAAATCGGCGGAGTGCGACAGTCTCTATTTGTGATTCGCTGGAGCGCCGAGTGTTTCGACCATCGCGAGGGCGATCGCATCAATCGCGGCGATTGCATCGCGTCCCTTTTCGGGGTCGTTATTCACGAAGATTGAAAAGACGAGATATTCGCCGCCTACCGTTGTCGCGTAACCCGAAAGAGCGTGGACGTGCTCGAGGCCGCCAGTTTTTGCTTGAATCAAGCCGGCTGCGGGAGTGCCTTTCATACGGTCTTCGAGCGTGCCATCGACTCCGGCAATCGGCAACGTGGTCATGAAATCAGGGCCCCAGGGCTCCTGAATTGCATATTGCAGCAAGGCAACTACTGCGCGCGGCGTTACGAGATTGTTTGTCGAGAGGCCGGAGCCGTCGGTAAGAACATCATCGCTGTCTGTGACGCCAAGGGATTTCAAGAAATCCTGTTCAAGTATTAATCCAATTTCCGCGGAGCCGATTCCCGTTTTTTCGCGTGCTATCGTACGCAAAAATAGTTCGGCGTGGAGATTCTGGCTCACCTTATTCATTACGCGCACGCTTTCAAGAAGCGGAGGCGAAACTTGCTCGGCAAGCACGCGTGCATTTGCTGCTGGATTTTCTTCCGCACTCTTAAATTCAGGCGAAAGCATCGCCGGAGATTCTCCGGGCTTCAATGCTTGCGGCGCTGCCGCTTCTTCCACGCGAACCCCGCCTTTGATATTTACGCCGCGGGCTTCGAGCAGATGCTTGAGGGTGCGCGCAGCCGTTTCTGCTGGATCGGTCATCGCCAGGTCGAGTTTTACTGGCGCATGGCCAAGCGGCACCGATCCACGAAGACGCAGAAAGTTCGGTCCGGGCTGGCGCACGACGGCAAGTTGAGGATCGGTTCCGAGCGCGCTTGTGGTTATCTGCTGGGTGAATCCTGCGGCGGCTTCCGCGGGGTCGACGACTATCAGCGCAGGATCGCCCGCCTGAGCACCCGGAGACATCGTAATCGTGACCGAATTGTCGTTGAAGGCTATCGCGGTCACAGGAGCGCCAAAGCTGAAGAACAAATCGCCGACGCTCCAGCCGGCGGGATAAGGATCGAAGGGGATGTACCGATCGTCGGCAACGATGTCGCCATCCACTTCTTTTAAGCCGTGCGCGATTGCTGCATCCGCTAATTCGGCGAGAATTTTCTCTGTGGGACCATCATGTTCAACTTTTCCGCGAAACGGAAATTTGCGATTCGAGAGATCCGGATCGCCTCTTCCAATCAGCAACAAATCTCCTGGGAGTCTGCCATCGCTGCCGAGCGATGCGGTTGCTTCCAGGGTCGTGTGGAAACGATAGCCGGTGCCGAGGGTTGCGAGCGCGAAGACGGAGGTGAAGAGCTTGGCGTTCGAAGCGGGCGTGAAATAGCGTTCGGCGTTCAAATCGAAGAGCGTTTCGCCGGTGTCCCGATTCGCGATGAGGATGCCCCAATCTGCTTTGCGGGCGTGGGCTTCGCTCAACACTGCTTCCAAGCGCAAGCGGAACCGTTCCACGTCTGGACGCTGCTTGGCCGTGATATCCGGATTGGACTGCCGGCTTGATTTCGCGCCGCAGCACGGCTGTTGCGCGGGCAGCGGCCGAGCCATCGCGAGCAAAGTGGCCCCCAAAAGTGTGATCGCCCAGCAGCAAAACTTTGCGCGACGGGGAAATGGCGAAAATAGCAAGTTCATCTGGACCTGACCGGCTCAAAACGCAGCCAATTATATTCCAATCCCCGATATTCCAAACTTCGCGGTTCCGCTCTCGTTTGATATAGTCTTTCTGTTAGCAGCGGCCCCGATTTAATCAAACCGCCCATCCCGAGGAGGAAGTTAGATGAGAAGAGCATGGCACCTTTGCATTGCGGCAGCGCTCGTAGGGCTGCTTTCTTTCGTAAATCCAGCTTCACTTCGCGCTGCTGACGACGACACGAAAGAAGCGGACCGTGTCCGAAATGCCGGCAAGGTTGCGAAAGAGATTATGGACATCCCGGATGATATTCCGCAGGATTTGATCAACAAAGCGGATTGCGTGATCGTCCTCCCGTCCGTTCTCAAGGCGGCGTTTATAGTGGGCGCAAGCTATGGCCGTGGCGTGATGACGTGCCGCAGCGGCGAAAACTTCCGCGGTCCCTGGAGCGCGCCGTCGATGATGGCGCTCGAAGGCGGCAGCTTCGGATTTCAAATTGGCGGACAGGCCACTGACTTTGTGCTGCTGATCATGAACGAGAGCGGTGCCGGCGCGATTCTGAGCAGCAAAGTAAAGCTCGGCGCTGACGCCTCAGCAGCAGCAGGGCCGGTGGGACGAACGGCTGCAGCCGCTACGGATGTAACGATGCGAGCGGAAGTGCTGACGTATTCGCGTTCGCGCGGTTTGTTCGCCGGCGTGTCGCTGGAAGGCTCCACGTTGCGCCCGGATAATGACGCGAATGAACGTCTTTACGGCAAGAAGGTGGAAGCGAAAGCAATCGTGTTCCGCAAGGCTGTGCCAATTCCCCCTTCGGCGAAGCTATTGATTGCGACGCTCACGAAGCACTCACCGCATCACGCGAAGTAGCGTTTCGCTAAACATACCCGCGCCGGAGCCGCACAGCTTCGGCGCGGAGGCCCGTTTTCACCCAGCCCGTAGGTTCCCGTCGACAATGGCGCCATGCCAGCCCGATTGACTTTTACTCATTGCTGACCTAAAGTCATATATGGACGCATTTGCCATGATCAAACCTCGTACGCAATCCGCTGACCGCCGTAGATCCGACATGTCTGCAGTTCATCCGCGCTCGGATCGCCGCGAACGTCGCCGTCTTGAAACGCGAGAAAGGCTTTATCGCGCCGCGTTGGAACTTTTTGGAGAGCGCGGATTCCTGGAAACGACGGTAGAAGACATCACTGAAGCAGCCGACGTGGGAAAAGGAACGTTCTTCAATTACTTCCCGACCAAAGAGCATGTGCTTGCGGCGTATGGGGGCGAACGCATTGCGGCCGTCGAGCGCACCCTCGAGAAAGCCCGCTCGACGAGCGGCTCGGTTCTGGAGGTGCTCGGGGAACTTGCCGCTGATTCGGCCGGACAGTCCCACGAAAATCCGGCGGTGCTCCGGGCAATTTACGCGGCGCATGCGTCATGTGCGCCGGTGCGGGCTGAGCTGCAGAAGCGGATGCGCACCAGTCGCAAAATGCTGGCTGAGATTATTTCTTTGGCGCAAAAGCGGGGAGAAATCCGTTCTGGCGCTGCGCCGATTGAACTGGCCCGCCTTATCCAAACCCTATTCATGGGCTTTACGATGGCCTGGGCTTTGAATCCGGAGACACACTTTCAGTCGAGCGCGAAAAAGATCTGGGATGTCATCTCGTCCAGTTTGCGGGCCGACACCATTCGGAGGGGCGCAACACGCAAGAGAGGCTGAGTCTTACGTGGCTCGGACGTAATTTTCGGCGCGTCGCTGAGTCTTTCGAAGTCTGTATTTCATCCATTACTGTAAGGAATTAGTAGGAGGCCACCACGTGAACAGTCGTTTCTTCAGGTCGTTCCTCGCCCTGGCCTTTTTATTGTTGGGTTCAACAAGCGTAGCATTCGCGCAATTGGCACCACCTGGATTGCCAAGCCCGCAGGCTGGACCATCGGCCACGCAATCGGGTTCGTCGAGCAGTTCTTCGGGCGGCGGCGCGACACAATCTCCGGCGGCGCCGCAGGCACAGAGTAATTTCTCCGGGAGCGTGCCGGGCAAATTTGTACCGGGCGTTTTGCCGGTCACGCTCGAGGATGCGATCGAGCGTGGTTTGAAACAAAACCTCGGGGCGCTGCTTTCGAATCAGGACGTGCAGGCGGCACATGGAACGCGATGGCAACAATTGAGCGCGCTGCTGCCGCACGTGACCGCGAGCCCGCTGATAGACGTCTCGCAAGTAAACCTGAAAGAATTCGGCTTCACCTTCAATATCCCGGGCCAAAACATTCCGAGCGTTGTGGGTCCTTTCTCATATTTTGACGCGCGCGCCTTCTTGAGCCAGCAACTATTCGATTGGAAAGCGATCAATAAAACGCGTTCCGCCGACCAGAGCGTTAAATCTGCGGAGTACAGCTACAAGGATGCGCGGGATCTGGTGGTGCTTGCGGTGGGATTCAATTACCTGCAGGCAATTGCGGACGAAGCTCGAATCGAAACAGCCGCCGCGCAGGTGAAGACGGCGCAGGCTCTCTACGATCAAGCGAACGATCGCTTCAACGCGGGAACATCACCTGCGATCGACGCGTTGCGCGCGAAAGTGGAGTTGCAGACGCGGCTGCAACAGTTAATTCAAGCGCGAAATGATCTTGCGATCCAGAAATTGACGGTTGCGCGAGTAATCGGACTTGCGCCCGGGCAGCAATTCGATTTGACCGACAAGTCGCCCTACGCGCCGCTCGAGGGAATCACGGTGGATGAAGCGCTGGCGCGTGCGTACGCGAATCGCTCTGATTACCAGGCGGCGCTTTCGGACGTGAAGGCGATGGAATTTTCACGCAAGGCGGCGGTGGCGGGCTACTACCCGTCTTTGTCATTCGCGGCGGATTACGGCGTCGCGGGGCAGCATGCATCGTCGAATCACGGTGTGTTCGATGTCCGCGGCACGCTGAATATTCCGATCTTTCAGGGCGGCAGCGTTCACGGAGACGTGCTGGAAGCAGATGCGCGGCTGCAGCAAAGCCACGATCGCGCGGAAAATTTGCGAGCGCAAATCGATGCGGACGTGCGCACGGCGCTTTTCAATTTGCAGTCCTCATCCGATCAGGTCGCAGTGGCGCGAAGCAATATTGACCTCGCCGCCGAGACGCTGACGCAGTCGATCGATCGTTTCGCAGCCGGCGTTACTGATACGGTGGAAGTGGTGCAGTCGCAGGAAGCGGTGGCCAGCGCGAACGAGCAGTACATCTCGAGTCTCTACAACTATAACTACGCCAAGATTTCTCTCGCCCGAGCCGTCGGACAGGCCGAACTGGGCGTGAAAGAATACTTCAAAGGAAAATAGCCATGGCACAGCGCACGGACGTGGAAGTCTCGCCCAATCCTCCAGTCACGCAAGAGCCGAATACTCAGGCTGCGCCGCCACAGTCCGAGACGCACTCGGCAGCGCCTCCGCCGTCTGGATCCGCGCGAAACAGGTTTCGCAGAAACCCCGCGACGCGGTGGCTGATCATTGGCGCCGTGCTCGTGCTCTTGATTGGCGGCTTCTTCGCATGGCGTTATTTCGCGAGCTACGAGAGCACCGACGACGCACAAGTGGACGGTCACTTGATGCCGCTGAGCACGCGCATTTCCGGCTACATTCAAAAGGTAAATGTGGACGACAACCAGTTCGTGAAGGCCGGGACGGTGCTCGCGGAAATCGATCCGCGGGACTATCAGGTGGCAGCGGACCAGGCGCGCGCGAATCTAGCGGATGCCGAAGCGCAAGCCTCCTCTCTGGGCATCAACGTTCCGATCACATCGATCAGCACGACGAGCCAAACCTCCGCCAGCGAAGCGGACGTCGAAAACGCGAAGGCGGGCGTGGCGGGCGCGCAGCAGCAGTTTGACGCAGCAAAAGCTCAGCTCGCACAAGCCGAGGCAAACGACATCAAGGCGCAGGACGATCTCGTTCGATACAAACAACTCGTCGATAAGCAGGAAGTTTCGCAACAGCAATACGATCAGGCATTGGCCGCTGCACGCGCAAGCACCGCGACGGTCGCGTCCGCCGCCGCATCCGCTTCGGCAGCTGAGCAGCAAATTCATCAAGCTCGTGCGCGAGTGCTTCAGGCGGAAGCTAACTGGCGCTCTTCGCAGACCGGCCCGCAACAGGTGGCAGCGTCGCAAGCCCGGGCGCGCTCAGCGATCGCTACCGTCGCGCAAAAGCAAGCGGCGCTCGAGCAGGCCGAACTGAATCTGCAGTACACGAAGCTCACGGCACCGGTGGATGGCGTGGTGATGAAAAACGCCGAGGTCGGCATGAACGTCCAGCCGGGACAGCAGCTATTTACGATCGTTCCACTCAATGAAGTCTGGTTCACCGCAAATTTCAAAGAGACCCAGCTGAAATATATGAAGCCCGGACAAGTGGCGAAAGTGCATGTGGATGCCAACGGCCGCGACTACAAGGGACATGTGGACAGCATTGCCGGCTCAAGCGGCGCGCGCACAAGCCTGCTGCCGCCGGAAAATGCTACCGGCAACTACGTGAAAGTGGTGCAACGAGTGCCCGTGAAAATCGTGCTCGATCAGGGCGAGAACAGCGACCACTACTTGCGGCTGGGAATGTCCGTTGAACCGAAGGTCTACGTGAAATGAGCGTCAGCGCGGCCATTTCGGCCCCGCGCGAATTTGAGCGGCCCGCAGTAAACCCCTGGATTATCGCGCTCACGGTCACGCTGGCGACGTTCATGGAAGTGCTGGACACGAGCGTCGCGAACGTCGCGCTGCCGCACATTGCCGGCGGTCTTTCCGCTGGGCAGGATGAAGCGACGTGGGTTCTCACCTCCTATCTCGTCTCGAACGCAATCGTGCTTCCCATGAGTGGCTGGTTTTCCGCGCTGATCGGCCGGAAACGCTTTTACATGTCGTGCGTGGCGCTGTTTACCATCAGTTCGTGCCTCTGCGGTTTCGCGCCTTCTCTCGGCGCGTTGATTTTCTTCCGCGTGCTGCAAGGTGTGGGCGGTGGAGGACTGCAGCCGAGCGAACAGGCGATTCTGGCGGATACCTTTCCGCCGAAGCAGAGGGGCATGGCGTTCGCCGTTTACGGAATGGCAGTGGTGTTCGCTCCGGCGATCGGACCCACGCTCGGCGGATGGATTACCGACAATTTTTCGTGGCGCTGGATTTTCTTTATCAATATTCCTGTGGGATTTATTTCTCTGTTTCTCACGAATCGTTTGATTTCCGACCCGCCCTACATGAAACGCGAGAAAAAATCCGGATTCCGGATTGACTACATCGGCTTAGGCCTTCTCGCGCTGGGGCTCGGCACATTACAAGTGGTGCTTGATAAGGGCCAGCGCGACGATTGGTTCGGTTCGCATTTCATTACCTCGATGACAATCATCAGCGTGGTTGCGCTGATTGCCGTAATCATCTGGGAATGGCGGCACAAGGATCCGATTATCGATCTCCACCTCTTCCGCGATCGTTCGTTCGCTGTCGGAAATTTGCTGATGTTTATGGTTGGCTTCGCGTTGTTATCCAGCACGGTGCTGATTCCGCTATTTTTGCAGACCATTATGGGTTACACAGCCGAACAAGCCGGTCTCGCATTGATGCCCGGAGGATTCGCCATCATTCTGGCGATGCCGCTTGTTGGGTATCTGCTTGGCCACTATGACGCTCGGATCCTTTTGTTATTTGGCCTCACCGTCGTGGGCTTGTCTCTTTTTCACATGACGAGTTTCGATGTGACGATCGATTTTCGCACGGTTGCGATCGCACGTGCGTTTCAGGCCCTTGGCCTTGCGTTTCTGTTTGTTCCAATCAACACCGTTGCATACGCTTTTCTACCGAAAGACAAAAACAATGCGGCGTCGGGCCTGATCAACCTCGCGCGCAATGTGGGCGGCAGCGTGGGAATCTCGCTGGTCACGACGATGCTCGAGCGGCGCTCTCAATTCCATCAGAATCAGCTGGTGGACCACGTAAATTACGGAAGCGGCCGGCTGCACGCGATGATCAACGCCATGACGCACCTATTCGTCTCGCGCGGGTCGAGCAGCTACGAAGCCACGCATCAGGCGTACGGCATGGTGTCAAATCTTGTGAACCAACAGGCGACGATGCTCGCCTACATCGACAACTTCAAGTTACTGGGCGTTGCCGTTCTCGCGATGATTCCGTTTGTGTTCCTGATGAAAAAAGTGAAGCCCGGCGGGCCGATGGCAGTACACTAATCTGTAAGGCAGGTCGGCTATGCAGATCCGGATCGTCACCCTCGAACGAGAATACGGCAGCGGCGGAGCTAACATCGCGAAGCGCCTTGCGGCGCGGCTCGGCTGGAAGGTGTGGGACGAAGAGCTGACCGCGGAGATCGCTCGCGTCGCGAAGGTGGACCATCGAGCAGCTCTTCGTTGCGACGAGCGCTGCGATTCTTTGCTTCATCGGCTCTTCAAAGTGTACGCGCGAGGGAGCTACGAGCGCACTCTACCGCTCGAAGGTGAATCGCAGATGTTTGACGCCGATCGGATGGTCGCCGTGTTGCATAAGGTGGTCGAGGATGTCGCTTCGCGCGGCAAATCGGTGATCGTGGGACGCGGCGCGCCGTATATCCTGCGCAATCGGCCGGATGTCTTCCATGTTTTTATTTACGCGCCGGTCGAGGAAAAGATTCGTCGCATCATGAGCCTCGGAAAATCCGAAAAAGAGGCGGCGCAGCTTGTCGAGGAAGTGGACGCCGAACGAGCAGCGTTTATTCGCCATTACTTCGGCAAGGACTGGCCTCTGCGCTCGCTCTACAACTTGATGATCAATTCGAAATTCGGCGACGAGCACACCGTGGAAACAATCGCACAGGAAATTGCGTTGCTCGATGCGCGCGCCGTGCCCCAGGCCGCCAGCAGGTAGCGCCGAACGCGATTTTCGTTTCCGCATCCCGGGTCTTCACGTAGTCTGATTTCCTTCGCATCTAGCGATTTTGACGGCAAGGGGAGTGTGCATGAGCTGCGCGATTTGTGAGAAGCGGCCGCCGAAGCGGTTTTGTCCGGCAAAAGGCGAAAAGATCTGCACGATCTGCTGCGGCGAAGGACGCGAAGTGACAATCGATTGCCCAATTGACTGCTCGTATTTGATCGCCGCTCACCGTTACGAAGCCGAGCATCGCAGGCCAACTCCGCGAGACGAGTTTCCCTATCCGGACATTCAATTCCCGGTGGATTTCGTCTATGAAAAGTGGCCAGTTGTGGCGGGCATCGGTGCCACGATCCATCGTTTTCATATCGAGAACAAGGAATTAAATGATGCGGGAGTCCTTGCGGCCCTCGAAGCGCTCGCAGAAACGTATCGCACATTCGGCACTGGAATCTATTACGAGCGGCCGCCCGATGCGCCGGTCGCGCGGGCGCTGTATGGACAGATTGCGACATTCCTGCAGGAGTTCAAGAAAGAAGAATCCGCGCGTGCCGGCTTTTCAACTCTGAAGGACTCGGAGATTTTTCAGTTACTGGTGTTTCTGCTGCGCGTCGGAAAGCAGGAAACCAATGGCCGGCCTCTCTCGCGGTCGTTTCTGAGTTTTCTTCGGGCGCGATTTCCGCTTCCTGCCGAAGCAAAAGCTGTTCGAGAAGCTTCGCGCGTGATCATGCCCTAGCGCGGTAATCTAAGCGCGAAATTATACCGACAACTCCAGCGCCAGCTGCGGCGAGCGCCATTGCTTGCTCGCGCTGTAGCGCTCCGGGCGCGAGTTGAGACCGTATTTTCGGCGCAACTGCTCGAAGCGCGCGGAGATTTCCTTGCGATATTCCTCTGGGGCGTAGCCTTTGTGTTGGTACCATTCGCGATAGCGCTTGGCGAGCTTCGGGAATTTCGCGTCGATGAACGGCATAAATTGTTTCAGCGAGGACGGCATGAGAAACAGCACGCTCGCCGCAATCCACTGCGCACCCGCATCGCGGGCGGCGCGCGCCAACGCGTCGAGATCCTCTTCGCGATCCGTCAGACCCGGCAACACAGGCATAGCGTTCACGCCTGCATTGATTCCAGCGTCGCGCAGTTGCCGCAAGGCAGCCAAGCGCAAGTCCGGACGCGGTGCGCGCGGTTCAAGCATGCGCGCGAGGCGTGTGCGCAGCGTCGTCACCGTCATGTGGATCGTGATCGACGACCTCTCGGAAATCCGCTTGATCACATCAATATCGCGAACCACCTGGTTCGATTTCGTGGTGATGGATAGGCTCAGCCCCTCACGTTCGGCCATCTTCTCGAGAATCGCGCGCGTGGCGCCGAATTCCTTTTCGGCCGGTTGATAAGGATCGGTCGCGGTGCCAATGGCAATATGCTCGCCCCAGATTTTCTCGCTAGCCAGGTCGCGCTCGGCCAGCGGCCCAACATTCTGCTTCACGTAAATCTTCGATTCGAAATCGCCGCCATCCAGCTCCATATACTCGTGGGTATAGCGCGCGTAGCAGTACTTGCAGCCGAACTCGCAGCCTCGATAGGGATTCACCGTCCAGGCGAACGGCACTCGCTCAGAATCGCAGTGATTCAGGATCGAGCGAACGGGCAGCAGGAAATATTCCGTCCCGCGCTTGGCATCGGCGCAGGGGGAGGAAGCAGCGAGGCGTGCGATGCCGACCAGTTCCGTAGCAGGCTTCGTTCTCCGGTCGGGGACCGGAGTGGGCGCGGAAGCACTGCCAGGTGACTCACTATCGCCGTGGCGAGCGGCTGTGGGAAAAAGGGTGAGACTGGTCTGATTCGGCCGGGACCGGCGACGCGGGAGCATCGTTGGTTCGACTCGAAGTATGGGAAGAGTGGCCATTGCAAGCCTCGCTGCACGGGCAGGATGATATTCGCTTTTTGTTCGCTTTGTCAAGCATAATATTTCGCTTTTATTTCGCCTGTACACAGAGACAGGATGCCTCTGGGCACGCCCTCGGGTGAATCAAAATTACCGCCTCAGCGCCCAGCTTATACTCGATGGATTGGCCGATAGGGCCAGCTAGAAAGCGACCGAGGTCTTTCAAACCGTGGCCGAAGTCGGAATCCTGATCATCGACGACGACGTCGTGAGCCAGCGCGCGCTTAAAAATGTCCTCGATTCCGAGGGCTGGCGAGTGCGAATCGTTCCGCTGGCTTCGCACGCCATGGCGGAAATCGCCAGCGGCGTCTGGAGCCTTGTAATCGTAAATGTGTCGCTTACCGACGTCCGAGGCCCTATTTTCACTACTCTGAAGGAGTTGGCGCAAGGGCAAGCCGATGCCCCGCATGGCGCCGAAATCGATGCCGAAAGGCCTAAACGCATCCGTGTACTTTTCCTCGTGCCGGTTCTAGCCGCCAAGGAGACCCAACCTGTGCTCGAGCGAGAAGCCCTCCCTTACTCACTCAAGCCCTACCACCTGAACGAATTTCTCGAGAAAGTGGGCGATCTCCTGGTGGAAGCCGGAGCGATAGCAGCTCCCATTCGCAGCATGGACTTCACCATCCGCCGGCGCCGTCACGGCTCTCGTTCCGCGCGAGACAAGCGCAGCGGCGCGATGTTCGCTTCCCGCGAAGACTACCAGATGAGCGAAGAAGAGATGATCGAGTTCGAGCACCAGGAAGAAGAAGACCGCAAGAAACGCGAAAAGCAGCAGAAGGACCGGGAGCACCTCTAGATTTAGCCGTTACCGCCTAAGCCTGCACCCCTGATTCCCCTCAAAAAACCGTGCAAGGAAATCGCCCCCGCTCGTTCTCATCACCGAAGGCCGCGAAGTGGCTCCAGGCGGGGAGACCGGCGGAGGGGGACTCGTCATGGCACCCAGACCCAAAAGCAGTAACGTCTTCGGAATACTCGCACTCTCCGTTCTCGCCCTCGCGGCGGGAGTAATTCTAATGACCAATGTGGATTCGAATGTTCGCGCTGCTTCTGGTGGTGATGGCGGTGACGAAAAATCCGCGCGAGGTTGGCGGTTCGGGGAAGCAGTCACCTATGAAAATCTCACCGTGTTTCCCGTGTACGCTTCGCAGCAAGCCGATACGAGCGTCTTCGCCACACTCGATGAGGCGCTCGCTTCAGGCGACGCCGTTGTCACCGAGCAAGGCAGCTACATGCGGCGCACTCGAGACGACGGGGGCGGCTCAGCTTCCTACGCTAGCGCCCAAGTGAATCAACTGGTGCTCATCAACCGCGGCAAGCGTCCGCTACTTCTTCTCGCAGGGGAAGTAGTATCCGGCGGCAAACAGGATCGAATAATTGGCAAAGACCGCATCGTTCCGATTGGCGCCGAGCCTTTACCTCTTAGCGTATTTTGCGTCGAGCACGGGCGTTGGACCGGCGGCTCCGACAAATTCCAGGCCTCCGGCACAATCGTGCATCCCAGCGTGCGGGAAAAAGCGGCTGTGGATCAAAGTCAGGCGCAGGTGTGGGCCGCTGTGCGCGGGGCTGCGCCGATGACAAGCGCCCGCAACGGCGCCGCAGCGGGGGGAAGAACCACAGGGGCGCCCGCGGCAACGCGAGTACCAGCACCAGCGATTTCCGAAAGCGAAGTTAACTCGGTGATTGCTTCAAGTGCTCCTACGATGTCGTACAAACAGATCTACGAATCGCCGCGCGTAGGAAGATCCGTCGAGGAACTCGCCGGCCAATTGCAGAAGCGGTTCGAGCGGTCGACAAAAGATCACGATGTAGTCGGCGTGGTAGTGGCATTCGGCGGCGAAGTAGCCTGGAGCGACGTTTTCGCTTCCTCGTCTCTATTCGAAACTTACTGGCCCAAGCTTTTGCGGAGCTATGCAGTGGAAGCGCTCTCGCGGCCTTCAACGCGCGAAACCGCGTCGCTCGATGACGCGCGCGACTTCCTGCGTCCAGCCAGCGGCCACGTGCGCGAAGAGACCGAGCCCGGTGTTTACCGCTGGCGCGAGCGGACAGAAGGTCCGGCAGCCGAAATCGAAATCGAGGCGCTGGAACCCAAGCCGGTTACTTTGCATTGGCTAAAGGTTTTGCGAGCGAGCTAATGAACACCAGCCTTCATTTCGGATGCGGAATCTCTCCGGCGGCGTCTCTTAGGGGCCGAGGAGTTTCGCAATCGTCTCGAGTTCGCCTTTGGCCAGGTCCAGGTAGATTTTCGCTTTCTGAACATCGGCGACCTTCAAAGCGGAATCAGCCTGGTTCAAGTCGTTCTGGAATCGCTGCTGCGAAAAGGCGAGATCTTCGCGCGGTGTGGGCTGCTGTCTCTGGGCCGCTTCGATACGATCCTTCATCGCGCGAGCACGGTCGAAGAGACGGTCGAGGTCTTCGCGTTCCAGCGCCACAAGGTGGGCTGTCGCGTCTTCCGTCGCGCGCAGATTCTCTTCGCTTTTACGCGCGCTCTCTCCGGACGGCGACGGTTGCGTGGCATCTTGCCGTTCGGCCGCAACCTGAGTGTCAGACGGTGGCGATGCATGCGAACTCGCGCCGGAAGGGGCAGAAGATTTACGCGCACGGGCGTGGTTTTTCGCAGGTCCGCCGATGTCATGGACCTCGGCGGATCCCGAATCAGCTCCTGGCTTTATTGACGGCGCCGGCCGGGAAGCGGCAGTCGACGCGCTTGGGGCGGGTTCGTTCGATGAAAAGAACGAGCCGCTTTCACCCGGGCCAGGATGCAGCCATCGCGGAATCGCGTACTCCGCGGATGCGAGGAGCACGATGACGCCAAGCGCCACCAGCACGCTCAGCATGGGCGTGCTCACCCTTCCCGTTTGTGTGCTGTCGCGTGACATTGGTCGCACCATGGTCGCGCACCAAACCGTACCGTCGGCGCCCTTGGTTATCCCCAATGATAACCGACGCAAAAACCCGAGGCAACGCGCCGGGCGCGCCGACAATCTGACTTGGATGCAGAAAGTCGGCCCCCTGGCAAGGAATCGGAACGCTCATTTGCGACAATCTGGAATCTAGGCTTTTCTGGATCCTTTCGGATCAGGCATGACAGGAAAAGTCCGGAAAATACGCAATGCGAAGTGAGCGCTGTTTCGATTTCGCAGCGTTGTTGGATTGGAAGGCATAAATGTCAAGGCTCGCAGGACAGGAATTGTTCGAATAGCGACAGTGCCGCTGCTCGAAACAGCAGTGCAACTGGAGTTGACATGCGAGTTACTCTGACCTATTGTTTGCTCAAGATTCCGCGAAATGGCAGGAATCCTTCGAGTTTTGTGCCTTCTTTTTCGGATGAAGCTGCTTTCATCTTGAGCATTTCCGGTGACGGCTTCAGGATGTGAATCGCGCCGCCTTGGCGCGTAACCGCGTAATCGGGGCGCGGTGAAATTCGAGTTTCGGGGACGCTGCAAATTCATAGCAGTAAAGCGGAGAAAAAGTTCGGATGAATCAGGAGGCTGTGAAAATGAGTCTGGCCCATTTGAATCGTAAGCTTATTCAGTTGTCGGTTGTGTTGGTCGCTCTCATCCTCGTCCCAGGCATTGCTCGCGCTCAAAAACATGGTGGCAGCAGCGGCGGAGGCGGCGGGTCTGCACCGCACTCGGCGCCCGCGGCGCACCCGTCATCGGGTGGAGGCGGCGGAAGCCATCCTAGTACGTCAGGCGGTGGCAGCGGTCACACCACCACAAACACCGGTGGCCACACTACAACTACGAACACCGGTCACACTACCACTTCGACGGCAGGTCACACTACCACTTCGACGGCCGGCCATACGACCACCACGACCGGTCACACGACCACGACGACCGGTCACACTACCACCGCCGGCGGCAAGACGACGACTACGGCCGGCGCGAAGACAACAACAACAGCTGGCGGCAAAACCACTTCCGCAGCCGGCAGCAAGACCACCGCAACCAATACGAAAGCAACCGGCGCGGCTGCAGGCAAAGGCGGCGCTACGGGTGCAGCCGGCGGCAAGGCGGGCGGCACAAATAACGCCAAAGCCGGTGGCGCTGGCGGCAAGGCCGCAGCTCCGAAGACTGTCAGCACCAAGAGCGGCGCAACAGCTCGCGTCAATTCCAACGGACACGTTACCCAGGTCCACACCGCCAAGGGCGCAACCGTCAACCGCAATGCCCACGGCGGCCGCACGGTTTCCTCCGAGCACGTCAACGCGCGCGGCGAGCACGTTCGCACCGTTAACACCGGAAGAGGCCGTGGCTTCGTGGATCACCGCTATAATCGCGGCGGCCACGCGTACATGCGCCGCAGCTACTACGACCATGGTCATCGCTACGGTTATGCCTACCGGGGCTATGGCTGGCACGGCCATTGCTGCTATTACGGGTATGTTCCAGGCTATTACTACGGTCCCGCGTTTTACGGATGGGCGTATAACCCGTGGGCAGCGCCGGTGGCTTACTCATGGGGCTGGGGCGGAGCGCCGTGGTACGGAGCCTATGGCTACTACTTCAATCCGTATCCGGTCTACGCGAGTGCAGCTCTGTGGATGACCGACTATGTGATCAGCCAGAATTTGCAGGCAGCTTACGCAGCACAAGCTCAGGCAAATGCTAACGCGGCTGCGGCAGCTAACGCGCAGGCCATGGGAGACTATGCGGGCGGCGGGCAACAAGCCGAGAACGCCGGCGGTGGCGACAGTGGCGGACCGGCTCTTACTCCCGAAGTGAAACAGGCAATCGCGGATGAAGTGCGGGCCCAGTTGGAAGCTGAGAAGGCCGCAGCGGCGTCGGCACCAGCCGGAGGAGCTGCTGCTGCCCCCGCCCCCGCTTCCGCTAGCAACCAGCAGAGCGCTCCAGATGCCACGGTAACCGACCAGCAGATGCCGGCGGCACTTGATCCCAATCATCGTACGTTTATCGTTGCGACGATTCTCACAGAACAAGCTCCGGATGGTTCCGATTGCTCCTTGTCGCCGGGCGATGTTGTGACGCGCATTGACGACAATCCGGACGCGAATCAGAACGTCAAGGTCCTCGTCAGCAGCAGCCAGAAAGGCGATTGCAGTTCTGGCTCGCAGGTGGCGATGGCCGTTGACGATCTGCAGGAAATGCACAATCACTTCCGCGAACAGCTCGACCAGGGTCTCAAGACTCTCGCCGAGAAACAGGGCAAAGACGGCATTCCTGCCGGTCCGAAGCCCGGCGGCCGAGCGAATCCGGATGGACAAGTGCAGCCGGACCTGGACGTGGAAGCGCAGTTGAACGATCAGCAGAAAGACGCCGATGCGGCCGAATCCGAAGTGCAACAGCAACAGCAGCAAGGCGGCGCGCAAGGCGGCAAGTAACGCGGTTGATTGAACGCGGAGTGCCGGACACATATACGTCCGGCACTCCGTGACTCCGCTCCAGGATTAACGCGGACTCTAACGATTTCGGACGGTTCAGACGTTGCAAGAAACTCCTATAAGTGAGGTAGCTATGGTTTCGCGGAGAGCACTCGAATCAATCACTGTCGTAGCAATCTTATTTTCGTGTCTCGGGGCAAGTCCCTGCCGAGCTGATCAGGCAGCCGGACTCCAACAACAGTTGGAAGCCAAGTACGCAATCACCAAGACCACCGCCGACAAAACCGACATCGTCACTGCCGGCGCCGTTCTCATTCTGGAGAAGGATAGGTTGTTGATGTACGCCACCACCACGGGCGCTCCGCCGCAGAACACCTATAACAACGGCAAGCTTTCTGCCGGCGCTTTTGCAGCACATGAGAAGGCGCAGAGTTTCGGGACCTTCATCGGACATCCGCCTCCGAAGAGCATAACCACGCGATATTACGTGACCGGAGAGAAGTTCTGGGTCACGAGAATTGATACGCTGGCTGACGGCGTCGTTTTCACCCTGTTCACCGATGCTGTTTCAGATATTCGGTACTACTGCACTCTCAAATTTGTTTACCCGCATGGAGCGACGCCTAGCACCGACCAGGTCTTGAGCATGGTTGGCGAAGTCCTCAAAGTCCAACAGGACGATTCGGCAGCCACGGACAACAAGGGTGATCAGCAGCAGGCAGCAGCAGGCGGCCAGGACCAGGGTCAGCAACAGCAAGCCGCCCAGCAAGAGGCGCAACCGGCTCAGCCGCCTCCGACAATTCAATTGGGGCAGACGGAGGATGAAGTGGTCGGCTTGATTGGACAGCCGGAAAAGAAAATCGCGCTGGGCTCCAAAGAGATTTTCGTTTACAAGGACATCAAAGTAACTTTCATAGGCGGCAAAGTAGCCGACGTCCAGTAAAGCTCAGCAGATTTTCAGAATCGCGGGCACGCACAATGTGCCCGCGATTTTTTTTGGGGTGTCTGGTGTTGGGTTACGCACCGCCGGCCTCTGGCCGGCGTTCTTGAACTTACTTTGTGCGCGAACAGCAAAAACGAAAATTCGTAGGATGCTCACAACAACGCTCGGCAACCAGTTTCTACTGACCTCTCACTGAACATCCGCAACTTTGCCGCTTATGAAGATCACCTTCATATCCGGGTAAAAGTAAATTTCCTTGGTACCCAGGTTCACCTTTTTCTGCGGCGCCCCTAGAATCCCCACCACTTCGTCCTCCGTCTGGCCGAGGGCGATGGTCTTGGTCGCTCCCGCTGGCGCCTGTCCGCCGGCCGCTGGAGTTTGCGGCGTGGCGGAATCCGCCGGCGCAGTCTCCTGAGTCGCGCTGTCATCCGTCACCACCTCAGCAATCGTCTTCATCATATTGTCCGCCGGTGGAAACGCGCCCTTCGAGACCGGAAATTTCAGCTGTGCGTAATAACGGACATTGTCAAACGGGTCGCTGTAAAATAGAAGATAAACCCCGTCCTCTTTCATCTGGAAATCGGCCAGCCAAATTTTTTCGCCGCTAACAAACTTGCGCTGCGGAATATTCGCAGATTGCTGGCCCACTGAGCTCAGCGCCATGTTCCACGACATCGTGGCGCCCAGCCCCATCGAAATCGCCCCGTTCTTATAAGTGTTCGTCGGCGCGCCATGTGCCTCCATGCTGCACACAAACAGATTGTCTTTATGCAGCGTAAGAACGGTGCCTGCCTTGGCTACATCCGACCGGTCCGCCGTCAGCGTAGTTCGCTTAAACGCTGCGCTCAATCTCTTCTGAATTTCTGCTTTCTGATCCTGGCCACGAAGCGATGGAGCCACGCCCACCGACGCCAAAATCAGAATTAAGAGGATTCTTCTTCGCATGAGTGCCCTCCACAGAACTGGATTCGTTATTTTCACCCGCAGGCAGTTCGCTAACGTACACCGACCGGCCGTCAGATTTCAATTCTTCATCCGGTTCTCGAGGCCACCCTGCCTATTAACACTCCATTCTCATCAGCTTTCATCTTTGTCTGATCTACGTCCGTCTTTGGCTGTGTTTTTCTCTGGCCACTTTTTCACCTCGCTCCGATCCGCCGTTGCTTCGAGCATCTCGGCAATCGTCATCATCGCGACGGGATGATTCGCCTCCCCCGCAATCTCCGCCAGCGGCACAAGCACAAATTTCCGCTCCGCCATGCGCGGATGGGGAATCTCGAGCCCGGGCTCTTTCACGATATTCGAGCCGTACAGCAGAATATCCATATCGATCAGTCGCGGTCCCTTCGGCACCACTCTCTCGCGCCCTATCTCGCGCTCGATCTCGAGCAGCACCCGCATCAATCGCTCCGGCGAAAGCTCTGTCTCCGCTGCGATCGCACAATTCAAAAACCAGGGCTGCTCCCTGATCTCCAGCGGCTCGGTCTCATACAACGACGACTCCTGCGTCACGCGCACTCCGCGCTGGCCGAGCGCCGCAACCGCTCGCGCGATATTCTCCGCGCGATCCCCCATATTCGACCCCAGCGATAAGTAAACGGTCGTCATCTAAGCTCTAGCCCCATCTTGCGAGCGACCCATCATACCCGCACATTTCAGCTCCGACGCTCCGAAGCATTTGCTCCGCTGACCAAGCTTCGTCGCGTATACTCTTTCAGAAGCTCGTACCCCCTTCCTGAGGTGATTCATGCGCTGGACTCCTGGCGGCGTCAGCGGCGATATCGAAGACCGTCGCGATAGCAGCGGCGGCGGAGGCTTTGGATTCGGAGGCGGCGGCGTTCCGTTCGGCATCGGCGGCCTTCTGGTTCTGCTCCTCCTGAGTTTTGTTTTCAAACGAGATTTAATCTCACCTTTTCTCCATACCGGCTCGCCGGGAGTCGCCACCGTAAGCCGCCCCGAGGATCCCGCGCGCAAAGCTGCCGAGTCGCGCGAAGTCCAGTTCGTCTCCTTCGTACTCGACGACGCTCAATCCGATTGGGACAAGCTCATTCCCAATTACCGCCATGCCAAGTTGGTTCTCTTTCGCGACCAGACAAACTCGCCCTGCGGCCAGGCCGGCACAGCCACTGGCCCGTTCTACTGCCCCGGCGATGAAAAGGTCTATCTCGATCTCGGATTTTTCGACGAGCTCCGCAGCCGCTTCGGCGCCTCAGGCGAATTCGCGCAGGCCTACGTCATCGCCCACGAAATCGGCCACCACGTGCAGAAAATCCTCGGCATCGAACGCACCGTCCGCGCCGAACAGCAGCGCAATCCGGGCGCTGCCAATCAGCTTTCTGTGCTTCTCGAGCTCCAAGCCGATTGCCTCGCCGGCGTCTGGGGCAATTCCACCGAGCAGCGCAACCTGATCGACCAAAGCGACATCGCCTCCGCAATAAATGCCGCAGCCGCCGTAGGCGACGACCGCCTCCAAAAACAAGCCACTGGCCGCGTGATGCCCGATAAATTCACCCACGGCACTTCCGCCCAGCGCACACAATGGTTCAAGACCGGCCTCACCTCCGGCAGCATCAAATCCTGCAATACATTTTCTTCGGGCCCATAAGAGACCAAAACTCGCGACCGCCGTCTAACCGGCAGCTTCCCCAAAGCGCTCGGCTAAATGAATCGCCAGCAAACGAACAGCTCCGGCTCCAGATGAATCCCCTGATTCGCGATCTTCGCTACGCGCTCCGAACCCTCGCCAAAAATCCCGGCTTCTCCATCGCCGCAATCCTCTCCCTCGCCATCGGCATCGGCGCCAACACTTCCATCTTCAGCGTCACCAGCGCGCTTCTGCTTCGCCCGCTTCCCTACAAAGATGCCAGCCACCTCGTCATCCTCTGGAATCGCTCGCCCGGCCTCGGCATCACGCAAGATTGGTTTTCCACCGCGCAATATTTCGACATCAAGAACAACCACTCCGGCTTCGAAGATGCCGCCATTGCCTTCGGCACCAACGACAATCTCACCGGCAACGGCGATCCCGAACGCATCGGCACAATTCGCATCTCCTCGAATCTTCTCCCGATGCTCGGCTATCGCGCCGCCATGGGCCGCCTGTTTCTCCCCGACGAAGATGTCGCCGGCCACAACCCCACCGCGATTCTCAGTTACGGCACTTGGACGCGCCGCTTCGGCTCCGACCCGCAAATCCTCGGCAAAAAAATCGCCATCAACGGAACGCCGCGCGAAGTGGTCGGCATTCTCCCAAAATCCTTTTCACTGCCGCGCGAAGTGATGCCCACGCTCTACGGCGCCGAAAATCAGGCAGAAATTCTTCTGCCCTTCCCGATGCAGCCCAATGCCGCGCAAGATCGTGACCACGAAGACTACAACATCATCGGCAAGCTCAAGCCCGGCGTCACCGTCGCGCAAGCCCAAGCCGAAATGAACACGCTCACCGCCCGCCTCCGCCACGATCACCCCAAGGAATATCCGCCCAATGGCGGCCTCACCTTCGGAATCGTGCCGCTGCAGGAACAAGTCGTCGGCGACGCCCGCCGCACCTTGATAATTTTGCTCGGCGCCGTCGCGTTCGTCCTCTTGATCGCATGCGCCAACGTCGCCAATCTCCTGCTCTCTCGCGCCGTCGCTCGCCGCAAAGAAATCGCCGTGCGCACGGCCTTAGGGGCCAGCGCTCGCCGCATCATTCGCCAGTTGCTCACCGAAAGTATCCTGCTCGCGCTTTGCGGTGGCGCGCTCGGAATTATTTTCGCGATTCTCAGCGTTCACTGGATTCACGTGCTCGGCCCGAAAAGTGTTCCACGCTTGAGCGACATCGGCGTCGACCGCCAAGCTCTGCTCTTTACATTGTCGCTTTCCGTCTTCTCCGGAATTCTCTTCGGCCTGGCTCCAGCTCTGCGCATCGCACACCTCGATATGCATGCCATACTCAGCGACGGTACCCGCGGCTCAGCCGGCACCGGCGCCGTCTGGGGACGTGGCAACAATCTTCGCCGCCTCCTCGTTGTTTCCGAACTAGCGCTTTCGGTGGTGCTTCTGATCGGCGCCGGCCTCCTGATTCGCAGCTTCGCGAGTCTCGAGAACGTCGCTCCCGGTTTCAACCCGCACAACGTCCTCACCCTCGAGCTCACCACCAACGGCCTGCGCTATAAAGATCGCCCCACCGTCCTCGCCGCGTACCGCCAGCTCAATGAGCGCCTCGAACGCATCCCCGGCGTCTCAGCCGCAGGCGCCGTCACGTCGCTTCCGCTCAGCGAAATGTTTGCCTGGGGCCCCATCACCATCGAAGGACGCACGCCGCCCCCCGGCGAAAATTTCATCAATGCCGACGAACGCATCGTCAGCGGTCACTATTTCGAAGCGATGCAAATCCCGTTGCGCCAGGGCCGGTTCTTCAACGACCTCGACACGCCAACCACGCAGAAAATCGCCATCATCGACGAGTATTTCGCCCAGCAATACTGGCCGCGCGAAGATCCACTCGGCAAACGAATCCGCACGGGCGGCCTCGATTCCAAAGAGCCGTGGATCACGATCGTCGGCGTTGTGGGCCGCGTGAAGCAGGACACGCTCGATTCCGATTCGCGCATCGCTTTCTATTTTCCGCACTCGCAGTACACCACGCCCGCGATGAACGTCGTCCTGCGAAGCAACGTCGCGCCCGCCGCCCTCACCTCCGCCGTAAAAAAAGAAATTCGCGAGCTCGACCCCGATCTTCCCATCTACAACGTGCGCACGATGGACGACCGCCTGCAGGAATCGCTGGCGCGCCGCCGTTTCTCAATGGTGATGTTGGGGCTTTTTGCCGCCCTCGCCTTGGCGCTCGCGACGATCGGCATCTACGGTGTGATGGCCTATATGGTGAATCAAGGAACGCGCGAAATCGGAATCCGCCTCGCCCTAGGAGCGACACAGAAGAATATTCTTCATCTCATCGTCCGCCAGGGAATGATTCTCGCGCTAACAGGTGTAGCCATCGGCCTCGCCGGCGCCTTCGCTCTCACGCGCCTGATGCGCAGCCTGCTCTTCGGCGTACGTTCCACAGACCCGCTGACATTCGTCGCAATCGCCGCCCTGCTCACCCTGATCGCGCTCCTCGCCAGTTACATCCCAGCCCGCCGCGCAGCCCGCATCGACGCAATGGTCTCCCTACGCTGCGAATAGTCGCCTCAAGTGGCACAGGCACTCCTGCCTGTGCGCCTTCCCTCGCAGCACCCGTTAAGAATTTCCAAGCACGCCCCCTCGCGAAAGCCACTATTCAGGCAGTCTCGATTTTCTCGCGTAGAAGTCGGCGGTTACAATCGCAGCGGCCGCTCCGAAAAACCCACATCCCAATAACGCCCGAATTTGCGCCCCGCCTCGCTGAACACCGCAACCTGCTTGAACCCGAATCGCTCATGCAATGCAAGCGTCGCCGAGTTAGGCAGAGTGTAGCCGCCAATGATGCGGTGAATATCCTCGCCGGCGATCGCTTCAAAAAGCGCCGCGTAAAGACGGCTGCCGATGCCCCGTCCAACCACGTCATGGCTGCAATAAACCGTGGTCTCAACGCTCGTCTCATACGCAGCCTTATTGCGAAATCGCGTCGTGCCCGCATAGCCCACCACAACGCCGTTTTCTTCCGCCACCAGCAGACGATGACGGCCAGACGTGGCAAACTGCTCAAACCAAGGCACACGCGCTTCTACCGTGTGCGGCGTCAGATCAAATGTAATCGGCGTATGGATTACGTAGTGGTTGTAAATCTCAGTGAGCCGCGGAAGGTCGCTCCGAAGAGCAGAACGAATGGGAATGACGCGCATAGCGGATGGTAGCTGCGATTAAAAATGCGGGTAGAGCCAAAGTGGACTGCCATTAATTTGGAGTGCGGCTTGCCCTGAGCGAAGCCGAAGGGTGGCTCGCCCCCGCTTTCACAAGCTCCGGCTTTCCGGGGCTGCTGCGTTGACAGCAGCGGTGCGGCCACGTAGCCTCAAGACTAATCAGCGAATATATGAAAAAAGACTCCCAAAAAACAATTCGAAGCCGCTCAAAACGAACCTTTGCCGGTTTGCCGCTTGTCGATGTCGCACTCGGACCCGATCCGGATCTCGACGAATCTCACGGCAAAGCCCACGGCATCATCGCCATTGGAGACGAAGCGCGCGGCTGGCTCGCACTGGGTGGCTCAGCTCGCGGATACATCGCTCTCGGCGGTAGCGCTCGCGGCATCCTGGCCCTTGGCGGCAAAGCAATGGGAGTTGTCGCATTAGGTGGAATCTCGGTGGGTTTGATCGCGATGGGCGGCTTGGCACTGGGCGCAATCGCCATGGGCGGCCTGGCCGCAGGCGGAATTGCCGTCGGCGGCCTCTCAGCAGGCGCGCTGTCGGTTGACGGCCACGAACGCCGAAAGAAAATCTGAAAGCCGTTCGCCGCATTAATTCCTAAAATAACCTCCGCCGCTGAACAAGCATCTAAATAAAGTGGACTGCAGGTTGGGGACCGCGGCCGCGAGTTTTAATACACGGTTCCGCGATTAAAAGTCACGGCAACCTTAGAAGAATCAGCAATTTGAAGAATTCTAATCGGCGGTAAAAGGGGGGCGGCGAAGATGCCAGTTGGACGGCTAGCTGAAAAGCGCGGGCTGGCGGCGCGGCTCATCAAAGCCGAAATGCTTGTAAGCCAGCGCCGTTGCAACGCGGCCGCGCGGGGTGCGGTCAAGCAATCCCAGCTGCATAAGGTAGGGCTCGTAGATTTCTTCGATGGCGTCTTCCTCCTCGCTGAGCGAGGCGGCAATCGTATTCAAGCCCACGGGGCCCCCTGAATACTTCTGAATAATAGTCAGCATCAGGTTGCGGTCCACTTCGTCGAGGCCGTGCTCATCAACGCCAAGCATCGCGAGTGCGTCGCGGGCGACGCCCAGCGTGATGTGGCCTTTGGCGCGCACTTCGGCGAAATCGCGAACACGACGCAGCAAACGATTCGCGACGCGCGGAGTGCCGCGGCTGCGGCGCGCGATTTCGGCGGCGCCTTCGCGGTCCATCGTGATGCCGAGAATTTTTGCGGAGCGCTCCACGATGCGCTGCAAATCCTCCGGGGAATAAAATTCCAGGCGATGGACGATGCCGAAGCGCGAGCGCAGCGGCGCCATGATCAAGCCCGCGCGTGTGGTGGCACCGATCAGCGTGAAGCGATTCAACTGATACGGATGAACGCGGGCGCCGGGGCCCTGGCCGATGATCAGGTCAATGCGGAAATCCTCCATCGCGGGATAGAGAATTTCTTCCATCGCCGGCTGCAGGCGGTGAATTTCGTCGAGAAAGAAAAAATCGCGTGCGTCGAGCGATGTGAGCACGGCGGTGAGATCGCCTTTTTTTTCGAGCAGCGGGCCCGAGCTGATTTTGATGGCCGAGCCCATTTCATTGGCGAGAATTTGCGCGAGCGTGGTCTTGCCCAGGCCGGGCGGGCCGTAGAGCAACACGTGATCGAGCGCGTCGCCGCGATTGCGAGCGGCGTCCACGGCGATTTTTAGATTTTCTTTTACGCGCGACTGGCCGATGAAGTCTTCGATCTTCTGCGGACGCACGGTTGCGTCAATGCGCGCGTCTTCCTCGAGGGCTTTGCCGGAAATGATTCGGCTGCGATTGTCGTTCATTCGTCGCGACCTGCGCGGGCCGATTTTTGCATTGCGGAGCTGCCAAGGATCTGGAGCGATGAACGCAGCAATTTTTCGAAATCATTGCCGCTTGCCGCGCGTGATTTTTCAACGGCATGCTCCACTGACTTCGTATCGTAACCCAGATTCATGAGAGCCGAAGCCACATCGTCCTCGAGCTGAGAGCGCGTACTCGGCTTGCCCGCCTCCGGAACGTCAATTACGACGAGTTTGTCGCGCAACTCGACGACGATTCGTTCTGCGGTCTTGCGGCCCACGCCCGGAATTTTCACGAGTTGGGCAAGATCGCTCTTGCGGATTGCGGGAACCAGCTCTTCGATGCTGATCCCGGACAAAATCTTCAACGCGAGCGAGGGGCCCACGCCAGACGCGGAAATCAGCAGCTCAAAACACTGCTTTTCGCGTGCCGTCGCAAACCCGTACAGCGTGAGCTGGTCTTCGCGAACATGCGTATGAATCAAAAGGCTCGTCTCGGCGTGGAGCGCAGCGAGGCTCGCGAACGTGGAGAGCGGAATCTGCACCTGGTAGCCCACGCCATTCACGTCAACGAGGATCTGGTTGGGTCGTTTCTCAATGAGCTTGCCGCGAAGCGAACCGATCATGTCGAGCGATTATTCCTGAGCGTCGTCAGGGTGTCAATGCGGGCCCCGCAGGCCAGAAAAAGCGTGTGCACCAAAAGGGTGCAACCCAATCGGCAGCGCAAATCCGAATTTGAGGAATATTGTTAATTTTCTATTACGCCGGAACTAATCGCCGCAGCGCTGCGTATACAAGAAGAGCGCAGCGAAAAAGCGTTTCGCAGCGTTCGGCATTCTCCGAAAATTCGGAGAGTGTTGATTTTTTACCCATTTTTACTCGCTGGCCCGAGCAAGCTGTTCGCTTTCGCACGCACGGTGTCCGCATACGGAGTGATTTAGTTGTAACGAAGACTGCAAGGCTTTTTTTATGAATCTTTTGAAATGGCGCTCTCGGTGCAGGAATCATCGCGTCTAAGCATTTGCAAGGGGCGAGTGAGAACAAGGAGAAATGAAAATGGAACATCGTCGAATGAATTTTGTGATGACAATCCTGGCGGCGCTTGCTCTGGTGATTCCAATCGCAGCTCGCGCCGACGATTCAAAAACGGTCAAGCCGGTTTCTCATGTTGCCGTCGATCTGCACAGCTCCGCGACGCTGGCCGGCAAAGATCTCAAGCCCGGAACGTATCAGGTGTCCGCAGACGAAACGAAAATGACAATTTCACGCGATGGAAAAGTGGTGGCGGAAGCACCGATCGAGTGGAAAGACGGGCAGAGCAAGGCTTCGTACACTTCCGTCGTGCTGGACAGCAACCAAATCGCCGAGATCCATTTTGGAGGGAAGGCAAAATACATTTCGGTGACGAGCGGCACGGTTGCGGGAAAGTGACGATCTGACGCAGCTAGGGATTTGTTGATGGTCGCGGAACGGGCAGCGCTCGAAGCAGCGAGCGCTGCCTTTTTTTTGGGGTGAGTTGTTTCAAAGCAATCGAATGACAGGTCTCGGATTGGTTATGACGGAAATTAGGTACGGAGGTCTCGGAGAGTGGATTGGAGTCGTGGGCAGGGTTGCGTGGATACGAAGGTGAAATGGGGCCGAGGGTGGCGGGTGCTTGTTGTGGATTGGTGGTCGTCAGAGCACAGGCAGGAGTGCCTGTGCCACTAAAAGCGGCGCTGAGCTCGCCAGTTGAATTGTGCTGAATTCTTGGCGTGGAGTTGCCACGAAGATTGGAATGTGGGTGGCGCAGTAGTGTGGCCTACCGGGGCGGGGGATTACGGTTACTTTATGTTTTCGATCAGGGTGACTTCGTCGATTATGCCGATTACGGCGGTGTCGATGGGGGAGTTGGGGCGACCGACGGCGGTCATTGCGCAAAAGCCTTCGGAGGAAAGCAGCACGCGCTCTCCGATTCCGGCGTCCACGGCATCGAGGGCGATAACCGCTTCGCCGCGATCGGAGCCGTCGAGATTCAGCGGCTGCACGAGCAGGATTTTGCGGGCGTGGTGCGACGGGTCCTTTTGAGTAGCGACTATGTCACCGATGACTCGTGCGATCAGCATTCAGGAATTTCCGGATTTCGCAGGGACGTTGATTTCATCCACAATTCCGACGATCGTCGCCTCCGTGGGAACTTCGACGGGAAGAAACGGAAAGCTGGCTTCCTTACCTCGGCACCAGTAGACGGTTTCACCCGCTCCGGCGCCCACCGAATCGAGCGCGACAAGCGCTTTACCTTTATCGCGGCCATGACGGTCGATTGGCTGCACGATGAGCAGGCGCTGCCCGACGAGTGTGTCGTTTTTCATGGTGGCGACGACTTTGCCGATGACGCGGCCGAGAATCATGGTTGAGCCCTACCGTAATCTTGCGTCATTTTTTTCGGGCGGCGGCGAGTTCGGCTTCGTGGTGGGCGTCTAGCTGGATCGTGTCGACTATGCCGATGATGGCGGCGTCGACGGGGCGGTCCTTGCATTCGGCGGCCAAGCGGGCGGAGCTCCCGGAGACGACGAGGACGGTTTCGCGGAAGCCGGCGTCAACGGTATCGACGGCGATCAGGTAGCCGGATTCGTCGCCGCCTTCAGGATTGATGGGCTTCACGATGAGCAGTTTCTTGCCTTCGAGGCGCGGGTCTTTGCGAGTGGAAACGACGGTGCCGACGATGCGAGCGAGAAGCATTCAAGTTTTTGAAATCGAAAGCGCTTGTGAATCAAAACCGAGAGCGGCGAAGATGATTCTGCGCTGGTGCGCCGAGCCTGGGCGCTTTGCCGCTTTGCGACGGCTACTTCGCGGCTACCATCGGGGTCTTGCCGATGGGCAACACATCCTCGAGCGATTGATGCGGCCGCGGGATGACGTGGACGGCGATCAATTCGCCTACGCGGCGCGCAGCGGCGGCGCCGGCATCGGTGGCCGCTTTCACGGCAGCCACATCGCCGCGGACCATTGCGGTGACGTAGCCGGAACCGATCTTCTCCCAGCCGACGAGCGTGACCTTGGCTGCTTTTACCATCGCGTCTGAGGCCTCGATCATCGCAACCATGCCGCGCGTTTCGATCATACCGAGTGCTTCGCCCATTCTGGATCCTCCGGCAACCACTTCTGAACGTTGTCTGGTGTCCGTCTGAAACAGGCCTGATGTACTTCAGGGGCTAAAGCCCCTTTTTTATGCCTTTGGCAATTGCCGCGGTTAAAACCGCGGCCTACAAAGCTTTTCGAAAAATTCGAACACGGCCGCTATCGGCGCGAGCGCTCTTTTTGTACGGCTTCGTCTACGAGCGCTTCGAGTTCGCGACGCGTCAAGGTGATTCGCTCGGAATCGGCGGCGTCTGCCGTGACTGGACAGTCTGGGCCGATGGACGAAGCTGTTTGAACGCCGTAACGGGCGCGCGCCGCGAGCAATTTTTCCACATCTCCGCTGGAAAGCAAGACTTGTTTGCCGATTAATTCGGTGACGAGGGAGACGCGGGCGAAGTGTTCGGTGGTCTCCATGCGGAAAAAAGCGGAGAGCAAATCCTGCCCGTAGCAGACCACGCCGTGATTGGCCATCAGGATTGCTTCGTAGCTTTGGACGAGCGGTTCGAGCGCTTCGGTGAGTTCGTTGGTTCCGGGAGTGCCGTAACGCGCGACCGGAATGCAGCCGAGGGAGAGAACGAGTTCGCAAAGGATAGCTTTGTTCAGCGGAATGCCGGCGGCGGCGTAACCGGTGGCAGCAGGCGGATGCGCGTGGCAGACTGCATTGATGTCCGGGCGGCGGCTGTAAATCAGGAGATGCATGCCGAGCTCGGAGCTGGCGTTGCGGCGTCCGCTCAGCTTGTGACCTTGAAGATCGGTGACGACGAGATCGTCGGGTGTCATCATGCCTTTGCTGATGCCGGTGGGCGAAGTGAGAATGCGGCGAGGGTCGAGACGAAGCGAGATGTTGCCGTCGGTGGAGGCGACGTAGCCGCGGTCGTGAATCCAGCGGCCGACGGCGCAGATGTCGCGGCGGTGTTCGTCCTCGGTTTTCAGAGCGCCCGGCGAAATGGCTTCAGGGTACAGACTTGCCTCCGCTGACAAATAAGCTCGCGTTCATTGATGACCAGTGGAACAGCCTTCGCCGCCGGTCGATCGGGCACGGCCCCGCGACCCCATCCGGGATCTTCGAAATGCCGTGCCCCTACTGTGCAGCTGTCGCTATGCGTAGATGCCGCGCAATTTCAGTGCGCGGGCCACGCGATCAATCGCCACAATATATGCGGCGATACGATTATTCACCCCGTGGGTTTCGGCGTAAAGCACAACTTGATCGAAACTTTGCTCCATCACGTCCTGCAGGCGCTCATTCACTTCGCTCTCGCGCCAGAAAAAGCCCTGGCGATCCTGCACCCACTCGAAGTAGCTGACGGTGACGCCTCCGGCATTTCCGAGAATGTCCGGGATGATAAAGATTCCCTTTTTCTCGATGATCGGGTCGGCGTGCGACGTGGTGGGGCCGTTGGCGCCCTCGCAGAGGATTTTGCAATCTACGCGGTGAGCGTTTTTCGTGGTGATCTGATTTTCGGTGGCCGCGGGAACGAGAATTTCGCAGGGATGGAAAAGCACTTCCTGCGCGCTCATTTTTTCGCCGCCAGCCGGGAAATCGGGAAGCGGTTTGCGCTGGCCGTAGACCCAGTCGATCAGCTTCGGGATGTCGAAGCCGGCCTCGTTATAAAGACCGCCGTGGATGTCGGCAACGCCGATAATTTTGTAGCCCGCCTTGTGCATCAAATCGGCGGCTTGCGAGCCGACGTTGCCAAAGCCCTGAATGATGACGCGAGCGCCGCGACGCTGCATTCCGAGTTTCTGAATGGCTTTGTCGCAACAGATCATCAAGCCGCGACCGGTAGCTTCGGTGCGGCCTTGCGAGCCGCCGAGTTCAAGCGGCTTGCCGGTGACGACGGCGGTGGTGGCCTGGCGCACGTGCATGGCGTAGGTGTCCATCACCCAGGCCATCGTTTGCGCGTTGGTGCCGATGTCTGGAGCTGGAACGTCGCGCTCGGGCCCAAACCATTCGCTTAACTCGGCTGTGTAGCGGCGGGTGATGCGCTCGATTTCGGTCTTCGAGAGTTTGCTCGGATCGCAGATCACGCCGCCCTTCGCGCCACCGAAAGGAATATTGACGACCGCGCATTTCCAAGTCATCCAAGCAGCGAGGGCGCGAACTTCGTCGAGGCTGACGTCGGGAGCGAAACGGATACCACCCTTACCCGGGCCTCGGATTGTGGAATGCAGGACGCGATAGCCGGTGAAGACTTCGAGTTTGCCGTTGTCGAGCGGGACGGGGATGTAAACCGTGATTTCCTTGCTGGGGTACTTCAGATAGCGGTAAAGGCCATCTTCCAAATTCAGCTTATGCGCGGCGATTTCGAAGCGCGCCTCCGCAGACTGATAAACGTTTAATTCATCCTGCGCAGCCGCAGACATGACACCTCCTGGAGGAATCTGACGAGCATGAATGAGAGCCTTCGGAATTCGACGTTGTTATAGGCAGTCACAAATTACGCCAATATGGCTTATAAACAGCGCGGGCAAGTATACGAACAGGCAGAACGAGGCGCAAGAAAAGGCTTTTTCAAAGTGCCTTTAGGCTGACGCAAAACGGGACAGTGTCAATGGCGGGGATGCTGCGTGACGAATTCGCGCAGAAGAAGATTGGCGAGCCGGACGGTATCGTGGCGGATCTTGCCGCGCTGTTGCAAGAGATCGGAGGTGATATAGGGCAAACCCATCCGCTTCAATTCAGTGAGCGAAGGCTTCACAATCTCGGCGCCCTGTTTGCGATAGCGGCGCAACATTTGCGGGGAGGCGGGAGTGCGATTGATCACGGCCGAATCGAATATGCGAACGCGGGTGTGTTCGTAGATGGCGCGGACGTGATCGGCGACGGAGTAGTGCTCGGTCTCGCCGGGTTGCGTCATGAGATTGGCAATGTAAACGCATTTTGCGCTGGAGCGGGTGATCGCCTTTGTGACGCCTTCGACCAGGAGATTGGGAATGATGCTGGTGTAGAGCGAGCCCGGGCCGACGAGAATCAGGTCTGCGTCGTGAAGAGCAGCGAGCACTTCGGAGAGCGGACGAACGCGGCGCGGGACGAGACGAATGCGGCGGATTCGTTGCTTCGAGCGGGAAATTCTTGTTTCGCCGGCGACGATAGAGCCATCTTCGAGTTCGGCTTTGAGAGTGACGTTCTGGGCCGTGGAAGGAAAGATTCGCCCGCGAATCGCAAGTACCTGCGAAGAGAGATGCACTGCCTCCGGGAAGTCGCCGGTGATGTTGGTGAGCGCGGTGAGAAATAGATTGCCGAAGCTGTGGCCAGCGAGGCCTCGGCCGGCGGAAAAACGGTATTGAAACAATTTGCCGAGGAGGTCTTCGTCCTTCGAAAGTGCAACCATGCAATTGCGAATGTCGCCTGGCGGAAGGACGCGATAATCGCGGCGAAGGCGGCCGGAACTTCCGCCGTCGTCGGTGACGGTGACGACCGCAGCGAGATCCGAGATGGGCCGCTCAATCCCGCGTTTGGGATCGCCGATATGCTGTTTGAGGCCGCGAAGGACTGTGGAGAGCCCGGTGCCGCCGCCGAGGGCCACGATGCGAACTGGGCGGACGCGAGGGTGCGAACTATTTTTCACGGAGAAAAATCGAGGCTAGGCGCTCGAACCGTCTCGCTCGGGGTAGAGCAATTCAGTGAATCGAGGGTCTTCCTGCAAGAATGCGAAGTCCTCGTCATTACGGGCGTGGTAGCGATTTTCGGGACGAAGCTGGATGGCGATTTTCAGATTTTGCATGGCGGAATCGGCTTCGCCGGTGAGGCAATCGAGCGCGGCCATGGCGTACACGATGTGGTCGGCTTTAGGGGCGGATTTGCGGGCGCGATCGAGATGTTCGCGGGCTTCGTCCCAGCGGCCTAGATTCATGAGCGCGACGCCTTGCGTGTAATGATCCTCGGCGGATTTTGGCGCAGCAGCCGGCAGGCGCGAGATGCGCTGTTCGCAAATGCGGACGTGAACTTGGGCGCGATCGCGGAGTTCCCTGCTGGGACCTTCCAGGGCTCGTTCCAGGGACTGTTTGGCGCGTTGAAACTTCTGTTGCTGAAAATACTTAAGAGCCTCTTCGTAGAATTTGAGCTGGGCGAGCTTTGCGCCCGCTTCGGGGTCTGGAGGCATGACCTTTGCCTTGGCGCTCGACTTCAAACTCTTTGTTTTCAGCATCTTCTGGCTACTTCTCGGGGATCGAGAGGTGCGGGCTGCGCGATGCTTCACGTGGTGGCTCCGTATTACTGTCGAGGAAACATAGCAAAGTCGGGCACCTGCGTCAATGCAGGGCTCAAGGTAGGCGGCGGGCTGATTTTTGGCGAATTGGACACAGAATGTCAGTCGGCGGGTGAATTCCTGCTAACTGGCAGTGCGGTGGAGAGTTGTCAATTGCGAAGCATGGCGTGGCGGTCGCGTTGGCGGTGGTGCGAGGCTGTGCTATAAGTAACCTCGGCTGCAAAACTGAGGAAATTGTGCCGTTTATTAATTTTCCCGCGCGCGAAATTAACTGCAAGCTTGTCTACTATGGCCCCGGCCTCGGCGGGAAGACCGCGAACCTGCAGTGGATCTACGAGCACACGGGATCGAATCAAAAGGGAAAGATGGTGTCGCTCGCGACCGAGACGGATCGCACGCTTTTCTTCGATTTTCTTCCGCTAGACCTGGGGACAGTGCGCGGATTCCGGACTCGTTTTCATTTGTATACCGTTCCGGGGCAGGTGTTTTACGAGGCGAGCCGGCGATTGATTTTGAAGGGTGCGGATGGAGTGGTTTTCGTGGCGGATTCGCAAGAAGAGCGGCTGGACGCGAACCTCGAAACCCTTGATAACCTGCGCGAACATCTGAAGGATCACAATTTGAATTTCGATACGATTCCTTATGTGTTGCAGTTGAACAAGCGCGACCTGCCGAACGTCTTGCCCGTAGAGGAATTGCAGAAACAGCTGAGTGTGAAAGGCGAGCCTTCGATGGAGGCTGTCGCGGTGACCGGGCAGGGCGTGTTCGATACTTTGAAGGAAGTTGCGAAGCTCGTGCTGGCGGATCTGAAGAAGAACGCGTAAGTCTTCTATTTATTTATCCCATCTTTATTTTTTGCTTTCCTCGAAACAGGCTTAAACGAAATCCAATACTGCGTGCGCCGGGCTAGGCGGTGGCGACGCCGCCGCGGAAGCTGGCGACGGCTTTGGCTTCGTCGGTGTAGGTGGGGATGGATTGGATGAGGCGCGTGAGTTCGAGAACTTCGCGGACGTGGCCGGTGGGATTTAGGAGCTTGAGGCTGCCGGCGTTGCGTTCGAGGGTGACGAAGGAGCGGACTAGAGTGCTGATGCCGGAGCTGTCCACTTGCTGAACGCCCGCAAGATTTACGAGGATGTCGCAGGGGGCGGTTTCGGCGAGGCGGCGCAATTCGGCACCAAGTGCGTCATTGCTGTTGCCGATCGTGATGCGGCCTTGCAGGTCGAGGATGGTGACGTTTCCGGTTTTACGCGCGGCAATTTGCAGGCCCATGTCCCCTCCGCCCCATTCAGAATACTGGCGCAATACTGGTAGCTGCCGAGTGCGCATTATAACCCCGCAAGTGCTTGAGTAAACAAGCGATCGCGAGACGGCACGCGGCTGCGCCGCAATCAGCAGAAAACCGACATTACGACATTACAAAGACAGGCATAAAAAAGGGAGGTGAAAGCCAAGCGGCATTCCACCTCCCGGGGTGGGTGGGCTCGTTGCCGGATCGTCCCTTGGGTGGTACTTCCGCGTCTGACGATCCAGCAACCCGGCAAGAAGCCGGTGTCCACGGATTAATTCTGAAATACCACGAGGAAAGAAATGGTGTCAACGCTAATCGTGATGAATTGAGGCGGGCTGCGGCGAGTCGCAAGGCTTTTCTTGCGCAACTGGAAAACGGGGTTGATCAAAGGTATCGCGAACCTTACGCGCTAAGTTACGCGGCGAGTAGGGTTTCTGGAGTATCGGCAACCCTTTTTGCAGTTCCTTTTGAAGCGAAGCCATATCGGCACTGTAACCGGTTGCAAAAATCACCAAGACGTCGGGTTTGATTTCGCAGACGCGCGAGTAGATATGCGGCCCGCTTAGTTTGGGCAGAACAACATCCAGGAGAAGAAGATTGATTTGGTCGCGGCGGGTTTCAAACTCATGCAGGCCTTGCTCGCCGTCGGAGGCGAGAATCACTTTGTAGCCGAGGTTGGTGAGCGTTTCGAAAGCAAGTTCGCGCAGGCCGGGATGATCCTCTACAACAAGAATCGTCTCGACGCCTCCGCGAACGGGTTGCGTGTCCTCGACTGCTTCAACAGATTTAGTCGCGAGCGGGGCGGCCGGAAAATATGTGCGAAATGTGGTTCCAACACCCAGTTCGCTGTACACATGCGTGAATCCGCCGTGTTGCCTGACGATGCCGTAGACCGTGGCGAGGCCGAGGCCGGTGCCCTTGCCGAGTTCCTTGGTGGTGAAGAACGGTTCGAAGATTCGGTCAACGGTGGCTGCGTCCATTCCCGTTCCCGTGTCGGTGACTGAGAGCATCACGTAGTCGCCGGGGCGCGCGAACGGCTGGTGGGCGCAGTATTCCACATCGAAGATGACAAGCGCGGTCTCGATAAGCAACGAGCCTCCGTCGGGCATGGCATCGCGAGCGTTGATGCAGAGGTTCATCAGCACCTGCTCGACTTGCGTAGGATCGGCGCGAACCAGAGAGAGAGCCGGGGCGAGGATGGTCTTGATTTCGATATTGCTGCCAATCACTTTTTCGAGGAGATTGAGAGTTTCGGTGACGCTCTGGTTCAGGTCGATATTGCGCGGCTCTAGAATCTGGCGGCGAGCAAAAGCCAGGAGTTGGCGTGTGAGCGCGGCGGCACGTTCGGCTTGCTGATGGATTTTCTGAAAATGGCGACGGAGGCGAGCGCCTTCCTCGGTTTCTTCGATACCGATATCGGACCAGCCCATGATGGCGCCGATCATGTTGTTGAAGTCATGAGCGATTCCGCCGGCGAGCTGGCCGATGGCTTCAAACTTTTGCGCCTGCAAGAGCTGCTTTTCGAGAGCTAGGCGCTCGGTGACATCCTCGACGATGACTTCCGCGCACTCCCCGTTCTGTTCGGGGTCGATGACGCGGCGGCCGCTGAGTCGCACGGTGATGATCTTGCCGTCTTTGCGTTTCCATTCGACGGCAGCGTCGACTTGTCCGCTTGCCTTATACCTTTCGCGGAGCTTGGCGGCCGCAGCTGAATCGCGGTAAAGCACTTCCATATTGCCAATAGCGAGGATTTCACCGGCAGAATCGTAGCCGAGCATGCGGACGAATGCCGGATTCACGGCGAGAAGATCCCCGTCGGCGGTGACCCAGAGCATTCCGTAGGTTGCGTTCTGAACTAAACCACGATAGCGGCTTTCGCTGGCACGGAGAGCGTCGATGGCGCGGGTTTCAGCATCGCGCAATTCCTTCTCTTCGCGTGCTCGAATCAGGGCAGCGGGAAGGCGTGCCAGCTGGTCTTTCAAGACGTAGTCGGTGATTCCCTCCTTGATGCACTCCACCGCGAGACGATCACCCAGCGTACCGGTGACAAGAATCAACGGGATATTGAGGTCCCTCTGTTTGATCTCGGCTGGTGCATCCATTCCGGTCCAGCCGGGCAGGCGATAGTCGGCGATAACGACTTCAAACGGCTTCTCGGTCAATTTCTGAACGTAAATTTCTCTGGTCGCGACCGTGTCGACTTCGAACTGAAGCCCGGACTTCTTGAGTTCACGCAGGCAGAGTTCCACGTCGTCGGCCTCGTGCTCCACCTGCAGCAGACGGAGCGGCGATTTTGCTCGAAGGGTCTCTTTTTCGGACGAGGTCTCAGGCATCGGGCCGAAACTCCTAGGGAACTGAGAATGCAGAAACAGGCGGCTTGCTGTTGACAAGCAACCAGTACATGCCCAGCTGCTTCACGACATCTTGGAACTCCGTGAAATTCACCGGCTTTTGAATGTAGCTGTTGACGCCGAGCTTGTAGCTAGTGGCTACATCGCGCTCTTCCTTGGAGGACGTGAGGAGGATCACGGGTATAGCCTTGGTTCTGGTGTCGCTTTTGATCTGTTCCAGTACGCCGATTCCATCGACCTTCGGCAGTTTCAAATCGAGCAGGATCAGCCGGGGAGGAGCGTCGAACGTCCGAGTGGAATAGGCGCCACGGCAGAACAAGAAATCAAGAGCTTCGGCGCCATCCTGCAGATGGCGAATGTGATTGACCAGCTTGCTTTTCTGGAGAGCGTGGATGGTCAGCTCGGCATCAGCAGGATTATCTTCGACCAATAAGATTTCAATGGCCTCAGGCACGGCTTACCTCCACTGGTTGGAGCACCGGTGCGGTGGCTGGAAGGGCGCCGAGGGAAAAAAAGAATGTGGCGCCACGATCCACTTCGGATTCGGCCCAGACTTGGCCTCCGTGCTTGCGAATGATTCGCTGCACGGTAGCCAAGCCGACGCCGGTGCCCTCAAAATCTTCCTGGCGATGAAGGCGCTGGAAAACGCCGAAGAGTTTATCGGCATATTTGGGATCGAAGCCCACGCCATTGTCGCGGACAAAAATCGTGGCGGGGCCGGCAGAATCGCTCGTGCCGATCTCGATTACGGCAGGCTGACGGCTCCGGGTAAATTTAAGCGCATTACCAAGTAGATTGTTGAAAACCAATTTGAGCAGGCCGGGATCGCAGTTAACTTCTGGCAGGGGCTCGACGCGCCACTCCACGCTTCGGTTTTCGGTCTCCGGCAGATCGGCGAGCGTCTCGCGAACGAGCGAATCAAGCTTGGTAGTTTGGCGGACCAGTTCTTTTCTGCCGACCTTGGCGAGATTCAGAAGGTCATCGACGAGATGGCCCATATGATTCGCGCCATGAAGGATGCGGTCGAGATACCGTTGAGCCTCTTCGGAGAGCTCTGCAGCGTGCTCCTCTTTCAAGATGTGGGCGAATCCATCAATGTGGCGTAGCGGAGCGCGGAGATCGTGAGAGACGGAGTAGCTGAAGGCTTCCAGTTCCTGATTCGCGGCGGCGAGATCGGAGTTAGAACGAGCCAATTCTCGCCTGTGCCGTTCGACTTCCTGCTCGGCTTGCTTGCGTGCGGTGGTATCGGAAACAACTCCCATCATGCGCACCGGCTTGCCATTCTCGTCGCGATAGACGCGCCCCTGAGCGAAGGCCCAATGGATGGAGTGGTCTTGCGCTCCGCTGACGCGGAATTCTGCGGAGAAGGCATTGGTGGCAAGTGCTTGGGCGAAACTGGCTTGAAATTGCTCGCGATCCTCGGGAACTATGTGCTTTGCGGCGATCTGCACGCCCCACTCGGGCTGGAGCGAATCGTAGCCGAAGATCTGATCGTGGCGAAGAGAACGGAAAGCACGATCGTTGAGCAGGTCCAAGTCCCACACACCCAATTGAGCTGCTTCCAGAGCCAACTGCAACCGCTCTTCGCTGGCCTTGAGGGCTTCGTCTGCCTGCTTGCGTTCGCTGACATCGCGGATGGCACTGGAGATGAGCTTGCCCTCGCCGGTTTCGAGTGGGCTGAGACTGATTTCGACGGGAAACTCGGTGCCGTCTTTGCGGCGGCCGTGGAGTTCCAAATCGGCTCCCATCGCGCGCGGGCGAGGTGAATGAGAATAGTTCTCGCGATGCCCGGCGTGTTCTCCATGGAGTCGGTGGGGAACGAGAATCTCGACGGGCTGGTCCAACAATTCTTGGCGTGGATAGCCAAACAGCTTCTCTGTCTGGGCATTCGTCAGAACGATGCGGCCCTGTTCGTTCACGATTACGATCGCATCGGGCGCCGATTCGAGAAGATCACGGAATTTTTGCTCTTCCTGCTTGCGATGGCTGATGTCGCGATTGCTTTCGAGAATCGAAACGGGCTTTCCGGCGGCATCTACCCGCAAAGCCCATCGGCTGGAGACTGTTATTAGCGCCCCATCACGCCGCGCATGTATCAGCTCGCCTTCCCAGTAGCCTTTTTCGAACACTTCGGCCTGAATTTCCGGGAGGGGTTTTGGGAAAACAGTGTGAAGAAGTTCGTGGGTAATTTTTCCGCGAGCCTCTTCCTTTTGCCAGCCATAGAGCTTCTCGGCTGCGCGATTCCAATAAAGGATTTTTTTCTCAAGACTACGGACGAAAATAGCGTCGTGGGTTAGCTCGAGAAGCTCGGCTTGTTCGCGGTACATCGACTCGCTCATGCGGAGAGTGAGCTCGAGTTCACGCCGGTCTTTCACTTCCTGCTGCAGCGCTGCGTTGGCGAGGAGCCATTGCTTCGAGCTGGGAAGGTCGAGGGCCTGCGGCACCAATCGAATCAGAAGGATTGCAGTGAGAATCGAGGCAGCAGCTGTGATGGCCTTGATAACACCGGCGAGCCAATAGTTCGCATGCCAGAGGTTCCAGACCTCCATGACGTGCGTGGCGCCACAGGCAACGATAAATACCCCGAAGCAGACGAAGATCCAGCTAAATGGAAGATCGCGGCGTTTGCGAATGAACCAGACGAGCGTGAGCGGAATCGTAAGATACGCGAGCGCAATCAGCAGATCCGAGGTCGCGTGCAGCCAGACCAGCCGGGCGTTCCAGAGATAGCAGAAGCCGTGTGGCTGGAAGTCACCCGAGCCGAAAAGCTGCCTCAGGAAATCCAAGGTTCCCCCGCAACGACACCTGTAACAAAGGCGCCTTGAATTTCATATCGGCAGCTAGAAGGGAATAGATGAGCCGATACACATCAGTGGGGAAATTTCAAAACGAAACAGCGGATTTGACAGAGATGGAACGGGCCGCCCACACCGAGCCGCTATTTTGTGGCCTGCGGCGGCGCTTCGGGCGGATGCTCGGCGAAGTACTGGCCCATTTCCGAGGTGAGTTGCTGCAGCCCGGCGCGAACGCTCTTGTCGAGTGCCTCGACAACCGCCGTAACGGTCTTGCTTCCCACAGGTTCGTCATGGGAGTAGTCGCCGCTCCAGACAGTTGCGCCCTTCTTCGGATCGTATAGATCGAGATGGATGGCGAAGCGGGCGACAAAATCCGGTGAGTCAATCTCGGCGAGCGATCGCAAGTAAGAGCGGACGATATAGTTGCCCCTCGCATTACTTCCTGGGCGAAGAACGGAGCGGTATTGTTTGGAGTTGCGCAAGTAGCTGACGAGGAGATCCTGCATCATGTCGGCGGGAGATTGAGCCCAGCGCTCGAACTCATAAGTGCCAAGTTCCACCGGCCCAGAGCCGAAAACGATGCGGTCATCCCGGTAGAGGTGGGAGGTGACGGGCCTGGCGACAAGCAGGGAGACAGGATACGCCGTGGACGACTGAGTGGTGGGCGGAGCAGGAACGTCGAGGACGTAGTATTTCGTGGGACGCGTGCCGCCACATCCTGACAGAACTCCTACAAGTACCGCCACTAGCACAGCAGAGTTCGCGCGACGCATTAATGTTCCTTTCAAAGCTCCCGTCTTTTCAGCCCTACTTCGGTGCCTGACCCGTTTGGTGCGGCTTCGGGCTTGTGGTGCGAATCAAAGTGTACGGACGAGTCTTAATGGTTTCCGTGAATTCTCGCATGTTGTTCGAAACGGCGCGGAGGTTGTCGATGATCTCGTCGAGGTTCTCGGAATTGGCATCCATCAAGTTGTTCAGGCGGGTGGTCAATTCGTTGGCCTGCGTCAGAGTCTGCTTCAACTTATCGATCGATTCCTTGACGTTGGGATCGGTGATGACGCCGTCCATATGGGCGATCAGCTCGTTGGCCTTATCGGAGAGGTTGTTGAACTTGTCGAGGAGCGGGCTGAGCTTTGCGCTCGCGTCGTTTATGTGATTCAGCGACGAACGAATGGCAGGGCGATTTTCAGCGAGCATGCCTTTTATGTTGCCGATCGTAGCTTTGATGTTGGCGCGATTCTCGTCGTCGAGAACATCATTCACGCGCGCCAGCGTGACCTTCATTTCCATTACGCGATCATTCAAATGGGCGATTAGCTCCTGAGCGGAGGGGCCGAGGCCGGAGAGCATGTCGCCGAGGTCTGCAAAGCTGACGTATTCTTTGGAGGGAAGCGCGGAACCTGGCGGTGCGTGCGGGGCCGGAGGGGTTCCGGCGAGAAGGCCAAGAAAATTTTCTCCCAGGGGACTGGTGCTCGCGACCGTCGCTTTGCTATCGGTTTTCACCGGAACGCTGGGCTCAATTTCGAAATCGACCTCCATGCGCGTGGGATCTTTCGGATCCGGGGCGACCTTCGTGACGCGCCCTATTTTCGGCCCACCGGCATAGTGAACCTCGGTGCCGGGAATCATTCCGCCCGCGTTCTTGAAATAGGTGTGATACGGAACCAACCCGCTGGAGAGGCTGCCGGAAAGATACAAGATGGTGGCGATCAAAAGCGCCGACGCCACGAGGACGAATAATCCGACGAGTGCCTGTTCTCGCTTCGATTCCATTGGCTTCCTTAGTATCCCGCCCGATGTTTCGGGAAGGTTCCCCTCAGGCGCGCGGAGTATAGCACGGGCTCCGCGCCCTCTATTATTGCCGCAACGGCGGAATCTCTCCCGTCAACATCTGTAGATAATCGAGCTCCGTTGAAATTTCCGGCTCCGGAACGCGATCGAGAAATTGGCGCACGCGTGGCTGCAGGCTCTTTTGCAGCTCGGCCGTAGTTCCATTGGCGACGATGACGCCCTTGTCCAGAAGAATCATCCGATCAGCGATTAAATAGGCGCTGGCGAGTTCGTGGGTGACGACGACGATCGTCATGCGAAACGCCTTCTTCAATTTCAGGATGAGTTCGTCGATGCCGGCGGCGATGATCGGGTCAAGACCAGCGGAGGGCTCGTCGAAAAACAGAATTTCCGGATCCATGGCCAGGGCGCGGGCAATGGCGGCGCGCTTTTTCATGCCTCCGCTCAGCTGCGCGGGCATGTAGTTTTCAAAACCCGAGAGGCCCACTTGGTCGAGTTTCAGGCGGACCATGATTTCAATTGTGGAGTCGTCGAGAGGCGTGTGCTCGCGAAGCGGAAGCGCGACGTTATCGCCGACGGACATCGAGCCGAATAAAGCGCCGCCTTGAAACGACATGCCCATTTTTTTCAAAAGCTCGTCGCGGCTGGAGTCCGTTAGGGCCGCGAAATTTTTTCCGCGAATCCAGATTTCGCCGCCGCTGGGTTTTTCAAGGCCTACCAGCGTGCGAAGCAACGTGCTTTTGCCCGAGCCCGAGCCGCCGAGGATCACGAGCGTTTCGCCGGGATTAATGTCGAAGCTGATGGTGTGCAGGATTTCGCGCTCGCCATAATTCACGCGCAAATTGCGCACGGAGATTGCGGCGCCGCCGTCGGCGCGGCTCTCTGGCGGTTTTACAATAGACTCAGGCGACATATTCACGTTCAGTCCGGCATCGCGAAATAAAAAATGGCCGTAAAAATGACGTCTACAAAAATGACCATGAAAATTGATTTAACGACCGCCGAAGTTGTGGAGCGGCCCACTTGTTCGGAACCGAGGCCGGTAGAAAATCCCTCCATACAGCCGACGGCGGTGATCACGACGCCGAACATGATGCTCTTGACCAATCCTGTGAGAATGTCGCGCCTCACCAGTGCGTCAAGCGTGGCCTGGAAATAGGAATGCCACGTGAAGGGGCCGCTGGTGACGCCGAATACTCCTCCGCCTACGACGCCCATAAAATCGGCCCAGGTGGTGAGGCAGGGCAGCATGAGCATCATCGCGATCAATTTAGGAGCGACGAGGAATCGGACTGGCTCGAGCGCCATCGTTTCCATGGCATCGATTTCTTCGTTGACCTTCATCGTGCCGATTTCAGCGGCGAAAGACGAACCTGAACGGCCAATCACCATGACCGCCGTCATCAGGGGGCCAAGCTCGCGCGTGATTGCGATGGCGACCGCCGCGGCAACGAATTGGAGGGCGCCAAGTTTGCGAAGTTGATAGGCGCTTTGAAGCGCAAAAATCAATCCGATGAAGAAAGAAATGAGCGAAACGATGGGAATGGCTTCCACGCCGACAGCCATCGCTTGATGAATCGAGCGACTGAGGAGCTTTCCAACGCGACCGGGTTCGACAAAGAGGGCCTTGGCGGCGCCCCCCGTGATGCGAGCCAAGCCACCAACGTAGGCCAGGCCGTTAATTGTCGCTGCGCCGACTGATTCAGTAAATGCCATTGGCGAAACCGGACGGGTGGCAGCATCCCCGAAAATTGGCCGCCGACTCCGACCGGAAATTACCTCGCGGGAGCGGCTGGTGCGCCGCCACCCTGCAGAGCCTCTTGTTCGTTGTTATAGACTTCAAAAACCTTTATCAGGCGCGTGAGCTCGAGTACCTCTCGAGCCGTGCGACTGAGACCAAAAAGCGCAAATGTGCTCTTCAGATCCCTTGCAATTTTTAGACCTTCTACCAGAGAAGCAACGCCCGCGCTATCAATATATTTCACGTTGAGCATATTCACAATCACGCGAGGTTTGCGTTGCGTCTTCAGCAGATCGATAAGCATTTTGCGCATGTCCGGCGAGTTATAGAGCGTAATGTCGCCGACCACGTCAACAATCGTGGCTGTGCCGGAATCACGTGTAGATAGTTCCATTTACAGAGGCCCCCTGCAGGCGTGCAGGGTGTTTTGCCAGAGATTAGGCCCGAATGCAATCACTTTTCAGAAAAAACCGATGGACGGAGGCTCCTCCGGGATGAGTCAAAGTGGGACGGGCAGAGGAGTTTTCAGCTGCGGTCGTCGAGTGGAACATACCCGCGCAAATCGCTTCCCAGATAGATCTGGCGCGGACGGGAAATCTTTTGCTCAGGGTCAAGCAACATCTCTTCCCATTGTGCGATCCAGCCTGAAGTGCGTGGAATCGCAAAAAGGACCGGGAACATCGTCACGGGGAAGCCCATCGATTGGTAAATCAGGCCGGTGTAGAAGTCCACATTCGGATACAGGCGGCGGGTCACGAAGTACTCGTCTTCGAGCGCAATGCGCTCGCATTCGAGAGCAATCTCGATGAGAGGGTTGCGGCCCATCACGTCGAAAACCTCGTACGCGATGTGCTTCACGATCCTGGCTCGCGGATCGTAGTTCTTGTACACGCGATGGCCGAAGCCCATCAGAAGCTTTTCGCCGGCTTTCACGCTTTTGATATACGCGGGGACGTTCTTCACGGAGCCGATTTCGAGAAGCATGCGGAGCACTTGCTCATTCGCGCCGCCATGGAGCGGACCGTAAAGCGCTGCGGTGGCCGCCGCCGTTGCCGAGTAAGGATCGACGTGGGAACTGCCTACGCCGCGCATGGCGCTCGATGAACAATTCTGCTCGTGATCGGCGTGAAGAATAAAAAGTATGTCGAGAGCGCGCTCGAGAGTGGGATTCGGCCGGTATTTAAGTTCCGTGGTGCGGAACAGCATGTTCAGAAAATTGCCGGTATAGCTGAGATCGTTATCGGGATAGGCGAAGGGCATGCCCAGACTGTGACGATAGGCAAACGCCGCGAGGGTGGGCATCTTTCCGACCAGACGATAGGTTTGCTTGAGTCGCGAGTCGGGATTGAAGATATCTTTCGCGTCGGGGTAAAAAGTGGAGAGCGCGGCGACGGTGGAAATCAGCATGCCCATCGGGTGGGCGTCGTAATGAAATCCATCGAGAAATTTTTTAATGCTTTCGTGAATGAAGGTGTGATGTGTGACGTGATAGGACCAGTCGGCAAGCTGCGATTTGGTCGGCAGTTCGCCGCGAAGCAGCAGGTAAGCCGTTTCGAGATAGGTGCTCTTTTCGGAAAGTTCTTCGATCGAGTAGCCGCGGTAGCGGAGGATTCCCTTGTCTCCGTCGATGAATGTGATCTTACTGATGCACGAAGCCGTATTGGAATAGGCCGGATCGTAGCTCATCATTCCGAAATCGGAAGGATCAATCTTGATGGGGCGAAGGTCGATGGCGCGAATCGTATCGTGTTTGATGGGAACTTCGTATTGGCGGCCGTTGCGGTTGTCGGTGATTGTCAGCGAGTCGCGGCGGCCGGTGGCCGCAGGATTTGCGCTAACCGCAGATTCTGACTTGGTAGGATTCATCGCTCAATCCCTTCGCACATACTACGCCCCCGCGCGCGCAAACGCTGTGTGTCTAGGCTAAATGTATACCAAATTCCTGTGCTTACAAAACCGGAATCGTCCCGCCGCTACCAGATGCTAATGCCGCGGTCACCATACGCTACCGGATGTCAAGTAAGGTGCCCTAATTAGGCCACTTCCGGGGATGCTCCCTTAGCCTTCCGGTTCGCCAACGCTTCTGCGGTGACATTGTGCCGATAGCGAAATAGTCTCCGCAGCTTCTTGTCCACGAACCAGCCTCCCAGAAGGCTGCCAATGAGTCCAAGAGGCAATTCGTACTCGACGCGGTCTTCGAGACGGCAGGAGTTAGGACCGTCCGGCATCATCCGGTGCGTGTGATCCCAGCGTCGAAATGGGCCTCGAATCTGGACATCGCGAAATTGACGTCCCTCCACATAGTCACGGTGCTCGAATTCCCAGGGGACGCGAAACGGGCCGAGTTTCACCCGCAGCACTCCGCGATCGCCGTTGCGGATGCCGGGGGCCGGCTGCAGGACTTCCAGAGGCTCCCAGGGCGGCGTCAAGCGCTCGAGCGCACCGGGCTCGGCGTGCCAGCGAAAAACTTCTTCCGCCGGCGCATTGATTATTGACTGCGCGACGAAGACTTTTCTGCGGCCCATATTCGTCGTAGTGTCTCATGCCGATGGTTCAGAGCGATTCAGCTTTGATGGCATCATTCGCAACCGGCAGTTGCTCGGCCGAGGCCACATCAATATCGTCGGGAGGGACTGCGAGTTCCACCCGATTACGCCCCGCCTGTTTCGCGCGATAGAGCGCTTCGTCTGCCATCTGCAAGAGCGACTCCGCATCGAAGGTGTTCCGTGCTCCACTTGCGGCGATCCCGAGGCTAACGGTAATCGCGATCTTGTCACGCTCGGTGACGAAGGGTTCCGATTCAAACGCTTCTCGAATTCTTTCTGCGACACATACAGCGCCGGGCCCGTCGGCCGTAGGCAGAACGAGCAAGAATTCCTCGCCGCCATAGCGTCCTAAGGTGTCGTAGGGGCGAATGCAGCTCTTGATTCGCTGCGCTGCCTCGGTAAGTACGGCGTCTCCGGCGAGGTGGCCGTACGTGTCGTTGACATATTTGAAATGATCGATATCGAGCAGCATGATGGAGAAGAAACCGCTTTCTCGCGTTTGTCGAGAGCGCTCACGGCGAAGAGCATCAAGACTCACGCCGCGATTCGAAATTCCGGTAAGCGCGTCGTGAGTGGCCTGGTAGAGCAGTTTTTCTCGGGCGGCAATCAAATTATCCTGCAATTCCAGGATTCGCTTCCCGACGTGCAGGCGCGCTCGCAATTCCTGCGCGTCGAAGGGCTTCGTCAGATAATCGTCGGCGCCTGACTCGAGTCCACGCACGAGATCGTCCTTCTGGCTGCGCGCGGTGAGCAGAAGCAGGTACATATACGGTCGCGTCGTGTCCTGGCGAATTCGCTGGCAGACCTGAACACCCTCCAAGCCGGGCATCATCCAGTCCAGAACGGCTAGTCGTGGAGCCTCGCGGCTCTCGAGCAGGCGTACTGCTTCCAAACCGTCATTTGCGACCACGATCTCGTGTCCCCATTTCTTGAGCAGGGTCTCGAGCACGCGTCGCGAAACAGGATCATCCTCGGCAATGAGGATTCGCTCTTTGTTTTCTTTTTGATCCATCATCATCGTACCCTCTCTGGATGGTTTGCCTGGATAGCATTCAAGTGCTCCGCGGCCAGTAATCCGAATTTTGCTGTAAACATAAACGTGCTGCCCTTTCCGGGCTCGCTTTCCACCGAGATCTGGCCTCCCAGCAACTTGATGAGGCTGGTTGATATTGCGAGGCCGAGCCCCGTGCCGCCGAATCTTCGCGTGGTGGAACTATCCGCCTGGGTGAAGGCGTCGAAAATCAAAGCCTGCTTTTCGAAAGGGATTCCAATCCCCGTGTCGCGCACCCGGAACTCAACCTCGAGATGTTGGCCTTCGCGACGACCGCATGCGATATCCACATCGATGCCGCCGCGCTCTGTAAACTTGATCGCGTTTCCCACCAGATTGATCAGTACCTGCCGCAACCTTACCGGGTCGCCAATCAAAATTGGCGGAACGTCGGCTGCTATCCGCCATTCAAACGTGAGGGCTTTCTGCCGGGCTCGAAATCGCATCAGTTTCAAAGCTTCATCCAGGTTCTCCTGAACCGCGAACTCCACCGGGTCCAAGTCCATCTTTCCGGCTTCGATTTTGGAGAAATCGAGAATATCGTTCAGAAGCGCCAATAATGAATCGGCAGAAAACTTCACAAGCTCCATATACTCGCGCTGATCGGCCGTTAAATCGGTATCCAGCGCCAGTTCCGTCATTCCGATAATCCCGTTCATCGGAGTGCGTATTTCGTGGCTCATATTGGCGACGAATTCGCTTTTCGCGCGGCTTGCGGCCTCGGCGGCATCGCGGGCGCTGCGCAACTCTTGTTCGGCACGTTTGAGAGCGGTGATGTCGCGCGCCGTCATGCAAACCGTTTTAGGCGCGTCTCCCGCCGTTGGAATCGCCGTCACACGACCCAGGAACCAGCGCTCGCCGGAAGGAAACGGAAGGGGGTATTCAACGCTCTCGCCGCGGCCGGTACGCAGCACGCGCTGAAAAATGGGGGGAAATGGGCGCGAGATCTCTTCGTCTAGAAAAGCGGTGACCGGTTGCCCAATCAATTCAGCTTTCGGTCGCACGAGCAGCGTTTCGTCGTTGGTCCAGACGTTCTTGTATTTATTATCGGCATCAAATTCAAACACCAGTTCATCAATGGATTTCACGAGCGCCTCAAGCCGCGCCTCGCCTTCCCTCGACTCCTGCTCGGCGAGTTCGCGCTCGGAGATCACGGTTCCGACGGAGAGTCCCGTGAGCGAGACGATCAGCATCAGAATCTGTAGGAGGGTGAGCCGCTGCGGGTCCGAAGAATAGATGCGGAGCATCAGCATCGCTCCCGAATTGAGAAGCACGACGGCGGTAGTTGCGCCTCGCAATCCCCGGCGCACCGCAATCCATAGAATCGGCAGGAAGAAAAGGTAGAAAAGGTCGTAGCTCTTCACCAGGTTCCAACCGAACACAAACCACAAGGAAAGAAGGATGCTGGCGCCTTGCGCGCAAGTTTCAATTGTGCGGGTGACCGGAGAACCGCCCACCTTTCGGATGGACGGCGGTGAATCAGGTTGTGAAAGTACCGAATCGTTGGGAAAAGCTCGTCGCTTGAGCCAGGGTGTGAAATGAATGAGCAAGAAGGGCGTCAGGCAAATCAGGGCAACCGCGTCGCCGACCCACCAATTCAACACCGCTCTGGGATAATCGGCTCGCCGAAGCGTTCCAGCCCAAACAAAGGCTGCCGAACCGCTGGCCGCGACACAGAATGAAGCCGCCAGTGTCACCATCACAAACAGACTCACATCCCTGAGCGAACGGAAAGCGATGTTGACGCGGAGACGGCGCAAGACGTAAGCAGCGCCCGTGTATCCGATCGCGACGACGAAATTGACAGCCCAAAATCCCGCCGAAAATTCCGACAAAGGATAGTTAACGCGCGCAGCGATCATTCCCGCGATCAAGAGCAGCGGCGCATAGGCGAGGTCGAGCCCCAGGAGAAGCGCCAGGGCAAGTCCAGCGGGAGGATACCAGGCGCTGATTCCCTCCCACAGCTGGAAGAAAACGACGGAGCGATCCAGCACGACGTAGAGGATCGTGAATCCGATCGCAATCGCCAAACGATACGGGGTCGCCTCGCTGAAGGAAGCGGAAAATTTTCCGCGGAGCGAGTCCAGCGGGGATTTTCTTCCGAAAATAGAAAGTGATATCAACTCGCTACCTTCCGCGAGAAAGCCTCGAGTTCGCGCAGGAGTTTTTCCACTTCGCTTTCAAGCGCTTCGAACTGCTCGCGAGAGCGTGAAGAATCGCCGGACCGCGCGGATTCTTCCAGTTCCGCGGCAGCCTGGGTCACGCCGGTGGCGCAGAGGTTGGACGCTGAACCTTTCAGGGAATGGGCGGCCCGCTCGAGGACGGAGAGGTCAGCGGCGCGAATCGCATTCTGAATTTCGTACATTGTTTTTGGGCATTGATCCGCAAAAATTCGGACGATTTCATCGAGCAAGTCGCGATCTCCTTCGACGTGCCTGAGGGCTGCATCGATGTCAAAAGCGCTTGTCCCTGGCGGATTTGTTATTGCGGGTGCTTCAGGGGCAGCATCCGTCTTGGCGTTTCTCAACCGCTCCACTGCGGCGAAAAGGTCCGCTGTGCGAATCGGCTTGGTAAGGTAATCGTCCGTGCCGGCTGCCAGGCACTTTTCCCGGTCTCCTTTCATTGCGTGTGCTGTGAGCGCGATGATGGGCAAATGAGAGCCTGTCTTTTTCTCTTTTTCGCGAATCGCTGCCGTGGCCTCGAGGCCGTCCATTTCCGGCATCTGTACGTCCATCAACACCAGATCGACAGTTTCGCGTTCGAGTGCGTCCAGGGCTTGGCGGCCGTTTTCGACCACGACGACAGTGTGGCCGTGTTTCTGAAGCAGGCGAGTGGCGAGCGTGCGATTGACCGCGTTATCTTCCGCGAGTAAGACTTTCATTCCCTGCCTCCAATTGCTTTGTGGTAACGCTTCCTGCGTCTCGTCCTGCGTCTGGCTCGGCTCACTTGCATGCAGCGACAGAGCGCTCAGAATCGCGTCGAGAAGCTCCGACGGCTGGATCGGCTTGGCCAAATACGCTGAAATGTCGAGTTTCCGGCACCTTTCGTGCTCACCTTGCTGCGCACTTGAACTCAGCATGAGCACTGGAATTTCTCCGAACTGAACACTTTTGCGAATGTTTTCGACGAATTCGAAGCCATCCATGTGTGGCATTTGCAAATCGGAGATGACGGCGGAGAAGTGAGGCTCTCGGTTTCCACTGCGCGCAAGGATTTCGAGTGCCTCTCTCGCATCCTTCGCAGTAGCTACCTGCATTCCCCATCTTCCGAGCATCTCAACCAAAATGATCCGGTTTGTCTCATTGTCATCAACAACGAGAATCGAGGCGTGCGACAGGATTTTGGGATCGGGATAGTCGGGAGCTGGCTGGGCTGACGCCATTTCGAATCGAATCGTAAAATGAAACGCGCTGCCCACACCCGGTTCGCTTTCCAGCCACAGCTTTCCGCCCATCAGATCTATGAGACGTCTTGTAATCGCCAATCCGAGTCCGGTCCCGCCATATTTTCTCGTCGTGGAACTATCGGCCTGAGTAAATGCGCCAAAGACCATGTCCTGTTTCTCTTTTGCGATTCCGATTCCCGTGTCGCGCACGCAGAAATGAAGAACGACCATCGCATCGCTCGATTGCGGGTCGCGCTCGATTTCGACGACCACTTCCCCTTTTTCTGTGAACTTCACGGCATTTCCAACCAGATTTACAAGCACCTGCCGCACCCGGCTGGCGTCACCCGCCAGATGATCCGGCACGTCCGGCGCCACGCGCCACACAAGTTCGAGGCCTTTCTGGTGCGCGCGGAATCCGAGAGCCTTTAGGGTCTCGCCGATGCACTGGCGCACGGAAAAATCGCTCACGTCCAGATCTAGTTTTCCCGCTTCGATCTTGGAGAAATCGAGGATGTCGTTGATTAGCGTCAATAACGAGGCGCCGGAGGTCTTGACCATATTGAGGTATTCGCGCTGTTCTGCCGTCAACTGCGTATCGAGCGCCAGTTCCGTCATTCCGATGATTCCGTTCATCGGAGTGCGAATTTCGTGACTCATGTTGGCCAGGAACTCGCTCTTTGCTCGGCTCGCGCCTTCCGCAGCATCCCTGGCGGTTCGCAATTCTTCCTCAATCTGTTTAAGGCCTGTAATGTCCATGCGGATCACGATGAACTGCTTGGGCTTGCCGATGCCGTCACGGAAGGGAACGATTGTGGAGTCAACCCAGTAAAAGCTCCCGTCCTTCGCGCGGTTCTTGATTTCTCCTTTCCACACCGCTCCCGATTTAATCGTTTCCCATAGTCCGGCAAAGAATTTCTTGCTGTGATAGTGGGAATTCAGAATCCGATGATCCTGCCCAAGCAGCTCTTCGCGGGTGTATTGGGAGACGGAACAGAACTTGTCGTTGGCAAAGGTGATGATTCCGCGCTCGTCGGTTCTAGCGACGATGGCGTGCTGGTCGAGAGCAAATTTGAGATCCTCCAACTCCCTAAGAGAGTGCTGAAGCTTTTCCTTGGCCGCAGTTTTCTGAACGATTTCTTTTTTCAGGTCGAGGGTGCGTTCCTGAACCCGCAGTTCCAGGCTCTCGCGCGCTTGCTGAAGAGCGACGTCGCGTTCCTGAATCTGGCCCAGCATTTCGTTGAAACGGTCAAACAAAAAACCGATTTCGTCGTCATGCCACTTCCTGACTCGGAGCGAATAGTCTTTTCCGGTAGAAACGGCGAAGGCGGCACGGGCCAAATCCAGAATCGGGTCGGAAATGAGCCGCTGCAACTTGGCTGCGGAGAAATATACGGACAAGAACGAAAGTAGGATCACTCCAAGAATCGTCCAGGCGAAATGCACCTCGCGGGCGCTGAGCTCCTTAAGATCGGATTTCACATAAATCGCCCCTACAACCTCGTTCTTCAACCGAATTTCACGAAAAACCTCCGTGAATTCGGTAACTGATCGAATCCCGTCGGGAGAAACCGGCGGCGGCAAGAAATCTGCTGTGGAGGCGTCGCGGCTGTACTTGGCAAAAACGCTTCCGTCGCGCTGATAGATGCACGCCTCGACGATGTGTGGTTTAGAGCTGAGCGAACTGAGAATTTCATTGGCGGATTGCGCGTCATCGAACGTAAGAGCGGCGGTGCTGTTGGATCCGGTGATCTGCGCGACAGTGGTGAGGTCGCGCGCCAGCGCATCCCGCGAGCTCACAATGTCGTAGGCCGCAAAAACACCGCAGGCCACAAGGACTGCCACCGCGCAGGTGACCAGAACCAGTTCCGTGATCTTGCGCCGAATCGAATATCTGCTCGATGGCATCATCGCAGTGCGCTCCCGACAACCGACCGACTCGAATCGCGCACGATTTTGGCCAGGGCCAGAAGTTTCGAGCTGATCTTCAGGCCCGCTCGATCCGCCGCGTCTGGATTGATGACGAAATGTACGCGGTTATCTTCAATCGTGAACTGGATGGTGCCGCCGGAGGCTGCGAAGCCGTCGCTTTCGCCCACGAGTAAAACCGCGCGGCCTTTTAGCCGATTCGCCAAGTCCGTTGCGGATTCGCGCGCCGGTGAGCTGACAAAAACGACAATGGCAGCCCGCAAGGTCTTGGAATTGCGCGGCCCGTCCAAGGCCAACGCGGCGTTCACCTATCGTCTTTCCGAGCAGTGCATCTTCCAGAGCACTTCCGAATGGATCGTGTCCGTAGACACAAATGTCGAGAGGTTGCTTCGCGTTGCTAAAGGCGGATGGCGGCCAGTCAACAAATTTTGCGAAATTGTAGAGGAACGCGGCTTTCACCTGATATTCAGTGGCCGTCTTCGTTTGAGCAATAAGGTCTGACGAATCGAAGATCGAATGTGAAATCACAATGATAAAGGCAAGCGCGAGACCCAAGCGCATCGCAGGGACACACGGCGCCGCAGCGCTCGTTTGCTTGCAGGAAGGTCCCATGGCTTGTTCGCGCCTCAATCCGTTTCACTCCTCTCTAGAACCGCCAAGTGAATTTGCCGTAGACGCCGCGCGGCACCTGCGAGGAATTCACGCTCTGGAGTGGATCGTTGAACTCCACGTGATGATCGCGGAGCAGGTTTTGACCGACTACACTCACGTTCACGGATTCCGCGATTCGCCAGCTCAATTGCGTATCCACGCGGGTATAAGCGGCAATCTGCGGATCAGGGAGGCGATCTACAAAGTACGCGGCGGCATCCCAGGAAAGACCATGGAACATTTCGACGTGAGACCGAAGCTGGGCCTGATTAACAGGATTCGTGCCTTGAATGTCGGAGATACTTGTCGTGTCCTGGCTGTTCCGAGCGGCGTGAAGATGCATTTCCAGAAAAGCGTATCCGGGGCTGAGCGTCCATCGATCCGTGACTTTCCAGCTCGCAAATAGCTCGACGCCTTCGGTTCCGCCGTACAAGCCATTGCCGAAAGTCTGCCGATGTATCAGGAGTGGAGGATTGGGTTGAACGATGTCAGGAAGTGGCTCGACGCTTTCTAGGGAGGAATAGTCGTTAAGAAAAACGGTTCCATCGATGGAGAGTCGGGCAAGCGGCTGCGCGCGGTAGCCAACTTCGTAAGCGACAACGTGCTCGGACTGGAAGTCCGGATCGCCCAACAACACCACCTCGGCCGGCCCGGGTAACGCGGCGAGAACCGCATCGAGTCCTCTGTCACGACGAGTCGGGGTGCGAGCCGCGCGTGAAACGGCGGCCCAGAACGTATGCTGTCCGCTGGGAGTCCAAGCGATGCGAGCGCTGGGCTCTGGATCAAATCCCGTGAAATACTCATTTTCAAGCTTCGTTCCAATTGTCAAAAACACCCGATCTGGTTTTAGGGTGATTTGATCTTGAACGAAGAAATTGAACAGTTCACCGGCAAAATCCTGGGGAACAAATGACTGATCGATCGTGCCCATCGTCTGATCCGCGGTGTGACGATAACCGAAAACCCAGATGAAATCCTGCCGCGAGCCCCACGCAAAGTGGTGATGAAAATCGAAATCAACAGTATTGCGATCCTCGCGCGATTCAGGCCCGGAGCGCGCGTAACGGTCGAAATAGACCTGCAGGGTAGCGTCGGACCCGTTCGAAAAAGTGTGCTGCCAGCGGCTCAGGATGTTCCCTCCCGAGAGTCCGGTTAGATGGGCGACGTTCACATTATCCGGAGGGTCGAATTCGCTGTGGACAATGATCGCTCCTTCGCTCCCGCTGTACAGATCTCCTTCCGTTGTTAAAGAGTCTTTCGGGGAAAGACTCGAATCCATGCGGAATCCGCCGTGCAACAAATGCCAGCCGTCCTGTCCATCCTGGTTGTTCAAGTCCAGAAAACGGTCATAGTTCTGATATTTCGCAAAGACCCGGTAGTCTGTGTTCTTAGCCGCATCGCCTCCATATCGAACGGTGCCGAATTCCTGATCGACGTTGCCTCCGCCCGCTACTACCATTCCGCCGCGAGTGTCTGCCGCCTTTTTCGTAATGACGTTGATCACCCCGTTCACCGCGTTAGCTCCCCAGACAGTTCCTCCCGGACCGCGAATTACCTCGATTCGCGCAATGTCTTCCAGCGGCACGTCCTGTGTGTCCCAGTTAACGCCGCCGAAAAGCGGCGAATAAACCGCTCGGCCATCGATAAGCACGAGCAATTTGTTAGCGAACTGAAGGTTGAATCCTCGAGAACTGATAGCCCAGGTGTTGCCGTTGATCTGCGCCACGTCCAGCCCCGGCACCATGCGAAGCAGGTCCGGGATGTTGGTTGCACCTGAGCGGCGGATGTCCTCCTGAGTAATCACAAAAATGGCTGCCGCCACCTGCGATATCTTCTGCTCCTTCTTGGAAACCGAGGTGACCTGAACGTTCATCAAATCTTCGAGGCTGGAATCCGCGAGATCAGTGGGCTTCTGTTGTGACCTTGCCGGCAATGCGAAGAGTGTGCAAGCCGCTACGCAGAGCGCGGCTTGGAATAGACCAGTTGAGCGCCCTTTGACGCGTCCGGCTAAGAACTCCAGCATTTCCCCCCCTGCAGATTTGGTTTTGGCATTGCCGGTCGGAAAGGTCAGGTATGGCCTGGATTCCGCGAGAACGGCAGAGCCTCAGCGTGTTGGCCGAAGCGGTAGCCGTTCGGCGACCGCCAGTCCTGGCTCGGCCGGTATCGCCCGGCCTCCTGAATTGGCAACAGCGGCCTCATTTGTTTTTTGCAGAGCAGGAAGGGGGATCAGCGCGCCTTCGGCTTCTTTTAGAAACATAAGGTCGCTGTCAGTGCCACTGCAGTCCACCGAAATCATGTCTCCCAGGCGCACCTGTTCCGTTGAGAGCAGATTCGCGATTGGGTAGACGAGCCGGCGCTCGATGGCACGTTTCAAGTGGCGGGCTCCATACTTGAGGTCTGTACCCTCGCGAAGTAGGAATTGCCGCGCGGCTGGCATCACGCGGAAGAGGAAACGGCCTTGGCCATCTCGAGCACGCGCTGTTGCACCATGCCCAGCTCGATCTCGAGAATCTGCTCCAGCTGCTCTGAGCGCAGCGGATGGAACACGATCGTCTTATCGATCCGGTTCATGAACTGCGGCGCGAATTTTCGCTTCGCTGCTTCCGCCGCTGTCTTCTCTACCTTCTCGTCCAGCCGCAGCTTCGAATCCGCCGGTACCGTCGGCGCAAATCCCATTCCGCCCGTCATCAGTTCAGTAATCTCACCGCCGCCCAGGTTCGACGTCATGAAAATCATCGTTTGCGACAAATCCACTCGCCGGTTGTCTCCCAGCGTCAGCGTGGCCTTGTCCAATATCCCCAGCAGCAGCTGCCACAGCGAGTCCGACGCCTTTTCGATTTCGTCGAATAGCAAAAACGAAATCTTCAACTTTTCCGTGTGATATTGCGCGAGCGCTTCCTGCGTTATCAGCGGATGCGTTTCCCGGTGGCCCAAATACCCCGGAGGCGACCCAATCAATTTTGCGATTTCGTGCGAGTGTTGGAATTCGGCGCAATCCACTTTAATCACTGCCCTTGGATCGCCGAACAGCACCTCGGCCGTGGCTTCCACCACGCGCGTCTTGCCGGCTCCAGTCGGCCCGAGGAACAGCAGGTTCCCCACCGGCCGCCCCGGCGAATTCAGGCCAGCCCGAAACACCTGATACAGGTCTACGACGGCCTGCACCGCCTCGTCCTGCCCTACAATCTTCCGCCGCAGCCCTCCCTCGAACCCCATTGACTCAGGGCTTTTCCGCCCCGGATCCAGTCGCTTTCCAGCGCAAGCGTTCATAAACGCCTCCCCTGCACCTTTTATCGGCAGGATGGAGAGTCGGCATCGCCCTGCTTCGAGGGATTTGGGTGGCTCTCCACGTTCGCGAAAGGATCTTGCAGGGCGGAAATAGACGGCGAAATCGTCTCGGCTAACTGCACCGAAATGGGAAGGCTCGAGGATGTTTCTTGAAGCTGGCTGGGTGAGAATGGAACAGAAGCCGAGGAACTGCTCTTAACAATCCGTTAATCAAGAGATGCTACAAGCGTCAGCTTGCTTCGGGGACTGTGTTTCCCGTATGTTGAGGGCGTCCAAAGAGAGAAAACTATGAAGCGGATTCTGGTTGTTGAAGACGACAAAGACATTATCGAGCTGGTTCGGTACAACCTGGAAAAGGATGGGTACCAGGTGGGCGCGACCGGCGATGGGGCCACCGGTCTGGCTCAGCTTCGCAAGACTCCGCCCGACCTTCTGATTCTCGACCTGATGCTGCCGAAGCTGTCGGGTCTGGAGATCTGCAAAGAGGTTCGCAAGGACGTGAGCTTGAACCGGCTTCCGATCCTAATTTTGACGGCCAAGGGTGAAGAGGCGGATCGCGTTGTGGGCCTCGAATTGGGCGCCGATGATTACGTCACGAAGCCTTTCAGCCCCCGCGAGCTCGCAGCGCGCGTGAAGGCACTTCTTCGCCGCGCCGATCCGGGAACGCCCTCTGAGAAGGCGCTTGAAATCGGAGCTCTGCGAATTGATCCGGCCGCCTATCGCGTTACGCGCGCGGGAAAACCGGTGCCGATGAGCACGCTCGAATTCCGTTTGCTCTATTTTCTCGCCGCCCGGCCCAACCGCGTCTTCACGCGAGACCAATTGCTGGATGGCGTGTGGGGCACGGAACGATTTGTTACGCCGCGGAGTGTGGACGTGTATGTACGACGCCTGCGGGAAAAAATCGAAGCCGACCCTCAGCATCCGGCTTACATGAAAACGATTCGTGGCGCCGGGTATTTATTCGAGACCCGTGCGAGCTAGGATTTTCTGGAAGATTGGGCTGACGTATCTGGCCCTCCTGGTTGGAGTTCTGCTGGCGGTTGATTTCTACTCCGCGGAAGTGCTGCGCCGCGAATACATTCGTAAAACCAACGAAGAACTCAGTTCGCTTATAAATCTCGGCCGTACGCGTCCGCCCGCTATCGATGACCTTTCCCAGCTTCGCTCCTGGGTGGAGTGGATGTCGCAATCAGGGGCTCGCGTAACCGTAATCGACAACGGCGGCAAGGTGCTCGCCGATTCCACTCAAGACCCTGACACAATGGAAAACCATTCCGATAGGCCGGAGATTCAGCAGGCCTTCGCGAACGGTCAAGGGCAATCCCTTCGGTTCAGCACAACTTCCGGACGTCAAATGGTCTGTCAAGCTGCGCGTTACCAGCCGCCGAGCGGCTTGCCCGTGGTGATTCGCGCGGCGAAGCCATTAACCAGCCTTGACGTCGCGCTCAGCGAATTGCGTCAACGGCTACTATTTGCTTCGCTGGTGATATTTCTCATTGGACTCATCGCTTCGCTCATGATTTCGCGAATGTTTTCAGCTCGAGTGGAGCGCCTGACGGAATTCTCGAAGCGCGTGGCAGAGGGAGACTTCCGGCCGCTGTCCGGTGACAGCTCAAGCGATGAGCTTGCGGAACTGGGAGCATCGCTCAACGAAACGGCGCGGCGTCTGGAGTCCGAGATCCGTTTGCTGAGTGGCGAGCGCAATCGTTCAAGCGCGATCCTTCGAAGCATGGTGGAAGGCGTGGCGGTGATTGACGCTCAGGAGCGGCTCGTCTTTAGCAATCGCGCGTTTTCGGAAATTCTGAACATAGATTCGAAAAGCAGCGAAGGCCGCCCGCTCATCGAGGTGGTTCGCAATTCGGAATTGACGGGCCTGATCCGCAAGGCTCTGGACGGAGAGGAAGGCCTGCAGAGCGATATCGTAACCGGAATTGTCTTGCAGCAGAGTTTCTCCGTGACGGCTGCTCCTGTGAAGGCGCTCGAACCTACCGCTGGTGTGTCCAACGCGAGCGGGCTTTCGGCGGCAATATTTCCCGCACCAAAACCGTCGGGAGCGGTGGTTGTGCTTCACGACGTTACGGAGTTGCGGCGGCTCGAACGCGTGCGGCAAGATTTCGTCGCCAACGTTTCACACGAATTCAAGACGCCCCTCACAGCAATCCAAGGGTTTGCGGAGACCCTGCTGGGTGGCGCGCTCGAAGATCCAAAGAACAACCGGCGATTTCTTGAAATCATGCGCGACCACGCTAACCGTCTGGCGCGATTGACGGACGATCTCTTAAAGCTCGCGCGCATCGAAGCAGGAAAGCTCGAACTGGAATTCTCGCCGGTCGGTGTGATCGAGTTTATCGAGCGCTGTGCGGAAACGGCTCTGATGAAAGCCAGCCGCAAACAGATAACCCTCGACATCGAAATCCCGCCGGGACTTCCGCCGGTTCGCGGCGACGCCAGCTTGCTGCGTGACGTTCTGCAGAATCTGGTCGATAACGCGATTCAATACACGCCGCCGGGCGGGCGGATCCGGGTAAGCGCGCGCGTCAATTCCAAGGAAATGGTGATTGAAGTTGCAGACACCGGCATCGGAATTCCGCGTATCGACCAGGAGCGAATCTTCGAGCGTTTCTACCGCGTGGACGCGGCCCGTTCCCGGGAAGCCGGCGGCACAGGCCTGGGCCTATCCATCGCGAAACATATTATCGACGCGCACGATGGACGGTTGTGGGTGGAAAGCACAGTGGGTGAAGGCTCCCGTTTCTCCTTTTCGATTCCGCTGGCGAATTAGCCATCGCCCCTTTCCAAGTCTTGAAACATTCACGGTGGCTTCAACCACTTGCAACATCCACCCCCAATCATGTAGCTGCTGGAAAAAGATATGGCTGGGCGCATACCCATAGGGCCCTGGGAGGAACGCAACGTGGCAGGAACAAAGGCCAATTCGGAGGCAATTTTTCAGAATGTGCTAGTGAACTACTTGATTTCGCAGGCGCGGACCGTGGAGTCTTCGCTGAACCGCGCGCTTTGGGCTCTAATGGAGCGCAACGAACGGCTTGCCAGCGAAGTGTTCCTGACCGAGCCGCGGATCAACGAAATGGAGATTTTGATCGACGAACACGCCATACGCATGCTGCGGCAGCCGAACCTTCTTGAAACCGACGTCCGCCTGATCGTAGCCACTCTCAAAATAAATAACGATCTTGAGCGAATGGGCGACCTGGCCGTCAATTTGAGCGAGCGGGCCATTTCTTTGGCGGGGATGGGCAAAATCGAAACGCCACCCGAGCTCGAGCCAATGACTACCGCTGTTCGCGCCATGGTTTCAAAATGTCTTGGAGCGCTGATCTACCAAAATGTGGATCTGGCAACGCAGGTTCTTGAGAGCGATGACATCGTGGATCAATATCGCGATCAAGTCTTCGAAGCACTTCTCGCAGGCATGACAAAGGACTCATCGCTGGCCGCGCCGAACCTTCATTTCGTTCTGGCCTCGCGACACTTGGAGCGAATCGCGGATCATGCAACGAATATTGCGGAAGATGTCCTGTTCTGGGTCCGCGGTCTTGAAGTAAGGCATGGCCGAGCGCGTTTGATGGACACCCAAGAAGACGCCAAGGCTTCGTAACAATTTTTTTACGTGTCGGTCATCCGGCAGTGAACAGCGACGCCTACCCTGCGTCATCCATTTTGTAGCCGGACGGATGCTGCGGAAATGATTTGCGCAGCAAGCGGTCGTTGGGTTCGGCTGAACAAGTTCTGGCGCGACAGCACTTTGCGCTAGAAAACGCAGTCTACGACCTGCGCCCACCAAGGAGGCGCGGCCTGGACAACCCCCCGGGCCACGCCTCCTCCATTTTTTTGAGACAGCTTTTCCATTTCACTTCGAATTGTTCCGTATGTAACGCGGCTGTAACAATTCCGGCAAAAAATACGCACCTAAGGAGAGTACTGCCACCATGAAGAAGACCTCACTCGTTGTGTCGATCCTGTTGGTTCTGGCGATTGCGGTCGCCGCCCAACCGGCAGGCACGATATTGCTCAATGCCGCAGGCGCGACCTTTCCATATCCCATCTACTCCAAGTGGTTTGACGTGTATCACCAGAAAGACCCCAACGTTCAGATTAACTACCAGTCGATTGGTTCGGGCGGCGGAATCCGCCAACTTCTCGCCGGCACTGTAGACTTCGGCGCCTCCGATGGGCCGATGACTGATGACCAGCTGAAAGAAGCAAAGTTCAAGATTCTGCATTTCCCCACGGTGCTCGGTGCGGTGATTCCGATCTACAACGTCTCAGGAGTAGCGGGAGAATTGAACTTCACCCAGAAGGCGCTCGCAGGTATCTATCTCGGGACAATCACAAAATGGAATGACCCGGAAATTGCCAAGGCGAACTCGGGAGTGAATTTGCCTGCAACCGATATCGTCGTTGTGCACAGGGCGGATGGCAGCGGTACGTCCTACATCTGGACGGATTTCCTTTCCAAGGTAAGCGACGATTGGAAGAACAAAGTCGGTAAGGGCACATCCGTACAGTGGCCAGTCGGACTGGGCGGCAAGGGAAACGAGGGTGTAGCCGGGCTCGTAAAGCAAACGCCCAATTCGGTCGGGTATGTGGAGCTTATCTACGCCGTTCAGAATGCCATTACTTTTGGGAAGGTTCAGAACGCTTCCGGGAAGTTTCTAAAGGCGGATTTGGCGGGAGTTACTGCCGCAGCAGCCGCGGCGGCGAAAGACATACCCGATGATTTCCGCGTGTCGATCACGAACCAGTCCGGCCCGACCGTGTATCCCATTTCGAGCTTCACCTGGCTCTTGATCCCGGCGCAAATTTCAGATGCCACGAAACGCGATGCGATCAAAGGCTTCCTGAAATGGATGTTGACCGATGGACAGGGATACAATGAAGGTCTCGCTTACGCTCGCCTGCCCAAACCGGTAGTCGAAAAGGAACTGAAGGCCATTTCGCTCATCCAGTAGCATGACATCAACGGCCACCACGATTCCGAACGCGGCTCCGCCCTATTCGGGGCCGCGTGCGTTCGTGCGGCGATTCCAGCACGGCGACGAAATAGCTCACCTTATTACGCTCACTTTCGCCGCTGCTATTCTTCTTATTACATCCATGCTGGTCTGGGAACTGTGGGTGAATTCCCACCTTTCCCGAGCAAAATTCGGATGGAACTTTTTTTGGACGCAAACGTGGGATCCGATCTTCGATAATTTCGGAGCCGCTCCGTTTATCTATGGAACGCTTATAACTTCCATAGTTGCGCTCGTGCTTGCGGTCCCTCTCGGGCTGGCAAGCGCGATCTTTCTCTCCGAGCTTGCACCGCGAAAAATCAGCGATGCCGTTTCGTTCCTGATCGACCTGCTCGCTGCCGTTCCCAGCGTTATTTACGGCCTACTCGGCATTTTTGTGGTGGTCCCCCTGATGCGCTCATGGCTCGGGCCTCTTCTCATCAACACTCTTGGGCGACTTCCAGGAATCGGAAAGCTATTCGCCGGGCCGAACTACGGAGTGGGATTCTTTACGGCGGGAATTGTGCTGGCCATTATGGTGGTGCCGTTCATTATTTCCGTCTCACGCGAAGTGTTGCTCACCGTTCCTCGCGAGCAACGCGAAGCAGCCCTCGCACTGGGCGCCACGCGGTGGGAGTCCACCTGGAAAGTGGTGGTTCCGTGGGCTCGGACAGGAATCATGGGTTCGATATTCCTCGCCTTGGCGCGTGCGCTGGGCGAAACGATGGCCGTCACAATGGTGATCGGTAATGACCCCAAGATCAGCGCCTCGCTTCTGCGTCCGGGTTACACAATCGCCGCTGTAATCGCCAATGAATTCACGGAAGCAACCGGCGATCTCTACCTGAGCGCGCTGATCGAGCTCGGTCTTGTCCTGTTCCTAATGACGTTCATCCTGAATGGCCTCGCTCGAATTCTGATTGTGGCAACTCAGCGCGGTGGAGGACGTCCCGCATGAACCGCGCGCTCTTAATCTGGCGGAAATCGCTCAACGTCGTGATGCTCACCCTTACGGGTGTGGCCGCTTTATCGGTCGTCTCTGTCTTGTTCCTGATTCTCGGATATTTGATCTGGCACGGCGGTGCATCTCTCAACTGGAATTTTTTCACGCAGTTGCCGAAACCAGTCGGTGAGACGGGCGGGGGGATGGCTAACGCCATAGTCGGCAGCCTGAAGCTCTTGCTGCTAGCTGCCGTTATTGGCTTGCCGGTTGGCCTGATGGCCGGCGTGTACCTCGCGGAATTCGGAGGCCAGACTTTTTCTTTCGTGATTCGCTACACCACAGACTTGCTCAACGGTGTGCCATCTATCGTCATCGGCATATTCGCGTACTCACTGGTTGTGCTTCCGGTGAAACACTTCTCAACTCTTGCCGGCGGTTTCGCTTTGGGGATGATGGTGATCCCGATTACGGTCCGTAGCACGGAAGAGTTTCTGCGAGCGGTTCCGGGAACCCTGCGCGAGGGCGCAATGGCTCTGGGCGCCAGCAAGTGGAAGACGATCGCCACCGTTGTGCTGCCCGCTGCCAGTGGCGGAATTCTTACCGGTATGCTGCTGGCTTTGGCGCGCGTAGCCGGAGAAACGGCTCCTTTGCTGTTCACCGCTTTCAGCAATCGCTATTGGAGTCCGGGATGGTCCCAGCCAATCGCCTCGCTTCCGGTGATGATTTACACGTATGCGATTGCACCTTATGATGACTGGCACCGCCAAGCTTGGGCTGCAGGTCTGGTGCTCCTGGGACTCGTCCTCCTCGCAAATCTTGGTTGCCGTCTTGTCTTGAATCGCGGTGGCAATGTTCGGAGCGTATGACATGGCATCAGCAACTCAGGGAAAGAATCCCGCCGCTGAGCCGATTGCGACGGAGGTCCGGATGACCGAGCCGACACCAACGAGTTCTGAGAAGGGCTCACCGTTGCGTTTCAAGATTTCGAACCTCGACGTCTTCTATGGACCCAAACAAGCGGTATTCGGGCTTAGTCTGAATATTCCCACCAATAAGATCACAGCACTGATTGGACCGTCGGGATGTGGAAAATCCACTTTTCTACGGACCTTGAACCGCATGAACGAAACGATCCGCAACACTCGCGTGCAAGGCGAAATCCTGCTCGACCAGCAAGATATTCACGGATTAGATGTGGTGGGGTTGCGCCGCCGGGTCGGGATGGTGTTTCAACGGCCGAATCCGTTTCCCAAGTCTATCTACGAAAATGTAGCTTACGGCTTGCGGGTGAATGGATTCAAAGGACGCCTCGACGATCTTGTAGAGAAAAGCTTGCGCCGCGCCGCTCTGTGGGAAGAGGTGAAGGACTATCTCAAGAAGTCGGCATTCGCGCTCTCCGGCGGGCAGCAGCAGCGTCTCTGCATCGCGCGGGCTCTGGCTGTCGACCCGGAAGTTCTTCTGCTTGACGAGCCGTGCTCCGCTCTCGATCCGGTGACCACCGCGAAAATCGAAGAGCTGATGTTTCAACTCAAAGACAGCTGCACGATGGCCATCGTGACGCACAACATGCAGCAGGCGGCGCGCGCGAGCGATTTCACCGCGTTCATGCTCGATGGAAAATTGATCGAGCACAGCGAGACTTCGAAACTGTTCACAACGCCAACCGATCCGCGCACAGAGGCGTACATCACCGGCCGTTTCGGATGATTCTCGGTACAGCTGTGGGCCCGAGTTTTAGCTTTCGAATGAAGGGGACTGAGATTACATGGAACGCCATTTTGAACGCGACCTTGAGGAACTGAAGCAGCGTCTGCTGTGGATGGGAAGCCTGGCGGAACGCGCCGTACATCAGGCTGTGCACGCTGTGCTGGACGCCGAAGAGCACCTGGCTGAAATTGTGCTCAGCGAAGAAGATGCCATCAATGAAATGCAGATTGAAATTGACGAGCGCGTGCAGCGGCTGCTGGCATTGCAACAACCGATGGCCGCCGATCTTCGTTTTCTTTTGGCGGTTTCGCGAATCAATGGCGATCTCGAACGGATCGGGGACCAGGCCGTCAACATCGCCCAGTCCGCGATGCGCGTTCTGCGCCATCCGCAGGTAAAGCCTTACGTCGATCTCCCGCGCATGAGCGAACTTGCGGAAGGCATGGTGCGGGATAGCCTGAATTCGCTAGTCCGCGGCGATATCGATCTTGCGCGCAGCGTGTTGCAGCGTGACGACCAGGTGGATCGCTTGCGCGATCAGCTCTTTCGCGAGCTGCTCACTTACATGATGGAAAATTCCGCGGTCGTGTTTGCTGCGTTCGAGCTGATTCTCGTCGCCAAGAATCTCGAGCGCATTGGCGACCACGCTACGAATATCGCCGAGGACGTAATCTACTTCGTCGCTGGCCGCGACGTCCGTCACCCTGCTCTCGACCGCCGCTAATGGCGCGGCTTCGGTCCTAATCTACGGTCGAAATACCAACACGCACACCAGAAAAATAATCAGCGCCTCGATCGCGCCCAGTGCTACGTCCAGGAAGTAATGGTAGCGGCCGAGAAACGCGCCGATCGCGATGCTCACTGCAACGACGAGGAATATCGCGCCGGTCATCGGCAAGAATCGCGCCAGCACCAACGCTACCGCCATTGTTGACGCCACGTGCGCGCTCGGAAACGTGATGGCCTGAATGCTACCGCGATTCAGGACTTGTAAATTCAGCTTGCGGACCCCATTCGCGGTTACTTTGAATTCTGCAGCGACCGCTGGAACCAAGCGAGGCGGCATGGCAGGAACAAAAATCGTAATGGCAAAGCAGATGTCGCTCGCTAACACGACGACAATCCAGTAGAAATCGGCGGCTGCACGGTGATGCCCCCAATATAAAGCGGCCAGCCCGATTGGCACGAGCGGGTAGCACATCAGATAAGCCGTTTCAAAATATCTGGCCCATCCTCCGTTCTCGCTGCTTTCGATTATTCGCTGAAGCATGCGCAACGCTTTCTCGTCTGTTTGCGCGAGCCATTTCTGAATTCGTTCGTCGGGATCGGTGAAAAACTGTCCCGCTTGCCAGTAGGGAATAAGCAACAGCGCAGCCGGGAGCCAGTCACGAACTACGGAGCCCGCGAATCCGTGCAACGCATATCGCGCCATCAAGATGGCGGCCGGCACGATGACGGCAAGCAGCGCAATACACAATCGCCGCCGCGTTTCCAAAGGCCGCATCCACGCCAGCAACCCAATCCCAATTGCAAAGGCGATTTGAATCCATTCGGAAGCACGCATCCCGGATTGGAACTATAGGATAAAGAGGAGGGTACGCGAATCGTTCAATCTCAGGCGCGTGAGGATTGGTTCCAAGAGGGAGAGCTAAATGCGCGCGAGCGCCGTAGCTTCGTCTTCAGAAAGGTCCAGTATCGAATCGAGGCGCACCATTTTCAGCAGCATCATCACGCGTTTACTCGGCGCGAAAAAGGTGCATTTTCCGCCTGCGCGCTTCAACATCGTAAAGGAACGAACGAGAGCGCCAATTCCCGAGCTATCAAGCTCGGTGACACCCGCCAGATTGACGGCGATGCGTGTCGATCCCGCTTCCATCAGCTGCTGAATCTGACCGCGGAATGCTTCTTCTGCCTCACCAAGCTTGAGCGCGCCTTCAAGGTCCAGGATCGTGGCTTGGCCAGCTTTGCGAATACCAATATTCACAGGTACCTCACAGCGAGTTGCAACGCTAACTGAATTGCGCTCCGCAATCAAGGGTTTGCACTCTCGCATGTCCTGTTTATCGGGGCCATTAGGGGACAGTTCCTTGACGCGCTACAGCCCCTTTTGTTAGGCTCCGCGCGTTCTCTTTCCCCGGTCTCCGGGCTCGGCGCGGGGGCGGGTGTGAGAACGCCCCTCCAGGGAGAGCAATGGAAACATCTTCGGCGCTCTTCGAACTCGCGAGCGTGTCTCTGGCGTGTCGCGATCAGGACACGCTTTTGAAGACGTTTGCTGCGCGCGTAGGCGCTACGCTCGGAGCGCGCGCCGTATTCGTATGGATTCACGATTCTGTATCGGAAGGGCTCGTATGCCGAACGCGCTGGACCGAGACCGGCGAACGGATTGTGCCCTCCAGCGAACCGGTCACTGAAGGTCCTCTCGCCATCGTGTTTGAGTCGGCAAGCACGAGCCGCCTCACTGCACAGGATCTATCGCTGGATGATCTCGAACATCTGGAGGAGACGAGCCGGGTCCGCGTCAAGTCCGCAATGTTTGCCTCTCTTCCCGGTGTTGAAAGCCCCGAAGGGGTGGTCGAAGTCCTGAACAAAAGAGCCGGAAACTTTACAGAGCAAGACGCGCATTTTCTCGAAGAAGCGGCGCGGCTCGCAGGTCAGGCTCTCACGAATCTCGAAGCTATAGAAGGCGAGCGCCATGCCCAGCTCGCAACTCTCGAACGCCTCACTGCACTCTACGACCTTGGCCGCACCTTCACATCCACGCTCGAGCTGGAAGAGCTGTTGCCTATCGTCGCTGGCAAAATCAAAGACATTCTCGGAGCTGGAGCCTGCAATCTGTGGCTGGCGGCAGGTGACGAACTCCGTCTGGCCAATGCCGCGGGGGTGGATCCGACGGTGGAGCAAGGTGCGAGCGTTTCCGCGAGCGAAGGGCTGCTCGGTGAAATTGCTCAGGCGGGGAATCCGAAGCTGCTCGAGACACCATCGGAAGAGCCCGGGCTCGAAGAGCGTATCAAGGCTGGCGGTGAATTCGAGATTGAGTCGTGGATGGCGGCGCCGCTGCGAAAAGAAAATGAAGTGCTCGGCATCGTCGAACTGGTGAACAAGACAGACGGTACGCCCTTTAATGAAGAGGATCTTTTTTTCCTAGAAAGCATCAGCGAGCAGGCCGCGGTCGCCTTACACAATGCGAATCTCCTCGAGTCTGAACGGAAGGTTCACGCCCTCGACGCTCTTCTCAAAATTTCGCAGGAAATCACTTCCACGCTGGACCTCGACCATGTTCTTTCTACGGTCGCCCAGCAGGCCGCTTCCGTCGTTCCCTTCGATAAATTAGTCATCGGCTTTTTTGACCGGCGCAAATTCGTTCTGGGCGCCGTTTCGGGCGAGGCAGAAGTTCCAAAAACACGCGAGATGAGCGAACTGCGCGACCGGCTGGAATGGGTATCCCAGCAGGAAGGTCCCGTTGCCGTCGATAAATACGACGATGGCTGGCACGCCGATCCGGAAGAGGCTCGCGCGCAGCTCGTCTCATACCTCGAAGCCTACGAGCTCAACGGCACGTATGCTTTGCCGCTGCGTGACGACCAGGGCGTTCTTGGCGCGATGATACTTCTTAGCAGCGACGCAGACTTCCTCACCGATGCCAACAAGGAAACTGTTTCGATTCTGGCGAACCAGACGACTGTTGCCATCCGCAACGCGCAGCTCTACCAGCAGGTTCCGCTCGCGAATATTTTCCAGCCCTTTGCCGAACAGAAGAAGCGTCTCGCCGCCGCGATGCCGAAAGAGCGCTGGCGCCAGTATGCTGAGCGCGCCGCTATTGTTGCCGCCATTCTCATTCTAGTCCCGTGGCCGGTGCGCGTGCGTACGGATGCTACCGTGGTCCCCGCTGAACGCCGCATTGTTAGCTCAATCGAAGGCGGAGTCGTGCTGCACGTTTTCGTTCATGAGGGCGACACCGTGCAGCAGGGCCAATCCCTCGCACAACTTGACGATAGCGAGGATCGCATCAAGCTTGCCCAGGCCGAAGCCGCTCTGGCACAGGCTCGCCGGGAAATTGCAGAAGCGGAATTTCGCAATGATCCATCGGCCGCAGGGCAAGCCAAAATGCGCGCCGATCTTCACGCTGCAGAAGTGCAACTCGAACAACAGCGCGTTGCTGCGGCGGATCTTCGCGCTCCAATCGCCGGCGTCGTGGTGACCCCGAAAATTGAAGAAAAAACCGGTGTGATGGTCAAGGCAGGCGACCCCTTCGCTGAGATCGTTGACGAGGAACGGATGGCCGCCGAAATGAGCGTGCCTGAAACGGATTTGGCCCTGGTCCATCCTGGCAAGGAAGTTGCCCTTAAGCTCAACGCCTTCCCGACGGCAACATTCTTCGGGACCGTCGATCGCATCGGCGCTCAAACTCATTCCGATGCTGGGGACCAATACTTTCTAGTCCGGGCTCTTTTTTCGAATCCCGGCGGGCGCGCTCGCGACGGAATGGTTGGCCGTGTTCGCATCCGTGCAGCAGGAGGATGGTTTAGCAGCGGCGTGTATCCAGTCGGCTATGCGCTGCTTCGCGATCCGTTTCGTTGGATTTGGCAGAAGGTGTGGAGTTGGCTTCCGTAAGCTGAAGAGGCAGGGACATGATGAGACGTTCAACGTATCTTCCAATCGTAATTTTGGCCCTCGCGTTGGCGGGCTGCGGCGATTCTTCTCACGCGCCGGATTCCACTTCAGCCGCTCCACCTCCGTCTTCGGCAGTGCCTTCGCGACCGTCACAACCGTCGGGACCAACCGCCGGCGTGAAGCCGACAGAGCCTAATGACGTTCTCAGCGTGCTCTCCGTGGAGCACCAAGTGGATCTCTCTGCCGAGCGCGATGGTGTGGTCACCTCCCTCGCAAAAGACGAAGGCAGCGCCGTCAAAGCGGGGGAGATCCTCGGCCAACTGGATGACCGCAGCCTTCAAATGGAGCTCAACAAAGCTCGAAACGATCTCACCGTTGCCGAGAATAACGTGAAATTCAAGGAGGCGGAGCTGAAGGCCAAAGCCGCCGCCCTGAGGCGCCAACAGCAGCTGCGTGAATATGGGCTTTCAAGCGAAGCGGACCTGGAAGCTGCCGAGTTTGAAGCCAAAGGCGCCGAATACGATTTGCACGGATGGCAAGCCATGGTCGAAAGCAGTCACTCGGAAATTCATCGCCTCGAAATTCAATTGGACCAGACTCGGCTGCGCGCCCCATTCAATGGCGTCATCGTCCGCCGCTATATTCGCGAGGGTCAGACCGTAGCCAAGAATGACAAATGTTTTCGCATCAGCCAGCTTTCGCCCCTTCAGGTCCAATTTCAGGTTTCCGAAGCTTCCCCAAAGCGTCCCGAGCGAGGCGCGCCTGTCGATCTCTCGCTTGTCGACAATTCCGGCCGCACGTTTTCAGCCCGCGTGGTGAAGGTTAGCCCCACCGTCGATCCCGCGAGCGACAGCTACGACGTCACGGCGCAGCTTATCGGCAACGGAATTGCCGATTTGCGTCCCGGCATGGCTGTACATGTGATTTGGCCTGGCACTGCAAAAGCGAAACCGTAGGCACCGCGACCCATGCGTTTTGGTCCTACCAGCATTCAGGTCTCAAGCGTCCTCTCCAAAGGATTGCGGCGCCCCAAGCTTCGCTCTGATCTGCGCATCAGCGAACAAACCGTCAACGGCGAGAAAAGCTACGTCATCAAAAACCACGAGACCAATTCCTACAACCGTTACGGTGAATTCGAATACCAGCTGCTTATGCTGTGTGACGGCACACGTACACCGGCCGAGATATCCGAGGCGCTTTCCGAGCAAGATCCTGATTCTGCGATCGCGGAATCCGAAGTTCTCGAATTTCTCGATTCGATTGAGCCCGCCATGTGGGAACGGTCCCTGGGCGAAAAAAATCTCGCGGTTCTTGAACGCATCCGCGACGAGCGCAAAGGCCGGGTCGACGGGTCCAGCATGCTTTACATCACTTTCAAGGCGTGGGACCCAAATAAGACTCTAGAGAAGCTCGACCCGATCCTGAGCTGGATCTATACCTCTCAATTCGTATTTTTCTCGATGCTTCTTTTCATCACCGCCATGTATTTCGTGGCTGGGGATTGGACACGGGTTCAACACGACACCGAATCCCTTTATTCTTTTGCCGATAAAAGCGCCTACGACGTGTGGTCCTTCTGGCTTCTTCTTCTTCTTCTTGGGGGAATTCATGAATTCGGCCACGGGCTCACCTGCAAGCACTTTGGCGGTGACGTTCACCAGATGGGTTTCCTGTTGATCTATCTGACGCCGGCCTTTTATACGGACACCACCGACATTCTGTTGTTCAATCGCACGTCGCGCCGCCAATGGGTAATCTTCGCTGGCATCTGGGTCGAGTTGGTCATTTGCAGTTTATCAGCCGTGGTCTGGCACTTCACGCCGCCCGGCTCAATCGTCAATGACCTCGCCTATAAAATGATGCTGCTCAGCGGAATTCAGGGCGCTCTATTAAATCTGAATCCCCTCATCAAGGCGGACGGCTACTACGCTCTTTCTCAGTTTCTCGACATCGATAATCTGAGGGAGGATTCCTTTGCCTTCCTGCGTGTCTGGGCGGAAAAATATATTCTCCGCCGTAATATCGACTTGCCTGCGTCCAGCCGTCGCCAGCGCCGTATCTTCTTCCTCTTTGGCGTCGCTGCGCTCGCCTATAGCGTGGGTCTTCTCGCCATCGTGCTTTTGTTCGCGAAAAATGTCCTGCTGACGAAGTTTGGCGATTGGGGATATATCCTTTTTGCAGGGGTGATCTATTTCTTCGCGCGGAAAGGCATCAAATCTTCACTGCCCATTGTTCGTGCTTGGATTCGAAAACAGCGGGAGTCTTATATGACCTGGAAATTGACTCGCGCCCAATCCTTTGGCGCTCTTGGAATTGCGCTCCTCTTATTCTTGCCGCCGGTTCCCTCCAGTGTCTCCACAGATCTGGTGCTCGAACCCGGTCGCGATGCCCATGTCCGGACCCAGGTCGCCGGAAAAGTCGCCCGTGTGTTTGTTCGCCAGGGCGACGAGGTGAAGGCCAGCCAGATCATCGCCACTCTGCAGAACCCTGAAGTTGAGGTTGACGCCCAGGTGGCTTCCGCCGAACTCACGCTCGCCAGCAGCAATCTTCGCTTGAACCAGGATGACCCAGGGTCCGGGAAATCCGCTCAAGCCGTCCGCGAACGAATTCGTATTCAGAAGCAACTCGCCGTCGCGGCTCAAAATGTTGAAGAACTGCAGATTCGCGCACCCTTTGACGGGGTCGTGGCCACAGCTGAAATCCAACAGCGCGTCGGAGAATATCTTGCTGCCGGTGACGAGTTCTGCCGTATTTCTGACCGCCGCACGATGAAAGCCAGAATTCTGGTTCCCGATCGCGAATTCGCCGACGTGCGCCCCGGCTCCGCGGTTAAAGTAAAAGTTCTTCCGTACACATTTCGAACCTACTCGGGACGCGTCGACCAGATTCTTCCGGCAGCGGCTGCGGACATGCCAGTGTCACAAACGCAAAGGCTAACGCGGCTTGGACAGGAACTTACCAATCACATCGCCGTAATTATGGAATTTCCCAACCCGGACAACTCTCTGAGCGGGGGCATGACTGGAATCGCTAAGATCAAAACTGGTAGCCGGCCACTTGCGTGGCAGGCGAGCCGCGCCGCTTGGCACTGGTTGCGATCCCAAATTTGGTGGTGAACTTCCGCTGTATCGCGTCCATGCAAAAAGAAAGGGCCGCCGTTCCTGGGACGGCGGCCCTTCGGGGTTGCTGCTACTTCAAACTCCCGGCCTAGCGGAGCGCAAGGTCGGAAGATCGTTAAAATTTCAATCGATGCTTAGCGCTTACCACTTCACCGTCAAACTGCGGACAGACATCAGCGGCGTCTTGCGCTCGAGCTTCTTTGCCGGCTCGGCTTTCTTGCTCTTCTTCACTGGTTTCGCGGTCGGATTCATTGCCTTCCCTCGTCGACTGAATTGAGCGCCCAAAGCTCTGCTTGAGACGTTGCAATTCGCCCTCCAAAAATCTTCCCATGTCTTGTGATTCAAACTAAACCACTTATCCAGGGGGCGGTGCTCGGTGACTCTGATTCGACAGCTCCCGGAGTTGAATTTTGTTCGGCTCCGTTGACTTATTCAACGATTCTTCACGATCGAGTGTGAACCGCACTCCGACCTCGGCTTTTCGTCGAAACGCTCGACGGCGCAAAGACCTAGGAAGCGGCCTAACGGAATTGCCAAGATCGATTCGTGGGAGGATTGCGAGGAACCCGGGATACCTACTTCACCCAAGGCGTGCGGATGAGCGGCTTTGTTGGCTCAAGTTTGGTCGGCTTCTTCAGCTTGCTGATCTTTTTGCCCTTCATGTCTCAATTCTATGCCTTTTGGGGCCTACTGGGGACCTATGACTTTTAGGGAGGCGACTCAAAGAGAAAGGGCCGCCTCTTGCGTCAAAGGCGGCCCGATTCCCGGTCTTGCTACTTCGTCGAACTCGCCTCTTACGCTTTCTTCGAGAGCGGCTTGGTGGATTCCAGCTTCTTTGACTTCTTCAGGCTCTTCTTTGCCATTGTTTTCTCCCTCTCAAATTGCCCCTCTGGGGCGATATACTGCTTATATGCAAATAACGCGCCATTCGGTCACGCTTCGGGCTGCTCGTCTAACCTCTTTGGAATCTTCCTGTAGCCTTTCCGCCCTATAATCGAGCACTCTTTGAACTGGCTCCCGCTGTTGAGTTAGTCAGCGCCCGTTGAAAATTTACACTTATTACCCGCCGAATACTCTGGCTAGTTGGCCAGCAAGACCACGACATCTTGTGCGCTTCTATCTACCAGCGCCGTTTTCGACAGGCGACCGTAAGCCCCAGCCGCCTTTCCGTCGACTGTAAAGATACCCAGGCAGACGTGACGCAGACCTCGTGGCGTCACAAGTGGCAACATCTCGAATCTTCGCTGCGCCACCCAACGGTTCGGGTTTCGCTTGGCCTCCCGCTGAACCCGCCGATAGCCACGCCCCGAACTAATGCCTCGAATCATTACACCGGTTCCGACGCGGCCAAACACCGGCTTCAGCACCCAGTCTGCTCCCGTTCTGCCAGGCGATTCGCCGGGACAGACCGTCTCGGGAATCATCTCCTGCCAGGTAGGTACCGCCGTCCTTAACTCATTCCAGACCAGGGGAAAGCGCTTACTTTGTATCAAAATCGAAGTTCCGGGATTGCTCATGGGCGTCCGGCTTTCCGAAAACCATTCTTTCCACTGCGATCCTGGCCGCAATTTCGGAAGCCACTCGGCGTCCAGGAATCGAATCAGCAACGCGGCCTGCTGGTTCGCTTCCGCCTGCGTGATGTATGCCAGATTTGATCTCCAACGAACCGCCCTCGGACTTACGATCAGAGCCCTTAGCCCTAGATTCCGAAGTTCTGTCGCCAGATATTTGGCTTCGCAGTCCCGGGCGTGAACCGTCCGCCGGACAATCGCCACGAGTCCCTTCCTGCCTGCGGCCCGTCCGACGGCTTCCGCATGAGCCCTGACTGGGTTGGGCGGAGCTGCGAACTCCGCATAGTGCGGCGCCATCAACTCTGTAAATAGCGATGCCACGTTAAAACCGCCCAACGTGTCCGCGTTCACCTCCGAAACGCGCCAGCCCTCCCGCGTCCAGTGGAAATCAAACCGCATATACCTCGCGGCGCCGGTTCGCGCTCTTCCCGCCTCGCCTCCCCTTAGAACTTCCCGAATGCTTGCGGGGACCCCCAGCCGCTCGTGCAGGTCCGTTCGCCCGATGAGTTCTGCTTCGGCGGCCAGTGCCTCACTCGTCAGCTTCTCAGCGGTTCTTGCAAGGCTCCGCCATTCTGCTTCGTCGAGCACCAGAGGAAAATCAGCCGGCAGGTAGTAATCCTGGGGTGGAATGTCGGACTTCGCGCTTTCTGCCGCCAATTGTTCGCCGTAAAGCGCCCAATCTTTTTCGGCGAGTGGCTGGCCCGCCCACCAGGGCGACTTCGCGCCTTGGGATGGTCTTTTCAACGTGGTCTACAGCCCATACTTCCGGCACAGATAGTTCATCCTGTTCCGGTCAACTCCCAGCAGACGCGCCGCTTCCGACTTTACTGTCTTGGCTTGCTCCAGCGCCTCCTGCACCCACCTCCGCTCAAAGGCCTCGATCTCTTTGTCCAAATTGATGCCCGAGTTCGTTAGCCTCACCCGTCCTCGATCCCGCCCCACAGTCTGCACAATTTCCGCCGGCAGATCTTTCAGCCCGATGGTCTCTCCATCGGTCATGATAACCAGCCTCTGAATCGCGTTTTCGAGCTCCCGCACATTCCCCGGCCATGCGTACCTTTTGAGTGCCAGCATCGCCTCATCCGCGATTCGCTTGGCCGGAAAGCTATTCGCCGCGCAATACACGCTAACGAAGTATTCCGCCAGCACCGGTATATCGTCCACGCGTTCCCTCAATGCCGGCACGAAAATTGGCACCACGTGGATCCGGTAATACAGGTCCTCGCGGAACCGGTCGTCCCGCACCATCTCTTCCAGGTCCTCGTTCGTCGCGCTGATCAGCCGGAAATCCACCTTGATCTGTTTCTTTCCGCCCAGCCTGGTCAGCGACCGGTCTTCCAGCACCCGCAGCAGCTTGCTCTGCAGCGGCGGCGTCAGCGTCGCAATCTCATCGAGGAAAAGCGTCCCCTGGTGTGCCAATTCGACACGGCCTTCCTTCGTCCCCACCGCTCCCGTGAACGCGCCCTTCTCATAGCCGAAAAGCTCGGCCTCCATTAGCCCTTCGGGCAGCGCCGCGCAATTTACGCTGATGAATGCGCGGTTTCTCCGCGGGCTCTGCTCGTGGAGTGCACGGGCCACCAGCTCTTTGCCCACGCCGCTCTCGCCACGAATTATCACGTTGGTCGTCGCCCGCGCCATCCGTTTGATTGAGTCGAACACATGCCGCATCGAGTCCGTTGTCCCGATCAGATCGCCGAGCGCATTCTTGCGGCTGATTTCCTCGCGCAGCAGCCGGTTCTCGCGCTGGATATGCAGCTTCTCAACTGCGCGTTCGAGCAGGTGCCGGAGCACGTCCGTGTCGATTGGCTTGATGAAGTAGTCGTAGGATCCCGCGTCGATCACCTTCAGCGCGGTGGATTTCTTTTCGTCGGAACTCAGCACGATCACCAGCGTGTCAATGTTGCTTCCGTCCAGCCTTGAAAGCAGCTCCGTGCACTCCCGGACACCACCGGATGCGATGGGCAATCCGAGTAGAAGCACATCCACTGCGCGCTCTTCGAGCAGCTTCACCGCCGCGTCGTAGTCCTCTCCCTCGAGAACCTCAAAATCCGAGCGCAGAGCTGACGCAATCTTCGCGCGCAAACCCGCGTCATCGTCCACGATCGCTATTTTGGGCTTACCCGGACCGGGCGTGATGGCCGTCTCCGCTAGCTTGCGGGCTCCGCGAGGATCGCACTCTTCCTCGAATCGGAGCCTAGCCTGTGCGATTTAGGCCGCGATTCTAGGTGCGACGCGCGCACATGTCAACGCGCCTGCGTGTCTACGGACGGGTGCGCTGCACCCTAGCCCGCGAAGAGAGTTGGCGCCTTGTGGCTAAATGCCCTGAAATTTGGAAGGCTTGATTATCGGGGGAGTCGAATACGGAGCTCGGCCGCCGTCTGGACGAAAGAGCAGATGGAAGACCTGGATCTTTCCGCGGTTATGCCCCGGCCGCTGACTCGGCTGCTTCGTCGGGCTCGCCCGCGTCCGCAGAAGACCGCACTAAAATCTCGACGCCGTGTTTCTGCATGTCGAAATTCTGCTTTCGATCGGTCTTATCGAGAATCTCGCGCACGCCTTTTCCGATTGCCGCCGCCATAGTGCCCGCCGTAACGATGGCTTTCCCCGCCACGGTCCCCGGCCCCTTCTCGCGATCCTCAAACTTGATTTCCACTTCGAATGTCTTAGCCACCGATTTCCTCCGATTTCCTATTAACAAAAGGCGATTCGTTAGGTTCCAGAGTACTTTGCTCCCATACCGCTTCGCAATACACTCTTCAGTTTTTTTTTGCTGCTGCCCGTGTTGCCGGACCTTCACCAGCTATGTGGCAGGGAAAAGTAAGCCTTTCACTGTATCGACGATGCGTTCGGCGCTCAGTACGATTTTGTGTTGTTGGCTGGAGTTCCGCCGAATCCCGCTTGCAGAACGGTAAAGCCTTGAAACCAAGTTGTGATTCGTTCCACAAAGACTAACCGATGCCGAAGAAAATAAAAACCCGCGGCGTTCTCGCCGACCCGACGCGCCTGGCGCCATTCGACAAGGACCTCCCGAATCGGATACAGGTCATCATCGAGACTCCCAAAGGCAGCCGGAATAAATTTGCATTCGATCCCGAACAAGAGGTGTTTGCGCTCGCAAAGGTGCTGCCCGCTGGCATGACGTTTCTTTACGATTTTGGTTTTATTCCCTCGACAAGAGCGGAGGACGGCGACCCCACCGATGTTTTAGTGCTGATGGACGAGCCGGCTTTTCCGGGCGTGCTTGTGAAATGCCGGGTGATCGGAGTGATAGAAGGTGAGCAAGGCAAGAAAAAGAATAAGCAGCGCAACGATCGGATCGTGGGTGTGCAGGAAGAAAGCTACGCGTACGTGAAACACATTGACGACCTGGGCAAGAAATTCGTGCAGGAGTTGGAAGAGTTCTTCGTCAATTATCATAGGCATCTGGGAAAGAAGTATCGAATTCTCGCCGTGAAGGGTCCCGCCGAAGCATGGCGCCGCATCGAAGACGGCAGAAAAGCGGTTCGCCGCAAAGCGTAACCCAACCCTTTCACGAAACAGGCGCGCGCGAAGCAGAGCTGGCGTGGCCTTTGCGGAGAAAAAGACGGTGCCTGCGCAATCGCCAGATCACCACCGAAATCGCGGTCCAAACCACAAGCGCCGCGAAAAGCGCGATCGCCCCGTTTGAGATGGACAGCAGCTTCCAGGCTATAAGTGCGAAACCGACGAGGCCGATACTTCCGATGGCCGCACCGCGCGCATCCAGAGCAGCAGCCTCTCGCCCGCGACTGGTGTTTGCTATTCCCGCTCTTCTTTTCTTTTCTCGCTCGTGCTTCTCGAGCAGAGTGGCGCTCGCAGGAAAAAGAGCAGGGAAAGCGAGGAACAAACCGCCGAATACGGGTCCATAGCGGTGCGCCAGCATTCCTGTGGTAGCCGTGATTGCGCCTCCGAAGAGGAAGCGCACGGCTAACTCATACCATTTCGTGCCTTTCAAATCCGAAATATCGAAGTGAACTCTCATTCGCAATCATCGCAACAACACGTACCAAACTCCCGTCGCGCAAATTATCCACACCGCAATGGCTGAGAACGCCGCTGGAGCAGCGTTCAGCTTGTACCTCATCATCAGCCGCATCGCCGCGATCGCGTAGAAGAACAGAGCAATGGCGCCGAAGATCATCGACCGTGCCTCGGTGGCCGCGAATAATTTCCCCTCGCCCAAAATCGTCAACCCAAGCGTGCCTATCGCTACCGAAGGCGCCGCGGCGAAGAGGCCGGCAAAGCTCCTGGGCTTCAACGCGTCGGCAAACGCGGCGAACAGCGATACGACAAGACCGCCAATGATGAACCGGAATAGGATTTGCATGGGTCGATTGCTCGGCAAAATTACGCGCCATCGCAAATGTTACGAGGGCATTACAGCGCAGCTCCCTGCGTATTGAAATCAGCACTTCTCGGTATGCGGGCGCGCGCCTCGAGGGCCGAAACGCAAGAGCCCTTCCCGCAAAGGCGTCCGGGATGCAAACAACGCATTTTGTCCCGATTAGGAATTCGCAAATGTATGTTTTTAAGCTAGATACGGACATTTTTAATCGCGGTGTCTCGATTAGAAATCTGGGCCTAATCGACACAATTGGCCTGCCGCTACCGACCATTCGATAAGGTTCGTTTAGTGAATCTTGGCCGGCAGGTATTTCTTGTCAATCTTCGCGATAATCACGTAGTTCGGATCCACCATCTCGGCAACGTGAATTTTCGCCACCTTCGAGAGCAGTTCGTAGGCGTCCAACTCCGAAAGCCCATAATCGGCATGAATCCAGCTAATTAGCTGGGTGAACGCGATTCGCAGCGAATCGTCGAGCGGGCGGTAGATTCCGGCGGCCATGATTTCTTCGCTGTTTTCAAAGCGCGGCCAATCGATTTTCATACCTTTGATCACGGAAACGCGCATCCGAACTCGCAGCGGAACCTCAACCGCTGTGCCTGCCACTTCGCCATCGCCCATAGCTGCATGCCCGTCACCCATGTAGAGCAGCGCGCCGCGAACGCTCACGGGAAGGTATAGCGTGTTGCCCACGCTCGCTTCCGGCGCGTCCATATTGCCCCCAAACTCCGCCGGCACCACCGAGCTGCGCGCCTCGCCGCCCGCCGGAGCTACTCCGATGCAACCCAGGAACGGGTGCAGCGGGAACTTCACCGAAAAATTCGAGTCGAGCGCGTGAAACGTAGCGGTGCCCGCCGCATTGTCGATGGGATAAAACCAAATGCGTTCGGGCAGCGGAGGATGGACCATCGGCGTATAAAACGTCTCATTCAGCGCGCCGAAACCGGGAGCGAACGCGCCAACGCCCTGCGAAGAGTCCACATCCATCTTGAGAAATTCAATCGCGAGTGTGTCGCCTGGTTCTGCGGTCTGGATATAAAAGGGTCCGCTCAACGGGTTGTCGCCTTTTACGAGCGCCAACGTGTCGCCCGGCTTTTGAAGCGCGTTGCCGAAGGCGTCCACGGTGTTCGTTTCGAGAATGTCTCCAGGAGCCAGCTTGGCGACCGGCGCCGACGTGCTGTTGTACGTGTACTTCACGTCGTCCATCGTCGTGTGATACTTCACCACATTTTGAGCGCGAGCCAGCGGTGCGCAAAACAGCGCGAGCGCGAATCCCACTACAGTCCGATTCGTCATCAACGGCTCCTTTGTAATCACGAGCTCCCGATTAGGATGCCAACCGCGAACACCAACCCGCCACCCACCATTACCTGCAACGAGGACGCAAAGAGGGGCGTGTCCATATAGCGATGCCGAACATAACTGATAATCGCCAGCTCGATGGCCACCACGACCATCGCCGCAACGAGGGCCGCATGAAAATTCTGAATCAGAAATGGCAATGTATGCCCGATTCCTCCCGCCGCAGTCATCAGGCCTGTCACTAATCCACGAACGACCGGTCGCCCTCGCCCTGTGAGCGAGCCATCGTCTGAAAGCGCCTCGGCAAATGCCATCGAAATTCCGGCTCCGAGCGACGCCGCGAGTCCGACGCGGAACGCGTCCCAACTGCTATGCGTCGCGAGCGCCGCCGCGAAAATCGGCGCCAGCGTCGAAACCGAGCCGTCCATCAGGCCCGCAAGCCCCGGCTGAATAATCTGGAGCATGAACATTCGGCGGCCCGCCTTTTCTTCCTCGTCATGGGCGCCGGTGGTGACCTGATCCTCTTTGAGCGACTCCGCCTTGGCGTAATGCTGCCGCTCGATCTCTGCCAGATCGCCGAGTAGCTTGCGAATCGAAGCATCCGTCACCTGGCTGATGGCGCGCTCGTAGAAGCGCCGTGTTTCCAGTTCCATCACCTCGGCTTGCTTGCGGACATTCTGGATTCCCAGCGGGCGCACGAGCCATTCGGGGCGCCGTTCGATGAAACCTTTTACATCCTGCCGGCGAATCAACGGGATGTGCTCGCCGAATTTCTCGCGATAGAGATCGAACAAGGCTTGCCGGTGGCCTGACTCCTCGGCCTGCATTTCCTCGAACATCTTGGCGGTGGCTGGATAAGTCTCGCGAAGACCGTCAGCGAAATCGCCGTAAACGCGCCCGTCTTCCTCCTCGAGAAAAATCGCCAACGCCAGAATTTCCCGCTCGGAAAGCTGTTTAAAACTCTTTTTCGCCATCGCTGCCCCCGGGACATTAAATCACGGAAGCACGCGCCCTCGCGCGGCAACGAGCGGCGTCGAAATTTAACACCCTGGAAATGAGTCATACTAATCGTGCGGCGCATCCATTGAATAGCGACCTGCTCACCAAATAAACGTGCGACGGAGGACATCCACAATGCCAGAGACACTCGGATTCATCGGATTGGGAAACATGGGAGCGCCGATTGCCGCGAATCTGCTCAAAGCCGGCTACGGTTTGAGGGTGTACAACCGAACCGCTGAAAAAGCTGCTGCGCTCGTCGCAAAAGGCGCAACGCTTGCGTCGAAACCAGCGTGCGCCGCGCAGCCCGGCGGAATCGTCGTGACGATGGTAGCCGACGACCGCGCATTGGAAGATCTTTGCCTCGGCAGTGGCTCATTCGTCGAACACCTCGGCCCCGGCGGAATTCACGTCTCGCTCAGCACCATCTCGCCCGCTACTGCCCGCAGCCTCGCCGAGCATCATGCCAAACATCAAGTGGCATATGTGGCCTCGCCGGTGTTCGGCCGCCCCGATGCTGCTGTGGCAAAGCGCCTGTGGGTTTGCGCCTCCGGTCCAGCCGCCGCCAAGCAGCGCGTCGAGCCGATTCAAAACGCCATCGGCCAAGGCCTATTCGATTTCGGCGAAGATCCCGGCGCCGCCAACGTGGTGAAGCTGTGCGGCAATTTCATGGTGGCCGCAACCATTGAGACGCTCGCGGAAATGTTGACCCTTGCGGAAAAAAGCGGCGTGAGCAAGAAAGCTGTCGCGGAGATGATCGGCAAATTTTCCCCTCTGCACGCCGGTTACGCCAACCAGATAGCGGAACAGCGCTTCGAACCCGCTGGCTTCCGGCTCACGCTGGGGTTGAAAGACGTCAATCTGATTTTGCAGATGGCCGCCGCCGGCACTACACCCTTGCCGCTCGGCAGCCTGTTGCATGACCGCTGGGTTTCAGCAGTCGCCAAAGGGCGTGGCGATCTCGATTGGTCCGCCATCGCGCTGAACGTGGCCGAAGACGCGGGATTGGGAAACGAAGGGTCGAAAAATGAAAGCATGCATATTGCGGGCCGCAGCGCGGATTGAAAGTAATCCGTTGGAATTTGCCGACGTTCCCGTTCCGCAACCCGGAAAGGGCGAAGTATTGGTCCGCGTGCATTTTTGCGGCGTCTGCCGCACTGACTTGCACGTGGTTGAAGGCGAATTGCCGCCGCGAAAATCCCCCGTCATTCCCGGTCATCAGGTGGTTGGCACGGTCGAAAAATGCGGCGAAGGCGCTGGGCGGTTTCGGGCAGGCGCGCGCGTGGGAATTGCGTGGCTTCATGGCACGGATCAGACCTGCGAATACTGCCGGGCAGGAATGGAAAATCTCTGCGACCATCCCGAGTTCACCGGCTACACCGTGGATGGAGGCTACGCGGAGTACGCCGTGGCGCTGGAGGATTTTGTATACGAGATTCCGGAAAGCTTCGACGACGAACAGGCCGCTCCTCTGCTCTGTGCCGGAATCATCGGCTTCCGCTGCCTGCGGATTTCGGGAATCAAAAAAGGCGGACGCCTCGCATTGTACGGTTTTGGCGCCGCGGGGCACGTAGCGATTCAGGTGGCGCGGCACTGGGGCGCGGAAGTTTACGCGGCCACGCGGGGCAAAAAACATCAGGAGCTTGCCCGCAAGCTGGGCGCCGTGTGGGTGGGAGAAGCCGCTGAAGCGCCTCCGGACAAGATTGATGCGGCCATTATGTTCGCGCCGGCCGGTGAATTAGTTCCGCCGGCGCTGAAGGCGTTGAAGAAGGCTGGAGTGCTGGTCCTCGGCGGAATTCACATGAGCCCGATTCCGGAATTCGGCTACGATTTGCTCTACGAGGAGCGCGTGATACGAAGCGTCGCAAATAACACACGCAACGATGGCAAGGATTTCCTACGGGTCGCGGCCGAAATTCCAATCCGCAGCGAGGTGACTCTCTTTCCACTGCGGGATGCCAATCGCGCCTTGAATGATTTGAAGGCGGACCGCATCAACGGCGCGGCAGTGCTGGATTGCAGGTCGTGACACAGGGAATTCCGCAATGAAGCTTGTTTCGCTCAACGTGGCCGTGCCTCACACCGTAATTTGGAAGAGGCAGGAAGTGCGCACCGGAATCTTCAAAGAACCAATCGACGGGTCTGTGATGATGCGGCGCTTAAATCTCGACGGCGATCGCCAGGCTGACTTAACCGTACACGGCGGCCCCGCCAAGGCGGTCTATGCATACCCGTCGGAGCACTATCCGCTGTGGAAAAGCGAACTGCTGGAGATGGCGCTGCCCTGGGGAATGTTCGGCGAGAATTTCACGACCGAAGGAATGATCGAGCACGAGATTCACATCGGCGACAAATTTCGAATTGGCGAAGCAATCGTGATCGTTACGCAACCGCGAACGCCGTGCTACAAACTTGCGCTGAAATTCCAGCGCGACGATATGTTGAATCGTATGCTCACGAATGGACGATCCGGATTTTATCTTGCAGTGGAGCGACAAGGAATCGTAGGAGCCGGTGACCCTATCCAAAGAATTCACGAAGACCCCGAAAGAATCAGTATCGCCGAGATCAACACCCTCTACAGAGACGGCGGTAAAGATGCTAACCTTTTGAGACGCGCAGCGAATCTGGAAGCCCTGCCCGAAAATTGGCGAGACTACCTCCGCGAAGAATTGAAATCGCTCGAACACGCAACCTGACGGGATTCATTTGAAACTTGGCGGCTCACTCCTCGATAAGAGTTTCCAGGCCGGAATTGCGATCAAGGGATTCGACGGCCTGCTCGAATGCATTGGCGGCGTGCTGATCTGGTTTATCAAGCCGAGCGCGATGAATGAATTTGTTCGGTTTGCCGCACTGCATGACCTGCCGGGCAAGTACGACGAAGTCATTGTTGCCCACCTTTTTCATTGGACCCAATCTCTCGCGAATGGCGGGAGGGAGTTCGCTTCGATCTATCTGATCACGCACGGGCTCTCGAAAGCTTTGCTGGTGGCCGGCCTCTGGATGAACAAATTGTGGGCCTATCCGCTGACGATGGTGGTTTTCGGTGTGTTTTGCGTCTACCAGATGCATCGATTCACGCACACGCATTCGATTTTTCTGGTAGTGCTTACGATCTTCGACCTCATCCTGATTTACCTTACGTGGCGGGAGTACCTGCAGAAGAAGAGAGAGCGTGACGAGGGCGCCAAAGCCGCCGAAGAAGCGCCGAAGCCGCAGGAGTCGAACGCGTAACAGCCTCGAAGGTTAAACCGAGGCCCTCCGAATGTTTTTCGTTCGATCTCGGCTTTTCAGCTCTCCAGAACGACTGACCCCGCACCCTGCGGTGCCATCTCCGCATGAAGCGCCTTAGCTCGTTCCAGGGCTTCCTCCACATTGCGGCAAATGTTTTCAGCGCCCACGTGCTGCTCAAACTCCGCCTGGCGCATCAGCCGCGCCGGCTGTTCGCGCGCGCCACATAGGACGAGCTCCCTGCCGGAGCTATGGATCACGTCCGCAAGTTTTTCCAAGGCTTGCAGGCCGGTAGCATCAATCGCGGTCATGTTCCGCAGTCGCAGAATTACGATTGGCGGTAATCCGTCAATCTGCGAGAAAATTTCTTCAATTTTGTCGGTCGCGCCGAAAAGAAATGGGCCGTGAATACGGAAAATGGTTACGTACGGCGGAATTTCCTTGTGCTGCAGCATGTGCGCGTAACCTTCGCGAACATATTCTTCGGTCACCTGGGAGACGGTGGTTGTGGAAGTAACCTTACGGATGAATACGAGCGCGGCAAGTATCATCCCGACTTCCACCGCAACGGTCAGATCTGCGAACACGGTCAATAGAAACGTGATCGCCCAGGTCCCGATTTCCAGATGCGACAGCTTCAGCAACTCAGGAATTTCTCTCCACTCGCTCATGTTGTAAGAAACCACGAAGAGAATCGCAGCGAGCACCGCCAGGGGGATAAAACGGGCAAGTGGCGCGGCGAATAGAACAATCGCAAGCAACGTGAGTGCATGAATCATTCCCGCAACCGGGGTCTTGGCGCCCGAGCGAATATTCGTAGCCGTACGAGCGATCGCTCCGGTAGCCGGCAGGCCTCCGAAGAGCGGTGAAAAAACATTGGCGACGCCCTGCGCTACGAGTTCGACGTTCGGATTGTGTTTATCTCCGCTCATTCGGTCGGAGACGACCGCGGACATCAGCGATTCGATTGCTCCGAGCATTGCGACGGTGACGGCCGGAGAAATCAGCGGTCGCAACAAGTCAAAACGAAATTGCGGCACCTGCAACTTCGGCAGGCCGGACGGAATTCCTCCAAAGCGCGTGCCGATCGTTTCAACCGGCAGCTTGAAAATGGCGACGATCGCCGTCCCAACGAAGAGCGCCATGATGTAGCCCGGCACTTTCTTCACGTATCGCGCAAAGACAAGGATGAGCGCGAGGGCCAGCACACCGAGACAGGTTTCAAGCAGCGAAAGAGTTTGGAAATTCCTTGTAAGAACTTCCATGCGCGCCAGGAAATCCCCGGGAACTTTATCGACTTTGAGTCCGAAGAAATCCTTGATTTGCGTGCTGGCGATAATTACGGCAATTCCATTTGTGAAACCGACTACTACAGGCCGCGGAATAAATTTCACCGCGCTCCCGAGTCCGGTTACTCCGAGAATTACCAGCAGCACGCCCGCCATTAGCGTGCACATGTACAGGCCGTCCAAGCCGTGCCTTGCCACGATGCCGTAAACAACCACGACGAAGGCCCCGGTGGGGCCGCCGATCTGCGTCGTGGAGCCTCCCAAAGCGGAAATCAAAAAGCCGGCAACGATCGCCGTGTAAAGACCGGCTTGAGGCGGCACCCCTGAAGCAATTGCGAAAGCCATTGCGAGAGGAAGGGCAACCAGGCCGACTGTAACTCCGGCCACAACGTCCGCGGCAAATTTCCGGCCGCTGTAATTTCTGAGGCACTGAACCGATTTCGGAAGCCAGTCGTCGAGGATCATTTGTCGGGGTTTCAGGCGGTGAAGGGGCCGCTCGAGCCAATTTTAGCAGCCAGTCTCATGCGAGCTACGCTGAAAGTCACGAGGTGAAGCAAAGAAGATAAGGGCCGACAGTTTCAAAATGGGTTCGCGCCATCCCCGGAACGACTGGAGAGGCGGTGACGTTCTCCCGAATCATCCCGAATATAATCGTTGTAATAGAACGAACGGTCGTGCTATTATCCGGACATGGCCAAACGCTCACGTCCTCGTCGGCCCGACCGGTCGAGGCAACCACTTACACCCGCTGCGGGCGTCGTTTTGGTAGCAGTTCAGCACAGGCGTGCGCGCGGAATTAAGACTCGCGGCGCGATTCTGCAAAGAGCCGTGAATATCGCTTCGCTCGAAGGCCTCGAGGGGCTCACCATCGGCAAACTCGCCACGTCGCTGAAGATCAGCAAGAGCGGCCTTTTCGCCCACTTTGGTTCGAAAGAAGACCTTCAGTGCGCCGTCGTGCAGGAGGCCGGTCGTATTTTCGTTGAGACTGTCATTCGGCCTGCTTTTGAGGCACACGGCCTCGCGCGCCTGCGTGCTCTCTGCGGAAACTGGCTCGGCTATGCGGAAGATAAAGTTTTTCCCGGCGGATGCTTTTTTGCTGCTGCGTCGCTCGAATTCGACGACCGGCCCGGCAAAGTGCGCGACCTGATTGCGGAATCGATTAAGCGATGGCTCGCGACGCTCGAGCAGGCGCTCCGCGACGCGCAGAATGCCGGAGAAATCAGGAAGGATGTGGTCGCGCGCGATTTCGTTTTCGAAATTCAGTCGCTCGCTTTGGGAGCGAACTGGGCGTCGCGCCTTTTCCGCGACGATAGCGCGTTTCGCCGTATCCGCAGGGCAATTCTTGAACGGATCGATCATGTAACAGAGCCGCACGCGAGGCGATAATGCGAATTCAACGAGGAGGGCTCATGTTTGTGAGCGCAGCTCTCGTTTGTTTGTTCGCTACGCCGCCACTTCGCGCGCAAACGCCGCCTTCTGAATCGGAAATTCCTCTCCAGCGCTGCGATCGCTTGCCGGTGGCAATCGTAGAAGTGAATAAAGCCACGAAGCGATTCCTTGTAGATACCGCCGCCACATCGATGCTCAATCAGAAATCATTCAAGAGCGGCCGCTCTACGGACATTCACGTCCAATCGTGGAATAAGACGACTTCTTTAAGCGCACGCGAAGTGGTGCTGGACGAGCTGAGTTTGGGCGGCCATCACCTGCAAAATCTCAAGCTACCGGCGATCGACCTGAGCGCTATCGCAAAAGCCTGCGGCGGACCCATCGATGGAATTCTTGGCGTCGATCTTCTGGAACAACTGGGCGTAACGATTGATTTGCAACGCAGCGTCGCAAGGCTCGGCGTTCCACCTCCCAATTCATCCGAGCTTTCATTGATCGCGGATATGGAGCGCTCGATGGAATCGTGTTCAGCGGCGTTTAACGACGCCGACGCTGTGGGACTGGCATTTTGCTTCGATCGCGATTTTGTGCTGAGTTTGCCCGAAGCGGAGTATCGCGGCAGGGATCAAGCTGCCAACTATTTCCGCGAGCAGTACTTCAATATGCGTCCGCACGTGCACATGTCGATGACCATGAACGATCAGCGCGTCGTCGGAGACATCGTCTGGAGCTCCTACGACTACACACTCGAATCACCCACGTTGCACTTCGCGGGGCGCGGAATGATGCTTTGCCGCAAAAGCGAAAACCGTTGGTACATCCTCAGCATGCACGAATCGCCCACAACTACGAGCGCGATTCCAAAGCGTTAGCCGGCCAAGAGCACGCGAGAAATCATCGAAGACCGGTTCCGATCCGATTATGCTGCCGGTTGCTTCAGGATCTGCGCCAGGGCATTCAACCGTTTGGCGTCCGCTGGGCTCTTCGCCGTGGCAGCGATCTTCTCCAGTGATGGCGCCATCCGCTTCAACTTCGCCACGTTGCTTTTGCTCATGTGAGAACTCTCCGCGCTTTGGATCGCCTTCTGCAGCGATGCGATTCGGTCTGCCGGCAAAGCCTGTGATCGTTCCAGTTGATCCAGGTAAGCTTTTGCCACGACCAGCTTTGCGGGCCACTCGATCTTCTGCTGGTTCTGGACGTTCAGCGCTGCCACTTGGACCGTTTTGGCAGCGTCGATTTCGTTCTGGGTGAGGAATTTCGTGGGGGACAAGTCAAAGACGTCGAGCCCGCGCGCAATTTCCGAACCGTAAATGTTGCCGTTATACCAGTAGGCCGACCAGTAGCCGCCCAGCACCAACATCTTGGGATCGATCGGCCCGCGATCGAAATAGGCGATCTCCATCGGATGAGCCGCGTCGCTGAAGTCCACCACCGAGATGCCGCCTTGATACCAGGCCTGCACTTCGATATCGCGACCGGGAACCGGAATCAGCGAGCCGTTGTGCGCTACGCAATTTTCGGTGTCGCCCTGCGCCGCTGGCAATTTGTAATAGCTCGCGAGGCTGAGCTTATCGTCCTTCAGATGGAAGATTGCATCCGCGCCCCACTTGTTCGGGTCGTTGGCACGGCAGCGGGCGCCGAGGCCGCCGCCCCACTCGTCGGTGAAGACGACTTTGGTGCCGTCGTTCGAAAATGAAGCAGAGTGCCAGTAGGAGTAGTTCGGATCGTTCACGGCATCCACGCGCTTTGGATGCACTGGGTCCTTGATGTCCAGCAGAATTCCATTGCCCGAGCACGCGCCCGCCGCGAGGCCGATCGCCGAGTAAACCGTGATGTCGTGGCACTGGTCTGTGTCCACCGGTTTCTTCTCTTTGTCGCCATGGCTGCCGCCATTGTTCAAGCCGTTCAGCGCGCCGGTCCGCGCATCCATGAACAAACGAGGGCTCGAGACGATCTTCGCTTCCTGCGGCGCGGCGACCGGAACTTTGATTATGTCGATGCGAAACAGCGCCGTATTGGGGTCTTTGTCGGGAGCTTCGCCCGAGCAGCCGGCGAGCTCTTCCGCCTGGCGGACGAACGATGTTCCAGACACGTAGATGTAAACATTGTTCTTGTCGTTTGGATCGAGCACGAGCGTGTGAGTATGTGATCCGCGGCAGGTCTGCACTGCCGCTACCTGTTTCGGATTTTTAATGTCGGAAATGTCGAAGATTCTCACGCCGCGAAAGCGGTCCTTCTCCGGCGGAGGGGGGCGACGTTCTCTTTTCTGGCCTGCAACCGGAGGAGGTGGCGGAGGCGCAGGAGGAAATCCCTGCGTGCCGCAATCCAGGCGTCCGTTCGGCATTTCCACCGACATGAACAACAAATTCTTGTACACCGACACATCACCCTGCCCGCCCGGGCACACCATCGTGGTTAGCAATGTTGTCTTCGCCGGATCGGAGACGTCAAAAATATTTACGCCGTAGAAATTTCCCTGGAACAGGTGATTGCCCTGGAACGCGAGATCCGAGTTGCCGAATGCGAGCTGCGCGATCACGATTTGCAACGGCTTGGGGATTTTCGAGAGGGGAATAGGCAGACCGAGCTGGCTGATTGTCTTCGCCACCTTCGGATCGTCAGGATCGGTAGCGCCCAACTGAAAAGCGTCAGGCTTCTTGAGCAGCAAGAGATGCTTCATGCCCATCGACGTTTCACCGGCGTCATACAGTCCAGGAGTGAGCTTGGCGCGCGGGTCGTTCACATCCGATCCCGTCATCCCCGCCGGTAGCGCCCCAGCCGGCTCCGGCATAAACGGATTTCTGTCGTCCTCGTCCTGCGCTTGAGCGGCTTGAGGCTCAGAGGCCTGCGGCGAAGGCTGCTGGGGCGAAGGCTTTTGCTCCTGCGCGTTCACACGAGGGCACAAAAGAATCGCGGCCACAATCACGCAGGCCAGATGCAAAGCAACACGCTGCAATCGGCTCATCATTTCTCCTCTGAAGGCTTGTTTACCCGCTCCGGCTGATCCTTATCCAACATAGACTGCATAATTCTGATTTCGGCTCGTTGCCCGGTGTCTACATCCGTCGCGAAGTTGAACAGTTCGGCATCCTGCCCCGCTCCCGGCGCATCGAACAGATCCTTCACCATGATCAGCGCGCCATTGTGGTGCTGAATCATTCCCGTCAAAAAAAGGCGATCGAACTCCGCGCCTTTCGCCTTCCTCAGCGCGTCCATCTGCTCGGGAGTCAGCATGCCGGGCATAAGAGCCATCGGATGCGTTGAATGATCCGCGCTTTTGTCTATATCCGGCATTTTCGAATCGGGCATTTCCGGCATAGCCATGGACAGCGGTTCTCCGCGAGTCGCCAGCCACCGCTGCATAAAGTTGATCTCATCCGATTGCGAGCTGCTGATTCGCGCGCCGAGCGAGCGCAACTCTTTGTTCTCGGTATGCGACGGAATCAGCGCCGTCATCTCCACCGCCTGGGAATGATGCATGATCATGCCCTGCATGAACTCCACGTCTGCCTGCGACGGTTGCGGCAGGGTGGCTCTTGTCGATGACGGCAAAGTTTTGCTCGGTTTTCCCGGCGCGCCCGGCTGGACTATGACCGGCGTCTCCGCAGCATGAGTCTGCTGTGCACGTGCGGTCGGGGAGAACAAACCAGCGATGGCGCCCGCGAGCAGCGCTCCAGCTTTTCTGGCGGACTTACTCTTGAGGTCGCGGCGGAAACTGTAGAACGTCAACGGCCCATATCCTGGCATTTTCAACGCTCTACCCTATCACGAAGTGAAGGAGGAATCGAAGAAGCGTCCCGATTCAGGCTAGTCCGACGCGCGCTGTCATCACGCATGACGATCCTCGAATTGAAAAAGCGGGCGTCGAACTCTGCTCGCGAATATTCAGAGCCGGGATCCTTCAGCGAGAGAACATATTCAGAAAACATGTTCGTTTACGGCGCAATGGGTAACACAATAGATCAGATGCTTTTATTCATTCTGCGGTAACTCGCCTGCAACATCCGGGCGTGAGAGTGCGCCAGTTGAAGTGAGCGTCCCTTGCTTCGATGGCGGCCCCAGCGGAAAAAGTCCTCTTACCCGATGACGAACGAATAGCGCGCCTTCCCGATGTGCCTTCTGGGTCGATTGAAAATAATCTCCGCTACGCCGAATTGGATCGAACTGCTGATTTCATCCACGCGGGAAGCCGCCGAAATGGCTCAAGCCTTAGTCGCGAAGCTGGAGGAAGATCTTCCGAACGAGCTTACTAACTCAATCACGCAGGCATTGCGGGAGTTGCTACTCAATGCGGTAGAGTGGGGAGGAAAGCTGGATCCGAATCAGAAAGTACGCATTGCCCGTTTGCGCTATCCACGAATGCTCCTATATATCGTCGCTGATCCCGGCGCAGGCTTCAGCTTCGAAGGTCTTACCCACGCGGCCGTGCATCAGACTTCCGCCGAGGCGATTGCACGCGTAGCGGTCGTTCGCGATCAACTCGGCATGCGCCCGGGGGGATTCGGCATCGCAATGGCTCGTGCCATTGCCGATGAGTTGCTCTACAACGAAGCGCAGAACGAGGTGGTGTTAATTAAATATCTAACTGGAGCTATGCAGAACCACGCCGAGACGATTTCCGCGGCCAGCAATCCAGGGAGATAGAAACGACAACCCCGATGGGCTGATCTTAATTCGATGTACGAGCAAGGGTTTCGGCAGTGAAAATGGCAAGCTTTCTGAAGATCGGTTCGGCTAACGCTTCTCGTTCTTCGCTGGGCAGTTTCAAATGCTGCTCGACTTCCAATTGCATGTCCTGAAGTTCTTTGGACGGCGCGATTTCCGCTAGCCGCCGGAAAAGCATCTGGTGCGCTTGCTTCCGTTCCATCACTTCTAAGCCATCTAATATCTGGCGATGCGATGTTCCCTCCCAAATCGCGAGAATCATCGCTTCGCGAAGCCAGCGTTCAGCGCCGTATTCGGCCAAGACGCCCAGACCACCATGTACTTCCATCGCCCATTTTGCGGTGTCTACTGCGAACTCGGCCGTCCAGTATTTTGCGAGATGCGCTACAAGGCGGAAGAGATGGTAACGATCGGAGTGTGGGGCACGCTCCATCCACACTTCGTTCAGCAGCTGAACTGATTCCCAGGCGAGCGCAAACGCCGATTGAAGCGCGTGCAGTCGAGATTCAAATTGATGGCGAAGCAGGGGATGATCGAGAATAGGTTTGCCGAACGCAGAGCGGTGCTCGGCATACGAAAGCGCATCGGCCATGGCGCGCTGCGCCAATGCGACGCTCACGACGCTGTTGGCTACGCGCGAGAGGTTCAATACTTCGAGGATAAGGTAAATTCCTGACTCAGCGGAGCCGAGCAGGTAGCCTTCACTCGCTTTCAACTCCACTTCTCCGGTGGGAACGGAGCGCGTGGCGATTTTGTCCTTCAGGCGCCGGATGAAGTAGTTAAGTTCGCCGTTCTTGCAGTGTCGCGGCACCAGGAACAGTGCCAGACCGCGCACACCCGCCGCGGCACCTTCGGGGCGCGCAGCCACAACGGCCAGTTCTGCGCCGACATTGCTGGTGAAATATTTTTCGCCCGTGAGAAGCCAACGATCGCCGGAGGGCCGCGCGACTGTCTCGACCGAGGCTCCTAAGTCCGAGCCGCCTTTGATTTCCGTCATCCACGTGGCGCCCTGCCACACGGAATCGTCTTTGCGAGTAAGCTGAGGCAAAAAACGAGACTGCAATTCGGCGCTACCATACTTCGCGAGAGGCACGGCCGTGCCGAGTGACACGGTGTAAGGACAGCAAATGCCCGGATCTTCGAACGATATTGCGTACATCAAGAGATATGTGGGAATCAGAGACTTTTCTTCGAGAGCGCGCCAAATGACGCCGGCCCGGTAGCCTCTTCTCAGAATGGTTTGATATTCGCGAGGGTAGAGAATTTCATCGACGCGTTTTCCGAGCCGATCGAACATCCGCAGCCACGGAGTTCCCGCGCGGTCGATCGCGTCCGAAATGGCGACGCCTTCTTTTTTCCACCAAGCTTCTTCGGAATTGAGAACATCGCGGCGCGGGATTTCCGGAAGCCTGCTTTGCAAAAATGTCAGTGGTGAACAGAGAGTCTCGAGGCTTTTCATTTCCTCGGCATGTTAGGTTGGCAACACGGACGCGTCAAGTTGGGGGTCTCGGGCCTTCCATCGTACATCTTAACTATCGTAATCGTAGCGGACCTTCAGCGGACAGAAACCGGAGATTCATTCGAGAGTGAAATTCCTATACTATGTCGCAATGTTCAGCCTAATCTCATGAAAACCAAGTTGCAAAATCCTCGCGCTTGCCTCCTGCTAGTCTTGACAATCCTATCGACCGGCAGTCCCAAGGATCCTAACCAAGAATCTGCGTCCGCGGATATCTATGAAGCGGTGATCCGCTATCAGATCAGATCGTGGGACCTTGCAGCCAATTCGTATTGCGTGAAGATCAATGGTAGAGATCCGGGAAAGGATTTTCTGAGTCGATTCAATCCGCTTCCAGTGAAAGGTGCATCCGGTTGCCGCAAACAGAAGACATCGAGTGTTTTTATACAGGTGCATGACAAAAAGACCGGCCAACTTGCCGTCATATTCGATGTTGAAGCAATCCGCTGGCTTACGGAGAACGAAGCTAAGGTGGAGGGCGGCTACTTTTGCGGGAGTCTATGCATGGCCGGAGGCGATTATCACGTTGTTCGTGACGGAACGCGATGGGTGGTCACGGGTTACGATGTGCACATACAGTCATAAGCGACCATTTCCATACTTGGCAACCCATTGTCGTTGATCAATCGTTGATCGCTTATTGTAGTGCCTATCATCTCCGTGCAACTTACCGGACATGTGGATCCAGGAAATGTCCACATGTCCGGTAAGCGCTGTTGGTATTACATCCCGGTTCCGACGTAGCTGTCTTCGGCAGCGATCACGCCTATGTTCGGCATTTCCGTCTTTACTTTCACCGGCTCAAGAGTGGGCTTCTTCGCACTCTTGGCAAGAAATGTAAGCTCGTATTGGTGCTTCAAGCTGAAGCTCACATCCTGTAAGTACGGAGATAGATCAACCGGACTTCCGACGCCGAGGTAATAGGTGGCGCCGCCCGTTTTCTGCGCAAGCATATCCAGGCCAGTCTGCCCTAGATTACCGCGGAAGAAACCACGGCCCAGGCGCCCTGCCACCGGCGTATAGATCGAATAGACGATGAATCCGCCTTGTTGCGCGCGATCGATTGCCGCACTCAAGTAGGGATTGGTGAAGGGACTACCGCCGAGGGGATCGATTCCGCTGGTAATCATCAGAATCTCCCGGCGATTTTCGCTCACCGGCCATTTCTTCATCAGGTCCGAAATTGACAAGTACGGGCTCGCGGAGCCTGCGCCCCCGAGCGGCAATCGCAGTGCCTTTGCAGCCGCGGCATGGTCCTTCGTCAGGTTTTGAGCGGTGAACACCGTGCCATTGCGCATGTAGCCGACGCCGATCGCGGTAGTCTCCGGCTGCTCCTCGATGAACTTCTTAAGGCTGTCGAGTTGCAAGCCGAGGCTGGTTCTCGCTGTATCATCGATCAAGATGAAAAGTTGCAGGCCTGCCCGATCTCCCTGCAGTGGCACCCAACTTGTGACCATATTCTGCCTGTCGCGCTGATACACCTTCACATCGGCTGGTCCCACCGCCGGAACTTGTCCGCCGCTGTTCCGCGGTTTTACAGTTACCACCATGTGCACGGGCACTTCGTTTGATGAGTCCGATTTTTTGTCGTCGGACGCCGGCGTCGGTGTAGAAATCATGCCAAGAAAAACAAGAATCGCTGCCAAGCCTATCGAATAATTCCTTATGATTTTTTTTTCTTTATTTAAGCTGCGCATCGTCTGTCCTTCCCCTCAGAGTGTGAGAGTTTCAGCTGGCGCTGGCATCGCTCTTGCCGCTGCCTGCGTCGCCAACCAAATCACTACATCATTTCTCCCCTAATGATGAGACGCGTTTATCGATGGCTTGGGTACTTAGAAGACTGCCCCTAACATTAAGATTACAAATGAATTGAAAAAATGCTACGCGGGGGCGAATGTTCTATCAGCGGATTTGGAGGATTTGCGTCTGCTGGGCTTTCCTAAGTGGAACGGCAAAGAAGAATCTACCGAAGAGCGAATAATGGACGACGAATCAAAATGTCCGGTCAGCGGAAAGAGGAAGTACGCCACCGAGGGTGAAGCTCTGGCGACAGCCGCGCATCAGATCGCAACCGCGAACGCGCCAAAGGAGCTTCGCGCCTATCGCTGCTCCTGGTGTGATGCTTGGCACCTCACAAAAAATGCTGGGAGAACCGGTAAGGATCGAAGATGACGGGTTGAATCGCACGGTTGGGTAAAAGCTCTCTGTGTTCGCATCCTGTCCGAATTTAAATCCTGGTTTATGTCCTGTGATTCAAAAACAAAATACCTCGCGATCTTAAGAGTAGCGTAGCTGGACCTCGCCTCGCGGCATTGGGCGCCACTGCGTTCCTGATACACTTTCGCGGATGAATTTTGGATTCGAAATTCTGGCGACCGATCCCAGCGGTGCGCGACTTGGCCGGTTAACCACTCCGCATGGAGTGATTGATACGCCGGCGTTCATGCCTGTGGGAACGGCAGCCACGGTGAAAGCGCAGACGCAGGAGGATCTCGAAAATCTCGGCGTACAGATTCTTCTTTCGAATACTTACCACCTGTATCTTCGGCCCGGACACGAACTGATCCGCTCGATGGGAGGGCTGCATAAATTCATGGCCTGGCCGCGCGCGATACTCACGGATTCGGGCGGCTACCAGGTGTTCAGCTTGAGCGAATTGCGCAAGGTGACGGACGAAGGCGTGACGTTTCGGTCGCATCTCGATGGCTCCGAACATTTTCTCTCGCCCGAGAAAGCCCTCGAGATCGAGATCGCGCTTGGTGCGGACATCATAATGGTTCTCGATGAATGCATCGAAGCGCCTTCGACAGAAGCGCGGGCGCGAGATGCCGCTGCACGCACGCTCGCCTGGGCGCGGAGGTCGCGCGATTATTTCAAGCAGCATGGCGATCCGGCCAGTCAGGCGCTTTTCGGAATCGTGCAGGGCGGCACATACGAAGGGTTGCGCCATGAAAATGCCGACGCGCTCGTCGCTCTCGATTTTCCTGGCTACGCGATTGGCGGACTTGCAGTCGGCGAGCCGCACGAAACCACGTGCGCGATGACGCAAGCCGCCGCTTCGCGCTTGCCGGCGAACAAGCCGCGCTATTTGATGGGCGTCGGGAGGCCGGAACAGCTTGCCGATTACGTGGGCCTCGGAATCGACATGATGGATTGCGTGCTTCCAACGCGCAGCGCACGACACGGCTGCCTTTTTACTTCGCAGGGACGCTTGCTGATCCGAAATGCGCGTTACGCAAACGATCAGCGGCCCATAGACGAAAAATGTCAGTGCGCCGTTTGCCGCAGGTATTCGCGTGCATATTTGCGGCATCTTTATTCCTCTGGTGAGGCGCTTGCGGGCATCTTGAATACCCACCACAACATCTACTTTTACCTTGACATAATGCGCCAAATTCGGGAGGCTATCCGTTTTGGAAAGCTCGAAAGATTCCGCTCTGACCTTCAGGCACGCCTCAAAGGGCAAAATTAAGGTGGGCTGGGCGCGGGAAGAAGCGGGGCAGCATCTTCTGTGAGCGAAATGAGCCTGCCGGCCACGGCAGGTGACGACCCGCCTGGGCGGGAAAGGCGAAAATGATCGTGGAAGTCGGTGTGATGTGTTCGGGGACTCTGCTCCTCCTGGCGCAAGCCTCGGCGCAGCCCAGCGGAATAGCACTTTTTCTCCCATTAATCCTCATAATGGTCATTTTTTACTTCTTAATGATCATGCCTGCGCAGAGACGGCAGAAGAAGGTCGCTGAAATGCTTCGTAATCTGAAGACTGGCGACAAAGTCCTCACCAACGGTGGGATTTACGGCACGATCGTGGGGTTGGACGATGACTCCGTCCAACTGCGCATTGCCGAACAAGTGAAAATAAAAGTATCGCGCGCCGCTATTGCAGGCTTGCAAGCGGAACCTCCGAAGGAGACTTAACCAGCCAGCATGAGTTCCGATCTCAGGTGGAAGTTCATTCTCATAGCCATCATCATTTTGATTTGCATATTCGGCGTTGTCGGGATGCCGGAATTTCCCACCTCTGCCACACAGTTGAAGCAGAATCTCGCCGATCGCATCAAGCTGGGTCTGGATCTTAAAGGCGGGAGCCACCTCGTCTTGCAGGTGCAGGTGGACGAAGCCATCGGGCAGCGTTGCGACGAGACGATTGACGCGTTGACGAAACAGCTGCACGAAAAGAACGTCAATGTAGGTGAAACTCGCCGCGTGGACGATACGCACATTCTCGTCCGCAATATTGACCCAGCGACGTCGTCAACCTTTCGCGATATTGTCACGAACCAGTTCCCCGATTGGAGCATGTCTCCCGCGCCCGGCGAACAGAATGGCTACCTTCTTACCCTGAAGCCTTCGATCGTGGCGGACATTCGCCGCAACGTGATGGATCAATCTCTCGACACGATTACGCGCCGAATCAACGCGCTGGGCCTGACGGAGCCGACGATTGCCTTCACCGGCCGCGGCGACAATGAAATTCTGGTCCAGCTTCCCGGTGAAGCAGATCCCACTCGCGCGAAATCCGTCATCCAAGCCACCGGTCAACTCTCGCTGAATCTCGTCGTTGACGAGCAACAATACCCATCAGAAGCGGCTGCTCTTGCCGCACACGGCGGCGTGCTGCCTCCCGGAACGGAAGTGGCTCCCGGCAAATCGAGCGCTCAGCCCGGTCAACCGTCACAAACCGTTTTTTACATTATCAATCGCGCTCCTATCGTCACCGGACAAGACCTGCGAAGCGAAAGTATCAGTCCCAGCTCGAATTTCCCGGGCCAGTACCAAGTCGATTTCAAGCTTTCCACCGCGGCGGCCAGCCGTTTCGGTCCGTTCACCGAGACCAACCTCGGTCACCGGATGGCCATCGTGCTGAATCATCAAGTCTATTCGGCGCCGACGATCAACGGGCGCATCGATGACTCAGGCATGATCGAATCTTTTTCGCAGGAAACGGCGCAGGACCTGGTTCTCGTGCTGCGTGCCGGCGCACTCCCTGCCTCTATCAAATATCTTGAGGAACGCACAGTGGGCCCCTCGCTTGGAGCTGATTCGATCCGCCAAGGTGTTCGCGCGTCGATTGCGAGCCTCGTGGTGGTGATGATTTTTCTGGTGATCTATTACCGGCTGAGCGGTGTCAATGCAGTTGTGGCCCTCATGCTGAACCTAGTCATTCTCATCGCGTTCATGGCGTACGCGGGTGCTGTCCTGACGCTTCCGGGAATTGCCGGCGTGATTTTGACTATCGGCATGGGCGTGGATTCAAACGTCCTTGTTTTCGAGCGCATCCGCGAAGAGTTGCGGAACGGCAAGGCTCCGGCTTCGGCCGTGGCCCTTGGCTTCGATCGCGCATTTCTGACGATCATCGATACGCACGTGACGACAATCGTCTCGGCCATCTTCCTGTTTCTCTTCGGGACCGGGCCGGTGCGAGGATTTGCGGTCACGTTAGTCATAGGTTTGCTCGCCAACGTGTTTACTTCGATTTACGTCTCGCGAGCCATTTTCGATTATCACCTGGCGCACATGGAGCGACAGGCGGAACTGAGCATTTGAAAGCACTTGCATGTGATGGGCATGCCGGGAACAAACCCCGGCAACCCGGTGTCCAATTAAGACGGATAGGACTCGATGGAATTTTTTAAGGGCGTAAACGTTGACTGGATGGGGAAGGCGAAGTACTTCGTCACCCTTTCGCTGGTTCTCCTCGCAGTGGGATGGGCCTCGATCCTGAAGAACGGGGGGCTTAGGTACGGAATCGACTTCCGTGGCGGCACGCTGGTGTATGTGCGGTTCGCCGGAACGCCGCCGATCGATCAGATTCGAAAGGGATTGCAGTCAGCCGGTCTTGCCAATAGCACCATTCAGTCCATCAGCGATATCGGGGATTCGGCGTCGCAGCGCGACGTGGTGATCGGCCTCGAGCAAAAGGGTACGGGCGATGAGTCGCTCGATGCGGGCAAGGATGCAATTCTCAACGTGCTGCACAAGACTTTTGGGACTGACACATCCGGCAAGCCGGATTTTAATTCCATCGCCGCACCGGCGCTTGCGGATTACCTCACCACGAAAGACCCTCTCGCGCTTGGCACGAACGCCGGCGATCGTTACAAAGATCTGGCGCAAAAGCTAACCGATGTGCGTGATAAGAATTACGGCGGCATCGTCACGAGTTTCGACGAACTCAAGAGTGTCCCCGGCGTGACGCAACCGGTAACCAATGCTTTGACCAGCGGCTTGGCCCTCGGCAATTTCACGATCCGAAATGTGGAAATTGTCGGCCCGAAAGTAGGCGCCCAGCTTCGCCGCCAGGCGGTTCTCGCTACGCTCTATGCGTTGCTGGGGATGTTGGTATATATTGCATTTAGGTTTGAGTGGATTTACGGAGCTGCCGCGGTAATCGCCGTCTTCCACGACGTGCTGATCACCCTGGGCTTTTTCTCGCTTTTCCATTACGAGATTTCGCTGACGGTGATCGCGGCATTGCTCACCCTGGTTGGTTATTCGATGAACGACACGATCGTGATTTTTGACCGCGTCCGGGAAAATCTCCGCTTGATGCGACGCGAGCCGTTCGCGGCGATCGTGAACAAATCCATTAATCAAACTCTCTCTCGTACTATTTTGACAAGCGGCTTAACTTTCCTGACCGTGGTGGTCCTGTACCTCATGGGCGGGGAGGTGCTCCGTGCTTTCGCTTTTGCCATGGTGGTGGGAGTTGTGGTAGGAACGTACTCCAGTTTCGGAATCGCAGCCCCTATCGTTGTGGTTTGGAACAAGTATCGGGGTCAGGGAGCTGCCATTAGCGCCGGATCCGCAGCCGAAAAGCGCGTGGCGGCAGCCGCAAGGAGGTAGTAGTCATGTTTGATGATCTTGTAGTCTCCAGTGCGAATCCGAAGAGGACCAACACCTCGTGGACGGTGATGGTCTCGACGATCATCCAGGCCGCAATCCTGGGCGTGCTGATCCTGATTCCCTTGATCTATACCGAAGCGCTGCCCAAGGAAACGCTCACAACCTTCCTGGTAGCGCCTGCGCCACCTCCGCCTCCACCGCCGCCCGCTGCGGTGATTCAGCGCGTGGTGAAGCCTGTGGTGCGCCTGATTCACAACGGGCAAATGATGGCGCCGACCGTCATCCCCAAGAAAGTGGCGATGATTAAGGAAGAAGAGTTGCCGCCAGATGTTGGCTCCGTGGGCGTCACGGGTGGTGTGCCTGGCGGTATCGCCGGCGGTTCGGCAGGTGGAGTTCTCGGAGGAATCATCGGCGGCGTGGGCTCAAATATGCCGCCTCCGCCGAAGGCCACCCCTTCCCGCATTCGCGTAGGAGGCAACGTGCAGGCTGCCAAGATGCTGCGGCAGATCATGCCAGTTTATCCTCCCATTGCGAAGACAGCGCATATCTCTGGCACCGTGGTTCTTCGCGCCGTCATCGGCAAGGATGGCACTGTTCAGGATCTTCAGTATGTCTCCGGTCCGCCGCTGCTGATGAGGTCGGCGATGGATGCCGTGAAACAGTGGCGGTATCAGCCGACTCAGCTGAACGGCGAACCGGTGGAAGTGGACACAACGATTTCCGTCGTATTTACATTAGGCGGTTAAGCAGGGCTCGGCTCAGCCCTGCGCTAGGGGGACGGAGCCGGTTTGAAGAGAATTGCCGACCGGCAGAATCTGGGCTGCCGCGATCGTTAGGGGAAATGGAGGAGGAGCAACTCTATGTTTTCGACGTTACTGTGGGCCAATGCGATTCTGTTTCAGCAGCAGCAGGAGGTAGGCTGGGATCTCGTGACCATGTGGCACAACATGGGCTACCCGGCTAAGACCGTCGTCGCGATTCTTTTCATTATGTCCGCGTGGTCGGTGGGCATCATGATTGACCGTGCACTGATGTACAGCGCAGCGCGCAAGCAGTCCCGCGTGTTCGTGCAACAGGTAGCCGGCGCGTTGAAGGACAACAAGCTCGACGAAGCCATTTCCATCGCTGAGCGCAACAAGAAGAGCCACATCGCCAAGGTGGTCGCCACCGGACTCTCCGAATTCCAGGCGGCATCCGCGCAAGTGAGCGACGAAGAAGTGATCGAAGCGGCAAAGCGCGGACTCGAGCGCTCAGTCGCCATCGTTCACGCGGAAATGAAGCGCGGCCTCTCCGGCCTTGCCACGATCGGTTCGACGGCGCCATTCGTCGGATTGTTCGGCACCGTGATGGGCATCATCAACGCGTTCAAGGGCATTTCAGCTTCAAAGGCAACCGGTCTATCGGCGGTCGCCGGCGGTATTGCTGAAGCCCTCGTCACCACCGCTCTCGGTCTGCTCGTGGCCGTGCCGGCCGTGTGGACGTTCAATTATTTCACAAACAAGGTGGAAGCATTCGACGTGGAGATGGACAACTCCTCGATGGAGCTGATCAACTACTTCATTACTCGTCGAGGCGGAAAGAAGTAACACATGGCTTACAAACCCAAAGCACCGCCGGTGATGGCGGCACCCAACGTGATTCCGATGGCGGACATTATGCTCGTGCTACTCATCATCTTCATGGTGGTCACGCCCATGTTGCAAAAAGGTGTGTCGGTGGACATGGCCAAGGTGAACAACGCCGAAGACATGCAAAACGCCGACAAGGATGATGCGATCATCCTGGCAGTGACCCGCGACGGCAAAATGTACCTTGGAAGCAAGCAGATCCAGCTTTCCGAGATCACAAATGCCGTCAAAGACCAGATCTCCAATCGCCTGGATAAAACCGTGTTCGTTCGGTCCGATGCCCGCGCGAAATATGGCGATGTGGTCAAAGCCGTTGACGAAGTTCGCTCGGCAGGCGTCGATAACCTCGGTCTGCTGACCGAGAAGAACCAGCAAAAAGGTGCAGCTCCTCCGCCGCCACCGGGTTCAGCCGGCGGCTCGGACTAGCAGCGGGGCGTTCAAGGAGTTTCTTATGGGGATGGCAGTTGGTGGAAATAAAGGTTCGATGTCGGAACCGAACATCGTTCCTTTGATCGATGTGCTTCTCGTACTCATCATCATTTTCATGGTCATCACGCCGACGACTCCGCACGGTCTCGACGCTCTCGTTCCTCAGCCGGCGCCGCCGAATGCACACGAAGATCCGGCCCTGCTGGCCAAGACGATCGTCGTGCAGGTGACCGCCGGCGGAGACGTGATGATCAATCAGGACAAGACGTCCTGGGATGAGCTCGGTCCGCGCCTGGAAGATATTTTCAAGCAGCGCGCCGAAAAGGTGGCGTTCGTCAAGGGCGACGACGCCGTCGAATTCGCACAGGTCGCTCGCGCCATCGATATCATGCGAGGCTCGGGCATTGAGAAAGTCGGGCTAATCACCGCCAAGGTGGAAGCGGGCCAATAGTTCGTTTCCTGGTGAACATCTGAACGCCGGGCTACGATTTCCCTGCCCGACGCAGCCATCGTCAAGGAGATAGGGATGCACCGCAAGCCCCACACAGGGATTCTTTTGGCCGTCGTTATTGCGGCCCTCGTTTCAGGAGCAGGTTGCGATAAGCTTCGCGCCCGCGACAAGCTGAACAAGGGCGTCCAGGCCTTCAAGGGCGGCCAGTTCGATCTCGCCGTCGAAGATTTCAAGCAGGCCAAGGATCTCGATCCCAACCTGACGAACGCACGCCTCTACCTGGCCACTGCCTACGCGAATCAGTACATTCCAGGCGCCCCTTCGGATGACAACATCCGTATGGGTCAGCAGGCGATTTCGGAATTTCAGCAGGTGCTGGACAGGGATCCCAACAACCTCTCAGCCATCGACGGTATCGGCTCGATCGTTTACAACATGGGCGGCACGCCCTTCGATGCCAAGAAGCTCGAAGAATCGAAGACGTATCACCAGCGCCACATCGCGATCAAGCCGCAGGATCCCGAGCCTTACTACTGGATCGGTGTGATCGATTGGTCGCTGGCCTACCGCGGTAATAAAGATACCCGGGAGGAGTACAACAAGACCGCGAAGAAACAAATCAAGGATACCGACCCGATGCCGCCGCCTCTCGCCACCCAGTTCCAGCAGAAATATGGCGTCACCGTGGACGAGGGCATCAAGAACTTGCAGATGGCGATTGACCGCCGCCCGGACTACGACGACGCAATGGCCTACCTCAACCTGCTCTACCGCCAAAAAGCAGATATGGAAGCGACTGCTGAAGCTCGCGAGCAAGATCTGAAGATGGCGGACGATCTGGTCGACAAGGTAAAAGCCATCAAGCAGAAGAAAATGACTGCGGCGCCCACCACCTAGCCGCGTTCGTTGCGAATCTTGACAGTAGGTTCGTGAAATTAAAACGGCGGGCTCCAAAGGCCCGCCGTATTTTTTTCCGGGCGCGGAGGCATGCAATGTTGGTTGGAAGAAAGGCGCGATTCGCGAGTCTCCTAGGCATTGCCGTGCTCCTCGCCGCGACAATTCTCGCCGCGGGATATATCTCCGCGCCTCCCACAGGCGCAGCTCAATCAAATGTAGCTTCGGCGCGCGTTTCATCCGACCCCTGGTCCGCGTCCCAAACAATTCAGCCCATTGACCTCCTGAAAGAGCTCAGCGGATCGAAAGGCCCCGCAAAGCCCGTTGTCGTGTGCGTTGGTTTTCGCCCCCTCTACATGGGCGCCCACGTGCCGGGCGCCGTGTTTCATGGCGCTGCGCAATCCGAGCAGGGGCTCGCGGACCTGAAGCGATGGGCGCAGGGCGTTCCGCGTACCGCGAATCTGGTGATTTATTGCGGCTGCTGTCCGCTCGATCACTGCCCCAATGTTCGTCCCGCTTTCAGCGCGCTTCACGATATGGGCTTCGCGAATCTGCGCGTGCTGCTCCTTCCGCACGACTTCGCAACCGATTGGGTGGAAAAAGGCTATCCCGTGGAAAAGGCTGCCGAGAAGTATTCGAACGCGAATCGTTAACTTACCGACGCGGCTGTCCGGCGCCGGCGATGCCGCGATTCTACTGTGCCTCGGCCCTGACATCTTTTCCCTTCACACCGGCATCCCTTAAACTGGTTCTGTTGAACTAGCGAACCGCGATATTTAGAGGACCGAATGAAGCTGAACGCCACCAGTATCCTGATCGCAGCCGGACTATTCGCCGGCGCCTGCCTCGCATCGCCCGCCTCTCTTCACGCGCAAGCCGCTCCCGGCCCGATTCATCCCCCGCCCGCCGACTCGCAGTCTTCCGACGCTTCTTCGGCTCCGCCTCCTTCGCCGGTGAAGCAGTATCCTCCGCAGAAGAAAGAAAATCTGATTGGCTCCTGGAGAATTAATCCCGACGAAAGCGACGACGTCCACCAGAAAATCGAACAGGCGCGGAATCGAAGTGGAAGTGGAAGCAACAATCCAAACGCGGGCAGCGGCGGAAATGGCCCTTATCCAGGCAATGGCGGCGGTAACGGTCCTTACGGCCGGCCCACGAATTCTCCATATCCCGGTGGTGGTTCGCCGTATCCGGGTAATGGAGGTGGCAACAATCCCTCTGGGCGGCGCGCAGGCGGCACGGGGGATCCAACGAACTACGAAGACCGCCAGCAGCTTCAGGATTTGGTCGAGCCCGCCACGTCGCTCAGCTTCGTCCAGAAGGAAGGAGAAGTAGACGTCACCGACGATCAGGGCCGCAAGCGTATCTACTTGACCGACAATCGCCACCCGCAAAAATCCAAGGATGCGAACTATCAGGAATCGGCCGCGCACTGGGACGGAGCGCGCCTCGTCTCTGAGGAAAAAGGCTTGCACGGCGGCAGAATCACCCGTACCTACGAACTCACCCCCGACGGCAAGCAACTCGACGAGAGCGTTCGCCTCGACAATAGCCACACGGGCCTGATCACCGTGCGCTACGTCTTCGACCTCACATCGTCCTCGACGGCGTTAGCACCTGCCGCGAAATAACGCGCCTGTCGGTCGCTTACGTTTTGGCGCACTAATTGGCAATACCTCGGCGCTGCTTGATTTCTCCCAGCATGCGTTCGATCTCATCCTGTTTTTCGATCGCAGCAAACTTCCCGTCGATATCTTCGCCTGCGAGTTCGGCTTCCGCATGGGCGGCTGCCTCAGCATGCAGCACCTTATGTTTCAGCCGATTGAATGCTGCGGCCTTTGACTCATCGCCGATGGCTGCCTGCGCTCGCTGCGCTCGTCCCGTGATTTCCGAACGGCGGTGCCGGGCCAGCAGCAGCTCCTTTTTCGACTGCGCCTCTGCCAGCTTTTGTTCCAGCTTCTGCAATGCGGATTTCAAGTTTTCCACCTGGGCATGCTGGTCGCTCACCTGTTCCTGAAAACTCTCTGCCATCAGCTGGAAGCTGCGGTATCGCTCGAGCGCCATCCGCGCCAGATCGTCCTGCTTTTTATCTACTGACTTCTCCGCCTTCTTCAGCCATTCCGCCATCGACGCCTCATTTTCTTTCTTTTTCTTCTCCAGCATGTGCAGGTCGGCTATCGAGATTGCCACTTGCGTCTTCACCTGCAGGAATTGATTTTCCATATCGAGGATCACCTGTTTGATCAGCTTTTCGGGATCCTCGGCACGGTCAACCAAATCGTTCAGATTTGCGCGAATCAATGTGCTCACCCTTTCCAGTAGTGCCATGGCTGTTCCTCCTTCGTGCCCTCACGTCTTGCCGTTGTTCCCCAAAGTTTCCCGCCCCACAAAAAGAAAATCCGCGGCGCCCGCCTTGCAGCGAACGCCGCGGACTCGCATCTACCGCAAGCTCGCTGGAGGTATCGCTCCGCCCGGCGCGCCCGGCTTTGATGCCTGGTCTCCAAGCAATCTTACCTTCGACAGCAGCTCGCTCATCTGCATGCCCGAAAGCGCCTCGAAGAGCGCCGGCACCTGCGCCGCTATCTTCGTCACGTCGCCGGTCAGTTTGTACGCTCCTGTACCGTCGCCATTCCCGGTCGACACGATCGTCACCTTGTCGATGTTCTGCAGCGGAGAAGCGATGGCCTTCACGATCTCAGGCATGTTCGTGAACAGCCGGTCAATCACCGCTGCCTGGTTATATTCCTGATAGGCCTCCGCCTTCACGTTCATCGCCTTGGCTTCCGCCTCGCCTTTCTTAAAAATGATTTCCGCTTCGGCCTCGCCTTGCGAACGGATCGCCGCTGCATGGCCTTCCGCTTCGGAAATCAGCTTCTGTTTTTCCGCGGTCGCGAGTGTTTCGATTCTCTGGCGCTCCACTTCCGCCTGCTTTAATACTGTCGCAATCAACTCCTTTTCCCGGCGCGCGATTTCCGCTTCCTGCACCTTGATCTGATTTTCGCGCTCCACCTGTTGCACTCGAACCGCTTCCACGACCACTTGCTGCTGCATGATGTTCGTTTCGATTTCATACGCCTTGTCCGCCTGCGCTTGCGCCTTCTTCATCGCTTCCTGGTACGCCGCTTTCTTCACCTCCAGATCCCGCTGCGCTTCCGCCTGCTTCGCCATCGACGAAGTTTCCGCGGCCACTCGCTCCTGGTCTGCTTGTGCTTTGGCGATCGCCGACGCGCGAGTCGCCTCAGCCCGCTTGATCGCCGTATCGCGATCGGCTTCGGCAGCGGCTACGTCCGCGTCCCGCTTAATGCGCGCCACGTCAGGACGCCCCATATTGGTGATGTATTCGTTTTTGTCGCGTACTTCCTTGATCGTGAACGAAATCACTTCGAGCCCCATCTTGTTCATGTCGTCCGCGCACGTCGAGCGCATGCGGTCCGCCACCATTTCCGGCTCCTTCACGATCTGCTCAACCGTCAACTGGCCGATGATCCCGCGCAGGTGACCTTCCATCACCAGCCGGATCAATCCTTCCCGCAGCGCCGGCGTCTTCGTCAAAAACTGCTCCGCCGCAGTCCTCACCGATTCCGGATCCGATTTCACTTTGATCTGCGCCACTGCTTCCACCGTCACCGCTACGCCTTGTTTCGTGTAGAGATCCTGTTGCGGCGCCACGTCAAACGACATCAACTCGAGCGACAGCTCCTTCGAGCTCTCCACCATCGGAAAAATAATCGTTCCGCCGCCCTTCACGATCCTCGTCCCGCGGAATCCGTAAACGATGATCGCTTCATGAGGCCCCGCCTTGCGAAACATTTTCGCGAGCATCCCCATGAGAAACACCACGACTAACACCATCAGCCCGACAATTACCCAAACACCGGTTACTGCTGGCATGGTCCTTCTCCTTTCGCTTCTTCGCGCCGTTCCTTGTTCTCTCTGCCCGTCCTTACTTGGCCCATTCTTCCCATCGCGTCACGTAGGCAATCCCGTTGTCATAACGCGACACCACCACCTCGCTTCCTTTCTCGAGTGCTGTCCCGTCGCTGCTCCGTGCTCCCGCACAGCGCCGCACACCTCCTTGCGAATAAGTGATTTCGCCGGTGCCGCCTTCGCGAATCGAGCTCGTCACTTTTGCCAGCGTCCCGGCCAGCTCAAAATCCGCGTCGTGCAATTCAATCTCGTGCGGCAGAAGCACCTTCACAAGAAACCAGGAGACAATCGCTGCTCCCGCAAAGCCGCTCAGGATCGCGAGCCCAAGCGCCAGCACATACCAGATTCCGTAATACTGCGTGAGCAGGTAGCCCGTCCCGCCAAACCACGCCAGAAACGCGAGCGCAGCCGACGGGTTCAGCCAGGAAAGTTTTGCGCCCGTTACTTTCGACGCTCCGGCCCCGGTTGCTCCGTGGGCCGCGCCGCCGGCGTGTCCGCCTACTCCGTGCACACTTACGGGTGCGCTGTGATGCGAAAAAATCGGAATATGCGAGCGCAGTGGCAAATGGATGTGCAGCACGCCAAAGAAAAACGAAAGTGCGCTCAGCGAAAACCCCACTACAAAGCAGATTAGATAGAAAGTTGAGAGGGTCATCGCGATTTCCTCCCGCGCCGCTTACGCGCCGCCGAGTTCCGTCGTGCTTTGTCCCGCACCGCTGGCCCTTGCCGTGCCTTCCCGACTGACTTCCGGCTCCGCTCCAGCGCCGAGCACCTCAGATAGGTGATCCGCCAGTCCCGGCATTCTTACGATCTGTCCCAGAAGCAGAAGACATTTCCGCGAATCGTCATAGTCGGCCACGTCCTTCAACGCGCGGCTCAACTCCGGATCGTTCGCCGAATTTTCCGCCGCGCTGTAAAGCCAGGAGTCCACCTTCGCGTCCTGCACTCGCAAGTCCGAGGCGAGGCTGGTTTGAAATCCTTCCGCGTCGTCCACCAGAAAACCGGGATGCACCTTGAAAAAGCGCGCCAGCAGATCGCGCGTCGCGTGCGTCATATGAGGCCTTGCGCCGCTCTCGATTTGCGATAGATAAGCCTGGCTGATCGCTTTCCGCAATTCGCGACGCATCATCCGAATCACTTCGGTCTGCGTCATGGGCCGTCCAAGGCCGCGCAAAGACCCCTCCACGCTGCGGAGATGCCGGATTTTTTCCCCGACGGTCATATTGCGATTAGTGATTTACATATAGCATATCGCAATATTGAATGTCAGGCGAAATCGGAACCGGCCGCCCTCATTGAAACTGCGCTGTTTATGCCTTGGAATTCGAAGATTCGATTGGAGTCGGCTGAATGTCGCTAGCCCGGAACCAGCGAAATAGGAGTGTCGCGGCCAGTCCGCCGCCAACTTGCGCCAGGATAAATCCCGGCACATCCTGCGGCCGGATGCCAGCGAATGTGTCACTTAGCGCGCGGCCGATTGTCACTGCGGGATTCGCAAACGATGTGGACGCAGTAAACCAGTACGCCGCGGTGATGTATGCGCCCACCGCGAACGCCACAGCATCCGGCCGCCGCCGCGCGCATCCCCAGATCACGCACATCAATCCGAAGGTGGCCACGAATTCGCTAAAAAGCTGTGCTGCTCCACTTCGCGCATGTTGCGAAAGCGAAACGACGGGCAGCGCGAACATGTCGTGCGCCACCACCGCTCCGCCCATCGCTCCCAGCACTTGCGCCCCGATGTAGCCTGGAGTTTCCTTCCAGCGCATGCCGCCCTCGAGAGCATCGCTCAGCGTCACCACCGGGTTGAAGTGCGCTCCCGATATCGGGCCAAACGCCAATATCAACGCCACAAGCGCTGCGCCTGTCGCAATCGTGTTCGCTAGAAGTGCGATCGCCACGTTTCCGCCTGCTAGCCGTTCGCCCATGATTCCCGAGCCGATCACGGTAGCCACGAGAAAACCGGTTCCCAGAAATTCCGCCGCCAGACGACGCCCGAATGGCGCTTTCACTGTTGCCCGATCCGATCGATTTCCCGCTTGATCGCCAGCTTGTCGAGGCTTGCAAGCGGCAAACAGAGCAGCAGGCTGATTCTGCGATCGAGAGTCATGAATGCATCTCGAAATGCACGCTCGATCTCTTCCGGTGAGCCTTCGACGGCTGCTGGATCCGGCACGCCCCAGTGCGCCGTCATCGGCTGGCCCGGCCACACGGGGCAAACTTCTTTTGCCGCGTTGTCGCACACTGTGAAAACGAAATTCATCTGAGGGGCGCCGGGCTTCGCAAATTCGTCCCAGTCCTTGCTGCGCAAACCTTCCGTGGGCAAGTGCGCGAGTTCGAGCTGCCGCAACGCCTCTGGCCGTACCCTTCCAGTCGGATGGCTGCCGGCGCTGTACGCCTGAAAATTAGGCCGGCCTTTCCGGTTGAGAATCGCTTCGGCCATGATCGACCGCGCCGAGTTGCCCGTACAGAGGAAAAGTACGTTGTAGCGTCCAGTCATCGCGATCACTCCTGCGCTGCGCAACAAGCCGGCCCGCAACAGGGCTGTTCGAATGCGCTTTTTGCCACCGCGGGCTTTTTCGCTCGAATGAACGCGCTCGCGAACTTACCTTCCACGTGCGGCGCGATCGCATCCACATCGATGCCTTGCGCCGTAAGGAATTGCCGCGCGTCCGCCACGCTGTAGACGCGCGTGGGCTCGATTTCGATATCTTCAAATCCAGCCGCTGCGAGCTTCGTCCGGTATTCCGATTCTTCCAGCGCGCCGGCCACGCAACCCACCCACAACTCCACGTTCCGCCGAATCTCGGCCGGTACGGCACCGCGCACCACCACATCGGAAACCGCAAATCGTCCGCTCGGCCGCAGCACGCGGAATGCTTCCCGCAATACACGGTCTTTGTCGCCCGACAAATTGATCACGCAATTCGAAATCACCACATCCACCGAATTTTCCGGCAGCGGTATGTTTTCGATCTCGCCCTTCAGGAATTCCACGTTCTCCACTCCCGCCTTCCGTTGATTCTCCCGCGCCAGGGCCAGCATCTCGTCAGTCATGTCGAGACCGTATGCTTTTCCCGTTGCGCCCACGCGTTTCGCCGAAAGCAGCACGTCAATCCCGCCGCCCGATCCCAAGTCGAGCACCGTCTCTCCCGCGTTCAGCTGCGCCAGCGCCGTGGGATTCCCGCAGCCAAGCGAAGCAGCCACCGCATCGGCCGGCAATCCTGCCACCTCGTTCGTCCCGTAGAGATTCCCCGAGATAGGATCGCAGCAGGGAATCGCAGCTGTTGAACACCCGCACTCGGACGGCGCTCCCTCCGCGGACTTGCCGCCGGAATTCTGCACCACGCGCTTCGCCGCTTCGCCATATCTCGCCTTCACAACGTCCTTGATACTTTCATTCGCCATCGCTTCCTCCTCGGCTCACTGAATAGATAGATATCCATTGAATATTGACGATATTCGATGTTGTGTACGAAACATATCCGCAAATGCCGTTCCTGGCTGATTACACGTCCATGATTAGTCGCGCCGCGTTGGGAAACTCACCCAGGCAATTCCGGTTCACGCGATAGTACATAAACGTCCCGCGCCGCTCCGACTGCACGAATCGCGTATCCCTCAAAATCTTCAAGTGGTGCGAAATCGTCGGCTGCCCGATCGGAAAATGCTTCACAATGTCGCACACGCACACTGCCCCGCGATTCGCTGCCAGCAGATTCAAAATCCGAATCCGCGTCGGATCAGCCAGTGCCTTAAACCATCCCGCATACTCCCGCGCCCTCCCGCGGCTCAGTTTCGGCCCTGCATCCGTCCTGCAGCACTCTCCGCTGCTATTCGCACAATCAGCCGTGCAATTCGTCTTCTGCGCCATCGAATCAGTCGCCTCTCAATTTCAGCTCGCATTGAGCCTACGCTATTCATCGACAAACGTCAATGAATTGTATTGTATGGCTATTTAATCGGGCGCTACCTGGGAGATGGTCTGTGGCGGAATGTTTGCCAAACGCGTTTGATTGCCGCCGGAAGCAAGACGATGGCAGCTCCGGCAAATTCGACCGTTGTTAGCGTGTAGGTTGCCGCGCCCGTCCAACCTTCAAAATCTACGAATGGCATCAGCAGGATTAGCAGCGCGAGACCCGACGCGAAAGCAATTATTCCTCCGCGTATCGCCATTCGCGCTTCCAGGGTCGCGCTAAGCCCGAGGCAACCCACTAGGCTCAGGCCGGCACCGACGAAAAAACGATCCCAGAACTGCCAATGGAAAGCGGCAGTTTCATATCTTCCTGTGAAATCCTTGGCAAGGTGAAATGACCAAGCCACCATACCGCACATAACCAATAAGCCGACCGCTACTAACACCGAGAACAAACCGATGAGAACCCGTTTAATTTTTTTCATGGCAGTATCAAAGCACCCGCAAGAGCCGCCGCCCGGCAGATCGATCGGCCGTGTTCAGAAAAGACAGGCAGGTACTGGTCCTTGAAAGCCGCAGTGTATCTATGCTGCCGTCACCTTGGAGGTATCACGAAAGATGGCCGCACGCAACAGGGCGACGCGGACTCTCAACTGGCAACGAGCCGGAATTTCTAATCGTTACACCGCGATTAGAATTCATCGCAAGTTGCTGAAAACAAAAGGAGGAACGAATTTCTAATCGTTACAAAACGACGTTTTCGCTGCCGCCGCGCGTGCATCTCGCCTCGACAGTGCTAGTACGGAACTGCGCCACAAATCTGCCTCCAAACCCGAGCGACTCGATTAAAATAGCCCCAGATTAAGCGGGCAAACACTATGGATCCGGCCCAGAAATCGTCGATTTCTCCAGCCGCAAGGCGGGCCGTCGATCTGCGCTTTGTCGAGCTTATGGACAAGGTACGCCGCAACCGCCCTGGCGACGACCTCGAACTTCTCCGCCGCGCCTTTGATTTCGCCGCAGAGCAGCACAAGACGCAAACGCGGCTTTCGGGCGAGCCGTTCCTCTCGCACCCCGTCGAAGTGGCGCACCTGCTGGCGGATATGCGGCTTGATGTCACCGCTCTGTGCGCCGCGCTGCTGCACGACGTCGTCGAAGACACCAAAATTCCGCTCTCGCAAATTGACGAAATATTCGGAGCAGACGTCGCGCGCCTGGTGGAAGGCGCCACAAAAATCAGCCGGCTCGACCTTCTCGCCCCGGAAGCGCGGCAAGCCGAGAACGTCCGCAAGATGCTGCTCGCCATGGTCAACGACGTGCGCGTCGTGATGATCAAATTGGCCGACCGCCTGCACAACATGCGCACGCTGCAATTCCTCGACTCCGAAAAGCAGCAGCGCATCTCGCGCGAAACGCTCGACATCTACGCGCCGGTGGCTAACCGGCTGGGCATGGGCTTGATCCGCGGCGAGCTCGAAGATCTCGCGTTCCGCTATCTCGAGCCGGAATCGTTTCTCGACATCCAGAAAAAAATCAGCACGAAGCAAAAAGTCTTCGACAAGTTTTTGCACGAAGCGCAGGACGCCGTCCGCAGCAAGATGATCGAAAGCGGCATTCCCGCCGAGGTGCAGGCGCGCATCAAGCGGCTCTATTCGCTGCACCTGAAAATTCAAAAGCAGCAACGCACGCTCGACCAGGTGTTCGACCTCCTCGCCCTGCGCGTAATCACCGACACGGTGAAAAATTGCTACGCTGCGCTGGGCGTGATTCACCAAATCTGGCCACCGGTGCCCGGCCGTTTCAAGGATTACATCGCAATGCCGCGGCCTAACCTCTATCAGTCGCTGCACACCACTGTGATCCACGCCGGCCAGCCTTTCGAAGTGCAGATTCGCACGCAGGAAATGCACCGCATCGCCGAGCAGGGCGTCGCAGCGCACTGGAAATACAAGGACGGTGGAGGCGGAGCGGCCTCCCAGGCCGACGACCAGCGCATCGTCTGGATGCGTCAACTGATCGAGTGGGTGCAGGAGATGGAGGAGCCCAGCGAATTTCTCTCGACGCTGCGCGTGGACCTCTATCCCGAAGAGGTTTATACATTCTCGCCGAAAGGGCGTGTCGTCGTTCTGCCGCGCAGCGCCACACCCGTCGATTTTGCGTATGCGATTCACACGGAAGTCGGCAATCAATGCAGCGGCGCGAAAGTGAATGGCGCGCTGGTGCCGCTGCGTCACGCGCTGGCCAATGGCGATGTGGTCGAAATTCTCACCCAAAAAGGACACGAGCCATCGCGCGACTGGCTGACCTTCGTTCACACCTCGCGCGCCCGCAGCAAAATACGGCAATGGATCAATCTGCATGAGCGCGCGCAAGCCACCGATGTTGGCCGGAGGCTGCTGGAGAAGGAAGCGCGCCAGGCGAATCTCCCGCTGAAGAAAATTTCTGATGAGGACTGGCAGCGCGTCGCGTCCGACTACCGCTGCGGGCGAATAGAAGATCTCTACGCCGACCTCGGTTACGGAAAATGGTCCGCGCGCCAGGTGCTTGCCAAAGCTACCGGCCAGCCCATCGCCGAGCCGGGCGAAGACAAACAGCCGAAGATCGTTTCCACCGTCAAGCGCATGCTGGGCATGAACGAAGGCGCGATCGTGGTGCGCGGCGGTCACGACGATTTGATGGTCTATCGTTCGAAGTGCTGCACCCCGATTCCCGGCGACGATATCATCGGGTATGTGACGCGAGGCCGCGGCATCGCCGTACACAGCAAGAGCTGCCCCAACGTGCAAAATCTCTTGTATGAAATCGAGCGTCGCATTCCGGTGGAGTGGGCCGGGACGACGCAAGCAACTTTCCCGGTGCGCCTGCGAATTTTTACGGAGGACCGCCCCGGGATTCTCGCCAGCATCACCAGCGCAATCAGCGACACCGGTGCCAACATCCGCACCTTTGAAAGCGGCGGCGAAGCGCTGCACGCGCGAATGGAAGTAGCGCTCGATGTTCACGACCGCAAGCAGCTCGAGCGCATACTGAGCTCCATCAAACGCATCCCGGGGGTTTTTGACATCGAGCGCGTCTACAATGTCTAAGCCGCTGTCGCTGCTTTGCCTCGCGGCGGGACTCTCGGTGGTGGCAGCCGGTTGCAAGCACCTGCAGCCGCTCGATACGAAGCCGCTCGATGCCGCCGGCGTCGGCTACGCCTCTATCAAAAAACTCGAAGCGCTGAAAATCACATCCGAAGAAATCCCGGAAATCTCCAAAATGCGCAGCGCAGGATTTTCTGACGATTCGTGCGTCAGCATCGTCGAAATTTATCATCAGCGTGGCAAGCCGTTCGCAGCCGGCGAAGCAGTAGCCGGTCTCGTGAAGGCGGGCGTGCGTGAGAACACCATTCTCGAGCTCGCCCGCATGGACCAACTCGGACTCGACGCCGGCGAATTTCAAGTGGTGCGCCTCGCTGGGCTTTCCGATGCCATCATCCTCGAAATGGCGAAACATGAAGCGGCGGGCACGCCGTCGCTCTCGGGTCTTTCGCTCGGCAAGCTGAAAAACGCCGGCCTGCGCGAATCCACACTTCTCGAGCTGGAACAGCGCGGCATCCCCGATTCCGCCACGGATCAGATTCTTGCGATGCGCAAGCACCGCGCTACTGACAAAGAAATTCTCCGCAAGTTCACGGGAACCTAGCGCCCGTGCGGATCGCGTTTCGGCCTTCTCCAAATGCCATCCGCCCGTTAGAATCACTCATCTTGTCCCGCGCCGCATTCCATTCGCGCCTCGCGCCACTCGCAGCCATCGCCACCCTGATGATTTGCAGCGCGGCTTGCACGGTGCCACTTGCACCCGGTTACGCCATCAGCAAAGAGTCACGCGAAATACAATTCGTTTCCGGAGCGTCGCCTGTACTCAAAATCCGCGGCCAATTCACACTGGTGAATTCCGGCACTTCGAAGCTGAATTTCATCGACGTGGTTGTGCCCGTTGAAAAAACGTTTGGCATGAACGATCTCCATGTCGAAGTGAACGGACATGAAGTGAGTGCGGTCCCCTTGCCGAAGGAGCTTCAGTACGATCATCCGCACACCCTTCGCATTCCGCTCGAATCCACGTGGGAACAGAAGGAGAGGCGCGAGCTGCTGATCGAATACGTGCTCCGCTCGCCGGACGATTCGGGCTCTCAAATTACCTTGAGTCCAAAAACCTTCAGCCTCGGTTTTAGCGGCTGGTTCGCGGTCCTACAGCCGCCCGATCACGCGCTGTCGCCGTTTCCAGAGCGGCCGGATCGCACTCTCATCACGATTCGAACGCCCTCCAATTTTCTGCTGCTCTCGCGCGGCGCGAAGGTGGGCGCGAAAAAGCTCGGCGACGAAATGGAAACTCGATACATGGTGCGCATGAAAGAGCTTGCGCCGTTCGCGGTGGGCGGACAATACGTTGAGGCGCCTTCCTCGCGAAGTGGGAGTAGCTCAGTCGCGTTCTGGACGCTTGAACCACTTAAGGGCGGCACCGCCACAAGCGGCCAGCGAATCGAATCGGCGTGGAACGTGATGCAAAACGATTTTGGCCCGCTGGACAAGAAGCTCAACGCTCCACACGTGGTCGAGTCACCCGATCTTCGCAATCATTTGACTGGCGAGATAGGCCCAGCCGCCGCAGCGTTTCCTGGCGGAGCGCTGGTGAGCAGCGCTGCGCTGGCACTGGGAATCAACAATGAGGAATTCCTCGATAAAGTAACGCACGCGATCGCGCACGATTGGTTCGGGCAGCAGATTTATCCCGCGCCATTTGCTGCGCTGGGCCTCGGCGAAGGGCTTCCCGAATACGCGACGATTGTGATCGATGAGGCGAGTAAAGGCGAAGCCGGCCGTCGCCAGCGCATCATGGAATATTTGCGTGCTTACGACGTGGCCTCGAAGAAAGCAGTCGAAATCTCGCTTGGTACCGCGAAACTCACCGATCCACCGGAACAGCGCGCCATCAGCCTTCCGAAAGCGCCTTTGTTTTTCATCGCGCTCGAAGACAAATGCGGAGAGGCGCCAGTGCGCTCGGCACTCAAGCGGGTGATCAGCCTGCTGCGCGGCCAGCAGGTCGGCTTCAACGAAATCCGTTCTGCGATCGAGCAGGAAAGCGGGAAAGATTTGGCGGAGTTTTTCCGGACGTGGCTCTACGAATTGGGAATCCCGAAAGATTTTCGCGCGAAATATCAACCTGCTAACGAATCGCGTCCTTAACCATCCAATATCCTCTCATCCGTTCATTCAGGAGGCATCGTGAAAGAAGTGATTTCCACCGATAAAGGACCGAAAGCGATCGGCCCCTACTCGCAAGCCATCAAGGCCAACGGCTTCATTTTCGTTTCCGGCCAGGGTGCAGGCGATCCCGTCACCGGTAAAATTGTGGAAGGAGGAGTGGCGGAACAGACGGCGCGATGTCTCGAGAATCTGAAAGCAATCGTCGAAGCGGCGGGCTCATCGCTGGACCGCGCGGTACGCGTCGGCGTCTTCCTGAAAGACATGAATGATTTCCAGGCGATGAATGAAGTGTATGCGCGCTATTTCCCGGCGAACGCGCCCGCGCGAACCACGGTCGAGGCCGCCCGCCTGCCGCGCGATTTCCGCGTGGAAATCGATATGATCGCACTCGCCTAATCTGCACTGGCGGTGGCGGCAACGTGAGTGATCGGATATCGCGGGGCGAGGGGCCTCGATGATGTCGTATTTAGTCGCTCGCGCACTGCTGTTTTTGTGGCTGCGGCGGTAAAGGAATTCGACTCTGCGTTTAGAAGAAGGATAAGGGGGCCAGGAGGCCAGCGATGAACAAAGTAGTGATTGGATTGATCCTCGGTGGAGTGCTGGGGTTTTTCGATGGGCTGACGTCCTGGTTTACACCGGCAGTGCGATCGCAGCTTCTCGGTATCGTTGTAGGCTCCACGATTAAGGGGATTATCGCGGGAATCCTGATCGGCTTCTTCGCAAAGAAAGTGCATTCGTTAGCGCTCGGAATTCTGTTTGGGCTCGGAGTGGGGCTGATACTTGCGTTCTTCGTGGCCCACATGCAGGGGAAGTATTACTTTGAGATCATGATTCCTGGTGGGCTGGTCGGTTTGATCGTTGGCTACGCCACCCAGAAATATGGCCGGTCTGCCGGCGGAGTGGCCACGGCTTCGCGCTAACTGTTCCATTTTAGCTTGCAAGCAATATCCAGGGTTCTCTGGGATGGCACGGCCTTCCGACTTTCTCGGCCGCAACTCATTCACAATTCTGTAAGATATCCGTAGGAGAATTTCCTCCGGGCACGCCTCGCCCACCCCTTCCGAAGAGGCGGATTTCTCGATATTTGTTCGCTGCGTGCATCCAAGCATCAATCATTGTGCGTAATTTTATTCGGAGATAGAGTAAACGATTCCTATGGGCGACCAAGACTTTGACTTAATAGTGATTGGAAGCGGCCCGGCCGGGCAAAAGGGCGCGATCTGTGCGGCAAAGCTGCGCAAGCGCGTTGCGGTCATCGACCGCACGGTGATGATGGGCGGGGTGTGCGTCCACACCGGCACGATTCCGAGCAAGAGCGTGCGCGAGGCGATTTTTCAGCTTACAGGCTCGGCGGTGAAATCGTTCTACGGCAACGCGTATCGCGGGAATGGCGATATTTCCGTGAAGGACCTCGCGTTTCGCGTACAAAGCGTGGTGGCGCGCGAGACCGATGTGATCCGTGCGCAACTGAAGCGGAACGGGGTGTGCATTTATCAGGGCATGGGTCATTTCCTCGATCCGCACACCATCGAGATTCAGGGCGAGAGCGACAAGACCGTCATTCGAGGCGAACACGTCCTGATCGCATGCGGGACGCGGCCTGCGGGAAACACGGAAATTCCATTTGATGGTAAGCGCGTGTTTGACACGGATCAAATCAACGGACTGCAGGGCCTGCCGCGCGAATTGATTGTTGTAGGAGCGGGCGTAGTGGGCCTGGAATACACGTCGTTTATGGCGGCGATGGGCGTGGAAGTAACGCTGATCGATCAACGTCCGCAGTTGCTCGATTTTGTGGACCGGGAAATCATCGAAGCGCTTGCCTACCATTTGCGGCAGATGGGGACGACGTTCCGGCTGGGCGATAAGGTGACGCGGGTAGGAATCGACGAGCAGCGCGATCGCGTGTTTGCGGAACTCGAGAGCAGCAAGAAAGTGCAGGCCAATGCGCTGCTGTACGCGGTGGGCCGCCAGGCAAACGGTGACCAGCTTGGGCTTGAAGCGGCCGGATTGCAGCCTGACCCGCGCGGCAAGGTGACGGTCAACGCGGAATATCAGACTACGGTGCCGCATATTTATGCCGCGGGCGACGTGATCGGATTCCCGGCGCTGGCCAGCACTTCGATGGAGCAGGGACGTCTGGCGAGTTGCCACATGTTCGGCGCGCCCTCGCAAAATATGTCGGCGCTGTTTCCGTACGGCATTTACACGATTCCGGAAATTTCGATGGTGGGGCAAACCGAGGAAAAGCTCACGGAATCGAAGGTGCCGTACGAAGTGGGCATGGCGAAATACAAAGAGCTGGCGAAGAGCATGATGCTGGGAGATGAGAGCGGAATGCTGAAGCTATTGTTCGACCGCAATACGCGGAAGCTGCTGGGGGTTCACGCGATCGGGCAGCGCGCCACGGAAATTATTCACATCGGGCAAGCGGTGCTTGCGTACGGCGGCTCGATCGAATATTTCCGCGATACTGTGTTTAATTATCCGACGCTGGCTGAGGCGTACAAAGTGGCGGCGCTCGACGGGCTCAATAAACTTTAGCCTACGGATTCGGTTAATGGGCCTGGGTGGACTTGAACCACCGACCTCACCCTTATCAGGGGTGCGCTCTAGCCACCTGAGCTACAGGCCCTTCGTCATTGACAGTACGCGATATTTTATCATCCGCTGAAGATTGTGCCTAGCCGTGGCTGATGCTTTGTCGAACCATGCTGGAGATGAAGCAGCAGGCCTGCGCGAACTGACCATCCGGCGAAGGCGCGGTAGAGTAGCCCTTCCCGCCGGGTGCCCCTGCGTGATAAACAGAAGAGTGGCTTAAGCAAGGAAATGGGATGAGCAGGACACGTCTGAATCCTTCGGCACCGAAATGCAAAGTTTTTCTTGTGGACGATCACCCGATCGTGCGGCAGGGATTGGCATTGTTCATCGAGCGAGAACCGGACCTGATGGTGTGCGGGGAGGCGGAAGACGCGACCTCGGCGCTGCAAGCGATTCGAGATGCGGCGCCGGACTTCGTGATTTTAGATATTTCGCTGAACGGGCCGGATGGTCTGGAGCTGCTGAAGACGCTGCGCGTCCGATATCCGAATTTGCCAGCGCTCGTTTTATCCATGCATGATGAATCCGTGTACGCGGAGCGGGCTTTGCGCGCCGGCGCGAACGGCTACATCATGAAGCAGGAAGCGGCCGATAAGGTGATTACTGCGATTCGCCACATTCTCGGGGGTGACGTCTATCTGAGCGACAACCTGACGAAACGGATGCTGCAGCAATTTGTGAACGGCTCGATTTCGCCGCGCGATCCGCTCGCGAAGTTGAGTGACCGCGAGCTGGAAGTTTTCCGCCTGATCGGCGCCGGCCATGGGACGCGCCAGATCGCCGATGAACTACACGTCAGCACGAAGACGGTCGAGTCCTACCAGGCGCATATAAAAGAGAAATTGGCGCTGCGTAATGCGCGCGAATTGGTTCAGCACGCGGTGGAATGGTCACTGGCGAAGGGTGCGTGAGCGAGTTGGCGAGCCAGTCCAAACCTGCTCGTATCGAATTCGGCTCATCTAAAATCTCGAAAGAAAAATGATCGGCCTGCTCTCCATCGTCGCGCTCGGCTTCTTTCTCGGCATGCGCCACGCCACTGATCCCGATCACGTGATCGCTGTCACGACGATCGTCTCGCGCTACAAAAAAGTGGGCCACGCCGCCATGATTGGCGCGTTCTGGGGAATCGGGCATACGCTGACGATTTTTGCGGTGGGAAGCGGAATCATTCTTTTCGGCTGGGTAATTCCCGCGCGTATTGGCCTGTCGATGGAATTTTCTGTCGGGTTGATGCTGATTCTTCTGGGTGTTTTGAATCTCACCGGGATGCTCCAGTGGATCACCAATGCTTTTTCTGGCGATGGCAACTCCGCATCAACGGGAGCCGGCCATTCGCATCCGCATAGCCACGGCGATTACACTCATACTCACCCGCATCGGCACGATCCCGAAGCTCATCCCCACGCAGCTGCGCAAACTCCGCTCGGGTGGTTCGATCGCCACTTCGGACAAATTGGCTTGTATCAGGTTGCTCGGCCGCTGGTTGTAGGGCTGGTACACGGCCTTGCCGGGTCGGCGGCAGTGGCGCTCCTGGTTCTTACGACAATTCGGAATCCGAAATGGGCGGTGGCCTATCTGCTGGTTTTTGGAATCGGCACGATCGCAGGGATGATGCTGATCACCGGAGCGATGGTGATTCCCTTCGCTTATGCCGACAACCGCTTCGCGCGGCTTAACCACGGATTGCGCGTTGCGTCGGGCTTGATCAGCATCGCCTTCGGTTTTTTTCTTGTCTACGAAATTGGCTTTGTGAACGGACTGTTCACGAGCCATCCGCATTGGACGCCGCGCTGATCTCTGGCAGCCGCTCCTTCTCGCTGTTCGATTGAGCGACACGCCATCCCAGAACTGGTCAGCCAAATTCAACCTTCCGACACCCGGATCAAGCTAACCCAAAGCCAGTCAGCCATTTCCATCGTCATCCGAGAGGCAACAAACATGCCACGCAGCATGGGGCGATGTCCGGGGAGGTGTCTCGTGGGAACGCTCTGGCAGGACCTGGTTTTCGGCGCCCGAATGCTGCGAAAAAGTCCGGCATTCACAGCCGTTGCCGTACTCACGTTGTCGCTAGGCATCGGCGCCAACACCGCGATTTTTAGCGTCGTCAACGGCGTCCTTCTGCGGAGCATGCCCTATCGCGACCCCTCGCACCTCGCCATCATCTGGAACGATTACGGCAATCAAGGCCAGTCCTTGCCGGCGGTCTCGCCTCCGGATTTCAAGGATTATCGCGAGCGTTCGCGCCTGATGGAGTTCGCTTCAGCCAGTCCCAGTGGCGGCGGCACTCTCGTGCTCGATGATCCGGGGGGCGCAGGAAATCGGCCGCAACAATTCGAGATGGCATTTGTTACGCCCAATTTCTTTCCACTTCTCGGCGTCGAGCTGGTTCTCGGTCGGAATTTCACCGAGGGGGAGGGAGCGCTCCACGGTCCCAAAGTGGTGATGCTGAGCAACCGTCTCTGGCGGAACACCTTTCATTCGGATCCCGGCCTGATCGGCCGCTCGATTCAACTGAATGGCAACCCCTACACCGTCATAGGAATCCTCGCGCCACAGTTTCGATTGCTGCTCCCGGCGGAGGCCTTCCGTATTCATGATTCCGACCTCTGGGTACCACAGCAACTCGACTACGCCGCATTTCAGCGCAACTTGACATTTCTCAGCGTGTTCGGCCGATTGAAACCCGGCGTGACGATGGCGCAGGCGCAAGCCGAGATGGACGGAATCGCCGAGCAGTTGCGCAATGAAAACGAAGTTCACAAGGAGTCGGGTCTGCGCATTCGCGTCGTCCCAATGCAATTCGATGTGGTGAAAAATGTTCGGCCGACGCTTATCACCCTTCTCGCCGCTGTCGGTTTTGTGCTTTTGATCGCGTGCGGCAATGTTGCAAACCTTCTTCTCGCGCGCGCTACTCGCCGAGAACGGGAAATGGCGGTTCGTTCTGCGCTGGGAGCATCACGCGGCCGGCTGATGCGGCAGATTATGAGCGAAAGCGTGCTGCTCGCGATTCTCGGGAGCCTGGGCGGATTGCTGGTGGCGCAGCTCGGCCTGAGTTTGTTGATTCAACTTCACCCGGCAGGATTGCCGAGGCTGGACGACATTCGCATCGACGGCGCCGTGCTCGCGTTTACGCTTGGCGCCTGCGTGCTGACGGCTCTGCTCTTCGGATGGATTCCTGCGATGCAGGCCCTTCGGCTCAATCTCAGCGACACTTTGAAGGATGCTGCGCGTGGATCGAGCGATGGCCACGGGAACAGCGCGCGCCGTCTGCTCGTGATAAGCGAGTTCGCATTGTCGCTCGTGCTTCTGATCGGCGCGGGATTGCTGATTCGCAGCTTTGTCGCTCTGCAACGCGTGCAACCTGGTTTCGACGCGCACAACGTTGTGTCTTTCAGCGTATCGATTCCGGGCAATCGTTATCCGAAGAATGAAGACATCAGCCGTTTTGTTCACGAACTCGAATTGAAAATGGGCGCGCTGCCCGGTGTCCAGTCGGTCGGCTCAATTTTCCAACTGCCCTTCACCGGAAGCGGTGCGCAGATGCCCTACGCGTATAACCCCGAGACCTCGCAGAAGTGGGAAAGCCTCTCCGCTGACTGGAGACCCATTACCCCCGGGTTTTTTCCGACGGTCGGAGCTCGTTTTCTCGCGGGCCGCAATTTTACCGACGCGGATGATGCAAACCATCCAATCGTCGTGATTATTGACGATATGCTCGCGCGCCGCGCGTGGCCAGGCGAGAGCGCCATCGGCAAGAAGCTTGAAATTGAGTCATTGAGCAGGAAGGACAACCCTCGGATGTTTGCCATCGTTGTGGGAGTTGTGTCGCATCTGCGCATTCACGATCTCACCCGCAACGTTCGTGAGCAGATCTTCATTCCGCACGCGCAGGAACCGTTCGGCCAGGTGGGCGTGGTGCTGAAGACGGTGGGAGATCTGAGCGGGGTCACGAAGCAAGTCGAGCAGCAAGTGCGAACGCTCGATCCCAGCATCGCGATTCGGAATCTGCAACCTCTGGAAAGTTATATAGACGACGCCCGAGCGCCAATGCGATTCAATTTGATCCTCATCGCTATTTTTGGGGTCATCGCGCTAACGCTTGCCTCCGTCGGCCTATATAGCGTGATGGCGTATTCGGTGACCCAGCGCTCTCACGAGCTCGGAATCCGAATCGCCGTCGGCGCATCGCCACGCGACATTTTGGGCCTGGTGCTGGGCCAGGGCATCCGCATGACGCTCCTCGGCGCCGCGATCGGCCTGGTTGCTTCGCTCGCGGTCACGCGGGCTCTATCGAGCCTGCTGTTCGGCGTCAGCACCACCGACCCGCTCACGTTCATCGCCGTGCCGATCGTGCTGGCGTTCGTAGCCATACTTGCGTGCTACCTGCCGGCGCGGCGCGCGATGCGCGTCGATCCAATCATTGCTTTGCGCTACGAATAGCTACACGCGTGATCGGAGGAGGAGCCATGGCCAAGCTTGAACGCGTTCGCGAATCGCTCGAAGGCTCACTTGACCCGGAATACTTGAAGCAACGCGAAAAGTCTGGATGGCGGCTGGTCGGCGTGGAATGGGAACGCGAAGCCGAAGCTTCGGCTGCCGCCGGCGAACGCGAGCCACGGCTCGAAGATCCTCCGTACGGTGTGCGCGTAGGAGGGGACTGCGATCACCTGGAAGAAAATCCTGACGAGATGCAATTCCTGCTCTCCATGATGGAACTCATCATCCAGGATATTTCGCTCACAAAGGTCGCCGAGGAACTTACCCGCAAGGGCTATCGCACGCGCAAGGGTGGGGAATGGGGCCCGGTGGCCGTTTTCAATATGCTTCCGCGCCTGATCGAACTCACGCCGCGAATTTTCGCGAGCCAGGAGTGGGTGGAGCGCCGCAAACGTCTTACGCTCACTTACTGATCTGAATCTCTCGCCTTCGACTCGACCAACCGGGAATCGGCCGTGTAGCCGCGACCGGTCTTGACACAACATTCTTGCCTTACTACAGTTGCGCAGCGTCTGATGTATCCATACGCGGTCACGTTGCATCAAGCGAAGTGTCGCTTTATTGAGGAGGATGTATGCGCAAATCTGTCGTTGGCGGATTCTCAGCTGTTTTCATAGCGATGCTGCTTGGGATGCTTCCTGTGGCAGCGCGACCACAATCGGACACTGCGGGTAAGATTCCCGTTACCACTGTTGTCACCGCCCTGGGCAGCAAATTTACCGCTCCTCCTGCCGTCAGCAAAGCTGACGTCACGCTTCGCGAAGGGAATGTCCACAGAGACATTACGGAATGGATTCCGGCGCAGGGCGATAGAGCCGGCCTCCAACTCGCGATCGTGATCGACGATTCATTGCAGAAGTCTTTCGGGAATCAGATGAAGGCGTTGAGCGCTTTTATCACTTCTCAGCCGAAATCGACCAGCGTCGGTGTGTTTTACGCGGCCAACGGGACACTTCAGGTCGCCTCTCAGTTCAATCCTGACTCGGAGGCGGTCGCGAAGACAGTCCGGTTGCCGAGCGGTACGTATGGCGCTGCTTCGAGCATTTATCAATCCCTGTTGCAGTTAATCGGCGGCTGGCCGGTGACTGGCGCTCGACGTGAAGTGCTGCTCTTCTCCGACGGCTTCGATTATCTCCGCAAGGAAAGATTCAGCCCTGACGTCCAGCTCACGATTGACAAAGCCCAGCAAGCCGGCATCTTGATTCACGCGATTTATGAATCCACGGCTGGCCGGCCCGGGAGAAACCGGCGAGTAGCCAACGTCGGACAGGGTAACCTCAATCAAATCTCCGACGGCACTGGAGGCTACGCGTTTTTCTCCGGAGATCGCTCCCCGCTAAGCATCGACCCGTATATCAGCCAGGTGGGAATGGTGCTGAAGAACCAGTACTTTATGACGTTTGCCACCACCCCGAGCAAGAATGGCGGCAAGGGAGAACTTAGAAGCATCAAAGTCTCCACCGAGCGGCGCGACGTGCAGCTCAAAGCTCCGGACAAGGTTTTCGTTCCAGGCGGCGAAAAATAACTGAGCGCCTTTAATTCCAATCCTTGACAGGCGCACACAGCGGCCAATACCTTATTGGTTCTTGGGCGCTGTCGCTCCACAACCCTCATTCGCATCCGCGCGGAAAGCGAAAGTTGTGGGCATTTCGACGGAGGAGGCATCAATGGTCACATCATTTCGCAGACTTGCGTTCTTGTTTGTAGTTCTTGCCGTTCTTTTCCCCACACTTTCCGCGTACGGTCAAACTCCAACGTCGTCGGGCAATGTCCCCATCACTACGGTGGTCACCGCGCTCGGCCCGAAATACACGGCGCCCCCCGCGATCAGCCAGAGCGATATCTCGGTCTACTCGGGTAAGGACAAACAGAACGTCATCGCGTGGGTTCCCGCGCAGGGCGACAAAGCCAATCTCGAGCTGGCTATCGTCATTGATGACTCGGATCGCATCGACATCGGCAATCAAATCAGCGACATCAACAACTTCATCAAGAGCCAGCCCAAATCCTGTGGGGTCGGAGTTTTCTACGCCAGCAATGGCACCGTCCAGGCGGCTTCGCAGTTCAGCACGGACCATGAGGCCGTTGCGAAAAGTGTTCGTATGCCCTTAGGGAATATTGCCGCATATTCCAGCATTTATCTCTCCCTGATGGATTTGTTCAAGCGCTGGCCCGTCACAGGAGCACGCCGGGAAGTTCTGCTGATTGCCGACGGCATCGATCGCTTCCGCGGCGATCCGTTCAGCCCCGATGTCGATTCGACGCTCGATCGGGCACAGAAAGCCGGCGTTATGATTCACACTCTGTATGCCACCGGCGTGGGCCGCTTCAGCCGCAACATGTTCCAGGTGAATTATGGGCAGAGCAATCTGGCCAAAATGGCGGACAGCACCGGCGGCGAAGCTTTTTTCCAGGGCCTGCAAACTCCTATTTCTTTCGCCCCATTCCTCGACCAGCTGAACGTCGTGCTCAATAATCAGTACTGGCTCAAGTTTGAAACGCCGCGCAGCAAGAAGAAGAACGGCGAGATGCGAACCATCCGTATTCGTACCGAACTGCGTGACGTTGATTTCTCGGCGCCGTTGCGGGTCTTCGTGCCGGCCGGCGCTTCCGAATAATTTCCAGTGGCGCTAGCCGTGCGCAGCTTTTTCTCTGCCCGGCTCGCCGACGAGAAATCATCGCTGAGAAAATCACATGACTCGCGCAACCCTGGCAGCCGCATCCCTTTGTATTTCAGCGTTCGGATGGTTTATTTCTGCCTCGTCGCCGCGCGCTGCTACTTCAGGTGCTGCCGCCGATGCGTCATCTCGAATCAACGCGAAGGCGGTGTGGAATCCCGCCTCGAATGCGCTCTCCGACATTCGACGCAAGTGCACCGAAGGCGATCCTGCGCAGCACGAAGCCTGCTTTCTCGACGCTATGAAATCAGCCGGCGCTTCCGATGAGGCCATGGCATTCGTGAAGGAGTTTGCGGCTCGCGATGGCCTGGCTTACGTTCGCGACTTCCGCGACACCGGCCGCGTGGACATCGCCTACGTCGAATATCTTTTTCGCGCCAACGATTTAGACGGCGTCCTCCTCGTGAATGGCACTCCGCCCATCATCGACGTGGACGACTACAAATTTCTCTCACAAAAAGATCTGGTCAAGAACGCAGATTACGCAGCGCTCCTCCAAAAATATCCCAAGCTAAGTGTTTTCCCCGGCGACCGCTATCACACGGATTGGCCGAAGGCGATCTCGTCTTCCACCGGTCAGAAATTCGAAGTTTCATATCTTCTGCTCGATGGTTGTCACGCCTGTGCGGGAATCGGCACCGTCATTATGGCCTTCGATTTTGATTCTCACGGGCGCTTCGCCAAGGCCCGCCTGATGGATGTACAGACCGGTGCCGACAACGATAAGGCTGAGCTCAGCGATGCCGACAGACCTGTTCTCTCAAGACGCCCTGAACCCGGCTCCGCGGAGGACGCGAAGGAAAGCAAAATTAATCCCACCGAGGTTCACTCCAAAGTGGGAGTATCTTTCACAATTATTTTGGCCGCCAATCACACCACCGGCTATTCGTGGCGCCTCGCCAAGCCTGTGGATTCCACCATTCTCAAACAGCTGAGTGAAAACTATAGCGGGGATAACTCAGGCAGAATCGGTTCCGGTGGGAAAGAAATGTGGACCTTTGAAGCTTTAAGCAAAGGAACCGCCGAAATCGAATTCGAATACGCCCGTCCATTCGAGAAAGACGCAGCGCCGGTAAACACCGCGAAATATACGGTTGAAATCAAATAGTGGTCGAGTCCGCCGAATATCAGTTTTCAAGCCTTCGAGGGCGCATCCGCCTTATCGTGCATCACCATAATCGTGGACAGGGTCGTGGCGCAGAAGCGTCTCTCTGCCGTCTTTCACAGCAAAAACATCCTCTGCAGGGGGGATGAAGGGCAGTGCGGCAAATGTTTCTTAGCCTCGTAGGATTCTGCTCAACAACCACCCTCAACGGGAAGCAACCCGCTACACCGAGCCTCTAGCCCACGCGGGCAAATCCGCATAAGACACACTAGGCGGGCCCTGTTGTCCGCTCCGTGCCTCCTCCCGTCGCCGCTTCTCCGAGTGAGTCCACACCACCGCCCTTTGGGCCTTGCCCCCGAGCGTCCACTTCACCCGCCGCATCCGGATCGGGCCTCGTAGCCAGCCGAATTTCCGCTGTCGTCGCGTCTCCTCCCGCGCCCGCTCTAGCTTCTCCAAGCTCGCTGGCCCGCACGCCGCCATTCGCCTCCGCATCCGGTCGGGGTCAGCCGCGATCCGCTTCACCAGCTTGTTCACCCACGTGTGACTCACGTCTAAAAATCTCGCCACCCGCTGCTTCGCCCACGGCCTGCCCGCCGAAGCCTTGGCGTAGGCGGGTTTACCCGCCGGCGGGTGGCCGGCCCTTTCGCTTGAGGGCGGGTTTGAGGGTGCCCCACTTGTCCTGAGCAGCGTCGAAGGGTGCTCGGTTTGTGAGCGTGGGGCTTTTCGGGTCTGCACCTGGTTTTCCCAAACACTAGCCACTGGCGGCTCATGCATTTGGTTTTTCCGCGCACTAGCCACTCGCCACTGGTTTCGACCCACCACTGCCACACCAGTTGCTCGATGATCCGCGACTCCAGTCCGCTCCGCCATCGCAGCGGTTCTCTCTTTCTCGCCGCCCGCGCTTTCGCCATATTGACGAGTCGCGCCAGCCTCGCCCTCTCCGATTTGTGCCCCGGTCCCAGCCCGCCCATCCTCGCCTCCCGTTCCTTCCGTTGGAACTCCCAGGCAGCTTGGTAAGTGCCCGCGTGGAAAGTTAGCTAGTGACTCAGTTTGAAAAGGTAAAAATCACGCCATAGGGCACAGCAACCTTGGCCAGGCTTCAGCCTGTCCAGTGAAACTCCGTCATCCTGCAAGCATCAAGATTTCGCCGCCATATCCGAGCGATCCTGCATCGCCATGATCGTCGATAGCGTGGTTGCGCAAAGTGTCTCTCTGCCGTCTTTCACAGCAAAAACATCCGCAGCGCAAATCTTCAGCGTCTTTCCTGAACGTACCACGCGCGCTCGTGCAATCAACGTCTCTCCCGCCGCCGGTGCCACCAGGTTGATCTTGTACTCCACCGTCAGCACTGACGATGTTGACGGCATCAGCCCGTAGGCGGCATATCCGCATGCGCTGTCCGCGATCGCCGCTGCCACGCCCGCGTGAAAATATCCGTGCTGCTGCGTCATCTCTTGGCGGTAGGGAACTTTGATTTCGCATTCGCCGGGCACAAGCGCAGTGACCTGCGCGCCCAGATGCCTCATAAACCCCTGCCGCGAGAAACTCTCGCGCACTCGTGATTCCCGTTCGGAGAACTCGTTATTCATTTGCCCGCCCATCGTGCATAAACGCTTCGCGCTACGGAGCATTTCCGATCAGCTTTATGTTCCCACGCCTATGTAGGCCGAGATGCGAATTATTTTTAACCGTCGATTCACGCCGCATTCACTCTTGCCCTCCAACCCTTCGCTAGAGTTTTTCACCAGCAGTCACTCCAAGGAGGATTTCCAGATGCATTTGCTCCGTAGATTCTTGTCTTCAGCCCTGGCTGCATCGCTTGTTACGATGCCGCTCTACGCCGTCCCAAAGCCACCGGACAAAGGCGGCAACGGTGATCAAGGTAATGAAATTCGCCACGTTCTTCTCATCAGCGTGGACGGCTTACACGCGCTCGATCTTACCAACTACGTCACCAGTCATCCGACTTCCACGCTCGCCACACTCAGCTCCCACGGAATCACGTACACGAACGCAAGCACCTCGCAACCCTCCGACTCGTTTCCCGGCCTCGCGTCGCTTGTGACCGGCGGCTTGCCGGCCACCGTCGGCCTCTGGTATGACGTAACCTATAACCGCGCTCTTTCTCCACCCGCGCAAACCACCTCACTGCCCATCACCGGTGGCCCCAGCCTGTGCCCCAGCGTCGTCGGCACCGCTATGGCCTATGACGAATCCATCGATTTCAATCTCACCCTGCTCAACGGCGGCGGCGGCATCAACCCCAATTTTCTTCCGCGCGACCCGACCAAAAATTGCGCCCCGGTCTTCCCGCACCAATATCTGAAGGTCAACACGATTTTCGAAGTCGTCAAAGCCAATCGCGGCACCACAGCCTGGGTCGATAAGCACCCCTCCTATGAATGGACGAATGGCCCCAGCGGCGCAGGTGTGGATGATTTTTACGGACCGGAGATCAATTCGAATCCAGTAGCGCTTCCGCAGTTTCCTGGTTGCAATCCGGTGCCCCAAGTCGACAACACTTTCGACGACGGCTGGACCACTGACTTCCGCAACATCAAGTGCTATGACTTGCTCCACGTGCAGGCTGTGATCAACCAGATCGATGGCTTCACGCACGATCGCTCGAAGCGCGCGGCTGTCCCCACGCTTTTCGGCTTCAACTATCAGGCCGTCAGCGTCGGCGAGAAACTGAAGAACGGCCCGATCGTAACAAACGGGCCCGCGGTAAATGGCGGCTACATAGGCGTTCTCGGCGAACCGGCCCCGGGCCTCGCTTCTGAGCTCGATTTCGTCGACCAAACGCTTGGAAGGATCGTGGCGGAACTGAGGAGCCAGAGCGTCTACAATTCCACTCTGATCATCATCTGCGCCAAGCACGGCCAGTCACCGATCGACCACTCAAAACTGCACCCCATCGGCAATGGCCAGCCCGCAACTCTGATCGGCTCCTCGGAAGCATTCGATATTTCCGACGACGCTTCACTGATCTGGCTGACGAGCACGGACCTCACCTCCAAGGTCGTCTCGCTTCTGAGTGAGCCGGACAACCAGCAAACCCTCGGCATCCAGGAAATTTTTGCGGGGCCATCGCTCGCGAACAAGTGGGACGTCCCGGGCACAGGCCCTGGCGAAGATCCGCGCACGCCGGACATCATTCTCAAGGTGAACACGGGCGTGATCTTCACCGGCGGCTCGAAGATCGCAGAACACGGCGGCATTAATGAAGACGACGTGCACACCGCTCTGCTTCTCTCGCTGCCGAGCTTCGATCCGCAAACAGTAAGAGTTGCCGTCTCGAACCAGCAGGTAGCGCCGACGATTCTCAAAGCTCTGGGAATCGATCCAAACGAGTTGCAGGCCGTGCAACAGGAGAAGATTCATGCGCTTCCGTTCTTCTCCGCGCAGGAAAACGACGGTCACTGAACCCTGGTCAAAGCAGGGAACTCGAACTACAAAGAAAAAGCGGCGGACCGATTTCTCAGTCCGCCGCTTTTTTATTGCGCAAATGTGCGCACAAATTAAAAAGGCCCGATTCAACTCGCATTGAATCGGGCCTTCTCGCGTTTGCTCGCCCTCGGAAACTCGTAAGAGTTCCAAGGGTTTGATTGCTCTTTAACAGCCCTTCAAACCGCTCGCGCGGCCAAAGGGGAGATCGGATGAGACTTGCCAGAACCCGTTCGGCTGAGAGCCGAACGCCCGGCCAGTTAGACCGAGTGGAGAGCCGTAACCGCCAGAGGCGGTTCGTACTCCCTTTTCTTTTAGAAAGGAGGTGATCCAGCCGCAGGTTCTCCTACGGCTACCTTGTTACGACTTCACCCCAATTGTGAATCATACCTTGAGCGCCTGCCCCCTTGCGGTTGGCTCGGCGATTTCTAGTACAGCCCACTTTCGTGATGTGACGGGCGGTGTGTACAAGGCCCGGGAACGTATTCACGGCGCCGTTCTGATGCGCCATTACTAGCGATTCCGGCTTCATGCAGTCGAGTTGCAGACTGCAATCCGAACTGAGCGCGCTTTTTTGCGATTAGCTCCCCCTCGCGGGTTTGCAACGCTTTGTGGCGCGCATTGTAACACGTGTGTAGCCCTGGACATAAAGGCCATGCTGACTTGACCTCATCCCCACCTTCCTCTCCGTTATCCGGAGCAGTCCTCATAGAGTTCTCCCTTGCGGGTAGCAACTATGAGTAAGGGTTGCGCTCGTTGCGGGACTTAACCCAACACCTCACGGCACGAGCTGACGACAGCCATGCAGCACCTCTACACAGGTCCCTTGCGGGAAGGCTCTATTTCTAAAGCTGGTCCTGTGCGGTTCAAGCCCAGGTAAGGTTCTTCGCGTTGCGTCGAATTGAACCACATGTTCCACCGCTTGTGCGGGCCCCCGTCAATTCCTTTGAGTTTCAGCCTTGCGACCGTACTCCCCAGGCGCAGGACTTAACGCGTTAGCTACGGGACTTGCCCCGTACAGGGCAAACCCCCAGTCCTGATGGTTTAGGGCTAGGACTACCAGGGTATCTAATCCTGTTTGCTCCCCTAGCTTTCGTCCCTCAGCGTCAGTTGTGATCCAGCGAGCCGCCTTCGCCTCGGATGTTCCTACGGATATCTACGCATTTCACCGCTACACCCGTAATTCCACTCGCCTCTCTCACACTCTAGCACAGCAGTTTCGTTAGCAGCCTCTGGGTTAAGCCCAGAGATTTCACTATCGACTTGCTACACCGCCTACGGACCCTTTACGCCCAGTAATTCCGAGCAACGCTGGCCCCCTACGTATTACCGCGGCTGCTGGCACGTAGTTAGCCGGGGCTTCTTATACCCGTACCGTCATACCCTTGCGGGCATTCTTCCGGGTCGAAAGGGGTTTACACTCCGAGAAGCTTCATCCCCCACGCGGCGTTGCTGCATCAGACTTTCGTCCATTGTGCAAGATTCCCCACTGCTGCCTCCCGTAGGAGTCTGGACCGTGTCTCAGTTCCAGTGTGGCCGGCCAACCTCTCAGTCCGGCTACCGATCATTGCCTTGGTGAGCCATTACCTCGCCAACAAGCTAATCGGCCGCGGATCCCTCTTGTGGCGACTTGCGCCTTTGATCGCATCAGCATGTGCCATCGCGATGTTATGCGGTATTAGCCCAATTTTCACTGGGTTATTCCCCACCTCAAGGAAGGTTATCCACGTGTTACGCACCCGTTCGCCACGCGCCCACACCCTGTATTGCTACAGAATGCTGCGCGTTCGACTTGCATGTGTTAAGCACGCCGCCAGCGTTCGCTCTGAGCCAGGATCAAACTCTCGTTTGAAACCTGATGTTTCGACCGTGCCGATTTGCATCAACACGATCGGAACGAACTGTTAAATCGCTCGGTATCTCTCAATATTCCCTTGTCCCGGTACACCCGAAACAAGAGAGAAACCACTGCCACCCCTACCCCAAAAGAGTAGTGATAGCAGTTCCGCTGCTGCCCGAAGGCAACAACAGAAAACGGGTTCTGGCATGTATCATCCGATTGTCAAAGAGCAGGTCATCCCAGGTCAACTGGAAGGACTACAGACGAACCGCCATCCTATCAAGTCATCTCTGTAGTGTCAAGCATTAATCCCTGTTGAAAATTCCGCTACTTGTGGATTTTTCGTTACCCCAGTAGCGACAAAACTCCACGCACCATTGAACTTGCCAGTATGCGCATTCGCTCAACCTTTTGCATTTATTTGCGCTCAGTTGGCGCCTGGCTCAATAGGTCGCAGAGCTGGTTCTGACCTGCCCCCCGAAATTTAGTCCAGCCAAAAGTTAGCTTCTCCGGGTATAAGACCACGAGAGGAGAAGCGCCATGAAAGGAAGCCGCTTTAGTGAAGAGCAGATCGTTGGGGTGTTGAAGGAGGCAGAGGCTGGAGTTCCCATGAAGGACCTCTGTCGCCGCGTTGGCATCAGTACAGCTACGTTCTACCACTGGAAAGCGAAGTACGGTGGTCTGGAAGTGAGCGAGACCCGACGGCTGCGTCAGGTGGAGGAAGAGAACGGACGGCTGAAGAAGATCGTGGCGCAGCAAGCCCTGGACCTGGACGCGCTAAAGGTGGTGCTGGCAAAAAAGTGGTAGGCCCGCGGGCGAAGCGAGAAGCGGTGTGTGTCGTGCGGGAAGAAGCAAGACTCAGCGAGCGACGCGCCTGTGGGCTGATCGGGATGCACCGCGGGAGCTGGCGGTACCGGCGGAAGGAACGGAACGAAGCGGCGTTGCGGGCTCGGCTACGCGAGTTGGCAGGCGAGCGTCCGCGATTCGGCTATCGGCGGCTGTACATTTTCCTGCGCCGGGAGAAGACCGCGGATGGAACGCTGCGGTGGCGTGTCAACCACAAGCGAGTGTATCGGCTGTACCGGGAGGAAGGGCTGGCGATGCAGCGTAGGAAGCGCAGGAAATTTCGGTCTGAAGCGCGGCTACCGCGGGCACTTCCGACGCGTGCAAATGAGATGTGGACGATGGACTACACGCATGACGAAATGGCCGGCGGGCGGAAATTCCGAACACTGAACCTGATGGATGGCTTCACGCGAGAGGCCCTGTGGATCGAACCGGACACGTCGCTGCCCGGTCTGCGTGTGGTGCGAGTCCTGGAGGGGCTGCGAGAACGACGTGGAACACCGGCGGCAATCCAAGTAGACAATGGAACGGAGTTCACCAGCCGCGTTGTGGATCAATGGGCCTATCAGAATCAGGTGGCGCTGCACTTCATCGAGCGCGGCAAGCCCACGCAGAACGCGTTCATCGAAAGCTTCAACGGGAAGTTCCGAGATGAATGCTTGAATCAGAACTGGTTCGTGGATCTCCGACACGCACGGAAAGTGATCGAGGACTGGCGGGTGGATTACAACACGGTACGCCCACACAGCTCACTAAGATATCTGACACCGGAAGAGTTCGCGGAAAGTGTGGCCGCGCGACCGGCGTCTCCCCCCACGCCGGTCGTCTCTATCGACCCAGCATGGGTAGGTTCGGATGTGCAGGAACCCGAGAGTGCTAACTTATGACTGGACCAAAAACGGGGGGCAGGTCATCACCTTGTTCACTTTAAATAAAAGTTAATTATCTACCATTAGATTGGATTAGCACGCAACTTAAAGGGCGCTGCATGTTCCTCACGCCCCGACCAGAGGTCATGTGCGTGGAGAACCGGTCATCAATTCACTTCTTCTTAGAAATGTGCGGCGGTACCATGCGAGCGGGCTGAGCGCAAATTCACTTCGAAAAGCCCGGTTGAAATTCGACACATCGCCAAAACCGCAATCGTACGCAATATCCAGCACCTTCTCGCGTTCCGCCGCAAGGCGCGATGCTGCATCGCGCAGCCGCGCTCGACGCACATATTGATGCGGCGTAATTCCCGTCAAGCGCTCGAACGTGCGCAGAAAATGATACGGGCTCAATCCTGCCTCGCGCGCCAGGCCGCCTAATCCCAATGCGTCGTCCGGGCGCCGCTCGATCGCGCGCACGCTGCGCGTCACTCGCGCAATAGCACTCGGCGCTGCGTTCTCCGCGCGCGATGAAATTCCGCGCTCCACTCGCAACGTCGCGGCGGCGAGTTCAACGCTCAGCTCTTCCCACGGCGTATCGGCCGAATACTCCAAACCTGCGCGCGCCCTTGCAACCAGCGACGACAATTCGCGCAGCGGAGGCAGCCGCAGGACGCGAAATCCGCGTTCGCTTTTTTTCACGCCCGCATCGGACGCGATTCGCTCGAAATATTCAGGCGCAAACTGAAACGAGAGGCACCGGTCGCCGGCTGCGTGCTCGTGGCCTACTTCAAAACTTTGCCTGGCATTTCCCAGCAGCAGGGAGCCCGGCGTCATCAGTTCATTGCGAATCACGCCGTTAGCCGAACCCCTTTTTGCCGAACTCCCGTTCGCGAAACTCTCACAAGCCGATCCGCGATACTGAAACGTTCCCGCCAGCACCATCGCGATCGTTACGTCGCCGTGCCGTTCTTCAAAAATCGGATCCTGCGGGCCAGACGCGCAAATCAAATCTTGCACAGCCCAGCCATCGCCTCGCGCCAGCACGCGGCAAGTCGGATGACAGGCCGCGGCCCCCATGGCAGCCCGCCGCGCCAAAGCCCGCTCCAATTCCACCGCAATTTTTGCCAAGACCCGCCTCCACTTCCACTCTATAACAGCCAAGTAGGCTGTCTCACTAATTCCAACACCGGAGCGTCAGCTCCGCCTGACGGTTTGTAGGTCGCCCCTTCAGGGGCGACATAAACGCATTTAGGTATCGGGGCTTTCGCGCCTTTCGCGTCCCGGCGCTCTTGGCCGGGAAGCCCCTGGAGGACATTTTAGCCTATCGCAGTGTCAGACGATGAGGAGGACGCAAGAATGAACGCAAACGCCGCAACGCAAAAGCACGATTTTGTCGGCCTTCTGGCCGCGCGCGGAAGATCGCCCGAAATTCCTGAAGAAAGCGACGTGTACGGCTGGCTCATAGGCAGCTGGGATTTAGAAGTTCTGCACTACGCAGCCGTTGACGTCACGCCGCTGCACATCCAAGGCGAAGTCCATTTCGGCTGGGTGCTTGAAGGCCGCGCCATTCAAGACGTCTGGATCATGCCGCGGGTATCGGACCGCAATGCCAATCTCGCCAAAACGAACAACATGTACGGCACCACCCTCCGCATCTGGGACGCGTCCATCCAGGCCTGGCGCATCCGCTGGATCAATCCGGTAACGAATCATTACGAACAACAAACCGGCCGCCGCGTCGGCCCCCGCCAGGACGACGACATCGTGCAAGTCGGCGCACGCATGGACGGCACACCGACGCGCTGGCGATTCACCGAAATCACGTCGGACTCATTCCATTGGATCGGCGAATCGCTCAATCCCGATGGCGCCACCTGGAAACTCGAAGGCGAATTCCGCTGTAAGCGCACGCAATGAATCGCCAGGGGCTTCGCAGTAGGGGCACGGCCCCGCGAACCTATGCGGGATCTTTGACATGCCGTGCCCCTACTGAACGTCCACGACGCCGAAATTGCCACAATCGAATCGAAAGACACCATCATCCAATCGAAAAAAGGGAGGAACAAACCATGACCACCGCAGCGGCAACCAGCACGAACCAGGACAAAGCACTCCGCGAACAACTCGTGAAACTCCTCAGCGACAGCGAAGCCCACGCAAATTTCGAAACTGCCGTGAAAGATCTGCCCGCCGACCTGCAAGGCAAGCGCCCGAAGGGTGCGGCTCACTCACCCTGGGAAATGCTCGAACATCTCCGCATCGCGCAATGGGACATTCTCGAATTCGCGCGCAACGCAAAACACAAATCGCCTGAATTCCCGGAGGGCTATTGGCCGAAATCGCCGGAGCCACCCGACGCAAAAGCCTGGGAAAAAAGCGCCGCCGCATTTCGCGCCGATCGCAAATCTCTCTGCGATCTAATCAACAACGAATCCACCGACCTATTCGCGAAAATTCCACACGGCGACGGCCAGACGATTCTCCGTCAGGCCCTGCTAGCAGCCGACCACAACGCCTACCACATCGGCGAACTAATCCTCCTGCGCCGCATCCTAGGCGCCTGGGACTAGCAGCAAGGGCCGTCGTTTTTCACAGTAGGGGCACGGCCCTCCTCCGGCAGGTCTTCGACACGCCGTGCCCGAAGGCGATGCTTGGCAGGATTGCTTTTGATAGCGCAGACTTCAGACGCCTCCCGCTAGGAGCACCGCGTCGCGATCGATGCAACTCAAGCGCCGTAGGCGCGGCACAACGTTAGCCCACGGCGGAAGCCGTGGGTCCGATGGCGGCTCATTGTCGAGCGCCGTAGGTGCGACACGTTTCGAGCGTGCAACGACCGCTTGTCGCGTCGCTGGGCAAATCTGAATTCGCTGAAATGGTCGGGGTCTGCGATCTAGGAAGAGCGGCCAGAAGCGGCTTCCAGCGCGGTCAAACTGCAAAGGCCCGCGAAGGGCCACCGTGTGCAGTCACTCCGGAGTAGGATCTAGCCGCCCTCCCTTTGGGTGTATGTTTCTTCTAACCGCACTCTAAATTCGTCTGCTGGCCGGGCTCAATGCGCGAAACTCTGTAAATTCCTCAAGGCCTTGTCCCTAGCCTGCTGCAGGTGCGAACCGCGCTTTTTTAATCTACGGTTCCGCGATTAAGATTTTTCGTAAGAACCATAGAATCAAACAGAGGCAAATTTTTAACACACGGAAAAACGGGGTTTTTGGGCATGCGACTCACGCCGAAGCAAGACTCTGCATCTATGATGATTCGCCGCAAATGAAGACTATTTTCCGCGCGCTCGACCGAATAGAATTCATGGCGAGGCAATGTGTTCTCAACTGGGGCATTCAAACTGAGGTGCTAACCTGAATCGGGCTCGTCTGGCAATTCTCGTTGCTCTCGTATTTGGTTCCGGTCTCTTGCATTGTCCTCGCGCGTTCGCATGGGGCTGTGAAGGCCATCAAACAGTCGCCCTCATCGCCAAGCAGAATCTGAATCCTCACGCGCTGGCGATGGTGAATCAGATTCTTACTGAGAATCCTGTCGACCCGACGCTCGACCGCTTCTGCAAGCCAATCGCAACTGATCCAATGGAAGACGCCGCAACTTGGGCTGACGATTACCGCAAAGGGCATCCCGAAACCGCAGGCTGGCATTTCATTGACATCCCTCGCGGCTCCGCAAGAGGAACCTACACTTGCGACGCGGGTCAGAGCTGCATCACCCTCGCTCTCGCCGAGCAGGTGAAGACTCTCCAGGATCCGGCGAGCGATCCAACTGCGCGAGCGAACGCGCTACGGTTCATCATCCATTTCGCGGGGGACATTCATCAGCCGCTGCACTGCACAACGAACAATGACCGCGGCGGGAATTGCGTCCCCGTCACGTACTTCGGGCAAAAGCCTCTAGAGACGGATCAGATCAGCAAGACCTACCAATTGAACCTTCACGGAGTTTGGGACACGCAACTTGTCGAACGCATCGCCGGTAGCGAGACCGTCGAGCAGTTCGCCGCCGCTATCGAGAAGAGGTTCAAGCCTCAGTTCGCGACGTGGAAAGAAGAGGGCGTTAACTTCGATAATTGGGCGTGGGAAAGCCATGAGGCCGCCGAACAAGCGACGTACGGAGCACTGAATCGAAAGATCCCGGTGGAAACTCCCGAGCCGGTGAGCAGCTGCGCCGATGCGGACCAGATCGCAGAGAGGATGCTGAAGTTGAGGGAAAAGGTGGGGCCGACGTATCAGTCCTTGGTAAGTCGCACAATCGAAGAGCAGCTCGCGAAGGCCGGCTTCCGCCTGGCGATGATCCTCAATCAGATCTGGCCCCCGAGCTGAACACTGACCTGAACCAAACTGACACGAAAACTAACGATTGCAGGCGACCGAGTCCTATGTTGGTCTGGTACTCGGCCATGCGGTGCTTTACCTATTGTTACAAACCGGCTACCTGGATTATGCTCCCCGCAGTCTCTCGCGCCGTGCGAGAGGCTTGGAACGAACCCAGTCTCGACAACCAGTAAGCCAATCCAAATGCATTGGGGCGACGTACTAGCATCAGGGCGGTTGCAGTCCAATTCGACAGGAGGATGTGGAAAAATGACAAAGTCCAAGAAGAGCTTGGTAGCAGGGGCAGCGCTGGCTGGTTTGTTGGCCGGAACTGCGGTAACGGTTCAGGCGTCCAATCTGCTGTCGAGCGCGAAGGGCAACACCTTCAGTGCTCAGGATTCGGGCGACAAAAAGGTGAAGGAAAAGCACGCCTGTAAAGGCCAGAACTCCTGTAAGGGCAAGGGCGGTTGCAAGTCGAGCGACAACGGTTGCAAGGGCAAGAACTCTTGCAAGGGCAAGGGCGGTTGCGCAACCGACGGCTCGAAGATGCCGTCGTAGTAGTGACCCGCTGAAGCAATACCGCGTTACCTGACGGAGGGCCGGCAAGAATTCTCCGGCCCTCTTTCTATCTAGACTTGCTTTGTAAACTTTGGGGAATTCAATGCCTGCAAATCGATTCAACGGATTCACGGATTACGGCGTGGGAATCGGGCTGCGCGCGCCGCACTACCATCACATTCTTACGAAGAAACCGGTCGTTGACTGGTTCGAAATCATCTCTGAAAACTTCATGATTGATGGCGGACGGCCGCTGCGGATTCTCGATCAGATTCTCGAGCAATATCGCGTGGTGCAGCATGGCGTTTCGATGTATTTCGGCTCGGCGGAAAAGCCAAACCGCGAACACTTGCGGCGATTAAAGGAACTGGTAAAGCGGACGAAAACGCCGTGGGTTTCCGACCATCTCTGCTGGGGAAGCGTGGATGGCCGATATACGCATGACCTACTTCCGATGCCTTATACATTCGAAGCGGCTCGCATCACCGCGCAAAAAGTTCGCGAGGTGCGCGATTTTATTGAAACACCGGTGGTGGTGGAAAACGTGAGCAGCTATGCCGAGTTTCACGTTTCGGAAATGACCGAGTGGGAGTTTTTAAATGAAGTGGTGGAGCGGGCGGATTGCGGGATTCTTCTCGACGTGAACAACATTTACGTGTCGTCGAAGAATCACAGCTTCGATCCGTTCACTTACGTAAATAGTGTTCCGGCCGATCGCGTGGCGCAGATTCACATCGCCGGGCATTCGAAATTCAAGAAATATATTCTCGACACGCACGATCATCCGGTGATCGATCCGGTCTGGAAGCTTTACGAGCGCGCCATTGAACGCGTGGGCCACACGGCGACGCTGCTCGAATGGGACGACAGCATTCCGTCGTTCCAGGAAGTTCATGATGAGGCGCTGAAGGCCAACAAGTTTCTCGCGAGTGCCTCGCTCGCCACCGCCGTATGAGCCTCCTGAGCATCCAGCGCCGGATGGCTCGCGCGGTGATGACGCCTCTCACTCCTGCCGAGCGCATGCGACCGACGGCTCCTGATGGCCGCTCGCTGCGGAAAGTCGCTGCGGACATCATCAAGCCGAACGACCGGCTCACTTCGTTTGAGCGGCTGGAAATCTACAACCGGCAATATTGGTTTCGAGTGCTTTCCGCGTTTGCGGAGGATTTTCCAGGTCTTCGCGCCGTGCTTGGCGAACGCAAATTCGATGCAGCCGCGAAGGCTTACATCAACGATTGCCCCTCGACTTCGTTCACGCTGCGAAACCTCGGGTCAAAATTGGAAATATGGCTGCGCAAGAATCCGAAATGGACTGGCTCGCGACGAGAATTGGCACTCGATATGGTCCGACTGGAATGGTCCGATATTGATGCGTTCGACGGAAAAGCAGAACCCGCTTTGAAACCAGAAGATCTCGCAGGGGCCGATCCTGAAACGCTGCGCTTGCAGCTGCAGCCTTACATCCATCTTCTCGATTTGCACTATCCGGTGGATGACTTGCTGATTGAGCTGAAAAAGGACGAAGAAGATACAGATTTCGCCAGCAACGCCTTCAACGAGCGGCACAAGCAGAAGCGCGTGCGCGCGGTCGCCCGGCTGAAGCCTTCGACGATTTTTCTTGCCGTGCACCGCCTCGACGATTCGGTGTATTTCCGGCGGCTCGAGCGCGAAGAATTCCTGATCCTGAAGGAACTGCGCGCCGGGAAGACGCTGAGCGGGGCCGTTGCCTCCGCTTTGCGCAAGAGTTCGATCGCGCTGGAAGAGAGACCCGCGCAAATTCAAAGCTGGTTCCAGACCTGGTCTACGCTGGGCTGGTTCTGCCGCTCCATGGCGGCGAAAAAGAAATGAGCGGGCTGCGGGAACAAATCCAAAACCTGTACGGCTTGTTGGTACGGGTGGCTTCAAGCTTGCAGTCGGCGCTCCTGCTTTGTATCCGCGTCTATTTCGGCCTGTGGCCGGCTGGCATCGCGCTGAACGGGTGGGGAAAGCTTCACAATCTCCCGCACGTCACGCAGTTCTTCGCCAGCCTTGGCCTTCCGGCGCCGGGAGCCACTGCTGCTTTTGTTTCTACGTTCGAATTCGTAGCGGGGATTCTACTGGCGGTTGGACTGCTTTCCCGCGTAGCTGCGCTTGGCTTCGTGATTGACATGCTCACCGCCTACATCACATCTGACCGCGATTCGCTTGCCTCTTTTATTTCCGATCCGTCCAAGTTCTACAATGCGGACCCATTTATCTACCTCGCCGTCGCCTTGGTGATCCTGATCTTCGGACCCGGCAAGATCGCCCTTGATTACCTCATCGAGAAGAAGTACGCGAATCGGGGCCAGGTCAATATCTGAGAACCGCTGACCTCGCAATATTTTCAATACTGCTCCGATTTTGTTCCAGCAAAACGCTCTTTCATCGCATCCTACTAAGTGATGACCACACGCTCCGGCCCTTCCGTAATTTATCGTGTTTCGCATAGCAGCTTTCGAATTCTAATTCCAGTATTCTTCCTCTTGCTTTTCGTTCCCGCAGCATGCGTCCCGGCGGATGAAATGACGTCCACAATTCTGGTTGGCTCGTCGCGAATCGACGTGCATGTCGAAAGTGGCCCGATGCAGCTTTCAAATCAGGACCTGATGCAATGGGTGCGCATGGCAGCGGATTCCGTCTCGACATATTACGGGCGCTTTCCTGTTCAAGCCGTTGCGCTGCGAATTATTCCAGCGGACGGGCGCGGCGTCCGTGGAGGACAAACGTTCGGCGCGAAAGAAGGCGGGCGCATTTCGATTCACGTAGGCAAGGAAACGACGGTGAACGGGCTGAACTCGGACTGGATGCTGACGCACGAAATGGTGCATCTCTCGTTCCCTTCAATGGCGGACGAACACCATTGGATCGAGGAGGGGATCGCCACCTACGTGGAGCCGATTGCCCGCGTGCGAGCCAAGCACATGGACGCGCACGAAATGTGGTTTGAGATGGTGCGCGACCTGCATCAGGGATTACCGCAGTCCGGCGATGAAGGGCTCGACAACACGCACACCTGGGGTCGAACGTATTGGGGCGGCGCGCTTTTCTGCTTCCTCGCGGACATCGAAATACACAAGCAGACGAATAACCGCAAAGGCCTCGACGACGCGTTGCGCGGAATCCTGAACGCCGGCGGCGAGATCCGCTACGATTGGCCGATCGAGAAAGCGCTCACGGCTGGCGACGCGGCTACTGGAGTTGCTGTCCTGATGCCGCTTTATCAGAAAATGAAGAATCAGCCTTATCCGGTGGATCTCGACGCATTGTGGAAAGAACTCGGAGTTGAGCGCGACGGCGACACGGTGAAGTTCATCGACTCGGCGCCGTTTGCGAAGACGCGCGAAGCGATCACATTTGGCGCTTCCACGGGGGCCAAATTGCAGCCGGCGGCTGCTTCGCAGGCGATTGATGCGGGCCGGCGTTCGCGTAGCTCTCATTAGGGCCCTTTTGCCAAGTTCTGCGGCTGAGATTCTTCGCCCCGTGAGAATCCGGGACGCATAGACCGCGCTTCGCTCAAGATGAAGAGAAGTCTTTGTTATTGGCGAATTTCTAAAATTTACCCGAACTCTTCGCCCCAAAAAGCAGATCCAAGCTAGCTGCCTACTGGCATCTAATTCCTT
>CAVTOS010000004.1:0-204964 GCA_963736465.1 uncultured Acidobacteriota bacterium | reverse complement strand
AACATCTGGAGAAGTTCGTTCCGTCGATTGACCATGCGCAGAACAGGCCATTTTGTCGAAGAGACTGAAAATGCTTAGTTACTTGGGTTGAGTCTTGTCCTCTACCTTCCTAGCGCCTTCGTCGGTCTTCTCGGCGGACTTGTTTACGGCTTTCTTCGTTTCTTTCTTTGTGGCACTCCCGGTTTTCTTCGTTGCATCTTTCGTCGATGATCCCGCGCTCTTAATATCTTGCTTAGGAGTCGTTTCCGGTTTCTTTGAAGCGTCGGAACCATCTACAACTTTCTTTGTTTCTTTCTTTGTCGCGCTGCCCGTCTTCTTCGCCGCGTTTTTCGTTGAGGCTCCGGCGTCTTTGGCGTCCTGTTTTGCAGTTGTTTCCTGTTGTGACGGATTCGATGCGAAGACCGGACTTTGTACGATGCTGCACAACAACAACAACCCACACGGGGCTGAGAAGAGCAAAGACGTTTTCATCATTCACTCCTCTGGATCTGTTCTTAGCTTTTGTTCTGACTGTAACAGCAAACTGCTAGCCGAATCATTCAGACCCTTCTTACTAACGAAACGATCAGACAAACAACGATGATTGTTCCGATTATTCCGTATCCAAACACTCTATCCTCCTTCGCCGGGCACAAGCGAAGCACGTTCGGAGCTCGCAACGTCGCAGGCTGAGGCGTCTGCATGTCGCAAGGATAGCCATGCTCAATCCATCAGTCTAATGGGCGAACTCCCAGTGATCGCCCGTCATTACGAGGGTTGCGCGATCCGAAGCGTTGGAACTAAGAGCCGAGGCGATGCCCGGATAAGCCGTCTTCATCTCCTGCGACCTGGCCCAAGGCGCGACATTCACAACGTGATAGTGGTAGGCGATATCGACCGTCTTGGCGCCTGCCCCGTTTGTGCCGAGCGTTGAATTATCGATTGACGTTACCTTTCGATTTCCGTAGCAAAAGTTTCCGTAGCCCGGCTGCGAGGAATCAGGCGTCCATAAACTCCGGCCTTTATCCGAAAGGTCATAGTTATTTACCTGCTTGGAGATGATGATCACCTTTTTCTCCGCCGTGCTTCGGGTCAGCAAACCCTCTTGCGTGAGAGCGTCATAGCCTTCAGTTTTCGAATCATCGGACGTCGCCGCCTGTACGGGAAACTTCTTCGGCTGAGACCAGATGCAGACCGGGAACGCTTTGAAGTGTTCGTTAATTGCGGTTTTATAGGCGAGATCGGTGTTGCTCCCATTGTTGCACCCGACTGTAGCGAATGCGAGAACAGCTAGGACGAGAGCATATTTATGCATTCGGGTACTCGACATGAATCTCCCTTTTTAGAAGGTTAATTTACTTCCGTTATTGAGGGGGTGGCCATTCCAACCGATGGCGCGGGCAAAACGGCTTTCACCTTGGTTCCTCGGCTGTCGGATTCAACGCTCAACGTTCCACCTCCAATCTAAAGGCCTGAGCGCTCATAACCCGCGGACGGACGGTTCATCATCGAACAGCTCGCGCAAGCAATCTCGTAAAACGCACTAGGATTTATTATCCCTACCGCGGCCAATCAACTGTCGTTTCCGTTCTTCCAGTCGTCGCCTCTGGGCTGCCAGATCGGCGCTCCTGTTGTTTTTCCTCTGTTCGGGTACCTTGATCCTGGTCACGGAGTTCGGCTCGGAATTAGCGGTTCGCTCATCCTCGTTAAGATTGCCTCTGTTCTTCCTCGCGCTGTGATTCTTGGCGGCATCCATTTTGTCACCTCAAAAACAGGTTGGCACGTCCTTGCGCGGACCGGAATACCGTAATCAGAGTAACCTTGGGGGCCAAAATCGGTTTGGGCAGGACTATCCGCGAAGGACGAAGCGACTGTTCTGAACTGTATAGCGGCAGATACTAATATCCATAGTAATCCACATAGGATCAGTAAGTCGTCTCCCTGAAAATGGCCAGTTAACCCCGCCTACCCTACAGCTTTCCGTCGATTGTTCGCTTTATGTGCCGCAACTAAGGTCGAATAGCGGCTAAATTTCGAATAACTTTCAGTGTGATTCTTCATTGCACTGTTGCGGAGGTTTTATGAAAGCGCTTGTTTACAGGGGACCGCGCGACGTACGAGTGGAAAAAGTGCCCGACCCGCGCATTGAACAACCTACTGACATCATCGTCAAAATAACCACCACGAATATCTGCGGATCCGATCTCCACATGTATGAAGGTAGGACCGACGTGGAAGATGGGAAAATTCTTGGCCACGAGAATCTCGGTGAAGTAATCGAAACAGGCAAATCTGTCACCCGCGTCAAGAAGGGAGACTTGGTTTGCCTGCCATTCAACGTTAGCTGCGGTTTTTGCGAAAACTGCGAACGCGGCTATACCAGCGCATGTCTGACGGTAAACCCGGGGAAAGCGGGTGGCGCATACGGTTACGCGGGCATGGGCCCTTATGAGGGCGGGCAGGCGGAATTTCTGCGCGTGCCATTCGCGGACTTCGATTGCCTCGTATTGCCAGAAGGCGCGGAAGAGCAGCAAAGCGACTACGTTATGCTCGCAGATATCTGGCCTACCGGTTATCACGCTACGGAACTGGCTTGCCTGCTTCCGGGCGAGTCGATCGTCATCTACGGCGCCGGCCCGGTGGGTCTCTTCGCGGCATATTCCGCAATCCTAAAGGGCGCAAGCCAAGTAATGATTGTTGACCGGCTGCGGGATCGCCTGAAGCTGGCAGCGAAAATCGGCGCCACTCCGATTGACGATTCCAAATCTTCTCCCGTCGCACAAGTGCTCGACTTGACGGATGGAAAGGGTGCTGATAAAGGTTGCGAATGTGTTGGCTACCAAGCGCACGATCCAAAGGGCCACGAACATCCCAATATGACGCTCAACAATCTCGTTGAATCCGTAAAGCGCACGGGACGCCTCGGGGTTGTCGGTGTCTTTCCATCCGAGGATCCCACGAGCAAAGATACTCTAGAGAAGCAGGGCCAAATCGCCTTCGATATAGGCAAGTTCTTCGAGAAGGGTCTCTCGATGGGCTCTGGCCAAACGAACGTGAAAGCCTATAACCGGCATCTCGCCAAACTCATCCAGACCGGCAAAGCCAAGCCTTCGTTCTTGGTGTCGCACGAACTCCCGCTCGACGACGCCCCAGAGGCATACAAGCACTTTGACGCGCGCGAAAACGGTTGGACCAAAGTAGTTTTAAAGCCGGGAATGGCCGAAGCAAAGAAGGGCAAAGCGGCGTCGGCGGGACAGGAGAAATAGGGTCACAGGGTGACGCTGAAATCGCATCAGTCCTTGGGGATGCTTCGGGCGCTTTGCTTTTGCCTGTCAACGAAGACCGCGAAATTATGACAATTAAAAAGTGGGGAGTAGCCAAGGTTAAGGGCAGCGAGCCAGAACAGTTCTTCATTTTTCTCGCAGTGCACCGTTTAAGCGTACGAGCTTCAGATTTCTATTCAGAACAAGAACTGAGATCGGACCTAAAGAACAGAGGCATACGTGAAACAAAGATACGATTGCTCATTAACCGAGCACGCGCTAATCCTGGGTAGGGTTTCAATCAGCTCCAACGCTCTACGTGCCTGTTCAATGTCGTCTTCGGACCACATTCGGCCAGTTGAATTGGTCTCGGAATCAAAAACGATGGGCGGGGCCTTAATCTTGCCCTGACGTAACAATAGTCGGAGCCGTGTCGGCTTAATCCCGAGAAGTTTAGAGGCCCCTAGCGTAGTGACTCTCATTTTTGGTCTGGCGAAACTAGGCTGGGGCGAGCGCTTTTACGTGTTCCATAAGCGCGAGGGCGTCGGTCTTCGGAACGATTCGATCAACGCCCATTTCGATACGAAGTAGTGCATTCGCATGCTGACTGAATAGAATAATAGGAACATCTGGCATTATCTTTTTCAGTTCACGCGCTGTGCTTAATCCATTTAAGACTGGCATAGCCCAATCGAGGATGATCAGGTCGGGGCGACACTTTAATGCCAGATCAATCGCTTCTTGGCCATTAGTTGCTTCCGCGCAAATTTCGTAGTCTTCTTCGCGTTCAAAGAGCTTACAGAGCATCCGGCGAATTAGAGCATTATCGTCTGCTACCAGAATGCGCTTGGCCATGTTGCCCTTTGCAAAGGCGAGGGCAAACTGACCTTGGCCTCTCAGTTATCCGAATTCTCGCGCGCTCGTCAACACAGGAGCCATAGGGTTCTTTCTGTAGGACCCGCTGTGTAGGGCGCGCCACCGACAGAGGCCGTATTCTGTCTGGTCGGACTGATTTCGGATTCTCGGCGAGAAGGGGAACTAATCTGGCCATATCTGTGTTACTGGTCGACGATTCGAAGGAACTCCGACAAGCAATACGTCGCCGTTTCGAAGGCGAATCCGGGATTATTCTAGTAGGGGAGGCTCGTGATTTCTCTGAGGCAGTTCGATTGGCCGAACAGCTCCGCCCGGACGTGGTCTTGCTCGATTTGCGCATGAATGACAGTTACGGGTTGGACGCGCTTGCGGCGGCTCCAAAACTCACTGCAATCGGCGCAAGAATCCTCGCGATATCTTTTAGCATTGATGACGACGCAAAAGCTCTCGCCGAGCAAATCGGCGCTGTAAAGCTCCTAGATAAATTGAGCCTCTACACGGAACTCATACCGACGATATTGGGATTGAGAAAGTAATCGAGTTGCTTTCGAACGTTGTGCACGGAGGGTGATTTATGACGAATTCTGGGTCTGACGCTGCGGGATCGTCTCTGACTGCACGCTTGCAGACAACAACCGCGGGACTACAAGCATTGGAAAAAGCAGTAGTCTCTGGCGATCTCGACCCTCGAGTGCTCAGCGAGTTTCGCAACGCAGTAGACCACATTCGCAACACCGCATGGGCCGTTCAACAGTGGGTCGGCGCAAAGGAGCAGTCTGGAGACCCATACGCGGTCTTGCCTGCTCTGACAGCACAACGTGTCCAGCGTGCGGCTCAACTTGCGAATGATCTGTGCCTCGATCTTCAGACTGTGGAGGTAACCGCGGACACAGAGGGAGTGGGCGATCTCTACCGAGCGGTGGACGACCTACATAGACGATTGGATCTTCTTTTCAAACGCGAAATATAGTTGCCACGATGACGATTCGAAGCGTCCAGTGCGTATAAGAACAACAGCAGGTGAAGGCGGCGAATCTTTCGTCCTCAGATCGGTTTCGTCTCGATCACCATTGTTCCAGTCGCGTCTTTCGTTTCTCAAACTCTCGTTTGGGGGTCGCGAGCTACTTGTCCGCGGCTACAGCCTGTTAGACTTCTGCGGAGGTGATCGCCGTGGTTCCTGCGCTTCTCGTTGGACATGTTTTTGGCCTGGTGTTTTGGGTGAGCGGCTTGCTGGTAACGTCTATGGCGCTTACGTGCCATACGCAGGAGTCCTCAGTGGAAGCTCGGCACGCGCTGGACCGCCTGGAACGCATCTACCTGCGGGGCCTGGCCGATCCCGGAGCAGTGTTGACGATACTGGCAGGCATCGGCCTAATCATGACGAACTCTTCCTATTATCTTCATGCGTCGTGGCTGCACATCAAACTCATCTTGGTGTTGTTTCTGGTCGGCCTGCACGGAATCGTGGCGATAAGAACCAAAGCATTTGCCACCGGACGAATCGCGCTGCAACGGAGCGAAGCACGAATGCTGGTGGTAGCTACGCTGTTCCTGTTTCTGTGTATCCTTATGGCAACCTTGCTGGGTGAAGTTTATCTGACCCGATGACGATCACGCACTGGGATGGTCATGCTCGCAAACGCAACCACCTTCAGGTTTGTATCCGCGACCAATGAACGTCTTTTTCTTTCTGCCCGAATCACGGGCAACTCGGAAGTAACCCATTTGATGTTCGTACAGGGCTTATCACTAGCTATCTCGTTTTGAGATAGCTGGTGCGAAGAGGATTTCCCAACATCTACCGGACTCGCATTGCAAATAGACCCCCTTCATAGGAGCGCTAGCTGAAGCCGACACCACCAATCAGCAGCGACATGAAGAAGTAGAAGTATTGAGAGATCAAACTCAGGTTCAGTTCTGACGAAGAGCTGTTTCGAAATACCCCAGCATTTCCTCAGAATCCCACTGTTGCGGACCGATGATCTTCCGGGCGATGCGCCCCTGACGGTCGATAACATAGGTTTCCGGAATCATGGAGGTCCCGTACGAAAGAGAAACTCTCTTGGTAGGTTCATAGTAGGTTGAGAATGCGACTGGGTGCTCAATCAAGAATTTTTCATAGGCCGCCGGGTCTTCGTCAACGCTAATACCCACAACCATGCCACCGCGGGAGGTGATCCGCTGCTGAAGGTGATCTAGGGAAGGTAGCTCCTCCACACAGGAACCACAATATGAGGCCCAAAAATTAAGCACTACTAGTTTCCCCTTCAGATCGGAAAGATGTGCGGGCCTCCCGCCGAGGGTCAAGGCGAAATCTTCCGCCTTTTTCCCCGCAACGGACGGCTCTCCCTGTCGATAGGTGGGCATGATAAAGGCAACAAGCGCTAATACGAAACAACCCAAAATGGTCCAAGTGCCGATTTTCCGTAAGATTTTCATCTAGCGCTATTATAACGCCGGTTCGTCATGCAGTGGCACTACGGGCCTGACATTATCACCGGGCGCTCGGAAGCGCCGCACTTTCCGGATAACTGTCGCGAACAGGGGTGGCTGTTGAAAAAGTCGCTTTTTCTGAAAAAAGTCAAAAAGCGGGTGATAGAAAATGTCCAGGAGACTCGGGAAAATCGTTTATAGAGCTTCCTAACGCGAAGCAGTTTTTGCGAAATCGCAGTGAGCGAGTTTTTCAACAGCCACAGGGATTATCACGCAATATAAAAGGCGCCCACTTTGCGGTAGGTTTTGATCGTTCGCATCACCACCTACCGAAAGGAGCGCCGTTATGAACCAAGCAAAGTATATTGGCATGGACGTTCATCAGGCAACGATCTCAGTTGCCGTCATGGATTCCGCCGGCAAGTTGATCTTGGAGTCCATCCTCGAAACGAAAGCGGCCACCGTTCTGCAGTTCATCGGCGGGCTGTGCGGCAGCTTGCTGGTGACTTTCGAAGAAGGCACTTCCGCCGCCTGGTTGTATGACCTGCTCAAGCCTCACGTCGCGAATGTCCTGGTCTGCGATCCCCGGAAGAATGCTCTATTAAAGGATGGCAGCAAGAGTGATCGGATCGATGCTCGGAAGCTGGCCGAGCTCTTGCGCGGCAACCTTCTCTCACCGATCTACCACGGAGAGAACGGGGTACGCACTTTGAAGGAACTCGCGCGCAGCTATCTAACGATCACGAAAGATCTGACGCGGGTGATGAGTCGGATCAAGGCGGTGTACCGAAGCTGGGCGATTCCCTGTGCCGGGCCAGCGGTGTATCGACCGCGTCATCGTGCGGAATGGTTGGCCAAGATTGTAGAACCGGGAGTTCGCCTGCGAGCCGAGCGGCTCTACCAGCAACTGGATGCGTTGGAGCCGTTGCGGCAGGGAGCGCGACGCGATCTGCTGGTGGAGAGCCGGAAACATCAGGCGGTGAAATTACTGCGTCAGATTCCTTATCTGGGCCCGATTCGTTCCGCCTTGCTGGTGGCGCTGCTGGGGACACCGCATCGTTTTCGCACCAAGCGACAGCTATGGGCCTACAGCGGGTTCGGACTCGAGACTCACGATAGCGGCGAATACCGCTATGTGAGAGGGCAACTGCGACGAAACCGGGAGCGAGTCACCGTGCTGGGCTTGAACGAAAACCATAATCACGATCTGAAAAATATCTTCAAGAGTGCCGCGATATCCGCCAGCACTCGGCCAGGACCGTTCCAGGAGTTTTACGCGGGGCTTCTGGCCAAGGGGAGAAGGCCGGCGATGGCACGCCTCACCCTGGCACGGAAGATCGCATCGATCACCTTGACGATTTGGAAGAAAGGAGTGTGCTTCGACGCCAAAGAATTACATCGGCAAGCGGCTTGAGCGTCTCTGACGTTCCATCCTCCTGAGTGGTGGTCGGTTCGGTTCTTGAGACGCTCGGTTTCGAGGGGAGTATCAGATAGGTGGTCCGACCCTGTGTGCTTCGGCACCGAGTCACCGTTCTCACGCTATGCCTCCTCGGAGAACCAGAAATAGCGATAGGCCATGAGCCTCGGATAGAACCATGGTTGCCACGGAATTGAATCGCTTGCCAAGTTTCAAGAACCGAGGGGCGTTGTCACCACGAGAAAATGAAAGCAAGGGAACGGAAGAGCAAGCCAGAGCAAAATCTCTCGAGCGATCGAGGGGCTATCTGCAAACAGTGGGCTGGATATCGAGACAAAAAAACTTCTCGGCTACCGGCCGAGGGAGAAGCTTTTTTGTTGACATCCCCTCTCCAGAAACTTCTTTAAGGTTTTTCCAACGTAATCTGGAGTCCCAGTTTGGTTGCTTTCTTTCTGAGGAAGTCGATCTGTTGTCGGCGGTATCTGTGCTCGTAGTATTCAGCACCTTTGTCAACGTACCGCTGACCGTACTTCAGCATTCGGTAGACCAATCGGGCGAGCCGGTGGGCCATCGCCGTAATGGCTTTCGGGGCACCGAGCTTGGTGCGCAACCGGCGGTATTGTGCTCCGAGGTAGGTGCGACTGCGCATCAAGGTGAGGGCCGCCATCCGCAACGCTGTGGCGGCGCGATTGACCACACGCCGAGTGCCTCGGGCCAGCACCTTGTCTCCACTGGTGCGGTTGTCCGGACATAATCCCAGCCACGAGGAGAAGTGCGCTTCGGTTTTCCACCGGCTCATATCCAGCCCCACTTCACTGATCAAAGTCTGGGCGACCATCACGTCGATGCCGTCGATCCTGGTTAGGTCTACTCCCGTGATGCGCTGCAGCTCACGGCCGAGCTCGAATCGAGGGGCATTCTTGGCTGGCTTTGTCTTCTTTCTCTCAGGTTCCGCTTGCGATGATTGGCGCGGAATAGTATCCACAAAACTCGCCAGATGCTTCTGCAGTTGCTCATCGCACTCGGCGATCCGTTGCTGATAGGTGTCGTACATCTCCACTTCCTGCTGCAACACAAACAGCAGTTCCGGACGCCAGTTACCCTCCAGGCTTCTCACAACCTCCTCACGACTGGCCTGAATCCGCGGATCACTGAGTTCGGCCAACTTCCGCGGATCGCGTTCTCCGGCTACCATCGCCCGTATGATGGCTTGTCCGGTCAGACCGCTCACATCGCTGATTACGTTAGCCAATTGTACGTTCATTTGCGTCAAGGCTTTCTGCATACGTTGAACGCACGTCGCCGCTCCATGCACATGTTCTCCCCGTTGCCGCCAGTAGGTACGAAGCACACGAATCTCCGAAGGCGGCTGAAACGAGTTGTTCAACAACCCATGGGTGTGCAATTTCAGCAACCACTGGCTCTCCTGCACATCGCTCTTGCGTCCCGGCAGATTCCTGGTGTGCCGCGCATTGACCAGATACACCTCGAAGCCATGGTCTTCGAGAATCTCGTAGATGGGGATCCAGTACACTCCCGTCGACTGCATGGCCACGGTCTTCACTCCGCAGCTCTTTAACCAGTCCGCCAGACGATGCAGGTCCGCGGTGAAACACTCAAACCGGCGCACCGGTTCCGGATCGCAGTCCGGTCGTACGGCAACGTAATGCGCGCCATTGCCCACATCGATCCCCGCCGCATGCGGGTGGACCACCTCCAGACCCGGATCCTCCGATTGCAACCGCCGCGCCCATTCCTTTCTCTCCTTCCGGTTCCGCCACAGCTTCTTGTCTGTCATCATGCCGCTCCTTAGTGAAAGATTGGGATCCGGTTCGGCCCGGTGACGATAGGTTGAGGAATCTCTCCAACGGGGTCAGAGGACCATCAGCATCGACGGTCCTTGCCACCATGCCAGCGATCGCCTGTACCGGAGCCATGCTTTTATCCGGGCACGAAGCACCAGTAGGAAGTCGGCCTTAGCTTGCCGAACCGAATCCACGATTAGATTTTCCGGTTAATGGAAACTCGAGACAAGTTTCTGGCACCAGTGACTGTGCCGTGGCGCGGTCAACTGCTTTTATAGAACCACCTATCTCAAAAGGAGTCAGGCAGTGTTAATCCCTATTATCGACACCCTCTGAACTTCGGCCCAATTTCCGCGCCGTCAGCGCTGGGACAATTTCGCCTCCACCTACGCCAAAGCAGGCCTTCGTGATTGCCACCAAGAACAGTTTCGATTATTCGTCTCTTTATCTTCGTGGGCGTCACTTCACTCCTGGCAGAGGGAACCGATGCTCACCCCCAACTCGGAAAAGGGATTGGTGAGTTTGGCGGATACTACTGGCGCGGGTTCGTCGATAAAACTGACGGCAACTACCTTCTCATCTTCGCGCTGCCGTCAATTTTCCATCAGGACGAACGCTACTACGCAATGGGCCATGGTGGTTTCTGGAAGCGCGCCACCTATTCCGCCACTCGTATTTTTGTGGCGATCCCGCCAAGAGTCCGAGTCTGGCTTGGGTAATACGCCAGCGAGATTCCTTGGTTGCATCCATCTGCACTCTCATCAATACGAGAGGAGCCTCGTCCCGCGGCCGTGTTAGACTTCGCCCCAGGGCCTCATCACTAACCCGTTACGCATGGATAGCCTAGCCCGCACTGATCCCAGCTATCGCTTTGGCCTCTTCGAAGTCTTCCCCGAAACAGGCCGGCTTTTTCGCCAGGGCCAGCGCGTCAAGCTCCAGGAACAGCCATTCAAGCTGCTTCTGCTGCTCGTCGAGAAGCCTGGCGAGATCGTCCCGCGCGAAGCCATCCGCCAGCATCTTTGGCCGGATAATACTTTCGTTGAGTTCGACAAGAGCCTCGGAACCGCCGTTCTAAAATTGCGCCAGGCATTGGGCGATGATGCCGACAATCCTCGATTCGTCGAAACGGTCCCGAAGCGCGGCTACCGCTTTCTGGCGCCGGTGACCCGGGTGGAAGCAATCGCACATGAAACGCCGAGCCCCGCCGCAATAATTGCCGCGCCGGCAGCTGACACCCGACCACCGGCGGAAATTGCGCCGCCTGCCGCCATGCCCGCGGCACGTCAAATTTCCTTCCACCGGTTATTCTTAATCGCAGTGATTGCCATTGCGATTGTGGGTGTGGCGATCGGAGTGTTCCGGGCGTATGGCGAGAAATCCGCGCTGAAAAGCACGGATCTGGTGATTCTCTCGGGATTCAAAAATTCCACCGGCGAGCCTGCCTTCGACGACACGCTGTTCCAGGCATTCCGAATCAAACTCGACGAGTCGCCCTTCCTGAACGTGATGCCCGATAAGACCGTGCGAGCACTGCTCGTGGGTATCGGCCGGCAGCCCGGGCAGCAAGTCTCGTTGGACGAAGCGCGTGCCGCGTGTCCGGCCGCTCGCGCCGCGGCCGTGCTGCACGGGGAGATTCTTCAGGAACCCGGCGAGTACCGCTTGCGCGTCAGCGCCATTCGCTGCCAGAACGAGCGCATGCTAGCCAGTGAGGACGTGCGAGTCACCTCGCGCGATGAGGTGCTCACTGCACTCGGCGCGGCGACAGATACGCTCCGCCACCGGCTCGGTGAGCCGCAGAGCTCCGTCGAGAAATTCGGCACCCCGCTGACCCAAGCAACAACCAGCTCCTTGGCAGCCCTCAAGGCCTTCTCGCTAGGCGAAGCAAAGCGCACCCAAGGCTTCGACTACGAAGCGGTGCCGAACTATTCGATGGCCGTGGACCTCGATCCGAATTTCGCCCTTGGATACGCGAGGCTGGGAACCATCTACCAGAACGCGCAGGAATACAAACTCGGCAGCTTGAATTACACCAAGGCTTTCGAACTCCGCGAGCACACCACGGAACGTGAGCGGCTGTACCTCACCGCCCACTACTATTCGACCGTCACGGGCGACCTGGAAAAATCAGAAGAGGCCTATTTGCTCTGGTGGCAAATTTATCCGCACGACATGATTCCAGCCAACAATCTCGCCGACACTTACCTCACCATCGGCCAGTGCGAAAAAGCGTTGCAGTCGGCGCGCGAGGCGCGGGATTTGAACCCTAACCACGCGTTTCCAGTCACCCCGGTCGAGTATGCATCGATGTGCCTGGGCCGTTTGGATGAAGCTAAAGCTGCCTATCAGGACGCCACCAACCGTAAACTCGATGGCGTAAACCTCCACGCCTGCCGGTACCTTATTGCCTTCGGTGAGAGCGACGAAGCAGCCATGAACCATGAATTGGAATGGGCGCGCGGCAATCCCCGCGAAAGTGAACTCTTAAATGCCGCCGCATGGGCTGCCATTGCCCGCGGCAAAGTGAAGCAAGGCCGCCTGCTATTTCACAGTGCGGAAGACAACGCCGTCAAGAATGACTTGAAAGAATTCGCCGGTGACGTTGCGCTCGACGACGCGCAACTGGAAGCAGAACTCGGCTACCCGGCAGAAGCGCGCGCCGCCGTAGCACGAGGATTACATCTCGCTCCAAATTCTACTAACGCGCAAGCCTTTGCCGCCCTCACTCTCGCACGATTGGGCGACGCGGCCTCCGCGAACGGGTTGGCCAGGGGGGTTCTGAAGTCTGCGCCACAGGACACAATGTTGGTTCAAATGGTGCTCCCAGTGTCGCGAGCCCTCAACGATTTGCACCGCCACGATGCGGCCGCCGCACTTTCAGAACTTCACACCGTCGCGCCGTACGATTTTGGCCGGCCGATCGTTATGTCGCCCCTTTACTATCGTGGAGAGGCGTTGATAGCCACGCACCGGCACGATGACGCGGCTGCGGAATTCCAGCGGCTTCTGGATCATCACTGGGTACGGCCCGTATCGCTCTACGTTCCGCTCGCGCAGCTCGGCCTGGCGCGAGCGCAACGCCTGGCGGGAAATTTGGATGCGGCAAGAAAGGACTACGCGGCGTTCTTCGCTCTGTGGAAGGACGCGGATTCCGACGCGCCACTCCTGCGCCAGGCACGCGCCGAATTTTCGCGATTGAGTTCGAGTACGAGCGCCAAAGGCGGAAACTCGGTCCCCGCAACCGCAAAATCTAGAAATTAAAAGAAGCGATTCGCCGCCTGCCAGCGCCAGACTACGGAATGTTCACCGTATATCCCAAATACGTATACACGCAGTTGCCAGCAGATTGAGTAGAGGTATTGATCGTCACTTTGACCAGTGCCATGCCGCTCGCCGCGTTCAGCACAAAATGTGTCTGCCTTCCGAAAACCATTCTACCAATTACAGGCCCGGGGGCACTCCATGTGGGCCAAAAGTAGACGGACGCCTCCCCGCCCGCAGAAGCAGTCGAGATAAGACGGATATCCTCAACTTGCGCTGTGCCATTGAGGCTGCTGAAACTGCAACTCCCGGAAATCTCTTCGACCACGCTCGCGGTATGTTCGAAGGCAGTTATTCCGATATTGTCGCACTCGCCGTTTAGATCGAACCGACAGGTTTGCGTGATTGCGAAAGGGCGGTGTGCAAGGTTGTCGTAATCCTGCGTTAGAAGGGGTTGCAGAAAGCCCGACGAATTCTGAGAATTGGCTACCGGCACCGGATTCGACGGCGCATTGCCCTCCGTAACAAAGGTGCTCACGACGGCGCGCACCGCTTTCGGCGCGACGAGTTGGAGCGCCGCGGCGACTACAATCGTTGCTGCAAATCCCACTCCAATTCGCTTTGCCACTGTCATATTGATTCCTCTCAATGCCGAATTCGACCAAATGAATTAAAACTGGGACTTCGCGAGCGTTCAGCGATCTCCCCAAAATCTTCATCAAGCTGTTGCGAGGTATCCGCGAGCGAGAGCAACGATGCCCCCAGGGATACCGTCGTAATTGACAAGCGCCGGGGTAGTGCCGGCAGCGAAGACGATTCCACTTCGAAAGACCATCAGCATGGTTTGGCTGCCCGCGATCGTCCAGTAGTCCCGAACGACCGTGAGGCTGCCGGATACCAACACAGCCTGACGAGGAATGGAGGCGGACGATCCCGTAATCGTCAGCTCGATCTCCGTGATCACAAAAACTTGCCCCGGCGGTACGACGAAAGCGCTCTCACCTGAAAAAACTCCACTTGCCGGGTTGACCACAGCGAATGCTGCAGTCTTGCCTTCGTCCGCATCGGTATATAGCTCCATTATTTGCGAAGGATTCTCAGTCGCATTCACTACGGGCACGGGATTTGCAGATGTGTTTGCCACTGTAACCAGCGCGCTGACGACCGCGTGGACTGCCCTGGGAGCAGCAAGTTGAAGCGCCGCAGCAACTACGACCATTGCCGCAATTCCAAATCCGATTCTTTTTAGAATTTTCATCTTTCCTCTTTCCCTTGTTCGAGTGTTCTGCCGAGCGGGCACAGGCCAGTCGGGGCATTCAAACCAGTTCGTAACGAAAACAAAGTCCTAGCTCATCTGTCTCCCCGTCATCCGCCGCCGAGCCAACACAAGCGCTGCCATCGCGAGCACGAGAGAAGCGAGAGTCGAGGGTTCGGGCGTCGTCACGGTTTTCGATTTCGTAGTCAGGTCGAAGGCCCAGTTCGCCGTGTCGTCCGCGCAAATCAGCGCGCCACTGGAGTCTGTGTTGCAGGTCTGAAACGCGCCGCCCGTGAAATCGCTGAATCCTTCGCCAAGCGTACCGTTGTCGAAGATCGCGTTCGGAATATAGTCAGCGTCGCTGAGGAGCAATGTGTAGGTGCCAGGGCCGAGCGCGAGCGTCATAGTGATGTCTCCGCAAGTCGGGCTGCCGATATTCACCACGCCCGCCGGCGGACAGCCCGCAAACGCCCCGTAGTTGTTCAAGACATCGGATGTGCCAAACGGATTGCCCATGCCGTCGGTCAGCATGGAAGCGCCCATGCCCGTGCCGGAGAACAGCGCGATCAGCGGATCAAAGCCTCCAGCCGCGATCTTTGTTCCAGCAGCGTTGGTGCCCCCGCCAAACTCCCACGTCTGCACGGTCACGTTGTCCGTCGACGTGAGCGTAAGGGTGGTTAGAAAAGTGTCCTCAGAATTGGCGAGCGTCCCCGTGAAAGACGTGGTTCCGTCGGCCCGCGTCACCCCAGCGAGCAATACCAAACAAAGCCCAATGAGAACTGAAGAAATCAACTTCATGAAACCCTCCGGTGACGAAGCCGGCGATGAAAACGCATCGCGTGGTACGTGCATAAAACACCGCAGCACCAGGAAGGTCAAATCATCAGCACTTCAACTCTTAAGGTGAATAAGGCCAACAGGATAGAGGGGAGCCATCAACTCGCTACCGCGTCGCAAACTTTGAAACCAGGATGAGTGTCAACATCGTATTACGGCGGTGGGATAGAGGGTTTTTGGTGGGAGCCCCCTGCTTCAGCAGGGGGAGCTGGACTTCAGTCCAGCGGAAACGAGCCCCGTTCACGAACGGGCTTTAGCCCCGGCGAATCTTCTGCCAACAATTTACGAAGCCGATCCATGCACCACAGCGTTGCATGCTATTGTCCAGACGCAGAAATACCAAAGCCAATATCTACGTGAAATGTATGAGCCCCAAATTTCACACGCTACTTATGGCTGTCACGTTCGTCCTTTCCTGCACCTCGAGTTGGGGACAAGGAGTCGATTGCCCGCCGGGATGCAGTCCCGGGCGATGGTCAAGTGAAGCGGCTGATCTCTCATCTGCCCGGACTAAAGCGCCGTACGAAACCCGGGACATTCGGGTCCTGTCTCCCGACAAGCAAAAAATCGCTCACATTGTCAAAGACCACTGGTGGATCGAAATCGGTGAAATCAAAATCTCTTTAGGGCCGAAGAAGTCTTTGATTCTCTATCCCGCGGAATTGGCGTGGGCTCCGAATAGTAGCGCTTTCTACATCACGGAAAGTGCGGGCTATACGACTGGCTACCGTGTAGGCATCTACCGTCTTCAGGATCAAAAGCTTCGCACCATTGCCGATGTAAACCAAAAGATACAACGTGATTTCGAACGACGCCACAAGTGCACCGAGGAGCGATCACCGAATATTACTGGTTTGCATTGGATGGACGATTCTTTGAACTTATTGATCGTCGCCGAAGAGCCTTCCATCAGCATCTGCAAGGACGCGTATTATTTTGGAACCTATCTGATTTCGATTGACGACGGCCAGATCGTCGAGCGATTCACGCCAAAGGCGGCAGAGAACCGGTGGAAGAGCGCTTTCGGATACGTTTTGAAAGATGGTTTCGAGCAATTATCCGAACAGCAAAAAAATGCATCACCGTAACGAATAACCCAAAATCCTCAGGGAAACAATCCGCGCACCAGCGTGGCATCCGCCACGCGTCCCACCGCCAGGCAATAGGCCCCGGTCCGCATGTGCGTCCGATGCTTCCGCGCGCTCTCGTGCACTTCCGTAAACGCGCGCCGCATCACCGATTCCAACTTCGCATTCACTTCCGCTTCCGACCAGAAGAAGCTCTGCAAATCCTGCACCCATTCGAAGTAGCTCACGGTTACGCCGCCCGCATTCGCCAGAATGTCCGGCAGCAACATGATTCCCTTCCGCGCCAGCACTTCGTCCGCATGAGGCGTCGTCGGTCCATTGGCCGCTTCCGCCACGATTTTCGCCTTGATCTGATCCGCGTTGTTCAACGTAATCACGTTCTCGAGCGCCGCCGGAATCAAAATGTCGCATTTCATCGTCAGCAGTTCATCATTCGAAATGCGCGACGTGCCCGGCATCCCCACCACGGTTCCCGAACGCTCCTTGTAACGCATCGCCTTCAGCGGGTCGATTCCCCGCGAATTGAAAACGCCTCCGCGCGAATCGCTGATCGCAATCACGCGCGCTTTTTTCTCCGCAAATAATTTCGCCGCCAGCGACCCCGCGTTGCCAAATCCTTGAATCGCCACGCTCGAGCCGCGCACCGACATTTTCTTCACCCGGCACGCCTCTTCCACCGCCACCAGACATCCGCGCGCGGTCGCCTCGTTGCGTCCTTCCGACCCGCCGATCGAAAGCGGCTTGCCCGTCACCACTCCGAGCGTCGAATATCCCTTCGTCATGGAATACGTATCCATGATCCACGCCATCGTTTGCGAGTCCGTATACATGTCCGGCGCGGGAATATCCTGCTCCGGCCCGATCACTGGCAGAATTTCCGACGTGTAACGCCGCGTCATCCGCTCGAGCTCAGGCTTCGTCATTCGCTTCGGATCGCAAATCACGCCACCCTTGCCGCCGCCATAGGGAATGTTTACCGTTGCGGTCTTCCACGTCATCCATGCCGCGAGCGCCTTCACTTCGTCTAGCGTCACCGCCGGATGATAACGAATCCCTCCCTTCGCCGGCCCGCGCGCCACGTTGTGTTGCACGCGATAGCCGCTGAACACCTTCACTTGTCCGTTGTCCATCTTGGTGGGAATCGATACTTCCAGGACGCGCTTCGGCGTGCGCAGAATCTGCCGCAATCCCTGGTCCAGCTTCAGATATTCCGCTGCGATGTCGAACTGGATCTGCGCGATCCGGTAAGGATTCAAATCCTCGCGCGGCGCAATGCGCGGTATCGGCTGCGGCGCCGCCTTCGCAAGCGTGGCCATCTTCACTTCCTCCCGGCGCGCGCAAAGCCGCGCCACTTTCACCTGCCAAATCCAATTTCTGAAAACTTGTAGAGCCTTGTGTGGGCTGTAAGTCCCGCGCGAATCGAAGTTTAGCCAAGCCGCCGAGGATGTCAATCGAAACTCCCGCGAAAGATTCCCTCGGTTTTTCCGCCTTGCAAGGATATAGAAGGCCTCGCCACGAAGGGCGCGCGCGTAAAGCCATTGTTAACAATTACTTAAAGACCGAGCCCGGACCCAATTCTCCCCTCAACGGCCCTAAGCCACTCCGGCGCAGCAGCCAATTATCCTCGTTGACCCTCGCACACCAGCCAAGTTACGCTCATTTCGTTCCGCGCAACCGGGCGGCCCGCCTCTCGCGCGCAATCCGGAGACTCACCCCGCGCGTACTCTGTAGTGGAGCCGCCACACACTCGTGATTTCGAAAACGGGAGCGGATTTGCCGGCCACGGACGCGGCGCTGGTTCACAAAATCACACAGCGAGACGAAGCGGCATTGGCGGCCCTCTATGACCGCTACGCCGGGATGCTTTCGTCCGTCTTGAACCGCATCCTTCGCGACACGCAGGCGGCCGAGGAAATCTTGCAGGATATTTTCTACCAGCTCTGGTGCGGTGCCTCGCGATTCGATCCCGCGCGCGGCTCGCTGCCCGGATGGCTGCTGGTGATTGCGCGCAATCGCGCCATCTCCCGCCTACGCCGCCATAATCCGGCTGCCGGCGAGGAAATCCTCGAGAACACCGTGGTGATGCCGTTCGACCTCGAATCGGCCGCGGCGCAGCAGCAGCTGCTCGCGCGCGTGAAAGGCGCTCTCGAATCGCTGCCGAAGGAACAGCGCGCCGCTGTCGAACTCGCCTACTTCGAAGGCATGACCCACAGCGAAATAGCGGAACGCACCGGCGACCCGCTCGGAACTGTAAAGACAAGGCTTCGCACAGCAATCGAGACCTTGAAACGTAATTTGCAATCAACAATGAGTCACAATACGTAGCCATGACGCACAGGCAATGACGAATAAGAAATGACGAACGACCATCCAACCCGCGAAGAAGATTTCGATCTCTACGTTCTCGGCGCGCTCGAAGGCGACGAGAAGCGCGCGATCGAATCGCATCTCGCCGCCTGCGCCGATTGCGCCCGCAAACTCGCCGCCGCCCGCGGACGCGTCGCCGCAATCTCATTCGCAGCGCCGCGCGTCGAGCCATCCGCGGCGGTAAAAGATCGCCTGCTGCGTCAGATCCGTGCCGAATCGCAAGCACCGTCGCGCGCCAGTTCAGAGAGCGCGAAAGTTCCGGCCCGGGGAACCGGGGGAACCGGGCGTGAATTTGCTCCGCCCGAGCCGCCCCGCGGCCTCGCCGGCCGCTGGCTCTTCGCAATTCTCGCGCCAGCCTGCGTCGCGCTTCTAGCCGCCACGATAATTCTGTGGCGCCAAAACGATCGCCTCACCAGCCAGCTCGCCGTCCTCGGCGCCTCCGTTGACAGAACGCAGAAGCAGCTAGCCGACGCGCAGGAGGTGCTCCACCTCTACACCTCGAAAGACACCATCAAAGTGTTGCTCGCCCCCAAGGCCGGCATGGTCAAGGGCGATGGCGAAGTGATGTACAACGAAAAAATGGGCTTGCTGATGTATGACGGCTGGATTGCACCGCCGCCCGAAGACAAAAGTTATCAGCTCTGGGTGGTTCCGATGGAAGGAAAGCCGATCAGCGCGGGCGTTTTCAATCCCGCCACCAGCGACGCCGCTCACTGGATGTCAAAAGTCCCCGAAGGCATCGACCCGAAAATGTTCGCGATCACGCTTGAGCCCGCCGGCGGCATGCCGCAGCCCACGGGCCCGATGGTTCTGGTCGGCGGCACTTAGATTCTTCTGCCGAACTTTTGCCCCGGTTTTTGTCCAGGTTTTTGTACCGCCGGCGAGACGCCAGCGTTTTTGAATTTTTCTTTGCGGTTATTTTCGCGGTATGCGATCCACGCCCATGTACGGGCGCAGCGCTTCGGGAATCACCACCGAGCCATCCGCCTGCTGAAAATTTTCCACCAGCGCGATCCACGTGCGCCCCACCGCCAGCCCTGAGCCATTAAGCGTGTGCACAAATTCCGACTTCTTCCCGCCGAGCGGCTTGAAACGAATCCCCGACCGCCGCGCCTGAAACGCCTCCGTATTCGAGCACGACGAAATTTCCATGAAATCGTTCGTCGAAGGCAGCCACACTTCGATGTCATACGTTTTCGCCGACGCGAAGCCCATGTCCGCGGTGCAAAGCAGCATCACGCGATAGTGCAGCCCGAGTTTCTGCAGCAGCATTTCCGCGCTGCGCACCAGCGACTCGTGCTCCTCGTAGCTCTGCTCTGGCCGCGTGAATTTGAACATCTCCACCTTCTGAAACTGGTGCTGCCGCTTGATGCCCCGCGTATCTTTCCCCGCCGCGCCCGCCTCAGAGCGAAAACAAGCCGTCCACGCGCACACCTTGATCGGCAGCGAGTCGGCCTCGATCGTCTCGTCACGATAGAGGCTCGTGAGCTGTGTCTCAGACGTGGGCGAAAGCCACAAGTCGCTGTTTTCGATGCGGAACATTTCGCTCCCAAACTTTGGCAGCTTGCCGTCAGCAGTCAGGGAACCGGTGTTCACCAGAAACGGCGGCAGCACTTCCGTGAACCCGTGCTCGCGCGTGTGCACATCGAGGAAAAAATTCGCGAGCGCCCGTTCGAGCCGCGCGCCCAGTCCTTTGTAAACCGCGAAGCGCGACCCCGCAATTTTGATCGCCGCATCAAAATCGAGAATCCCCGCGCCCTCACCAATTTCCCAGTGCGGCTTGGGCGCAAAATCGAATTTCGGCGGCGATCCCCAGCGCCGCACCTCCACGTTATCCGCCGCGCTCGTCCCCACCGGCACGCTCGCGTGCGGAATATTCGGAATCGTCATCAGAAACAGCTTCAACCGTTCGTCCAGCTCACCAATGCGCTCGTCGCCGCGCTTGATCTCGTCCGACACGGTTTTCATCTTCGCCAGCAGCGCATCGCGCTCCGCCATCGCCGCCGCAAGCGTCTCTTCATGACCGGCCACATGCTCCTTCGTTTGCGCTTTGGCCTTGTCGCCGCCGTGCACGATCTTGCCCAGCCGCGCAATCTCCTCGCTGGCTTTGTTGCGCTCAGCCTTCAACCGCTCAATCGAGGTAATAATCTGCCGCCGCTCAGCATCCAGCTCGCGAAACGCAGCAAGGTCCAGCGTGACGCCGCGGTCCCGCGCCATCTTCTCAATCACATCCAGGTGCTCTCGCACATATCCCAGGTCCAGCATAGGCTCAGCAGAATACCTGAAGGCAGTGGCTAGTGGCGAGTGACTAGTGGTTAGTGGCGTCACTACCCCCTGTTTACCGCCGATTAGAAATTCGTATGTGTTCCTTTTAAAAGTGTTACGAGGAGTTTTAATCACGATACCGTAGATTAGAAAACGCGGCGAGGTATCGAAACCGCGATCAAAAACTGGCGAATATTTGCGATTAGAAATTTGTATTTTGTTGAGTTCTTGTGACTTAGGACGAATTCTAATTCCAGATTTGCGATTAGAAATGGCGCTTGAGCGGAGGCTATGGAGCCTCTGAATCACGCTGCCGTTCGCCTTGTCGCCAATTTTTCTCATATCAAAAAATTCCCCGACTTATGCTAACAGGAGCGGTGGCGCGTTTCTATCCGTAGAAATACGGTTCTGGTACTTTGGGTGGGTGCACGGCGAGCAACGCGCGGGTAAAGCTGCGCGTATGGTACGCGATTCGTTGATGCCTTAGACGGCACGGCTGAAGCCGTGCCCTGACGTTTCCGCAACGGGAGCGGATGCTCTTTTTCTCAGGAAGTTGGGATTTTGGAGTTGGGGGGCCTGGTGATTGGTTCGATTTTCTCGATTGAGATTGAATGCAGGCCGCCGCGCTCGTAGAGTTTGCCGCTTGCTTTCACGTACTTGCCTGCGTAGGGCAATAGTTGAGAGCGGACGCTTTTGTCCGGGGTTTCGCTTGAGATCGGGACGTAGAGGAAGCCGTCTTCGGAGAGGATTACGAGGGGCGAGCCTCCGCGGACACATTCTTTCAGGCATTCCTTTGCCACCGGTGTGGTTGCCGCACCCGCTTTGGGGTTCTGAACGAGACAAGCGACATCGCGAACGTAGCCAGTGATGACGCCGGGAGTGCCATCGGTCTCGTCCGTGGGATTCTGTGGGGGCGTGGCGTGGTCGGCGTTGTCTGCGGGATGAAAGTTTTGCGCAAATGCTCCGGCAACGAGCAGCAGCGCGCAGAGTGTGACAAGTATTGCTTTCGTATTCGAAACTTTCATATTCCAGACTTTCATATCTGAAGTACGGCCTCCTCGTTCTTTGTCGTTTTGGTGTTGACCGATTGCTAGAGGCAAACTCCTTCAGACTAGAGTGAGACTGCCTGTGAATGTTTAAGTGAGCGGTGAAATCTGAATGCAAGCGTTCGAGGGGATGGGCACGCACTAGCCAAGGGCGTGACCTGCCCCCCGTTTTTGGTCCAGTCATAAGTTAGCACTCTCGGGTTCCTGCACATCCGAACCTACCCATGCTGGGTCGATAGAGACGACCGGCGTGGGGGGAGACGCCGGTCGCGCGGCCACACTTTCCGCGAACTCTTCCGGTGTCAGATATCTTAGTGAGCTGTGTGGGCGTACCGTGTTGTAATCCACCCGCCAGTCCTCGATCACTTTCCGTGCGTGTCGGAGATCCACGAACCAGTTCTGATTCAAGCATTCATCTCGGAACTTCCCGTTGAAGCTTTCGATGAACGCGTTCTGCGTGGGCTTGCCGCGCTCGATGAAGTGCAGCGCCACCTGATTCTGATAGGCCCATTGATCCACAACGCGGCTGGTGAACTCCGTTCCATTGTCTACTTGGATTGCCGCCGGTGTTCCACGTCGTTCTCGCAGCCCCTCCAGGACTCGCACCACACGCAGACCGGGCAGCGACGTGTCCGGTTCGATCCACAGGGCCTCTCGCGTGAAGCCATCCATCAGGTTCAGTGTTCGGAATTTCCGCCCGCCGGCCATTTCGTCATGCGTGTAGTCCATCGTCCACATCTCATTTGCACGCGTCGGAAGTGCCCGCGGTAGCCGCGCTTCAGACCGAAATTTCCTGCGCTTCCTACGCTGCATCGCCAGCCCTTCCTCCCGGTACAGCCGATACACTCGCTTGTGGTTGACACGCCACCGCAGCGTTCCATCCGCGGTCTTCTCCCGGCGCAGGAAAATGTACAGCCGCCGATAGCCGAATCGCGGACGCTCGCCTGCCAACTCGCGTAGCCGAGCCCGCAACGCCGCTTCGTTCCGTTCCTTCCGCCGGTACCGCCAGCTCCCGCGGTGCATCCCGATCAGCCCACAGGCGCGTCGCTCGCTGAGTCTTGCTTCTTCCCGCACGACACACACCGCTTCTCGCTTCGCCCGCGGGCCTACCACTTTTTTGCCAGCACCACCTTTAGCGCGTCCAGGTCCAGGGCTTGCTGCGCCACGATCTTCTTCAGCCGTCCGTTCTCTTCCTCCACCTGACGCAGCCGTCGGGTCTCGCTCACTTCCAGACCACCGTACTTCGCTTTCCAGTGGTAGAACGTAGCTGTACTGATGCCAACGCGGCGACAGAGGTCCTTCATGGGAACTCCAGCCTCTGCCTCCTTCAACACCCCAACGATCTGCTCTTCACTAAAGCGGCTTCCTTTCATGGCGCTTCTCCTCTCGTGGTCTTATACCCGGAGAAGCTAACTTTTGGCTGGACTAAATTTCGGGGGGCAGGTCAGGCAAACACCATCGACTTCGGAACGCCCCTCGTCTTTGTCAAAAACTTGGCCAGCGTGCTGATCAAAGGCTACGACAATAGGAGTCGGAAACGTGGAATATCTAGTGATGTACTCGCGGATTGCCTTCAGTTTCTTTTTTTTGAACATCCGCTGATAGGCGGTTTGGTCGTGCACTCCCTTAAGTTCGCGATGCGAAACGTAGGCCCTATCTAACACATCGTGCGCGTTGGCGGAGAAGATATATGCTTCCGATCCTTGCCCAGATTTTATTTTCATTGCTGGAATAGGCTTGTTCTTAAGAGAGATTGTGTCTGGAGCCACCGTTGACCAAAACAGGTGATTGATTCCGATTCCACTTTCATCGTGGACTTTTTGAAAGTACTCAACTTGTTTGGAATCTAACCATTTGACGCCAAGTTGACCAGCTTCTGTCTTTATCCGTGGCTCGATGTCCGATATGTCGTTGACCGCTCCGACGATCAAGAGCTTTGGTAGATGGACCTCTTCGGTGAAGAGTTTTCGGAGGTCATTTCTGTGCTGCCTTATTTTGCTGAGCCATTCTGCAAGGAAGGCCGAAGGGTACGCACCCTGGGCAGAAAACTTGCACTCGACAATCACCGCGACCTGAATTCTTTGCGTGCTGAACAATGCTATAACGTCGGACAGATTGTTCCCGAATCGAGCTTGATCGGTGGTTTCCGACCCGTTGAGATGTATGCGGGTTTCAACGCATAGACTAGTCGCCACGTCTTGTTCTCAAATTCTTCATCAGCAGACGAGGTTTGTTCTCTTCGTCGGCCATGCTCCGTTCGAGCCTCTGAAGACGTAAATCTTTCAAGTGCCTTCAGCTCGTCGAGCCGTGGGTCTAGTTCGAATTCGTGTGTTGCCCCTTTGAGTAACCTAAGGGAACCGCCTCGCCCTTTGCCTGGTTCCACATATCCCAGCTGGAGCAACTCTTCACGAGCTTCATGGAATTTCTTTTGAGTGGTACCTAGTTTCTTCCTAAGAAAGATATTTCCAACTAGCGTTCCATCAGGTGGAAGGGATCGCAAAAGCTGGGCGGCTAGACCCTGGACTGGCCTTTCTCCCAATGCTCTTCTCCGTGAAAGGCGGGTCGGTTCCCGCCGCATGACTAGACCTGCAGCTTTTGCAAACGCGCCCCGGGGCGGGAGGCATCGCCTCGGTCAGCGCGCAAATTAGATCACGTCGCCGCCGCAAAATGAATAACTGAATTTGGAACTACGCCGTTAGGTAAATCTCGGTTTCGGTTTTGATAATGAAGAGGATTGCGATTGTGGAGTGTGGGCTGGATTGGAATTTCTGCAGGGCTTCTTCCATGTTTTCTGCGCTGACTGAATAAATTACCTCGCGACGATGCATGCTGACGAAGTAGAAGCTTCGGTCGCGGCGAACCAGCTTTCCTGAGTGTGACGAATCCATGGGCCGGGTGGGTGTGCGTAACGATCGATCCACGGATCGTGATGGCGGATCAAGATCAAAGTGGAGGCTGAAGACGGAAAGTTCGACCTGTACCAGATCGGAACATATGCGGCGGAGGGAGAGATTGGCGGATTCGATGTCGAGTTCGCAGCCATAGGCTTGGCGGCGCAGGCGGAGGGCGCTGAGGATTGTTGTGCCGCCGCCGAGGAAGGGATCGAGGACGAGGTCGCCTTCGTCGGAGGCGGCTTGGAGGATGCGTTCGAGGAGGGCGACGGGCTTTTGGGTGGGGTGCTTGCCGTGGCGCTTTTCGGATTTGTCTGGGGGGAGGATTGGCCAGACGGATTTCATTTGTTTGCCGCCGGCGATTTCTTTCATGTGCTTATAGTTGAATTTGTGGCGGGACTTTTTGTCGCGCGCGGCCCAGATGATGGTTTCGGTGGCGTGGGTGAAATAGCGGCAGGAGAGATTGGGAGGCGGATTGGGCTTGACCCAGGAGATGTCGTTGAGGAGCTTGAAGCCGAGCTGCTGCATGGCGAAGCCGACGGAGTGGATGACGTGGCTGGTGCCGCTGACCCAGATGGTGCCGTTGGGCTTGAGGACGCGCTGGCAGGCGGAGAGCCAGGCCTGATTGAACTCATGAACTTTGTCAAACCTGTCCCTTACCGGGTCAAGGTCCCCGCCGGGTAATTTGTCCCACTGGCCTTTATTGACGCTGACCATGCGGCCGGCGTGGCAGGTGATGCCGTTGTTGGAGAGGAAGTAGGGCGGGTCGGCGAAGATGAGGTCGACGCAGGCTGGGGGGATGGCGGCGAGGATGTCGAGGCAGTCGCCTTGGAAGATTTTGATGTGGTGCTTGGCGTCGTGGAAGACGGGGGCGGGGAGGGCTCCGCCTTCGCTTGGGCTTCGGCGCGACACGGCGGGGGCGGGGGCCTGGGTTTCGGCGGTTGGGGCGGCGAGATGCGGCGTGGATTTGGGCACGGTTTCGGGGTGTTGATGATCAAGTGGGATCGTTGATCGAATGGTGAATGGTGTCAAGGGCGAGGGGAAGTGGCGAGTGAGATGGAGTGGCTAGCGGGAATCGAATCAAAGAGTGCGCGCGGGTGAGACTGCGCGCAAGGTGGGCGCTTCGCGCGGGTTGGTTTTTGTCGTGGTTGAAACCGCGACCTACAAAGCAACTGCAGATCCCTCACGCCATCCGCAAAAGGGGCGGGTGGGTTCGGGATGACAGCGCGGGGATATCGAGGCTTAGATTGTGCGATGAACGCACAGAGGCAGGGGCGAGCGAACACGGGAGGGTGACAGGAGTCACAGACGGGGGAGGGTGAGGCAGGTATGAGTCGTGCAGGAAACAGAGCTGTGCGCGGAGGCGCGAGCTTTTTGTGATGCAGGAGCACGAGACACGACTGATACGGAGGTTTGCGATGCACCATTTTGGGATAGTGCGAAGGGCCAGATTTCAATTTGGGATTTTGGTTTTGCTGGCGTTGATTTTGGGATTCGGCGGAGCGGCGGCAGCGCAAGACAAGCAGATCAAGAAAGAGCCGATCCAGCAGGCGCCGGCCAACTCCGGGGCGGCAATGTTCAAGCAGTATTGCGCGGTGTGCCACGGCAAGACAGGTACGGGGGATGGGCCGGCAGCGTCGGCGTTGAAACAGGCGCCGGCGAATTTGACGACGCTGGCGCAGAGGCACGACGGAAAATTCCCGGAAGATTATGTGGCCAACGTGCTGCGTAACGGCGCAAAGGCTCCGGCACACGGCGATGCGGAAATGCCGGTGTGGGGGCCGCTGTTCTCAGCGATGGATCAGAGCCAGGCGATCGTCGATTTGCGGATTGCGAATCTGACGAAGTACATCAAGTCCATACAAGCAAAGTAAGCGGGACGGCGAGCGGCTCGCGGCGGTTGAGCGCGGCGGTAGTGGTGTGCATGGAGATGCCGCGCAGCGGCCGGTCATTTCCCCGGGGTGGCTCCTGGGAATTGCGACCGGCCGGCTGCGCGCTGGTGAAGCCCGTTCGTCGAAGCGCGAAGCTATGCGCTACTGGGTTGCGGCCTTGGGCGAAATGTTGCGGGCTACGAGTTTGCCGCCGTCGGAGCTTTCGTATTGGATGCTGGCCATGGTGCCGACGCTGACGCGGCCGGTGACGCGAGTGCTGTCGTCGATGGCGAATTGCATGGTGTTCGTTTTGTTCTGGTCGGTGACTTCGAGCGAGATCGATTTCTTATCGGGAGCGATTGCGATGACTTTGCCGGAAACTTCGTTGGCCTGCGCATTGGCCTGATTGCCCTGCTGTGCCCCATGCCATGTTGCGGAAATGTGATGCGCGGACGCGGAAGCGGCGAAAAGCAAGAATGCTGCGAAAGCGGCGCCCGAGAGAAACTTGCGAAGCGTTGGTTTGGGAATTTCTGACTTGGCCATTGGCCTTGCCTCCTAGGGGTCTAGCGAATCCTGTAATGTGGGCGGGGCAAATTGGGCGGGAGCAGAGGCTTGGGCAGATGCTGGGCCATTCGCGCAGATTGTTTGGTGGCGGGCGGATGGGCGGCGCGCGGTCAAAGGAAACGCGTTAGAGGGCGGGGCTAGTACGGGCGCGGCGTAGTACGAGCGCCGAGAGGGCGCGAAATTATTGCACGGGCGGTGTTTTCTTTTCAGGTGCGGCTGAGCACGACGGCGCGCGGGTGAAACAGCGCGCAAGGTTGGCGCTCCGCGCCGGCATTCTTATGGCGCACCTGAAGGTGCGCCCCACAAAGATTTGCGGGCTTGGCGGATTGGGAGCATGCGGGGCGCAAGCGCGTGGCGGGGGGCGGGGGAACGGGCTAGGCTTAAGGTTCGGGAGATTTCGATTTCTGGAAATCGAAAATCCCACCCTTCGCAATGGCGGCGAAGAGTGGGGCACACGTAAAGGCTGAGGCAACGGCAAAAGAGCCGGCAGGATGCCGGCGCTACTACGGAAGAGGCAACGGAAAAGTCAACGACGCCGGCCGGAGGACAGCGGTACAAAAGGCGACGGCAACGGCGTTAGGAAAAACATAAAGAGGTTAACGCGATGCGGATGCAGAAAAATAGTGGGCGGAATGGCGGGGCGGAAGTGCTGGGGACGATGTCGGCAATTCACGCGCCGCAGGTGCAGGATTTTCAGTTTGTGAAATTCCGCACCGAGGGTGAGGTGGCGCGGCTGACGCTGGACCGCCCTGAGCACAATTTGCTGAACGAGCGGATGCTGGCGGAAGTGGCAGCGGGAATCAATTCGCTGAGCGAGCGCAGCGAAGTGAAATTGATCGTGATGGATTCGGCGGGAAAAGCGTTCAGCGGCGGCATCGAGCTGGGAGAGTATACGCAGCGGCGGGTGTTTCAATTGCTGGACGCGTTTCACAATGCGTTTTCGGCGATGCTGGACACGTCGAAGCCGGTGCTGGTGGTGATTAACGGGCCGGCGTATGGCGGAGGCGCAGAGCTGGCGGCGTTGGGCGATCTGGTGGTTGCGACGCCGCGCGCGCGATTTGCGCAGCCGGAAATTAAGTTGGGCGTGTTTCCTCCGCTGGCCGCGGCGATTCTGCCGTACATTCTGGGACCGAAGCTGGCGCTCGAGCAGGTGTTGACGGGCGAGGTGATGACGGCGGAGCGGGCGCGGGAAGTGGGGCTGGTGAACTGGCTGGTGAGCGAAGAGGAGCTGCCGAAAAAAGTGGATGATTTGATTGCGAAGGTGACGGCGCAGTCGGGGCCGGTATTGACGATGGCGAAGAAGGCGATTCTGGGGAGCCTGGGGTTGCCGTTGCGCGATGGCGTGCGAAATTCGATGAAAGTATTTTTGAACGAGCTGGGCGATTTGGAAGATTCGCAGGAAGGTTTGCGGGCGCAGGTGGAGAAACGGGCGCCAAAATGGAAGAATCGGTAGGCGCGGCTGCGACGAATTGACAGCGTGCGATGGCGCGCATAGACTTTCGATGGACAATTTAGCTGGCACGGGTTGAGGGGAAGGCCGTGAAAATCGGCCACGGTCCCGCCACTGTGAACGGTCGGCGCGCGAGTGATGGCGCGAGCGGCTGTGAGTCAGGAAACCTGCCCGGGCTGGTCGAAGCTGGCACTCTTCGCGAGAAGGAGTGTGGCGATTGGCCTCGCTATTCTCGCGAGGCTTTTTTGTTGGGTGAAGAGATTTGCGTTTGGCTCGACTGGCGGAGCGAGGGTGAGTGCGCAGGTGGTTGATGCGCGGCCGTCAGAGCGCAGGCAGGAGTGCCTGCGCCACTTGTCGCGAGGGTTTTTGTTTTGGTGGTATTGGGTTTTGCGGAGGCGGGTTGAAGCGCGGGTCGCGACTACGCAAACTTTTCTGCGCGGCGATTTCTTTCGCGATGCTTGGCTGCGCTGAGCATGGGGCCCTCGTTGTTGCAAGCGCAGCCGTATTGCCGCAGAGCGGCGCGACGAAGAATGGGCTCACGCGAGTCGTCACGGATGAGACTGGGCGGCGCGTTGCGATTCCGGCGGACGTGAAGCGCGTCGTATCGCTTGCGCCGAATTTGACGGAGACGATTTACGCGCTGGGGCTCGAGGAGCGGCTTGCAGGCGACACGGATTATTGCGATACGCCGCCGGCTGCAAAATTGAAGCCGCACGTGGGCGGGGCGCAGAATCCGAGCCTCGAAGCGATCGTCGCGCTGCATCCGGATCTGGTGCTGGCGACGACCTCGATCAACCGAATCGAAACGGTTGACGGGTTGGCGAAAGTTGGCATCGCGGTGTACACGACAGACCCGGAGACGGTGCGCGGTATGCTGGAATCGACGGCGCGCATAGCGGGACTGATGGGAGCGGAGGCGCGGGGGTCGGCGCTGGTGGCGAAATTGCAGGCGCGGCTCGACGCGCTCGCGATGCGGCTGGCGGATGTGGCGCCGGCGCACGCGTTGTTTGTGGTGTGGGAGGATCCGCTGATCACGATCGGGCAAAATACTTTTATTGCGGACGCGCTGCGATGGGCGGGAGCGGAGTCGGTGATTTTGTCGCAACAGAAATGGCCGCGCGTGAGTTTTGAGGAAGTGGTGAGGCTGCAGCCGGACTACGTCGTGTTTGCGAGCGATCACGCGGGGTTTGGCGCGGAGGAATTGGGCGCGCTGCGATCGCGTGATGCGTGGAAGCAGCTGCGAGCCGTGGAGTTGGGGCACATCGCGGTGATCAGCGAGGAGATTAACCGGCCGTCGCCGGGATTGGTGGACGCGATTGAGCAGTTGGCGCGGGAAGTGCACCCGGAAGCGTTTCGCGCTGCGAAAAATGGAAGAGTGAAAATGGAAAATGGGAATTCGGTGCGCTTGGCGGCGATCAAGGAGCTTGATGGGCGGGCGGGTCTTAGACTCGCCCCTACGAAATTCGATGATGCGTATTTGGGGGCTGCGCTTTGAGGCCGCTGACGCCGCGAAGGATTTTTGGAGTGTGCGGGTTGTTGCTGGCGGTGCTTTTCGTGGTGGTGGTGATTTCGCTGCGGATGGGGGCGTATCCGATTTCGATCAGCGAAATTGTGATGACGCTTTTCCGTGGTGTGGCGGGCCAACGCGAGCAAATTCCTTCGGAATTCTGGCTCGTGGTTTTTGGGCTGCGGTTGCCGCGAATCGCGCTGGGAATTTTGGTAGGCGCGGCGCTTTCGACGGCAGGCGCAGGTTTCCAGGCACTGCTGCGAAATCCGCTCGCTGATCCGTACGTGCTGGGAGTCTCAAGCGGCGCGGCGCTGGGAGCCATCGTGAGTTTGGTAATCGCGCCCCACGTGCCGGGACTAACTCAGCTCGCGGCATTTGCAGGGGCGGCAGCGACGATCACGGCGGTTTATTTTCTCGGCCGGCGTGGAGGACAACTCGACAGCCCCACGCTGCTGCTGGCGGGAATCGTGTCGGCATCGTTTTTATCGGCGATCATCATGTTTTTGATGACAACGCTAAGCGGCCGCGATATCCGCGGGATGGCGTTCTGGTTGATGGGAGATTTGTCTTCGCCGGCTGCGATTGATTTGCGTTGGCTGTATTTTATTTTGCTCGTGGTGCTGGGTTCGATTTACACCACGTCGTCGGATTTGAATCTGATTTTGACCGGCGAACAAGAAGCGCGGCACCTGGGCGTGAACGTGAAGCGCGTGAAGCTCGTCGTTTACATCGGCGCGTCGCTGCTCACTGGCCTCGCAGTTTCGGTGAGCGGCGCGATTGGATACGTGGGCCTACTGGTTCCGCACGTGATGCGAATGATGTTTGGAACCGATTACCGGCTGCTGATTCCCGCGTCGGCGCTGGGCGGCGCGATTGCGATCGTGATTGCGGATACTCTGGCGCGCACAGTGGTGGCGCCAACGGAGTTGCCGGTGGGCGCGATGACGGCTTTGGCTGGGGCGCCGGTGTTTATTTATCTGATGGGGCGGAAAGTTCGATGAGCACGGCAGCGGGAGGCGGAACGTCGGCCGGCGCGCGGGCGCAAACGCGCCCATTCCAGACAGATCCGCGCTCGCGTCTCAAGGTGGAACAAGTCAGCTACGCGTATTCCGCGACCGACCGGTCGGCGCCGAACTTCATTTTTGGGCCGGTAACATTCGAAGCGCAGCAGCGGGAATTGATCGCGATTCTGGGCCCGAACGCGAGCGGCAAATCGACGTTACTGAAACTGCTCGGCGGCGTGATCAAGCCTTTATCAGGACGCGTCGAAGTGGACGGCGCGGAAGTAGGCGGCCTCGATTTGCGAACGCGCGCGCAGAAGATCGCGCTGGTGCAGCAGGAAAGCGAGTTGCTGTTTCCGCTGCGCGTGTGGGAATACGTGCTGCAGGGGCGCTATCCATATGGCCGACGGCTGCGATTCGAATCCGACGAAGATTGTTTGATGGCGGGGAATGCGCTGGCGCAAGTGGGTGCGGATGCATTGCGCGACCGGTGGATGGAGCAGCTTTCGGGCGGCGAGAAGCAGCGCGTGATTCTGGCGCGAGCGCTGTCGCAGCAACCGGCGCTGCTGTTGCTCGATGAGCCGACGCAACATCTCGACATCGGCGGCAAGGTGGAACTGTTGCGTCGGTTGCGGAAGCTGGCGGATGAGAATCGTTACACGGTTGTAGTGGTGACGCATGAATTGAATTTGGCGGCGGAGTTTTCGGATCGGATCGTGTTGTTGCAAAAAGGCAAGCCTTTGCGGATTGGGACGCCCGCGCAGGTGTATCAGCGCGATTTGCTGGAAGAGGTGTTTGAGGCGCCGCTTGAAGTGGAGTTGCGAGTGACCGGGCGGCCGCGGGTGATTCTGAGGGGGAGCCATTAGGGCAGGCACAGCCGTCCCGGAAGCTGAGATCCTTCGCTGCGCTCAGGATGACAAGAGCGGAGAAAGACCCACGACGAGGAAGGCGTCGTCGTGGGTACCAAGGAATCTTTCTAGTATCGCGGAGGTGGATGGTGGCCTTCGCAAGCGGCGCTGAGTGATTTGCCGGCGCCGTCAACAATCACGAGAGACTCCGCGCAAGGGAAGACGGTTAGAAGCCGTCGCCGCCGCGCGACTGTAAGGCGGAAATTTTCGGCGCGTGCCACTGTTCTGTGCTCTGAATCGCGAGATTCAGGCCGGAGTGGGAAGGCCGCGCCGCTGCTCCGATTGTTTTTGCGGCAACGTGAAAGCAATCGAGGCGAATCGCCGAGCCAGGAGACCTGCGGAGCCTCAATCCGGAAGCGTTTGCTCGATGCCTGCCGTATCGGGCGCGCGCGTCTGGACAACCTTCAACTCCCGCGCGAGAGGGAGAGGAGGAAAAATGAGACTGGCGCGTTTTTTGGCCATTGCAGTTGGAAGTTTTCTAGGATTCCTTTTCGCAGTTCCCCCGCAAACACAAGCGCAATCAAATTCCACCCACAACGCAACAATCACAGGAACGCTAACTGACCCGAGTGACGCGGTGGTGTCTGCCGCGGAAGTGATTGCGAAGCCAGCGGATTCCACGGCTCCAGCGCAACCAGTCACGACGCGAAGCGGTACTGATGGGAAATTTGTCCTCAGGCTTGCTCCAGGGCGTTATCGGGTGACGATCAACGATCGGTCGTTCGAACGCCAAGAGCGAGAATTCACCCTGGCCGCCGGCAGCATGGAAACTTGGGACGTTCGACTCGCGCTCAGGCAGGAATCGGCGACCGTCGTCGTATCCGCCACGACGATACCGATCGAAGCAGACAAATCGCCTTTTCCGGTGGCGGTGATATCGCACGAAGATATCAGCGAACGGCAGGAACTTTGGCTGGCGCCGATTTTGATGACGTCAGGTGGAATCAACGTGGCGCAAGAAGGCGCCTACGGCGGAATCACCACGATGTTCCTCGACGGCGGAAATTCTAACTTCACAAAAGTGCTGATAGACGGGGCGCCGGCCAACCAGCCCGGCGGCGACATCGATCTCGAAGGATTCGATCTCGGCAATCTGGACAAAATCGAAATCGTGCACGGCGCGTCGAGCGCGCTGTACGGATCGGATGCGATGACCGGAACGGTGGAGCTTTTCACGCATCGGGGCACCACGACAATTCCGATCGTAAGCGTGTTTGCCGACGGCGGCACATTCGGCACCGGAAACGGTGGCGGGAGCTTGAGCGGAGTCCTCGGTAAGTTCGACTACTCAGCGGCAGCTTCTTACTTTTCAACGGCCGGGCAGGGACCGAACGATTATTTTCGCAACACCGCGCTTTCAGGAGCGTTTGGATACAAATTCGGCGAGAACAATCAGATTCACGCGTCACTGCGAAATGATTCGAACGATGGAGGATCGCCCGGACAAACGTTTGCGCCGACGCCGACGAATCATATCAATCAGCACAATTTTTTTGCGAGCCTCATCTGGGAATTCGCGCACGGGCCGCACTGGAAATATCGTCTGATGGGAACCGACGCGTATATTCGCCAGACGATTCTCGATACGGACTTTGATTTCACCTCGTTGAACCGATTTTACCGGACGGGATTGGACGCACAAGCGAGTTACGTGACAGCGCGCGGAGGCGTGACGCTAGGCTACGCGTACGAAGTGGAGAACGGCGAGCCGGGTGGGCCGCCACACGTCCGGCGCAATAATCAAGCGGGTTACATCGAGGGTCGGTATCAATTCTGGCGGCGCGTGCTGGTGACGGCGGGCGGGCGCGCAGAAGATAACGCAAGCTTCGGAACCAAAGTGGTGCCGCGTACAGGAATATCGTATGCCGCGCGATACGGCCACGATTTTTGGGGCTCGACGCGGCTGCGCGCGTCCTATGGATTGGGAATCAAAGAGCCGACTTTCGTGCAGAGCTTCGAAGCCGATCCGTGCTTTCCAGGCAATCCGGATTTGCGGCCGGAGCGTAGTACAACCGTGGATGCGGGGATCGAACAGATGCTCGCATCGGACCGGCTGAAACTGACCGTCACATATTTTCACAACGACTTTCACGACATCGTGAGCTTTGGCGAGGATTTGACGCCGACACCCACCTGTCCATTTGGCACTGGGACATTTTTCAATACCGACAAGGCGAGAGCGTACGGTGCGATTTCCGCGTTTGAAGTGAAGGTTACAAACTGGCTGCGCTTCGCCGGGAACTATACGTATGACGATTCTCTCGTGCTCGTCTCGCCGAACGCGACCGATCCGGTGTTGCAGCCGGGCAATCGATTGTTTCATCGCCCGCTACATTCGGCGAACCTCACGATGAACGCGAGATGGCGGCAGATGAACTGGATGGTGGCGGGAACTTATGTGGGCCGCGCAACGGATAGCGATTTCACCGGGCTTGGGATTACGAGTGATCCAGCCTGGGTGAGATGGGACACGGCGGTGATCTTGCCGGTACATTATGGATTTTCGGTGACGGCGCGCGTCGAAAATCTGTTCGATCGAAAATATGAGACGGCCGTGGGCTATCCGGCGCTGGGGCGAAATTTCCGGCTGGGCATGAAATATGTGTGGGGCGGCGGTTAGGCGCAGCCGGTGCGGAGCGGCTGGCCTTACAAAATTGTTGGCGGCCAATTTGTCCTGGCGGGATAAAAGCGGCGCGGTTCGAATGCTATAATTGGAGGCTCGTCATCCGTTCTTATGGCACGAATCGCTCAAGAGCTGCGTGTTTCACCGGAGGTGATGGCTCGCTACGAGCCGGTCATCGGCCTTGAGGTGCACGCGCAGCTCAAGACAAAGACGAAAGCGTTCTGCGGGTGCTCCACGCGGTTTGGAGACGCGCCGAACAAGAACACCTGCCCTGTGTGCCTGGGTTTGCCGGGTGCGCTGCCCGTGCTGAATCGCAAGGCGGTGGAGCTTGCTGTGCGGGCGTCACTGGCGCTGCAGGCGCGGATTCATGAGCGGTCGCGGTTCGCGCGCAAGAATTATTTTTATCCGGATTTGCCGAAGGGCTACCAGATTTCGATGTACGAGCTGCCGCTGGCGACCGGCGGTGCGCTCGAAATCGAAATTGAGGGTCGAGCAAAGAAAATCGGGATTACGCGCCTGCACATGGAAGAGGATGCGGCGAAGAATCTGCACGAGGGCTTCCCGGATTCGGACAAGTGGAGCTATATCGATTTCAACAGGGGCGGAGTGCCGCTGGTAGAAATTGTGTCGGAGCCTGATATTCGGACGCCCTCGGAAGCGTATCAGTATTTGAACACGTTGAAGCAGGTGCTGGAGTACACGGACGTGAGCGACTGCAACATGGAAGAGGGTTCGCTGCGGTGCGATGCGAACGTGAGCGTGCGTCCGAGGGGCGATTCGAAATTCGGGACGAAGGTGGAAGTGAAGAATTTGAATTCGTTCCGGTATTTGTCGCATGCGCTGGAATTTGAGATCGAGCGGCAAGTGGGCGTCCTGGAATCGGGCGGTAGCGTGACGCAGGAGACGCGGCTGTGGAACGTGGCGGGGGGACGGACGGGGTCGATGCGATCTAAAGAATTTGCGCACGATTACAGATATTTCCCCGATCCGGATTTGCTGCCGGTTATGGTGATGGAGTCGCTGGTTGCGGAGGTGCGCCGTGGAATGCCGGAATTACCGGCGGCGAAGCGGGAGCGATTTGTGCAGCAGTATGGCGTCGCGGCGTATGATGCCGAGGTGCTGACGGCTAACCGAGCTCTCTCAGGCTACTTTGAAAGTACTGTTAGCGCTGCACAGGTATCGGGAAATCTTGTCGCGCCTTGGATTACGGGCGAATTTCTCAGGCACTCAAACGAAATTGGATTCGAAGCGGCATCGACGGTGGTGAGTCCAGCGGCATCGGGCTCGCTGATTGGGAGAGTCGTGAGAGTGGGCGAGATTACAGCCGCCACAGGTAAGCGCGTTTACGCGAAGATGTTTGAGACGGGAAAGAGCGCGGAGGAAATCATCGCCTCGGAAGGGTTGGCGCAAATTTCGGATGCGGGATCGATCGAAACTGTGGCGCGGCAAGTGGTAACGAAGAGCCCAGAGAATGTGGCGAAATACAAATCGGGCAACGAGGGTGTTTTCAAGTTTTTTGTAGGGCAGGTGATGAAAGAGACGCGCGGGCAGGCGAATCCGCAAATCGTGAATGAAATTTTAAAACGGGTGCTCGCCGAAGCGTAGGGGTGTGATGACGACAAAAGCGGAAACATCGAAGGTGCTGAAAGAGGGCGACAAGGCGCCGGCGTTTAGGGTGACGGCGGATGATGGGGAAAAACTGTCACTCGGGGAATATCGCGGGAAGAACGTGATTCTGTTTTTTTATCCCAAAGCGAATACTCCCGGTTGAATCAACGAAGCGTCCGAGTTTCGTGACGCCATCAAGAAGTTCGAAGCGGAAAATACGGCGATCCTGGGCTGCAGCGCGGATTCTGTGGAAGCGCAGACGAAATTCAAAGTGAAGCACAAGTTGAATTTCCCTTTGCTGGCGGACACGGAATTTGAAGTGATTGAGTCTTTCGGCGCGCGAAGGATGAAGAGCTTCCTGGGGAAATCGTTCCTGGGGATCGTGCGGATGACGTATTGGATTGACCAGGACGGGCTGATTCGGAAGATTTGGGACAATGTGACGCCGAAGGGGCATGCGGCGGAAGTGCTGGCGGCGATTCGCGGGGAGTAGGATCGTTCAGGGAAATAAAATTTGGGAACTTCAGGGGCTAAAGCCCCTTCTGTTTGGTTCCGGTTATGTCGCCCCTGAAGGGGCGACCCACAAATCGAAGCTGGGCGGTAGGCTGAGATCCTTCGCTTCGCTCAGGATGACAGGCTAGTTCATATTGTGACGCGGAAGGTGTCGGCGTCTGGTTCGATTAGGGCGTTGTCGATCAGGCGTGTTTTTCCTACGTGCGCGGCGATGAGGACGAGAGAGCGGTTGCGCAGCAAAGTAACGGGCTCGAGGGATTCTGTGTCAACAATTTCCACGTAGTCGGTTTTTAGTCCTGGTTCTGAATCCAACAAACGGCGGGCGGCGGCGATCAGGTGCGCCGCGTCGCGTTGTCCGGCACTGATTTCGGCTTTCACGGCTTCGAGAGAGCGATTTAGCGCATTGGCGGCGCGTCGATCGTCGGGGCTTAAGTAGGCGTTGCGCGAGGAGAGGGCCAGACCGTCCGATTCGCGCACGATGGGGCTGACGACAACCTCGGTGTCGAGGTTCAGGTCGGCAGCCATTTGCTGGATGATGCGGCATTGCTGCGCGTCTTTGCGGCCGAAGTAGGCGAAGCGGGGCTGCACGATTTCGAAGAGTTTCAGGACGACAGTGGCGACGCCCTGAAAATGGCCGGGGCGCGAGCGTCCTTCGAGGCGATTGCTGAGGCCTTCGACATTCACCAGCGTGCGAAAGCTCTTGGGATAGATTTCCTCTGCTGGCGGAGCGAATAGATAATCGACGCCGAGGCTTTCGAGCAAGGCTCGATCGGATTCGAGCGTGCGGGGATATTTCTGGAAATCCTCGGTGGGGCCGAACTGCTTCGGGTTCACAAAGATCGAGACCACGACGGGCGAGCATTGCGCCTTGGCGGCTTGTATGAGAGACGCATGGCCTTTGTGCAGCGCGCCCATCGTGGGGATGAAGCCGAGGACGCGGTCTTCGACACGGGCGGCACGGCCAATCTGCTTCATCCAAGAGACGGTGCGAACGATCTCCATTTAAAACTTTTCGTTTGAGAAGATGCCGCTCGGCGCCGGAGATTGCATCAGGCGGAGGCCTTTGCGGCACGTTCGCGATAAAAGAAAATCAGATCCGAGGAATTTGGCGTTGCTCCGAGCTGACGGAGCATTGTGGCGACCTGGCCTCGGTGGTACGTGCCGTGATTTACCAGGTGTTGCAGCATTTGCCAGAGCGGAGCTGCCTGGGGAACGCCTTTGGTAGTTTTATGTTCGATCACTCGGGCGATGTCTTCGGGTTTTAGCGCGTCGATGTAGCCAACGAGAGCGGTCTCGACTTCCTGCCAGCGGTGGCGAAGAGAGGCGAGCGTGGGGAAATCGGAAGCGGGGCGGAACGAACTTGCGGAGCGGCCATGCCAGCGCTCGAGCCAGAGCCATTCGACTTCGCAAACGTGCGAGAGCGTGTCGCGGACTGAGCGGAAACTCGAGCCGATGTCGCGGGTGAATTGTTCGTCGGATAGAGTGGAACAGGCGTCGAGCGAGCGGCGATTGGCCCAGGAATTGTATTCGTAGAGAAGGCGGAAATCTTCGAGGTTCATGCGAGGCTCCTGATTTTTGGTAAGGCAGGCTTCAGCTTGGCACAGATTGAATTTCCTGCGCAAGAAGGGCAATCCGTAAAAACGGGAACCCTGCCGGTCTGAAGACCGGCGCTACAAAAGGCAAACCGGCGCCCAATAGCATGGCTCCCCGACGTACCACAGCTTCGATCAGGTGCGTTGGCGTGCCAGCAGTTGCTGGCGCAACTCGGCCGGGGAGTGGTAGGACTCGGCGTCCGAGGGGAAGCTGCCGTTTTGCACGTCGTTGCAAAATTCTGTGGCTGCGCGCGTGATTTCGGCTGAGAGGTTCACGTACTGGCGCGCGAATTTTGGCTTGTGGCCCATCGTTAGGCCGACTAGATCGTGAAACACGAGAACCTGCCCGTCGCAATCCGGGCCTGCGCCGATGCCGAGCGTGGGGATGCGGAGCTGGCGCGTGATTTCAGCGGCGAGGTCGCGCGGAACGGATTCGAGTACGACTGAAAATGCGCCGGCTGCTTCGACGGCATGCGCATCGCGCTCGAGTTGCTTGGCTGCGTCAGGCGTCTTGCCCTGCACGTGAAAACCGCCGAGGGCGTTGATGGATTGCGGCGTCAGGCCGACGTGACCCATCACCGGAATTTCCGCTTCGACGAGGCGAGAGATTAATTCGAGGCGGCGTTCGCCGCCTTCGATTTTCACGGCTTCTGCGCCCGCTTCTTTCACGAGGCGAATGGCATTTTGAACCGACTCGTTGATCGAAACATGGAAGCTGCCAAAGGGCATATCGGCAACGAGCAGCGCGCGTTTTGTGCCGCGGCGGACGGCGCGCGTGTGATGCAGGATTTCATCGAGCGTGACGGGTAACGTGCTGTCGTAGCCGAGAGTGACCATGCCCAGCGAATCACCGACGAGCAGCATGTTGACACCGGCTTCGTCGAGCAGGCGTGCGGTGGGATAGTCGTAGGCTGTGAGAAACGTGATCTTTTTTGTTGCGGGAGAACCAGGGAAACACTTGCGGGAGAGAATGTCAGGCACGGTGACTTTACCGTTGCCCGCACGCGGTGCAACACTCATTTTCGCCTCCGGTGCCGCTCCCGGACTTCGGGATACAGCCCACTAGCTCATTAGATGCTATCAGAAGGCGGTGGGTTTGGGCAAAGATTCTGACCATTGAGCCGGCGTAGGCTGGGTCTCAGGCTTGGGTGACTGGGGCGGGCATTTGTGGTTCGACGCCTCGCCAGCCTACTGGGCGTCCTCGGACGGCTTCTCTGAGGGCGCGGAAGAGAACGACGTACATCATCTGGCGGTAATAGAAACGTTGAAGAATCAGCGGAGCGAGGAGGGTCCAATCCTCGTGTTTTTCGAGGGCAAAAGCGACGACGCAGGTGAGCAGGTCAATCATCATGAAGATGGCGAAGAAAATCAGGGAGCGTTCCACGTCCTGCGATGTCCAGAGTTGAGGCAGGCGGGCGATGCGGAGTTGCGCCAGGCCCCAGAGAGCGATCGAGAGCAAGAACAGCAGGTCGATCACCGGAGAAACCAGCGGCAGCAAAATCTGGAACAGGAAAATATTGGGAATCGCGACCCAACCGAGAGTTCCGTAGCGGGGCTTGCCAACGGCATCGCGGTGCTTCCAGACGGCTTGCAGGGTGCCGAAGGTCCAGCGGAAGCGCTGGCGAATCAGGGCTTCGACGGTTTCCGGAACTTCGGTGCGACCAATGGCGTCTTCGTCATAAAGAATCTTCCAGCCTTCGCGACGGATCGTGAGCGTGAGGTCAGTATCTTCCGCAACTGTATCGCCTGAAAATCCACCGTGACTTTTCAAAACATCGGCGCGCCACGCGCCGGCCGCGCCGGGCACTACGGGAATGCAATTCAACAAATCGAAAGCGCGCTTTTCGAGATTCTGGCTGGTGATGTATTCGAGAGCCTGCCAGCGAGTGAGCCAGCGATTGCGGTTCATCACTTTGACGTTGCCGGCAACGGCGCCGACATTGGGATCCGCAAAGTGGCGGGCCAGAAGCGGAATCGCATCGGCGTCAACCATCGTATCCGCATCGATCGAAACGACGATTTCGCCGGTTTCTTCAGCGAGGCCGTGGTTCAGTGCTGAGGGTTTGCCACGATTGGGCTGCAGAAGTAGACGCACGCGCGAATCCCGGCCAAAATTTTCGCGCACCAATTCAGCGGTGTGGTCAGTGGAACCATCGTCAATCACAAGAACTTCGAGCTTTGGATAATTCGAAGCGAGGACGGATCGCACGGTGTCGAGAATCGCGGCTTCCTCGTTGTAGGCGGGGATCAAAACGGAAACAGTGGGCTGGTAACCCGGATGGTCCGGGGGAGAGGGCCGAAGTTTCTCAGCCAAGGCGAGCAAACCAATCACGAGAGCGCGGCCGCTGACGAGCAGGATTCCGGCGATAAAAATGAAACCGATTGCGCTGCGAAACATCCGGAAGACATCGAAGATGAAAGCATCAGCGCGCGCGAGCAGCCATTCTTCGTGGCTGAGCGGCATCATCACTTGCGCTCGCGTCTGATTCAGCAGCGCGGAAACAGAAACGAATTCGTAGCCCTTGGCACGAAGCCCATCAATTACGCGCGGCAGAGCCTCGACGGTGTGGCTGCGGTCGCCGCCGCCGTCATGCATAAGGATGATGTTGCCCTTATCGGCTGTCGCGTCGGCAATCACACGCTGCACGATCGTGTCCGCCGGCGGCGGAAGACCGCCATTCGGCTCGCCCCAATCGTGGGGATCGATGCGCGCGCCGATGATGATGTATCCCATGGCCTGCGGAATCGGGAGCATCTGGATTTCGCTGGCGGTTTCCGGCTGGTGATCGATCCCGTAGGGCGGGCGAAAGAGCAGAGTCTTCACACCGAGGCTGCTTTCAAGAAGCAGTTCGGTGAGATTCAACTCAATCTGAAGCTGGGATTTCGTGATCGCTTCGAAGTCGGGATGCGTAAAGGTGTGGTTGCCTACCTCGTTGCCGAGCGCAAACTCACGTTTCACGAGATCGGTTTCGAGATTCGCCGTTTCGCCAATCACGAAAAAGCACGCCGGGACATTCTTCTGCTTCAGGATATTGAGGATTTGCGGCGTCCACTGCGGATCGGGGCCGTCGTCGAAGGTGAGCGCAACTTTTTTCGGCATGTCGCCCATCTGCTGGATTCGCCAGGTGAGCGGATAGCTCTTGAAAGTTTCGTCGTCGAAGAGATCGGTGTCCGGATCGTAGTCGAATGTGCGGTGGCCGCTTTGCGGAGTGGCGGTGATGCGCCAGATATCGCCGTCACCTTCCAAGATCAAATCGTAGCCCGGAGGAACGTCCTCGAGTTTGTTGCGGATCGCATCGTCGGGGCGGGTGGCGTCCCAGATATACCAGAGCGACGGATCCTCCATGCCCAAGCGCCAGAGGGCGGTGCCTTGCACGTGCGCGCGCTCGGCGGTCCGCAGCTCGTTGTAGGCGGTAATGCCGTCGAGCATCCAGACGTTGTGGACAACGTCATGCTCGTCCTCATAAGAATAATGGGGGCTCAAAGAATCGGGATCGAATTCAATGTCGGTTTGCGATTCCACAGCGGTGATTACGCCCTGCTGGAATGTGACGGCCTGTGCCACGGGATGCGGATCGGCCTTCGTCTTCGCCGGCCAGTCGTAGCCGTAGTTGGCGATACCCATCACGATTTTTTGCGGCGGGACGAGCTTCAGGATGTTGGTGATGTTGCGGACAAACCAATCCTGCGAGACGACCGGGCCGGGAGCAGAAGCAGGCCAATGAAAGTCGTAGTTCATCAGGATTATGGCATCGGCTTGCGACGCAAAATATTTGTAGTCGTAGCTCCAATCGGCCGCGGGAAGGGCCACCATCAATTTCAGGTTGGCCGAGTGCAGAGCCACCGTGAGATCGTGAATGAAGTGCTGGAAGTTTTCCTGGCTTTCCTGAGGAACTTCTTCGAAATCGACGACGATGCCGGGCTCGTGCTCGGAGTTGGCGAAGGCCTCGAGCGACTTCGCAAGCTTCTCTCGCGAAGCTGGACGGGCGAGCATTTCCGCCATTTCGTCGACTTTCCAATCCTTGCCGTCGTAATTGTTAACCATGGACATCACAGGCAGCTCGACGCCTTTGGCTTTAATTGACTGCATCCAATTCACGAGCTTGGGGTCCTGGTCAACGTCGAGACGCCCATCCGGGGACACGGCGTGCAGGGCTTCGGGGATTAAGAGGTCAAGGTCGTGATAGTGGGCCTGGAGAGAAGCGAGGCTGGTGGAATCCCAGCTGACGTAGAATGCAGCGCGCAGCGGATCGTAATTCTGCGGAATCTTACCGAGCTGTGCGACGCGATGTTTTCTGCCGGGGCGAACGGACTTGGGCTTCAGCCGACCGCGGATGGCGTGAAGAGTGCCATGCGTATCGGCGCGAAGAATATCGGGCAGATCGGGATTGCGAATAACATTGAGGATGAAAATAATGAGAACGATGGTGAAAAATCCGCCTGCAAGCTCGAGAAAGCGACGAGTGCGGCGCCAGCGACGGCGCTGCTCGTCGTAAAAAATGGGCTTGCGTTCAGGCATTCGGGCAATCCAAGCTAGCCGTCCGCTCGTGGCGTGTCAAATCGCGTGTCCAATGACGTGTCAATGACTCCTACAGCTAAGATGCGCACCCACATCGTTTTTGCCGCACTGACGGGGCTGATGCTGAGGATTTATTTCGTGCTGAAATTTCCCGTGACGCAATCAGGCGATGCTCCATTCTACATCGAGCTGGCCTGGAATTGGCTGAAGAACGGGGTGTATGGGTTTCCGGTGAACGGCCGGCTGACGGCTGTGGAAATGCGCGTGCCCGGGTATCCTGCGTTTTTGGCGGCTATTTTCGCGTTTGCTGGGAAATCGCCGCGGGCGGTGATGCTGGCGCAGTGTTTGATGGATGTGGCCGGATGTTTCTTGATTGCGCTGATTGCCGAGCGGCTGGCCCCGGCGGAATCGAGACGACGCGTGTTCATCGCAGGGCTGTGGCTGGCGGTATTGTGTCCCTTTACGGCGAACTATCCGGCGGTGGTGCTCACGGAGACGCTTGTTACTTTTCTGACTGCGCTCGCGATTCTGGTGCTGCTGGAGACGGATCTGGGGCGGCGGGCCACGAACGGTGCCGCGGTCTATGTCAGCAAGGGATTTTTTGTGAATCCGTGGCTGCTCGCGGGGGTCGTGGTGGGATTCGGCACACTGGTGCGGCCTGAAACGCCGCTGCTGTTGATATCGGCAGGGCTCGTATTGTGCGGGAGATGGTGGCGTCCACGCGATTGGCTGAAGCTCGCGCGAGCGGGAATCTTTCTGGGATTGGGTGTCCTATTGCCGCTTTTCCCCTGGGCGGCGAGAAATTGGAGGGTGCTGCACAAAGTGCAATTTCTCGCGCCGCGCTATAGCGAATTGCCGGGTGAATACACGCCGCTTGGATTGACGGATTGGACCAGCACGTGGTTGTGGCGTTTTCGCGACGTGTACCGGGTGACGTGGAAGGTGAACGACGAACCGATCTCGGCGGATGACCTTCCTGCCAGTGCATACGATTCTCCTGAAGAGCGGGCGCGCGTGGAGGCTCTCTTCGAAAAATACAATGAGAGCCTGACAATGGACCCGGAGGTTGACAGCCAATTCCGCGAGATTGCGCGGGAGCGGACCGAACGGCATCCGTTGCGAACTTATTTGAAGGTTCCGTTTTTGCGGACGCTGGCGATTTGGTTCACGCCGCGGGTTGAGCTATTGCCGGTTTCAGGGCGCATTTGGCCGTTGCGAGTGGAATGGGAGGAGGACCGGGCAGACTTGCTCGTGACGCTTTTGCTGGTGGCGACGAATGCGTTTTATCTCACACTCGCGATCTGGGGCACGTGGCTGACGCGCGGCTGGCCTGGGTGGGCCCTGCTCGTTATATTTATTCTGGTGCGCACGATCTTCTTTTCAATTTACGTGGAAGCGCCTGAGCCGCGCTACGTGCTGGAATGTTTCCCGGCTTTGATCGCGCTGGCGGCGCAGCCATTCGGGCGAGTGCGGGGGAATCAGCTTTCTTCCACCGGCTCGGGATGAATCGTGAGGCGAAAAATTTGGGGAAAGCGTTCCTTCACGCGATCTTCGAGGGCGGCAGTGATGTCGTGGACTTCAGTGATTGGAAGGCCGCCGTCCATCGCACAGTGGCAGGAAACGAGAATTTTGTGATCGACGCTGCGGACATGCACCTCGTGGCAGTCAATCAGCTCGTGATACTCCGATTGCAATGAATTCAGGAAATCCTGAACTGAGCGGGACAGGCCTTTCATTTCTTCGGCGCCGGCGATGCGAGCACCCAGGGGCTCGATGTGAATATTCACGCGGGCGCGGGGATCGGTGGCGCGGCGGATGTCTTCTTCGAGTTCTGTGGCGCTGCGATGCGCTTCGCGCAGGCTGGAGCCTTCGTTTACTTCAAGATGCAACTCGATGAAGAGGCGGCCTTCAAACTGATGGGCTGAAAGTTCGTGAACGGCGAGGCCGCGGCGCTGTGCGACGGCGCGAATCGTTTCGAAAAGATCCTCGTCGCTGCGCGCGCGTGGCTCGACGTGGACGACCACGTCCGCATTCGGCACGATTCCCCCTATATGCTGCTCGACGGCATCGCTGGCGAGGTGCGCTTGCTCGAGACTGGAGGTACGGGGAACGCTGATCGTGACGTCAACGAAATAGCGCTGGCCGGAGCGGCGGACGCGCACGCGCTCGCTGCGCAGGACGCCTTCCGTATTGGCGACCGCAGCGGCGATTTGCTGCTGTAAGCCGCTGGGGGCGACATCGAGCAACGCGTCGATGGTTTTTTTGCCGAGGCGCGAGCCAATCCAGATGATGACTCCGGCGACAGCCAGGGCGGCGAAGGCATCGAGCATGCCGAGCCAGGGGATGTTGTATTTCAGGCCGATCCAGGCGCCGGTGATGCCGAGAATGACGACGAAGGTGCTCCAGACGTCGGTAGAGAAATGCAGCGCGTCGGCTTCGAGGGCTTCGCTGGGATATTTGCGCGCGACGCGGGTAAGCCTGCGGGAGCGGATAAGATCCACCACCATACAGATACCGAGAATGACGATGGCTTGCAAGCTCGGGCGGATGTGCACGGAATGAGAGATGAGGCGGTGGGCCGCTTCCCAGATGATGTAAACCGCCGTGAGAATAAGCAGCGCGGTTTCGACGAATGCGGAGAAGCTTTCCACTTTTCCGTGGCCGTAAAGATGGTCAGCGTCGGCGGGCTTATCGGCGACGCGAACGGAGAAGAACGTGATGACTGCAGCAATGAGGTCGAGGATCGAGTGCAGCGCCTCAGACAGAATTCCGAGGCTGCCGGTGATGACGGTGAGGAAAATCTTCAGGCCGACAAGAATGATTGCAGAGCCGACGGAGGCCAGAGCGGCGAGGCGCTTTTCGTGCGTGGCTTTTTCGAGAGGCTCGGTCATTTCGGCGCGGGTCAGGGCGTCAGGCGATGCTATTGGATCAACGTCCGGCGATTATACGCTCAACGCCTCGGGGAACAGCGGCGCGCAGGGAAATGTCGCGCGAGACGGTTATTTCAGGGCCGGCGCCGGGACGAGCGGCAGGCGGCGCGGCTCGCCGTGGAATCCGCGGACTTCGACTTCTTCGAGAAGCAGGGACGGAGCGACGATGGAGCTGGGGATTCCGCCCTGGATTCCACCGAACGAGCCGAGAGCGGTGCCGGCGAAACCTGCCGCGGGATTCTGCGTGTAGTCGTAGACGGCGAGATCGTCGCCGATAGCGAGCATATTGCGCAGGGAGCGCAACGTGAGGCCTTCGATGTGTCCGCCGCGAACTAATTCCTCGCGGCCATCGGCGACGTAGACGCGGTAATAGAGCAAAGGCATGCGTTCGCCGCTGGCAACGCCACCGGCAATCGAGCCGAGGAAGTCGGAGAAATCCTGCTGGCCGAGCGAGGAAAGTGCGGGGTTATCCATGCGCTTTACTTCGATGCACCATTCGTGGCCATCCTGCCGGCAGGCATCCACAAATTTTTTGCGCAGGTCGGCGACGTTCGATGCGTCCGAGGACTGGAAAATCAGATTGCTGGCGAGAGGCTTGGTGTCGGAAAGCATGGCCGAGCGGGCGTGGCCGTTGGAGGCTTGGAATTCGGGCCCGGGCCTGCGCGACATCAGGAGATTTTTCAGAACGCCATTTTGCACGAGTTCGACGCGCTGTCCTTTCACGCCTTCATCGTCAATCTCGTATTGACCAAGCAGAGGATGGCCCTGGAAGGCGGACATCGTAGGGTCGTCAATAAGCGACACGCTGGGCGGGAGGACTCGCGTGTTCACGCGACCCGTCCATTCGCTGCGGCCGCCCATGCGATCCATGATTTGGTCGAAGGCCCCCATCATGGAAAGCGGAGGGCGAGCGCCGGAGAGCGAGGCAGCCATCACTTGCGCGAGCACGGAACCTGATGCGGAGGCGTCGAAAAGGACAGGGCCGGTGTAGTCAGGAACCAGCGGGGCCGAGCGGAGCTGCATCAATTCCGAGCCGGCTTGCGTGAGACCTTTCGAAATAGTGGCGGGATCCGGGATGTCACCGGGCTTGGCAACATAGATCGCGTAATAGTTGTGAAGTGGCATGCCGTCGTCGGCCTGCGTATCAAACGCTGCTTCTACGGCGGCCAGGCTTTTCGAGGTGCGAAGCTCGGTGCCTTCGCTATTCATCAGGTAGTACGTCGTATAAACGAAATAGTAGTTCACCCGCGTGCCGTAGAGCTGCGGGAAACTTTTGAGAGCTGCCGACGCTGCGCGCGCTTCCTCTTCCCATTTGCGCGAAGTCCAGTCCGGCAATTCGCGGGGCTCAATTTTGACGATGGCGCGCTCTTGCGAGAAGTCGTCGATCTCGGGCGGCTTCGTCAGGCTGCGGAGGAAGGCCTGCTTGAGAGACATCTGCGTGGCCGCTTCTTTGTAGGCTTGATCGGTAGCGAGCCAGAGATCCTGGCGCAACGAGTTGTAGTCGTGGTCGATTCCCACTTCGCCGGTGGAACCGAGGAAACCGTGAAAACCGTCTTCGCTGATGAAATTGGAGCTGTCGAGGTGGTAGTCGCCGATGCGGGCATCAACGCTCATGAAGCGATTGCGCGTGGTCGTGGAAGAGACCAGATCGCCGAAGGACGCCGTGACGGCGCGGACGTCCACGTCGAGCAGCCTGTATTCGAGATAGAACGGCTTTTCGACGCCGGGCAACTGGAGACGCGCGCGGTTTCTTTCCATCTCATCGTGCATGGCGCGAAGAGTCTGATCGTTGTCAGCGGCTTGCTGGGAAGCTTGAGGCTGTAAATTGGCCGGGACCGGCGCGGCAGCGACTGCTGGTTTTGTATGGGCAGCCAAGGCCGGAAGTGAGAACGCGAACATCCATAATGAAATTGCGGTCGCGGTTTTCCTCACTGCTTCTGCCCCTGTGATTCGGGATCATGCGCGGGCGGCGGCAAAATCGGAGGCCGGTCCGTGGACGTCTCTTTCTTTTGTACTTCCATCTCGGAAATCAGAATCGCAGGAGCGACAGCCGAAACCGGCACCGAGCCGGACTCCGCGCCGCAGTAGCCATTGAAGATTTCGGGCTTGTTGCCGGTAGCAACGATTTTGGTGAGCGAGACGAGCGGTGTGCCGACGATGTCCACGCCGCGAACGAGTTGATCGGGGCGGCCATCGGGAAACACTTTGTAAACGACGAGCGGAAGCACCTGAAAGGCCTGAGGCTGGCCGCGGCCAGTGAACGTAAATCCGCCGGCGATGTCGTCAATCAGCAGGCCGAACGGCTTGCCTTGCGCTTTTACCAGCTCGATGAGCTTTGCGCGGAGCTGTTCGTTGGTCATGGTGTTTGTACTGGAGACAATCAAATTGCCCTGGCGCGCGACGGGGACAAATCCCAATTGACGCCGTCCGTGGCCATTCGAATGGGGAATGTCGACGAGCGGCGAGCGCGACATCAGAAAAGTCTTCAACACACCGTGATCCACAAGCTGGACGTTTTCCGCCTTCACGCCCTCATCGTCGTACAGGTAATTTCCGAGCAGCATCTGACCGTCAAAGAGCGATTCGGTGGGATCGTCCTTAATGGAAAGAAAATCCGGCAGAATCTGTGTGCCGATTTTGCTGGTGAAAGTCTGGCCTTCGTTGATGTCCTTCTGGCGGAAGCCCTCGGCGCGATGCCCAAACACTTCGTGAAAGAAGACAGCGGCCGCGCGGCCGGTAAGCAATGCGGGGCCCGCATAAGGATCGACGAGAGGCGCTTTGTCGAGCGCTTCGGTCTCCTGGATCATCGTCTGAACGTGCTCGAGCACGGTCTTATCGTCGGGAGCGTCTTTCGGAGTGAGCCAATCGAAATTGTTGTAGCGATTGATGTCCATCCCATCTGGAGCCTTGCTTTGAACGTAGAGTTCGAGGCGGTAATGAATCTGTCCGAAAGCAAGCTTCGTTCCCTCGCTCGTCACTTCGTACTGGTTCGCGGCAAGCGCGCTGAAAGTGACAATGGAATTGAGGACGGCGGGCGATTGGCTGAATGCCGCCGTGTATTTCCGGACGCGAGCTTCCCACGGCGCGCGATCCACTCGCATTTCGACGCGTGGCCCGGTGTAAGTCCGCGGCGCTTCCGCAGAAAAATCAGGCGCCGCACCCTCGGCGGTCTGCACCTGCACCTGTTGGTTCGTTTTCACTTTGATCAGAGCCTGGGACGCAGCGCGATATTGTTTGTCCGTCTCGCGCCATATTTCGCGTGAAAGAACGGGCAGATCGTCATCAAGAATCGTAGTGGTGCCGGGGCTGGTCCAACTGGACTGCCGGTCACCGAGCTTGTGGGTATTATCTTGCTTGAAACTCCCGACGCGAGTCTGCACCTCAAGCCATCGTGCGTGATTTTCGGTGCTTGAGAGCAATGCGCCATTGGAACCGGATACTTCGGAATATTCGCGGTCGGCGATCGTATAGCTGATGAAGTAAACGGGCGGGTCTGCCTTCGCGTACCCGGCCATGGAGCGATCGAGCTCGGATTGCATCGTCGCCAGGATGGCGGGCGCTTCGGTAGCCTTGGAATGCTGGTCTTTGGCAAATGCCGCGAAGGCCGCCAGGAACACCGCGAGTGCTGCAATTAAACTTCTATGCGTCGGTGTGGGTTTCATCGTCAGGCAAAGTCCAACAGTTTAAGATAGGATGCGTACATTCCCAAATAAAAAGCCGGGGCCAATTTTTCTCCCCGGCGATTGCAAGAGTAGCCGAGATTCACTGAAAATTGCTTGAAGGAGCTTAGATGCGCGCAATGGTCGTAAGGCGGTACGGGCCCCCGGAAGTTTTTGAGTCGCAGGAAGTGCCCGACCCGCAGCCAAAACCCGGTGAAGTATTGATTCGCGTGAAAGCCGTCGGCATCAACTTTGCCGACCTCCTGCAGCGGATGGGAATTTATCCCGGCACGCCGAAACCACCGTTCGTCCCGGGAATTGAAATCGCCGGGGTTGTTGAAAAAGTGGTGGAAGGCGGAAAGCGGGAAACAGAACAGGGCGAGCCGTTGCGTCCTGGCGACGCCGTTGCTGCTTTCCCTCATTTCAACGCGTACGCCGGCTGGGTTGCGGTTCCCGCGTCGATGGCTTACCGGCTGCCCGCTGGAATGTCGTTCGAAGAAGGGGCGGCAATTCCCGTGAACTATCTGACCGCTTATCATTCGATGTTCGTGATGGGGAACCTGCAGCCGGGCGATCGAATCCTGGTGCACGCATCCGCCGGAGGTGTAGGAGTTGCCGCGATTCAACTTGCCAAGGCTCGCGGCCTGGTGACATTTGGAACAGCGGGGCCCACAAAGCAGGAGTATCTCCGAAAAATTGGAGTGGACCATCCGATCGATTACACGAAGAGCGACGTGGTCCAAGCAGTGCGAAAATTCGCGCCGGACGGAATCGAAATGGCGATGGATCCGATCGGAGGAAAATCGTTCGCGCAAAGCCAGGCGTGCCTCGGTCCGACGGGCAGGCTTGTGGTGTTCGGTTTTTCCGCCGCGGCGGGCCCGGACGGAAAACGAAGCTGGATGCGCGGATTGAAAGCTCTGCTCGAAACGCCTAAGTTTCATCCGCTGAAAATGATGAGCGAGAACCTGACGGTGATTGGAGTGAATCTGGGACGCTTGCAAGCCCGGGGCGCGCTTTTGCGCAAAGAACTCGACGAGCTTTTCCGTATGTACACGGCGGGCAAGATCAAACCCGTGATTGGAAAATCGTTTCCACTGGCGGATGCCGCGGCGGCTCATCGGTTCATCCAGGAGCGGAAGAACATCGGCAAAGTGGTGATGACGGTGAAATAGAGTGAGGTCACTTCGCTGCAGGCGCCTCGGGCTTTACGAATAGCGATTCGTCGATTTTAGGATTGAGGTTGACCTGTTCGACGTGGGATTCGAGGTACTTCGCGCCGTCGCGATAAATTGTCGTCGTGTAAGCGAACTGCTTTCCGTCCACGGTTCGGTAGTCGCCCCAGCGCTGATCGTTGTCCACGGTCCCGTGCTGGCCTTCGGATTGGTAATGCGCGGCGGCCAGCAGATGGGTAGTGGGATCAAAATAGAGCTTTGCTGAATTGAACGGCGCTTCAAGCTGAACGCCTTCCGCTTTCTTGCCGTCGATTTCCTCTTCGCCTATAAACTGCCCGGCAAGCTTGCCCTCGAGAACGCGCTGGTAGGCGCCCCATCCGCCGCCGAACATTGCGATTCCCCGTTCGAACTCGGGAAGGAACCGCGACGCGTCCACGACTTTATCGGGAAACTGGAGCCATGCAGACTTTCCATCGCAAACCTGCATGATCGTCTGTCCTTGAAATTCCACTTGTCCATGTGAGCGATCCGGATAAGACACGAGCCAGGAAACTTTGATCGGCGCTTCATTGCCCTGATTAAACATGCTGCCGGTTTCGTTCATTGCAAGGCTTTTCACCGACGCAAGCGCATCGCCACCGGCCGCTTTCGCGCCCGCCAGCAGAATCTCTTTGCCCCTGGCGAGTGCTTCGGGCGTTAGTGCCGCCGAGGCCTGGGCAGGTTTGCGAAGATCTGGACGCGTCGCATCGAGCTGATCCGCTGCAATCTCGGTGAATTGCGCGCCAGGAAATTCTTTCTTCAGCTCATCGCGAAATTGGCTGACGTTTCCCACCAGCACGATGTCGAGATCCTTCGTCGTGAAATAACGCTGCGCGATCGCCTTTGCCTCACTCGCCGAGACCGAGCGGACGCGCTCCGGATAGGTGCTGTTGTAATCCGCGGGCAATTCGAAAGCAGCGGCTGTAAGAATACGATCCGCCACCTGCTCGGCGGTTTCCGTCTCGATGGGATAAACGCCAGCCAGGTAATCCCGGGCGACATCGAGCTCCTTCGGCGTGATATCTCCCGTGGCCATTTTGGCCATGAGCTCAACGACGAGCTTGGTGGCTTCTACCGTTGCTGCCGTGCGCGTAAAAGTTCCTGCCGTGAAAGATCCCGCGTAGCGCCGCGGCGTGAAAGAGGAAAATGCTCCGTAGGTAAGACCCTTTTTGACGCGAACTTCCGTGTTCAGCCTGCTGTTGTATCCGCCGCCGAAGATCCGGTTCGTCACTTGCAGAGGAATCAGCTCTGGATCTGCGCGCCGCACGCCTAGCTTGCCGACGCGAATCTGCGTTTGAACGGCATCGGGCTTGTCGATGAGCCAAACGTGCTGGCCGGAAATCGGCGCGGGAACAGCGGGGGTCGCGGCGGGCAGATCAATTTTCGGCCAGTCGCCAAAATATTTTTCCGCTAATGCAAATGCTTCTTCCGGAGCTATATCTCCAGCGAACGCGAGGAATCCCTGGTTCGGTGCGTAGTGCGCGTCGTGGAATTTGGCGAGATCCTCGCTCTTCAACTTCTTAACCGTGTCCGGTGTTCCTTCAATCGGCCAGCCATAGGGCGAACCGCTATACACCACGTGATTGAACGTGAGCGACGCCAGGTAATCGGGATTCGAATACTGCACCGTGAGAGATGAGAGGACTTGTTCGCGGCGCCGGTCGAGTTCCTCGGGCTTGAATGCCGGATGAAGGACGACGTCGGACATCAGGTCGAGTCCGAGATTCAGATCCTTCTTTACGACGTCGAGTGTGATGGTGGTCGCGTCCTTGCCTGCCTGCGCCGTTAGCTGTCCGCCGACAAAATCGATCGCGTCAGCAATGCCCTGGGCCGATCGCCTCTTGGTTCCCTGCGTCAGCAAGTTGGCGGTCATCTGAGCGACGCCTGGACTTCCTGCTGGGTCGTCGATGCCTCCTGCAGAGAAAATGATAAGCCGCGCGGCAACCGAGGGTTCGCTGCGGTCACTGACCACGAAAACCTTCAGCCCATTAGGAAGAGTCTTCGTAGCAGCCGAAGGAAAATGATACGCCGTCGTAGCGCCGGGGCCGGGCATTTGAGGGTCGAGTTTCACGCCGGGAGGAACGACCCCGGTGCCGTCTTTTTGGTCTTTTTGATCCTGCTGCGCCGCGGGATGCTTTTCTGCGGGTGGCGCGGCTGTCTGCTGACCGAACACCGCAGCGCCCGTGAGACTGACCAGCACGAATAAAATCAGCCATTGGCGCACCGCGAACCTCTTCATCATTGCTCCTGGAATAAATGCTCGAATTTGCATGCGTTCAGTCTCGGCCATGTGTTTCATCACTGTGCCGCCGGCTTCACGAGCAGAACAGTGGCGTGTTGCAGCACAAAATATTCCGCTGCCGCGCGCTGCACGTCTGCCGGAGTGAGCTTCAGATAGTGACCAAGTTCGGTATTTACGAGATCGAGATCCTTGCCGATCACGGCTGCCGCTCCGAGTGCGACGGCTTTCTCTTCGTCCGTATTTCGGCCCAGGATGAATCCAGAAATCTCCTGGTTCTCAGCCTTATCGAATTCTCGCGCCTCGACCGGTTTTGTCTTGAGTTCATCGAGCACGGCGACCACGGCCTTTCGACCCTCTTCGGCGGTGTGTCCCTGATTCATGATTGCGTAGGCCCAGAAGAGGTTCGGATCTTCCGTGAAATTGCCGAAGCCTGCGGCCTGCACGGCGATCTGGTCTTTGTAGACCAGCGTTTGGTACAGGCGGCTGCTTTCGCCTCCGGCCAGGATGTTAGAGGCTAAATCCAGAGGATAGGAATCGGGGGCATAACGGGCTGGAATCTTGTAGCCGATCACGACCGCGGGAAGCGGCGTGTTGGAATAGGCCTTGTTCACCACGCGCTCTTCCGTTTGCGCGGGCTCGGGCTTATCGATCCGCGGGATCGGTTTTGCGGAGGCCGGGATACCTTCGAAATATTTCTTGGCCCAGCCGAGCGATTCGTCGGATTTGAAATCGCCGACGATGATCAGCGTCGCATTATTCGGCTTGTAGAAGGTGTTGAAGAACGCGCGCACATCTTCAATCGTGGCTTTATCGAGGTCGGCCATGCTCCCAATCGCGGTGTGGTGGTAGCCGTGGACCGTGAACGCAGCGGCGCGAAGATCCTCTTCGAGCAAGCCGTAGGGCTGATTATCCACGCGGACGCGGCGCTCTTCTTTCACCACCTCGCGTTCGGATCTAAAATTCGCCTCGTCCACGTTGAGGCTGCCCATGCGGTCGGCTTCGAGCCAGAGGACGCGCTCGAGATAATTACTCGGGAATGTCTCGAAGAAATTCGTGTAGTCGTCGTACGTGCTGGCGTTATCGAAACCGCCGGCGGCTTCGATGATGCGGGAGTGCTCGTCCGCGCCGACGCGCGCCGAGCCTTTGAACATCAAGTGCTCGAATAGATGCGCGAAGCCGGTGTGGCCGGGTTGCTCGTCTTTCGCGCCCACGTGATACCAAACTTGCAGATTGATCACGGGAGCGGCGTGGTCTTCGAGGAGGATTACCTGCAAGCCATTCGCAAGAGTATGCGTGGTGAAATTAAGCTTCGGCGGCCGGACCTGTTCCGGTTTGTCCTGTTTCTCCTGCGCGGCCAGCGCTCCAGCCAATGCCGCGACGAACAACAGAGCGATAGCGAAGCGACTTCGAGTCCTCATAAACCGATAACTCCCATCCCGAGGGATTTAGTGCGCGTGATGCTCGCAAGGCGGAAAGGCCTGCGGTAAAGATAAGCCCGTTATCAGAACCGCCTGCAACCGAGAGAAGATTCTCCAGTATCCTAGACGCTCATTGCGGCTGTCAAATTTGCCCGGAGGATTGTTCCCCGCAGCTTTCTGCGCGATTACCTTCGTTTGCCACGCATATTTAGACGTATACCAACAGGAAAAGGCTACTTCGCGATTGATTGCGGCGGGGTAAAGGCCGTCGTAACCTCGACATGGCTCGATCTGGACTTTTGTTGATGGCGGATTTTGTTGCGAGGCGACGATGCGAAGTTTGGCTGGACTTCTCGTAGTAGCGCTGATTTCGGTGCTGGGTTACAGGCTGTACTTTTCAAAAATGCAATCATCGGAGACCGGCACGCCTATGCAGACGATCAGCGTGGTGGGCGTGAAGAACGACCTGCTTGCGATTGCGCAGGCCGAACGCGCATACCAGGCGGAACATGGATCGTATGGCTCGCTCGAGGAATTGAAGTCGGCTGGTGCGATGTCGATGCTGAAGGACGGTCGCGACGGATATTCGTATGCAGTCGAAACGTCGGCGTCTGGTTTTGAAGTGATGGCGAAATGTATGCCCGCCACGAATCCCGGCTGCTCGAACTGGTCGGTTGATCAAACGATGCAAGTCCAGACGGCGCCATAGTAGTTGCAAAGTTCTCTTCACCACCCGCAAGCCACTACGCTGTGCGAGGAGTCGCGGCCGCGGGCGGTAGTTTTGAACCGCACTCCGGGCAATTCGCCCAGCCATGCTCAACTGCGCGACCGCAATTGGGGCAAGTGGGCTTCATCGCCGTCCCGCAGTAAGGGCAGAAAACAAATCCAGATTTTACCGGTGCTGAACATTCAGGACACGGGCGCGGCAGCGGATCGCGCAGAATGAAGTAGATGATGATTCCGATGCCATTGGGGATCAAAGCTGCGAGCCACATCCACATCGCATAACGCATGCCGCGGCGCTTTGCATCCGCGTACACATAGCCAATCAGCAGAACCCAGGCATAGGCGAACAGAAAAGCACCGAAGGCGAAGGCGAGTTTCCCCGCGAATGGCCAGTACTTCATTTCTTTGTCGCCGGGGATGAAGACAGTCAACGCCAGCGTTGCCACACCGAGGTAGCAAACGGCCCCAATGACCCACGCCGTCCGCGGAACTATTTTCAACGCTTCGCTGAAGCGGCTCATGCCAAGCTCCTTTCCCGCCGTTGATGGCGTGCCAGCAAAACGGCTGCTATTCCGCCCGTCAGCCATACGAGCGACGTGAATCCCGCGAATCCCAGCCACGATTGATTCAGCCTCGGGTCGAGCAAACTCAGAAGGCCGCCGCTCACGAGGCGCACGATTGGCCAGCTCGTTAGCGTCAGCGCCCAGGCAAACAGCACTAGAGAAATCATCACGCGGCGGTTCCACGCGTTCTCACGCTCGTCGATGATTCTCGCTTCAGCTCGCGCGCAGGTTCTTTGCACCAGGTCCGGCGACGGTTGCGGCGTTGGCAACTGCCGCAGACCGCGAGACAAGAGTTGCCATTGCTCCATCTCACCCGAACATTGCGGGCAAATCTGCACGTGCCGCATTAACAGTTCCGATTCGTTGGGCTCGAGTGCGTCTGCTGCAGCCAGTGCCAGCATCTCGCGAATCTTGTTGTGCTCGGTCACTGAAAGGTTCTTCGACATATCGCTCGATGGGCTCATCGCCAATTCTCCCCGGCATAGTGCGTTTCCAGGCTGTTGCGCATCTGCTCGAGCGAACGGCGCAGCCTGGATTTCACGGTGGAAAGCGGAATGCCGAGCACCTGTGCGATCTCTTCAATCTTCATTTCCTCTTCGAATCGCAGCGTCATCACTTCCCTGTAAGCGAACGGCAATTCGTCGAGCGCCGTTCCCACACGGCTCGCTCGCTCATTTTCGAGAATGCGATCGAGCGGCGCCGGACCATGCGCCACCAACCGATCGAGCGCAGTCTCCTGCGATTCATCTTCCGAAATGGGCTGATCTAAACTCGACGGCCGAATCCGCCGAAGATGGTCAATCGCCAAATTGCGCGCCACGGTGAACAGCCAGGCGTCGAAATTTCGGCTCGGATCGAAGCGCCGGATCTTTTCCGCCACGTGAATCCAGGTTTGCTGAAAAAGATCCTCCGCTTCGCTGCGGTCACGTACCAGCCGCTGCAGGAAGCGATAGAGCCGATTCTGATAGCGCGATACCAGCGTCGAGAGCGCATCCAGGTCGCCACGCCGAAGCTGAGCAACATCGGCCTCGAGCCCCACGCCTCCCTCCCATCGCAATGCGGCGGTGCCCATCATATCTGTAATACGGTAGAAGACCTGAAAAAGACTCAGCCGTCTGCGCGGGACGTTCGATCCGTAGGTATGTTATAAATCAATGCTTTGACGAGGCCTTCCATTGCGAGCGTGGCCGCGCCGAGTGGCGTGAGCCTCGAAATCTCGCCCGCCACGGGGTTTATAGACGAGGAATTGAGCATCCGAATTCTTGGTCTGAAGCCGCGCGAAACTGTGACGCTCCGCGCCTCAACCGAAGACGATGACAAACGCGTCTGGAGTTCGCATGCAACCTTCGCTGCAAATTCGTCCGGCATCGTTGACGCTAAATCGCAGGAACCGCTCAGCGGCACCTATCGCGCTATATCGCCGATGGGCTTGTTCTGGTCGATGAATCTCGAAGGTGCGGAGGAAGGTGGCCGCGCGACGTTCGTGAAAAAGAATGTCACCGCGAACAAAGTGGCACTGGAGATTCGATCAGCCGAGCGCGTGATCGCCGCCACGCGTCTCGAAAGGAATTATTTCGTGCCCGGCACTCAAACGCGCGATTTGCAAGTGCCAGGCGAACCAGCAGCGAACGGTGCGCAAACCGTTGGCCGATTATTTCTACCACCCGGCGCGAAGCCAGGCGATCGCCTTCCCGTTGTCGTCGTTCTCAGTGGCTCGGGCGGTGGCTTCGATCTCGACAAGGCCGCATTAATCGCTCGTCACGGTTTCGCTGCGTTCGCGCTCGCCTATTTCGGCACGCCGCCTTTGCCCACGTGGCTTCACCACATTCCGCTCGAATACTTCGAGGCCGCGTTCGGATGGCTTGGCGCACAACCAGAAATCGATGCGCAGCGGCTCGGCCTGCTTGCCGTTTCGCGCGGCGCTGAGCTCGCCCTCCTCCTGGGTTCGAGATTTCCGCAAATTCGCGCGGTTGTCGCTTATGCACCGAGCAGCGTGGTCTGGGCAGCTGGCGGACGCGACAAGCATACCGGCGAGTTGCCTCCGTCATGGGCGCACAACGGTGAGGCTATTCCTTTCGTTCCCCTACCTCTTCGCCAATTTATTTTTCGCTCTGCCATCCCTGTCGCCCTGCTCAAACGGCCCGTGATGTTCCGTGATCTGTTTCGTGCCGGATTGCGAAATTCGAAAGCCGTGGCGACAGCCGCAATTCCAGTCGAACAGATTCGAGGTCCCATCATGCTCATCTCGAGCGGCGACGATCACCTTTGGCCGGCAACGGAAATGAGCGAAGCCATCGTCGCGCGTCTAAAAAAACACGGTTTCGCGCACCGCGTCGAGCATCTTCACTATCCGAACGCCGGCCACATGCTGCGATATCCTTACCTTCCAACCACCGCTCGCGCCTCGCGGAATCCTCATCTTCGCAACGCTCGCTACTCTTTCGGTGGCACAGCAGCAGCTGACGCGGAAGCGCAAGCAGACTCCTGGCGCCAAGCAATCGCCTTCCTCAAATCGAGCCTCGCATAGAGCCACCGCCCAGCGTTTTGGCGCTTCTGCGAGCATCCCTACGCATATGCTAGAATGGCGTTCTGTGCTAAAGGTTCTCCAGAACCTCCTCGAATTGCAAAGCGTAGACGTGCGGCTCAACGACGTTCGCACTCGCCTGGCCGCTTTCCCAAAGAAAATCTCTGATCTCGATGCCCGCATCGCTGCCGCGAAAACCGAGCTCGAGCAAAGCAAAGCCGCACAACTCGCCACGATAAAAGACCGTAAGAAATACGAACTCGACGTCGAGCAGCACAAGGAACGCGTCCGCAAATACCGCGACCAGACCGCACAAATCAAAACCAACGAAGCCTATAAAGCTCTTCAGCACGAAGTGCAGATGGCAGAAGATGAAATTGCGAAAGCCGAGGATCGCCTGCTTGAGCAGATGGTGGCCAGCGAGGAGTATGACCGCCGCATCAAGGCCGCCGAGCTAAGATTGAAGGAAGTGGAAGGATCCGTTCGCACGCAACGCGCCACGATCGAATCAGAAAAAGCCGCGGCCGAAAAGGATTCGGCGCTGGTCGAGGCCGATCGCAAGCGCGTTACGTCAGAAATTCCCGAAGACATGCTCGACCACTACGAACGCATCGCGAAAAGACACGGCGGCGTTGCCCTCGCCGAAGTGGACAACGAGAAGTGCTCGCTCTGCGGCATGCAAATCCGCCCGCACGTGTTTCAAAAGATGCGCAATGCGAACAACGAGGACTTGTTTCACTGCGAGACCTGCACTCGGATTCTCTACTACATCGAGCCCACGGCCGTCCCGCCGCTCGACGATCACAAGCCGCAAACTTCGGGCGCGTCTGCGTCCGCCTCTTCCACCGGTGAAAATTAGCGCCGGAATCTTGATTGCCCGCCACACCCTCGGGAGCGTCTGCCGCCGATGAAGCGTTCTTCAAAAACTCCGCCGCCCTCGAGCGCGCACCTTTTTTCTGAATCGCATGCCGCTGGCCCGCCCGCGGGAGTTCATATCGCGAATATTGATGGAGCATCGCGCGGTAATCCGGGCCCGGCGTCTTATGCCGTGGTCATTCGCGACCCAGCCGGAAAAGTTATTCTCGAACTCGCGAAAAATATCGGACGCGAAACAAATAACGTCGCCGAGTACTATGCGCTCCTCGCAGCGCTCGACTACGCGACGAGCCACAACATTTCCGCGCTGCGTATCCGCAGCGATTCCGAGTTGCTCGTTCGCCAGATGCAGGGTCGCTACAAAGTAAAAAGCGCCGATTTGAAGCCGCTGCACGAACGCGCCTCGAAGATGGCGAAACAGCTCGGATACTTTGCGATCGAGCACGTTCGCCGCGAATTGAATCGTGACGCTGACGCGCTGGCCAATGTGGCTCTCGATCAAGCAGGCGTGCCGAAATTCGCCGGTGCGGGTAGCGCGGCTTCAGAAGTTCCAGTAGCCACGGGATCTAATTCAAAAAGTGAACCACGAAGGATTCGCGCTCGATTCGCCAACGGTGTGCTGGTTCCAATCGAACCGCTCGACCTACCGGAGGGCGCGGAAATCGCAATCGAATTCCGCAGTATCCGCGGTGATAAGCCTTAGTTTCCAGCAGAAATTCTAAGCAGCATTTTTCAGGACGTACGAGCGATATAGCGTGTCGCGTTGCGCAGGAATGTAGCCCGCATCGGAAATAATCCGCCGCAGCTCCGCTTCATTCGTTCGGTTGCGCACACCCGCCGCATAAACCACATTCTCTTCAATCAAAATACTGCCCACATCGTCAGCGCCAAACTGAAGCCCCACCTGGCAAATCTTGATTCCCGGCGTGAGCCAGCTCGACTGAATATGATCGATGTTGTCGAGATACAGCCGGCTGATCGCAAGCGTCTTCAAATAATCGAAAGCGGTGGCCTCAGGAATTTTCTTTCCGAGCGGAGTATTCTCCGGCGCAAAAATCCAGGGGATGAACGCCGTAAACCCGCCCGTATCCTCCTGAATCCGGCGCAGGCGTTCCAGATGATTCACCCGGTGGCGATAATCCTCGCCGCAGCCGAACATCATCGTCGCCGTCGTGCGCATCCCGAGCGAGTGCGCGATCCGGTGCATGTCTTCCCATTCGTCGGACCGGCACTTCAGCCGCGAAATGCACGCGCGAATTTCATCGTCGAGAATTTCCGCGCCGCCGCCCGGAATCGAGTCGAGCCCCGCATCGCGCAAGCGCGCGATCGTATCGCGCACCGAAAGCCCCGAAACTTCCGCGATACACAGAATTTCCGGCGCCGAAAAGCAGTGCAGATGCACCTGCGGAAATTTCTGCTTGATCGAGCTCAGCATGTTCTCGTAAAACTCCACTCGCAGGTCCGGATGCAAGCCGCCTTGCATCAACACACCTGTGCCGCCAATCTCGATCATCTCGCGGATCTTCTCGTAGATCGTTTCAAGCGAGAGAATGTAGCCATCTTTCGCGCCCAGCGGCCGATAGAACGCGCAGAACGAGCAGTATTCCGTGCAGAAATTCGTGTAGTTAATGTTGCGGTCGATCTGATAAGTGGCCACGCGCGGGTCGGTTTTCTTGCGGCGCACTTCGTTCGCCGCCATTCCGATGCCAATCAAGTCGTCGGAATTAAAAAGTTCGAGTGCTTCTTCTTGTGTGATTCTCATCGGCGATTGTGTTCCTCAGCCTCGACCTCGACTTTGATCTTACGCCAGATAAACCGGATCGTTCGTGCGCACAACACCTTCTCGCAGCACCGCGCCGTACACGCCTGAACATCCCTCGTGATGGCGGGCCACTCTTTCCAGTACCACAGGAGAAGCCTCCGCTGTGTCCGGGTCGAGATTTATCATGACACAGCGCCCGTCCTTTTTCACAATCCGAATCGCCACCGACTCGCCGATCCGCAGCTCGCGGCCCACAAGGCTGTCCTCAAAGAACGGCCCGCCAGTCGCCCACTCGACATAAAAATTCGCGCGGAATCGCACTGGATTCAATTTGATTCCGGTTTCCTCGGAAAGCGCCTGCACCGTCGCAAGGCCAAACACAGAAATCGGAGCCAGGTCCATCATGCTGCGCTCGGAATGGCGGAATTCAAGCGTCTTCTGGTAGCGTCTCTCGAGCAATTGTTTTAGCGCAGGATCGTCCGCGCGCAGAGTCTCACCCTCCGGCGTCGTCACCTCTGCGGCGTAATTCGCTGAAAAGATCTCTGATTCGATCGGCAACGCATTGAGAAACCGCGGGCGGAACAAAATCATGTCACGTCCCTTGCGCGCGGTCATCCAGGGAAAGGTCGCCGGGCCTTCCGCATCAATGAAAGCGTAAACGCGGTCGCCGAGCAGGCCCGCATATGTCACATGAGCAGCGTCGAGATCCTCACCCGCCATTCCTTTCACGGGATACCGGCGCAACCTGCTGAGTTTGCCGATACACTCCACCGCGTCAGGCTCCGCGACGAGCGGTGGATTGTGCGGGCACACTCGCGAATTCGAGGGGACGATTGCGGGGAATCAATCCGGCCGAAGCAGCTTTCTCATAGTAGAGCCTCAGCCCTTCGAGATTTTCTTCATCGAGGTTGAAGTCGATGTTGTCGATCAAATATCGCTCGAGCGCCTTAGCCGGTAGATCAAGCTTGACCGCAGCAGCTTCGGAAATTTCGCGGATGCGCTCCATTCCGTATCGCTTCGACGCCTGAAAATCCGCCACCACTTCCGGCGTGATCACATTGCGTCGTCCAGCCCAGATAGCAAGCACGCACGGCTTGCCCGTCATCTCGCGCCACTGATAAGCCACATCGTAGACGAACACTGTCTCGAATCCCGGCACCGGCATGTCTTCCGGGTCGCCCTGGCAGCATGCTCCACCGCCCGGCAACTTAGCGGAAAGCGCTTCCATTTTCAGCGCGACGCGTAGCGCCGGATCGCCGATAACGAGCGCGGCGTCCGCTTCTGTGAGCATTTCGGAAGGATCGGGCGCGGCCTCCACATACTCAGGCTTGATTCCCCAGTAACCTGCCGCCAGCAATTTCACCAGCGCCGCCGAACTACGCGAACTCGAATCGAGCGCAATGCGCTTCGCCATATCAATCGGCCGCTTCGACACGACTAAAATGCTGCGAACCTCGCCCTTCGCCGCCACCGCCATATCCGGCAGCACCACCACATTTTCCATGCGCTGATATTCGATCGCCGGAATGATGGCTACGTCTACATCGCCTCGGCGCAGTGCTTCCGCGCATTGCGATGGCACCGTGAACGAGAGATCGTACTTGCCCTCGAGCGGACCTTCCGCGAATCCCCACACCAGCGGCGCCGTATTCAGATATTCGACAATTGAAATGCGAAGCTTGCTCACGTTTTCCTCGTTCCGTTAAATCCCAATATAACACAATGCCCAACGCAGCCTTGGGAGTGGCGGACGATACCTAAGCGCGCCGTAAAAGCAATCGTGATCAGTAGTAAAAGGACGCTTGAGATCAAGGCCGCTCAAGAAACCGGATGACCTCATCCTCGGTGGGAATTTCCATTTCTTGTTTCACGGCCGCTGCGTGCGAATCGGACGGTTTCCAACCCTCGCCCTTGCCCTGCATCTCGTATGTTGCGAAAGCGTATGGCAGCCCTTCACAACCTAGTTCTGAATTCGCGTTGCAGATATGGAAGTGCAGATGCGGCTCCGAGGAATTTCCGGAATTGCCGAGCAGTCCTAGGACCTGACCGCGGTGCACCTTGTCTCCAACTTTCACCCGGAGCGAGCCCGGCTGCAGGTGCGCGTAGAACGCAAACAGCCCATCGCCAATTTCCATGATTACGTGATTTCCCCCGATTGTTTCGAACGTGATCGGCACCACCGGCGGCTTGTTCGGAATATTTTGCGGGATACCATCTTTGGTCTGCGTCACCACGCCGTCCGCCACCGCGTGAATTTCCACCCCGTAGGCGCGATAGTTTTTGTTGTCCCCTGAGTCGCTCTGATACGTTTTGCCGTCGGGATTCAGTTGCACCCAATCGATTGCGAATCGTTGTCCGATGTATGCGCGGCCGTTCACAGGAATGAAGGACCGCCGGTGCACCGACGTGTTCGAAGGTCCACTCGCAGCCACCCAGTCTTCTCCGCGTAACGGCGAGCTGATTACCACAACCGGTTTCCGTTCCGTCGAAACGGCAGCGCCATCGAGCGTGATCGCCTCCGGGTAATCGCCAATCCTCATCGCGATTCGATGGCTCACCTTCGCGGGCACTTCTTCTGCTCTATCGAAATTGAGCCACATGTAAACGATCGCAAACGCCCCTGGCGCTATCTTCGCTTTCTCTGAAACATTTTGCCCGGGCCGTTCGATCATCCCTTCCAATTTGGCGCCGGAGTAACTCGCAATTGGTTTCGCACCGGAATCGTCGGTAACCGCATCAAGCCGCGTGAGCAAGCAATCCCATTTGCCAAGGTTCGTCACGTGCAGCTCATACACGAGATGCCATTTGCCATCCGCCTTGAATGCCCAAGGATCGATCGGCGAAAGCACCTGAATCGGCGGCCCTCCCGGCTTCGGAGTGTGGGTCACGGCGTTCTGCGCCTCTTCCTTGTCGATCACACCACTCTTGCTTCGCGTCAATGTAAGCGGCAGAGGAACCGTACCGGTCTGCGTCCACGTCCCAACCATCTCCGTGCGTTCCTTGTTCAGGACGCCCTCATAAACACCTCCAATCCGCTCGACCTCGAATCGGATCGCATCACCGTCCAGGGTCCCATTTCGGACCGCCAGCGTTGCACCTTGATCTACACTGTTCAGCTCGCCGCTGTAGACACCTCCGCTCGATTTTGTCAGTTTCACAATCAATCGTAATTTGCTCGCCCCTGCTTGCAGGGTTCCCTCCCACGTGCCTTCGATAGGGCTTGATGCCGCGGCGGACTGAGCGCTCAACCCGGAGGTGGCGAATCCAAAAGTTAGAAGTGTCAACAGGAAAGAGACGCAAAACCTCACAGCTATCCTCATGTCGCACTCCCGCGAATCGGAATCGAAGCAGCCGGATAATATCAGTCCAAAGTTTCCAGGGGAAATCGATATGCAAGTTTCCTCGTTCGAAGGCGTATCTTGAGACGAGTTCAACGATCAGTCGATCTCGTGGTCCTCAGCGCCGATCCCGCCACCGACGCAACGAATTTCGCAAGCGCCCACTACACAGTTCGAGCCGGCCGCATCGTCTACTCCGCCTCTGCGCACTAATCCTTCGCCATCTAAGTACATATACGGATATTGCCTTGCTTGACATCAACCCACGCCACTGCGTACCCTCACGCCAGAGCCTTCCTTATAGATGGATTCCGACCATTACTTGGGGTGGTTGGCGCTGGCACTCACGCCAGGTCTCGGCGCACGCATGGCCGGCAAACTCCTGCGCGAGATGGGCAGCCCGCAGCAGATTTTCAACGCCTCACTCACCGAACTCGAAAGCCACCACCTCCCGGCAGCAGTAGCGCAAGCCATCCACTCCCGCCGGCCTCTCAGCGATGCCGCTAAAGAACTAGCCACAGCCCAGGCGGCCGGTTGCAAGCTCCTCACCTGGGACGAACCCGAGTACCCCGCACGCCTCCGCGAAATCTATGATCCTCCGCCCCTCCTGTATGTACTTGGAAACATAGAACTTCTAAGCAGACACCTAATCTCGATCGTCGGCTCGCGTCGTCCGACCCCCTACGGGAATCAAATGGCCGAGCGTTTGGGCCGCGACCTCGCCGATCGAGGCATCGTCGTCACCAGCGGCATGGCCCGAGGAATCGATTCCTGCGCTCACAAAGGCGCGTTGAGTTCAGCAGGCGGCGCCACAATTGGTGTCCTAGGCTCCGGAATCGACGTGGTTTATCCCAAGGAGAACAAGAAAATCTTTGCCGATATGCAAACGCGCGGCGCAATCATCAGCGAGTTTCCGATGGGCACGTTTCCAGCGCCTCAAAACTTCCCCATCCGCAATCGGATCATTGCCGGCATCGCGCTGGGGGTTGTAGTCGTCGAAGGCGCGCAGTATTCTGGATCCTTAATCACCGCGCGGCTGGCCATGGAGTTTGGCCGCGAAGTCTTCGGCGTTCCAGGCAACGCTACCCAGCCCACCAGCTTCGGACCGAACCAGCTGATCAAACAAGGCGCCAAGCTAGTCACCAGTTGGGAGGACGTGATTGAAGAGCTGCCCACGCCAGTTCGCGCTGAGCTGCTGCCGGTGGAATCAGCCTCAACTGAAGAACGAGCCGCCCTGCTCGACGAAACCTTTGTCCCGGCCGAGCGCACTTTGTACGGGTTGCTCAACGTCGATGAGGCCCGCCACATTGACGAAATTATGGAGGTTTCCGGGCTCACGTCGTCCGAAGTGCTGGCCACGCTATTTGACCTGGAGCTCAAAGGCGTGGTACGTCAGTTACCTGGGAAGCAATTCCTGAAAGTCCTCTTGTAGTCTTCTCCGGGACAGCAGGTAGGATGGTACGGCGCTCCGTTCAAGCGGAGACGCAGCTTTTTAGTGGAAGTTGGATTTCGCTAGCAACCTAGGAACGAGGAACACAGAGACAGATGGCACGATCACTCGTAATCGTCGAATCGCCCGCCAAGGCGAAAACGATCAACAAATATTTGGGCCGCGGCTACACAGTAAAAGCCTCCTACGGCCACGTGATGGATCTTCCCACGAAGACGATCGGTATCCTTCTGCCCGGCGAGCAGAACGGCAAACGCAAAAAGAAACGCAAATCGAAAGCCAAGGCCGGCGCGAAGGCCAAACCCGAGAAACCAACGCCGAAGCCAATCCCGGTCACCTCCGAAAATATCTTCGAGCCCACCTACCAGGTGATTCCCGGCAAAATCAAAGTAATCAACGAGCTTCGCAAAGCAGCTCAGACCGCCGACGCCGTCTACCTCGCAGGTGACCCGGACCGCGAAGGCGAAGCCATCTGCGCCCATCTCGCGCATGTACTGAGCAAGCCATTCAGGCCGCCAGTCGAAGTCGAGACCAACGGCAAAAACTCCAAGAAAAAGAAGCTCGCGCCAGAAGACGGCAACGGTAGCGCCAAGGTCACCGCCAAAGAAGTCGCAAAGTTAGTCGTAAAACCGCCAAAAGCGGAGCCCGCCGCCACCTCCGCCTCCAAAATCTTCCGCGTGATGTTCAACGAAATCACGCCAAAGGCAATCCGCGCCGCATTCGAACATCCTTCGCAGGTAAATGAAAATCTCGTCGACGCGCAGCAAGCCCGTCGCGTCCTCGACCGCCTCGTCGGCTACAAAGTTTCGCCCTTGCTCTGGGACAAAGTTCGCCGTGGCCTTTCCGCCGGCCGCGTCCAGACCGTCGCGCTCCGCCTCATCGTCGAACGCGAGCAGGAAATCCGCGCCTTCGTTCCCAAAGAATATTGGACGATGCATGCGCTCCTCGCCGCAGGCGAGCCGCCGTCCTTCGAAGCCAAGCTCATCAAGCATAACGGCGAAGACATCGAAATTCCAGACGAGGCAGAAGCGCAACGTATTCTCGCGGCAGTCGAAAAATCGACATGGCAAGTCGCCAGCGTCGCCCAAAAAGAAAAGCGCCGCTTTGCTCCGCCTCCCTTCACCACTTCGAAGCTCCAGCAGGCCGGCTACAATCGCCTGCGCTTCACCGCCAAGCGCACCATGATGCTCGCCCAGCGCCTCTATGAAGGTGTTGACCTCGGCAATGAAGGCTCCGTCGCGCTCATCACCTATATGCGCACCGATTCGGTGAGAGTTTCGGCCGACGCAATTACCCAGGTCCGCGATCACATCGGCTCGGCCTACGGCGAAAAATATCTCCCCGAGAAGCCGAATTTCTTCAAATCGAAAAAAGATGCACAGGAAGCGCACGAGGCAATTCGCCCCACCGATGTTGCCCGCACTCCCGAAAGCGTTAAGCCGTATCTCGATGAGTCCATGTTCAAGCTCTACCAGATGATCTGGCAGCGCTTCGTCGCCTCGCAAATGGTTCCGGCCGTCTTCGATCAGACTACGATTGACGTGGACGCCAGCGGCTACACTTTCCGCGCCACAGGTTCCGTCCAGAAATTCGACGGCTATCTCGCCGCCTATCAGGCCGTGAAAGACGAAGAAGAAAAGGAAGACGAAGGCGACGCCGCCGGCAACTCTCTGCCGCAAGTCAGCCAGGGTGATCAACTCCGGCTCGAAACAATCCGCCCCGAGCAGCACTTCACCGAGCCTCCGCCGCGATATACCGAAGCGACCATCGTGAAAGAGCTCGAAGAAAAAGGCATCGGTCGCCCGTCCACGTACGCCGCGATCATTTCCACCATCGTCGAACGCGAGTACGTCAATAAAGACCAGGGACGCTTCACGCCCACCTTGCTTGGCGAGCGCGTCAGCGGGCTGCTGGTGAAAGCCTTCGAAGACATTTTCGATGTGGGCTTCACCGCGCGCCTCGAAGAAGAACTCGATGAAATCGAAGACGGCAAACTGCCCTGGCGCACGGCAGTGAAAGAATTCTGGGACCGCTTCGAAGTGGATCTCGACAAAGCCGCCGATCAAATGGATTCCTACAAGGCCGGCATCCCCACCGGAGAAAAATGCGAAAAGTGCGGCCAGGGCGAATTGCTCGAGCGCATCAGCCGCCACGGATTTTTCCTCGGCTGCTCGCGTTATCCCGAATGCGATTTCATCCGCGATCTCGCGGACGTCGCGAGCGACCAGCCCGACCTCGAGACCACCACGCAGTATTGCGACAATTGCGGCAAAGAAATGATCATCAAGCGCGGCCGCTTCGGCACGTTCCTCGCCTGCACCGGATATCCTGATTGCAAGACGACGCGCCGCCTCGTGCAGGGCACTCAAAAAGCGCGCCAGCCGGACGTGCCGCTCGATGAAAAATGCCCCACATGCGGCAATCAATTGCTGCGCCGCCACGGACGCTTTGGCGAATTCATCGGCTGCGAAAAATATCCGAAGTGCAAGTACACGCGGCCCATCACCCTCGGAATCAAATGCCCGAAGTGCAACGAGGGCGAATTCGTACGCCGCGGCACGGCGAAAGGTAGAGGTCGCGGCCGCATTTTCTATGGCTGCAGCCGCTACCCGGATTGCGACTTCACGACGCCTCACGAGCCGATCAACGAGCCGTGCCCGAAATGCGGCGCGCCGTTCATCGTGGAGAAACGCACGAAGCAGGGCAATTTCCGCTCGTGCATCAAAGAAGGTTGCGATTGGGAAATCGAAGCTCCGCTTCCGCCGCTCGAATCGCTGGGTACGCCGCCTTCCACCGCTCCGCCCGCGGTCCCGCCGGCCGTGCCGTCCGGCGTCGCTTCCTGAATGGGCAGGCGTGAAGCGAGCTGCTACGTTTGTGATTTGGCAAGTTATTTGCCGCCGGTCAAGAGTCGATGAAGCAGCACATCGATAGGTTCATCGATTATCTGCGCTACGAGCGCAACGCTTCTCCCAACACCATCCGAGAATATCGCCGCGATGTTAGCCAGTTCATGCAGTTCCTCACGCCGCCGGGCGAGAAGACCATGCCGCTCGCCCACATCGATCACCGCGTGATCCGCGAGTTTGTGGGTTGGAGTTACGATCAAAAACTCGAGAAATCTTCTGTAGCCAGAAAGCTCGCCGCCCTCCGCACTTTTTTCAAATTCTGCGTTCGCGAAGGAGTTGTGAAGCAGAATCCGGCGCGCCTGGTCAGCACGCCCAAACTCCCTAAACGCGTGCCGCGTGTCATCACCGCCGAGGAGATGAACGGCTTTCTCGATAACATTCTGGGTGGCAGCCCCGCAGCTGCAAAGCACAAGCGTTCCTTCGCTAGCCCGCGCAAAAAGCAAGATGACGCGAAAATCATGTTGAAGCGCGATCGCGCCATTCTCGAGCTTCTATATGCGTCCGGCCTGCGGGTCAGCGAATTGGTTGGACTGGATCTTAGCGATATCGACCGCGCCGGACAAATGCTTCGAGTCCTTGGCAAGGGACGCAAAGAACGTATAGTGCCATTCGGCTCCAGCGCACAAACTGCCCTCGAAGCCTATTGGCCGGTTCGCGACGGAATTCTCAACCGCCCCGGAGCTGAACCCGAGATCCAGGCCGTATTTCTGAATCACTATGCGTGCCGCCTCAGCACCCGCTCCGTTCGCACAATTGTGAAAAAATACTCGCGCCTCGTCGACGTCAATTGGGACCTCCATCCCCACTCGCTCCGCCACGCCTTCGCTACGCACCTGCTCGCGGACGGCGCCGATCTTCGCGCGATTCAGGAACTGCTCGGCCACGTCTCGCTCTCCACCACACAGCGTTATACGCAAGCCAGCATCCAGCAACTCATGAATGTGTATGACAAAGCGCATCCCCATGCTTAAATTTATCAATGCCGAGCTTCCGCTCTCTTCTGATCCTTTCTGCGACTCTTGGCGTGCTCCTCTTCTCTCGAACAGCCGCCGCCCAGGATAATTACGAAATTCAGGTGTACGGCTCCGAGCTCGTGGACCCGGGCCACACCATGGTCGAACTGCACAGCAACTTCACGATTGATGGCTCGAAGCAAATGGTCGATGGCCTGTATCCCACGAACCACGCACTTCACGAAACCATCGAAATAACTCACGGCTGGAACGATTGGTTCGAAACCGGATTTTATATCTTCACTTCGGCGCGCTCCGGCCAGGGATGGGATTGGGTCGGCGATCATATTCGGCCGCGCGTTCGCGTTCCGGAGAAGTGGCACTGGCCGGTGGGAGTAAGTCTCTCGAATGAAATTGGCTACCAGCGCCGGCAATTTTCAGTCGACACTTGGACGTGGGAAATGCGTCCGATTATCGATCAACAAATAGGACGATGGTATTGGTCCTTCAACCCCACATTCGACCGTTCATTGCACGGCGAGACCGTTCATCAGGGCTTCGTCTTCTCACCGAATTTCAAATTCAGCTTCAACTTCACTCCCAAGATCGCCGGCGGCCTTGAATACTACGGATCGCTCGGCCCGGTGACGGGCTTTTATCCGGTATCCCAGCAGCAGCAACAGATTTTCCCCGCGATAGACCTGAACATTGCGCCGCAATGGGAAATTAACTTCGGCTTGGGCGTTGGGCTCACCGGCTCAACCGACCACCTCATCGCCAAAGTCATACTCGGGTATCGTTTCAACTTCTAGTGCGCATCTTAGCGATGGACGAGCTTTCCACCACATCGCTATAATGCACACAATACAACTTGCAGAGTTTTCGGGCATCTAAAACAAGTGCCCCACACGAAGAGCTGGCAAGGACCCCTGAGGATGAAAACTGCATCGGTTAAGAAGACACTCACCATACCGGAAGTTCGTCCCAAAGCTGCAGCCTTGCAAATGTACCTCGAGACGATTTGCTACAAGACTCGCGAGCGCCTGGAACTCATTAACATCACCAAGGACCTCAACGAGGTGGTGCGCAAGCATGGACTGAAAGCGGGGTTCATCCTCGTGCAATCGCTCCACACCACCACCGCAATTTTCATCAATGAGTTTCAGCAGGCGCTTCTCGACGATATCAAGAGTTTTCTCGAGCGCCTCGTTGGCCGCATAGATTACTGGCGGCACAACGATCCCAAACTCTCCGAATGCAATCGTCAGAATGCCGATTCGCATCTCCGCGCGATGGTTCTGGGACACACACTCTCAGTGCCGGTCCGCGACGGAGAACTCGCGCTCGGCTATTGGCAGTCCATCATCCTCGCCGAGCTGGATGGCCCACGCGACCGCTCGATTCAAGTGCAGGTCCTCGGCGTCTCAGAAAATTCAAAGTAAAGTTTAGACACGCTCGCGCGCTGGCTTCGTTCCCAGCGTCGCACGCGCTTTCTGAAGAAATTGATGCGGTGTGAACGGTTTCTGCAGAAACGCAGAATTTTCCGGCAGCCCTTTGCGGCACAGCACCTCGTCATCCGTGTAACCCGACATATAAAGCACTCGCATCGCCGGCCACAATTTGCGCATTCGATCCGCCAGTTCCGGCCCGCTCATTTCCGGCATCACCACATCCGTGATCAGCAAGTGAATTATCTCTGTCTCTTTTCGGGCAATGCTTAGCGCGTCCGAGCCGCTCGACGCCGCAAGCACGCGATAGCCATTCTCCGCTAGCAGATCGCGCGCGAGCCGCAGCACCACCGGCTCGTCTTCAACGAGCAGCACAGTTCCGTGCCCCGTCAGCGACTCCATAACCGCCGGCTCAGCGATTCGTCTCTCCGGAATCTCCGGCGCATGCGGCAAATAAATTCCGAAGGCCGCACCTTTTCCCGGTTCGCTTTCCACCGTCACGCACCCGCCGCTCTGCTTCACGATTCCATACACGGTCGAAAGTCCCAGCCCGCCTCCCACTCCGGCCTGCTTCGTCGTGAAGAATGGTTCGAAAATCTTCGCCATCACCTCCGGACTCATACCGCGTCCCGTATCCACCACGCGCAGCCGAACGTACTTCCCGGGAATCAAGCCCGGATGTTGCCGCACGAACGCCGCGTTCACCTCGATGTTGCAGGTTTCCATCGCCAGCGTGCCGCCGTTCGGCATCGCGTCCCGCGCGTTCAACGCAAGATTCAATACCACCTGCTCGAGTTGTGCCGGATCGGCTTTCACCGAACCTGCCGATTGGTCGAGTCTCATCTCCACGTGAATATCTTCGCCAATCACCGGACGCAGCAGGCTCTCCGTCTGCCGCACCAGCGCATTGAAGTCCAGCACTCTCGGCTGAAGAACCTGCCGGCGGCTCAGCGCCAGCAGGCGCGAAGTCAAATCCCGCGCCCGTATCGCCGCCGAATTGATTTCTTCCGTCATGCGCTGCAAATCTCCCGGCGGCACTTTTTTCTTTAGCAACTCGCTATATCCCAGAATCCCGACCAGAAGATTGTTGAAGTCGTGGGCCACGCCGCCCGCTAGTCTGCCCACCGCTTCCATCTTCTGCGCCTGACGAAGTTGTTCTTCGAGCGCTTTCCTCTCGGTCACATCCCGCAAGATCGTGATCAGGCACATCGTTCCTTCTAGTTCAATCGTGTGTGCCGACATCAAGAAGTTGCGCACTTCGCCCGACTTCACCGAGAAACGAACCTCCAGGTCGCGCACTTCACCGTCTCGCTTCACGATGGCTACCATCTGATCGCGCTCTTTGGGATTGAGCCAGATCCCCAAGTCGGTTGAGGTCCGTCCCACAGACTCGCCGCGCGCAAATCCCGTCATCCGAATAAAGTTGTAATTCACGTCCAAGATGCGGCCGTCGTTGAGGGTGCTGATCACAATGGCGTCCGGCCCCGCGCGGAATGCCTTGGGAAATTTCTCCTCCGAAATACGCAGGTTTTCTTCGGTGCGTTTGCGATCGGAGATTTCTCGGATGGCCAGGCACACCGTCTTCTCTCCTTCGGGATACTCAATGCGATTCACGCGCGCGAGAAACCAGCGTTCGCCTTCCGGGAAGCTGAGTGAATATTCAAAATCCTCTCCCTTGCCCGTGGCGATCACGCGCTTGAAAAGCTCATGCGAAGAGCGGAAGAAATCCGGGTCAAAAATATCCTCGGACCTTCTCCCCAGCAATTCGCTCCGCGGGCGATAGAGAAGCTTTTCTTCGTTCGCCCAGATGTTGAGGAAGATGCCTTCGGCGTCCAGTTCGAGAACGATCTGATCGATGGAGTTGATCAGCGCTTCGAGACGCACCGCCTCATGTTGGCGGGATTTTTCATCGCTCGCAGCGATGGGAGCCGGAGGAACGGAATTTTTCTCTTCACTCGGATTGTTTTTGGGCGTCCGTTTTGTCCAGCGGCCGAGCGGCAGGCGTTTTTTCATGGCCCGGCTGCGGTGCTAGACGTTCAGCGTAAGCGAGGTCTCGGGAATGAATCCGTCGGAGCGGCGCTGGGCGGCACCAGCCGTGGGAGGGAAAGGCATCTTCACGCGATCAACTGGATTGTAACGGGTGTCGCGCTCCACAGGCACTCGGCCCGCCGCTCGAATCAGGCGTTCGAGTTCGGCGCGCGTCAGATGCTCGGGCGTCGTGGCGCCGGCGTCGTGATAGATCTTTTCTTCGACCACGGTTCCATCTAGATCATCTGCGCCGAAGCGCAGCGCCACTTGCGCGATCCGTGGCGTCAGCATCACCCAGTAAGCCTTGATGTGATCGAAATTGTCGAGCATCAGCCGCGAGACGGACACCATTTTCAAATCGTCGATTCCGGTTGGTCCGGGCAAATGCGAGAGCGCCGTATTCGCGGGATGAAATGCGAGCGGAATAAAGGTGACGAAGCCGTGCGTTTTGTCCTGGGTGTCGCGAAGCTGCAGCAGATGATCCACGCGCTCTTCGGCTGTCTCGATGTGGCCATACAGCATCGTGGCGTTCGAGCGCAGCCCAATCTCGTGGGCGGTTCGCGCGATCTGCAGCCACATCTGGCCGCTTACCTTGTGGTCGCAAATCACCTTGCGGACACGCGGATGAAAAATCTCCGCCCCGCCGCCGGGCAGCGAGTCAACACCTGCGTTCTTCATCGCCAGAAGCGTGTCGCGAATCGAAAGTTTGGAAATGCGCGCGTAGTAGCCTACTTCCACCATCGTGAATGCTTTCAGGTGAACTTCCGGGAAGCGCTGCTTCAAGCCGCGAATCAATTCCAGGTAATACTCGAACGGCAAATCAGGATGCAAGCCGCCGACGATGTGAAATTCCGTCGCGCCTTCGGCTACGCCTTCCGCCGCGCGCTTGTAAATTTCATCCAGCGCGAACGTGTAAGCTCCGGGCGCGTCCGGTGAGCGGCCGAAAGCACAAAGGCGGCAATGTGCGACGCAAACATTCGTAGGATTAATGTGTCGGTTAACGTTGTAGTAGCAGATATTGCCGTGCTTCTTCTCGCGAACGTGATTCCCGAGCCAGCCGAGAGCAAGCAGATCGTGCGACTCATACAGCGCGACGCCGTCCTGGGCGTTGAGGCGCTCGCCGGCCAAGACTTTCGCGGCTACCGGCTCCAGCCGCGCATCCGTTATTTTAAGTTCGCTCGTCGTTTGCATTCGAATTCTCAGGGACGCCCGACAACCGTTGCCGCGCCCCAGAACAAAAGGAATAAGAAACTAATATAGCCATTCACAGTGAAAAACGCAGCATTGATTTTGCTCAAATCGTTGGGCTTCACCAGCGAATGCTCGTAGATCAGCAGCGTTGCAACAACGGCAATCCCAGCCCAAGCCGGCCAGCCAAGCGCAAAACTCCGCGCCAACCACACGAGCAGTCCAACCATCACGATGTGCATCGCCCGCGCTATCAGCAAAGCACCGCCGATGCCGAATCGTTTCGGAATGGAATAGAGACCGGCGGTCTTATCGAACTCGATGTCCTGGCAGGCGTAAAGGACGTCGAAGCCGCCAACCCACAGTGTGACTGCGGCACACAGAATCAGCATGCGCCAGTCGAGCGAGCCGCGAATCGCAATCCACGCCGCGGCGGGCGACATGCCGAGGCAAAAGCCGAGCACGAAGTGCGCCCACGTGGTGAAGCGTTTTGTATAGGAATAGAAGAACAAGACCGCTAGCGCGACCGGAGAGAGTTTCAGCGCCAGCGGATTCAGTTGCCATGCTGCGATTACAAGCAATGCTGAAGCGAGGAGCGTAAACGCCCACGCGAAGCCGATGGAAAGCTCGCCGGTTGGCAATGCGCGCATTGCTGTGCGCGGGTTGCGGCGATCGTATTCGAGGTCGGCGATGCGATTCATCGTCATCGCGGCGGAGCGAGCGCCAACCATTGCTACGATGATCCAGAGAATTTGCCAGAGGGTTGGGAAGCGGCCTGCGTCGCGCGCGGCGAGCAGAGCGCCGACCAGCGCGAACGGCAGCGCGAAAACTGAGTGCTCGAATTTGATCATTTCGAGCACAATTCGCAATCGGCCTTTCTGCGGGCTGGAAGAAGCGGCTCTTTCGACTGGCGTGGCGGGTTGCTCTGGGGGGGGCATTTACCGCCTATTAGAATTTCGTATGTTATTCATTTGCAGGCACTTGTGCTGAGATTTAATCGCGCTACCGTGTATTAAACTATCGGGCTCCGCGAATTTCGAGTGCGCCGAACGCCATGCGCCAGCTACCTTATTCATCCAGCAGCTTCCTCCCCCAATTTGGGCACTTACATTTTATGTTGGTGCGTCGGCGAGTGCAATCAATTGTTGTAGGGCCTCAGGGCTTGCTGCCTTTCCAGCGGTATTGCTTTTCCTGGGGCAAGCCGAGTTGAGCGAGGACACGGTGGGCGAATTGTTCGACGAGGTCGTCGATTTTTTTCGGGCCGTAGTAGAAGGCCGGCATGGCCGGCATTACGGTGGCACCGGCGTCGTGGACGCGAACCATGTTTTCCAGGTGAATGCGATTCAGCGGGGTCTCGCGCAGGCAGAGGACCAGCGGACGGCGTTCTTTTAAGCAGACATCTGCGGCGCGTGTGAGCAAGTCGTTCGCGATTCCTGAGGCGATGGCTCCGAGCGCGCCTGCCGAGCACGGGATGATGGCCATGCTGTCTACTACGGCGCTGCCTGAGGCGATGGTGGCGCCGATGTCTTTATTTTGGAGGTATTCGATTTTTTTAGCGGGGGTGCCGGTTAGGAGGGTGGGGAGTTTTTTTGCGTCGGTGGCTACGATGTTGAGTTCGGTTGAGAGGAGACGGAGGCCTGCTTCTGTGGTTACGAGATATACGTGGTTGACGCGGGTGTCGGCGTCGAGCAGGCGAAGAAGGGTTTGGGCGTAGATTGCGCCGCTGGCGCCGGTGATGCCGATTGTGATTGTTTGGTGGGCGGATTTTGGCATCGCGGATGAGCCTATGCAGAAGTGGGGAGTTTTGCAAGGTGTGGGGTCGTAAGAAGAAAGCGTGGATGGGGGAACGGGAGCGATTGTTACGTGGAGGAATTGTTGTGGGTTTGCTGTAAATAACGGCGCACAGGCAGGAGTGCCTGTGCCACTGGGTGCTAGAATCTGGCGGCGGATGAAAGGCGGGCGATGGACGAAAGCGACATTCGAAACCTTTTGGAAGCGGTGAAGCGCGGGCGGCAAACCATCGACAGCACGGTGGCGAAGTTGCGGCGGCTGCCGTATGAAGATCTGGGCTTCGCGAAAGTGGATCATCACCGGGGATTGCGGCAGGGTTATGCGGAGGTGGTGTTTGCGCGCGGCAAGACTCCCAAGCAGGTAGCGGAAATCGTGCGGGCGATGCTGCGGGCGAAGGCGTCGCACAATATTTTGATTACGCGGGCAAACAAGAAAACTTTTGCTGCTGTGAAGCCGGCGGCGCGCGCGGCGAAATTGCGGGCTGAGTTCCATGAGCTTTCCGGGACGATTTCGATTGAACGCAGCCGAAAGATGCAGGGCAAAGGCCTGATTCTGGTTGTTACTGCCGGGACGAGCGACATTCCTGTCGCCGAAGAGGCCCTTGTGACTGCGCGCTCGATGGGCAATCGAGCCGAGACGATTTATGACGTGGGCGTCGCGGGGCTGCATCGCCTGCTCGAGCACCGCGACAAATTGGCGGAGGCACGCGTGATTATCTGCGTCGCAGGAATGGAAGGAGCGCTGCCGAGCGTCGTGGCCGGGCTGGTTTCGGCTCCGGTGATTGCGGTGCCGACGAGCACGGGGTATGGGTCGAGCTTTGGCGGGTTGACGGCGCTGCTCGCGATGTTGAACAGCTGCGCTTCGAACGTGAGCGTGGTGAATATTGATAATGGATTTGGCGCGGGCTGCGTGGCGAGCGTGATTAATAGGCTCTGATAGCCACGGAGGCACAGAGACACGGAGGAAGGAAGGAAAGAAAAGAGGCGTCATGTCTCGTGGGGATGCGCCAGGTAGTGCTGGCGCAGCAGGTCTTTGCCGTAATCGTTGCCATTTGGAGTACGCACGACGCAATGAATGTGCTGTCTCGTGGGCAGATCGCGGTCCGCCTCTGGGGTGAACTTTGCGAGGTTTGCCGGGCGCTGGTGGTCGAACTCGATGAGAATCACGGGGCTCTGAATGCGGTAATAGAAAACGCTGTTGTCCTGCGTGCCACCGATCCACGCAAACCAAGTGTTCTCGATGTGCTTTTCTACTTCACTCATTCTTACGCGCGCGTGCTCGTCGTCCATATTGCTCACATACAGTTGCACGAGGTCGCGCAACTTGCGGCGTGCCGGATCTTCCAGATCTTTCGCACGAATGCCGGCATACTCGAGCACAACGTTGTCTTTGAAAGCTTCCGTTAGATTGTTATTTCCGGTCTTGGAGAAGTTCAGGATCGCTTTCTGTTGCTGCGCTCCGGGTAGCGCCCGCACCATGTCCAAGCCCTCTTTCTGTTCCTCTTGAAGCACTACTACGCCCTTGTACTTCCCCGACGTAGCTCGGACCGGCTCCGAACCGAGAAACAACGGCGTCATGACAACCTGGTCGCCCAACACGAAGAAATTGACGATGGCGTGATGCCCGCTGAACTGCCAGCCCCAGGGGTCTGTCGCGGATGGGATGCCCATGATCGTGATGTGGTATGGCCATTCGCCCAGAAATACGGGATCGTCGATAAGCTCTGCGAGCGTCTCATTCAATCGCATCACATCGCGCGTCAGTTCAAAACCCCGGGTGCTGAGCGATGCGCGCATCAAACCAAAAGCCAGATCGCGCTGCGCTTCTGACATTTCCTGAAGGCTGATGCCCTGGCGGACGTAAAAATGCTGGTTCATCCATTTTCGCCATTGGATATCGTCAACGGGAAACATGGTCTTGGCGAGTTGCTCATTGTTCAGCGAAGTGATGAATCTTTCCGCCGCATTTCGAACAGGCTCTGTGGAAACTCCGCTCGGACTGATTTGGAACAAGCCCGGCATCACATCGCCATTCGTGGTGATTCCCCGAAATGGATCGGCAAGGCCTTTCTGCTCCGCTTCCTCAGACATCTTGCGAAAGCGTTCCGCCATTTCGACCGGATTCTTTTTTCCTTGTCCATAAGCGAACGGGGACAACATGAACGCTGAGACTAGCGATGAAAGAAACGCGCGGCGGGAGGCGGCGTCAGACTTGCTGTGGGTATGACCGGGGTGATGCAGTTTTTTGCACACGGCGCGCCTCCAGTGTTCCGGAAACGCTGAGAACGTAACACAGGCATTTCGCCCCGGCAATCATTGCTCACGATTCTTCCCGTGCGATAACAACTCTAATGTGTGGCTGCACCGCCGTGGTCTTCCAGCAGAAAGTCGTGGAGATTTGTGGATAGAGGCTCGGCGTTGAGCTGGCGCATCATCAGGGCGAGCTGGCCGCGATGGTAGGTGGAATGGTTGGCGAGATGTTGCATCAGGTGCCCGAGCCGGACTTGCTTTGTGCGGAACGGAATCATTCTTTCGAGGGACTCGTTTGTTGTGCGATCTACGAACTCGATTTGTACTTTCTCGACTTCGGCCCACTTCGACTGCACTGCTGAGACGCTGGGAAATGCATTGGGATTGAATATAGCGGCCAGGCGCTTGTCCAAATCTGCGTGGAAGGCGTCGTTGGGTGCAGGCTCGTTCCAATACTCGAGCCATGCCCATTCGCCGGCGACGATGTGGACGAGGGTGTCGCGCAGGGAGTGAAAGGCACCGCCCAGGTCGCGGGTGAACTGCTCGGCGGTGAGCGTCGAGGCTGCCTGCAAGACTCTGTGGTTTGCCCAGCGGTCGTATTCGAAGAGCAATTGAATGTCGTCTTTGTTCATGAGGTTAGTATCCGGCAGAAAGACGGCGAAATGTAGCGCGAGCGGAATTCTTTTCAGGGTTTCAGCAGGACCTTCAGGACTCCTTTTTGCTGCGCGAATTTCATGGCGTTGCTTGCTTCGGAGAGCGGGAACGTTCGCGTGACGAGCATGCGCGGGTCGACTAGCTTTGCGCGTAACAGGGCGATGGCTTTTGCGAACGGGCCGCAGCGGGAGCCTAGCATTGTGATTTCGTTCACGACGATGGGCCAGGATTCGATGGGGGCGGAGCCGTGAAATGTGGATTTCAGCACGAGCGTGCCCCGCGGTTCGGTGAGGGCGATTCCGAGGGTGAGGCCGGTGGGAGAGCCGGTGGCGTCCACGACGAGCGGGTGGCTGTCTTTCGGGGCGCGGGTTTTGAGATCAGCGGCGTCACCGCGGATGAGGGTGGTCTTGACTCCGCAGCGGCGGGCCAGGGCGAGTTTTTCGGGATGCTTGCCGAACATTGTGACCGGAATGCCGGTGGACCTGAGCACCATCGCGATTAATTGCGCGAGCTTGCCGTCGCCGAGCACGGCTGCGCTTCGAAATGCGCTTACGCGAATTTGAGCGAGAATCTCGCAAGCGGCGGCGAGCGGCTCGATGAAGACGGCTTCTTCGTCCGTGACCGTGTTGGGTATGGCATGGAGATTTTCGAGCGGTAGGGCGAGGAATTCCGCGAACGAGCCATCGTGAGCGACGATTCCGAGGACTTTGCGGCGGGCGCAGTGGGTTTTCAATCCGCGGCGGCAAAATTCGCAAGGCGGGCGGAAGCCGAGAGCCGTGCAGGCGATGTTGATTTCGCCGGCGACGCGGCGGCCTAGCCAGCGTCTCTTTTCATGGCTTCGTGCACCGCGCACATCCACTACTTCGCCGACGAATTCGTGGCCGGGAGTTCCGCGAAAATTGTGGTAGCCGCGGAGGATTTCGACATCGGTGTTGCAGATGCCGGCGAGGCGCACGCGGAGGAGAGCCCAGCCGGGGCGGAGAGTTGGGAGTGGCTTGCGGGTGGCGGTGAGGGCGTGGTTTTTTGTGACGAAGGCGAGCACGTGGGTTTCTTACTCACTAAGAAATTTCAAATTGGAAATTTCAAATTTCAAATGGAGGCAAAGGCGAAAGAGGTGGCCGACGTGATCGGGTCCACCGGAGTCCGGCGTTCCGCAACTGCGTCCGGAGAGATTCATTCGCACGCGGCGACGATTGCTGTGGCGAGGGTCGATTCTTCGTCGGGGGAGACGGTGCGCAGGTCGAGGATTACGTGATCGTCTTCGATACGAGCGATTACTGGCGGGCCGGTGGCGGGTTTGCGAAGGCGGGTTTCGAAGGTGGCTGGGGAGAATTGCGACGATGCGATTGAAATTAGGTGCGTTGGCAGTTGCTGGTCGGGAGTTGAGCCGCCGCCGATTACGGAGAAGCCGGGGCGCGTTTCGATTGCGACGCTTGCGTTTGCAAGCGCGAGGCGAAGTTTGGCGGCGAGGGCTTCCGCGCGATGGGCGATTTCGTTGGCCGTGGCGCGAATCATACGCAGGGCAGGAATTTCGTCGAGCGCGCCACGCAGATATGCGTTCAGGGTGACTTCGAGTGCGGCAATCGTGAGCTTATCCACCCGGAGCGCGCGGAAGAGCGGATTGCGGCGGATGCGCTCGATAAATTCGCGCTTGCCGGCGATGATGCCGGCTTGTGGACCGCCGAGAAGTTTGTCGCCGCTGAAGCTGACGACGTCAACGCCGGCGTCGGAGCTGGCGCGCGCGACCGGCTCATCGATTCCGCTGGAGGAGAGATCGGCGAGGCAGCCGGAGCCGAGATCCTCGTAGACGGGCACGTGCAGGCGGCGGCCGAGCGCGGTGATCTCGTCGAGAGTGGGGCGCTCGGTGAAGCCGGTGATACGGAAATTCGACGGGTGGACGCGGAGGAGCAGGCGCGTGCGTTCGTTGAAGGCGCGTTCGTAATCGCGGATGCGCGTGCGATTCGTTGTGCCGACTTCGCGCAGGATGGCGCCGCTTTCGGACATGATGTCGGGAATGCGGAAGCCGTCGCCGATTTCGATGAGCTCGCCGCGCGAGACGACTACTTCGGCATTTTTCGCGAGCGTATTCAGGACGAGGAAGACGGCGGCGGCGTTGTTGTTGACGACAATGGCAGCCTCTGCGCCAACGAGCTGCGCGAGCAAACGGGCGGTGTGAACGTCGCGCTTGCCGCGCTCGCCTCGTTCGACATCGTATTCGAGATTTGAGTAATGAGTGGCGGTGGAGGCGATCGCAGCCGCCGCAGCCTCGGGGAGCGGGGCGCGGCCAAGATTTGTATGCAGCACAACACCTGTGGCGTTGATGACGTGGATGAGCGAGGGCGCGAGGAGGAGTTCGGCGTGTTTTATGATGCGCGACTCGATGGCGGCGGGATCCAGGGCGCCGGCGAGATCGCTCGCGCGCGCGGTGTTCGTGGCTAACGATTCCTGTTTGAGCTGATTGCGCAACTCAGCGAGAACCGCGCGGGCGGACTGGGTGACGACGGCGCGGCCAGCCTTTTCGGCGAGAGCTGCCAGCTGCGGGCGAGCGAGGAGTTCGTCAACGGACGGAATTTCGCGGAGGCGGGCGGACGGATTGGGTTGCAGTTTCGCGGAGGGATCGGCCGGAGGGGTCATGGCTAAGGTATTTGAGCACAGTGTGATACGGCTGGCAATCGTTGGCGCGATTGCTGTGCGAGTGGGGATTTCCCTTTGCGACATGGGCTGAAACGGGAAAGTTGACGCTTGGCGCGGGGCCTTCTACGCTGGAGATTCCCGGACATTGTTGGAGATTTCGGCGTTGGAGATTTCGGGCTATGGCCACAATCGACGAAGACCTCAACCAGATTGAACGCGACGTGCGGACGCTGAAGATCGAGTACGAGCAGTTCTTCGGCGGCGGCCGTTCGCGGCCTCCCACGGATACGCAGTGGCGCGTGGATACGCTGGTGCGGCGATATGCGGAGAGGGTGGCTGAGCTTAGCTCGGGGCAGCGATTTCGGTACAACAACCTGACGCAGACTTACGCGAAGTATCAGGACTTGTGGCGCAAAAAGCTGCTGCAGAAGGAAGGGGGAGTGAGCTTGCGTCATTTTGGTGCGGCGGCGAAGGCGATTGAGGCGCAGCGTTCGCGCGAAGGTGCTCACCGGCAGAAAACGGCGGATGCGGATGCGGCGACGGCGGCGGTGGCGGCAGATTCCGCACATCACGCGGCCGCTCATGCTTCCGATACGGCGGCCGGGGCTGCGATGGAGCACGCGAGAGAGGCGCGCGATGCGGCGGCGTTTGCGCTTTCGTTCTCCGATCCCGAGCATGAAAAATCCAAAGTGCAGCAGCTTTACAAGAAGCTGATTGAGGCGCGGTCGGCGGCGGGGGATACGGCGAGCGCGCCGAGCCTGAAGGATTTCGAGCGCTTTGTGCTGCAGAAAACGATGGACTTGAAAAATAAGGGCGGGCACGAGATCGAATACACGGTGAGTGTGGAAGCAGGGCGCGTGAAATTGAAGGCGCGGATTTCGAGTTGAAGGTGTATTAGTTCTCTTCCTTATTTCTCTCCGAATTTTTTTGAACAATTTTTTGGACAGGGCACCTCTTCCGTAATTTCTTCCGTGCGCTTACACTGGACGACCGTTTCCAATTGGGAGGTACTGCGTGGCTGGCGATGCAGCTGTAAAGCGCGCGCTCATAAGCGTGTTCGACAAAACTGGAATTGTCGAGTTTGCGCGCGAGCTTTCGGCGTTGGGGATCGAAATCGTTTCGACGGGGGGCACTGCGAAACTGCTTCGCGACGAGGGCATTTCGGTGCGCGATGTGGCGGAGATGACGGGCTGGCCGGAAATGCTGGGGGGGCGCGTGAAGACGCTGCACCCGAAAGTTCACGGCGGAATTTTGTACCAGCGAGGGAAGGCGGAGGATCGCAAGCAGGTGGAGGAACATGGGATCGGGGCGATCGATCTGGTGGTGGTGAATCTGTATCCGTTTTCGGCTACGGCGGCGAAGCCCGGGGTGACGGCCGCGGACCTGATCGAGAACATTGATATCGGCGGGCCGGCGATGGTGCGCTCCGCGGCGAAAAACTTTCAGAGTGTGGGAGTGGTGACCGATCCTGCGGACTATGGCCTGGTGGCGGCGGAGCTTCGAGAAAAACGCGAATTGAGTTTGGCGACGCGTCTTGTGCTGGCGCGCAAGGCGTATGCGCGGACGGCGCGTTACGATGGCGAGATCGCGACGGAGCTCGAGCGCTTGTCGGTGGGGAATGGCGAAGTTCAGATTGGCAGGCTCGAGACGCTGCCTGAGCGGATTCACGTTGCGCTCGAACGGCGGCAGGCGATGCGTTATGGCGAGAACCCGCACCAATCGGCGGCACTTTATATTCCAGCGGGCAAGCCTGCGGCGGGGTTGGCGGGCGCGAAGCAACTTCAAGGCAAAGAGCTTTCCTACAACAATCTGGTTGATCTGGATTCGGCGTGGGCGCTGGCGCGGGAGCTTGAGCGCGCTGGTGTGGCGATCGTGAAGCATAACAATCCATGTGGAGCCGCGGAGCAGGATTCTATGCGCGACGCTTACTTGAAGGCGCTGGAGTGCGATCCCGTTTCGGCGTTTGGCGGGGTGATGGCATTCAACCGCGCGATCGATGGGGCGACGGCTGAAGAAGTGGTGAAACTTTTTGTGGAATGCATTGTGGCGCCGGGATTCGAGGCTGAGGCGCTCGAAAAATTTGCCGCCAAGAAAAATCTGCGGCTGCTGGAAATGTCGGCTAAGGATGCTCCGGAAGAACTCGATATAAAGCGCATTTCCGGGGGAGTGCTCGTGCAGGAGCCGGACCGCCACGAACTGAAACCGTCGGACCTGAAGGTGGTGACCGAACGCGCGCCGAGCGATTCCGAAATCCGGGCGTTGCTGTTCGGATGGAAGGTTTGCAAACACGTGAAATCGAACGCCATCGTGTTCGCGCGCGAGTGGCAGACGGTGGGTATCGGCGCCGGGCAGATGAGCCGCGTGGATTCGGTGAAGATTGCGGTGATCAAAGCGGCCACGGCGGGACTTTCGTTGAAAGGATCGGTGGTGGCGTCCGATGCGTTCTTTCCGTTTCCCGATGGCGTGGAAGAAGCAGGTAAAGCCGGGGCGGTGGCGGTGATTCAGCCGGGCGGGTCCGTGCGCGATGCAGATGTGATCACAGCGGCGAATAAACTGGGAATGGCTATGGTTTTTTCCGGTGTGCGGCACTTCCGACATTAACGGCTGCGGCCGGCGGCTTCTGACGATGAAACGTAATTTCAATCACCTGCGGTTCTCCTTCGGCTGGTTCGATTTCAGAGCGTTGCGTGTAGGTGTCGGCGTCCAATCGCGTGAGGATAAAGCGCTTCGGTTCTCCATTGATCGGGTTGACAAAAATTGCTTTCGTTGCGTCAACACTTTCCAGCTTCAGCTCGGTGGCGTCGGACTTTTCCCACGGCAGTAATTCAGGCGTAAGATGCCGCAGGTAGAACTGGATTCCTTCGGGCTTTTCAACAATCGAAAATAGTTCCAGCACGAGCGGCTTTTTGCCTTCGATCAGCCGGAACAGGCCTGCGATCTCGCCTGCCTTCGGTTCCAGCCACGTCTGTTCGGCTACACGTGATCCCCATTCGCCACGCCACTGGCCTTCGAGCCAGCCGAATTGGTCGATTGTCAGGTGCTGAGCAGGTGCGGTCTTCACTCCAGGGTCAGCTCCGTTGCCAGTTGCCTGCTGCGCACCGACGGGCCCTGCAGGCATAAAGGCACACAGAAGCGTGGCAGCTACGGCCGCCCGTAACCCTCTGAATCCAATGCGCTTCAATCGTCCTCCGGAAATCGATACGGGAAAATATGGCACGAGCAAGGCCGATGCTCCCTCAAGTATCTTCGAAACACAACTAATAATTCCTTTTTCGGGTATCCAGAAGCGTTCGGCACGCGTCATACTTGGGTTGTCAGAAGAAATGGATATTGGCCAGGAACCCTCGCCGGGGAATACTTTGACGCCCTTCCTGCGCTAGACCATAATGGAATTTTGGGACGAGCGCATGAAAACAATTCTAGGCATCGCAATTTTAGCAGTTTTGGGTGCGCCCATGGCTGGGGCGCGGGCGTCACAGAATTCCAATACGAAAGCCACCCCGGCTTCCGCCACTAAGGCGGCTGCCAAAGCCAGCACAAATCCCACCGACGAGAGCGCTCGCGCAGACCTTTACTACTACTTCGCGATGGGTCACCTGAATGAGCAGCAGTACGAGCTCACGGGCCGGTCCGAACAGGCCGCGGAATCGATCGACTTTTATAAAAAGGCGCTAGCGCTTCAGCCCGGATCGCCCGTAATCATGGAGCGGCTTGCGGAGATTTATGCGAAGTCGCAACGAGTTCGCGACGCGGTGGCGCAGGCCCAGGAAGTTCTGAAAATTGATGCGGATAATCTTGCGGCGCACCGTCTGCTCGCGCGAATTTATGTTCGGACGCTCGGCGACGCAAACGCAGGAGAGCTGCAGAAAGAAAACCTTACGAAGGCCGTCGAGCAGTTCAATGCAATTCTGAAGCTTGATCCCCGGGATACAAGCTCCGCGCTGTGGTTGGCCCGCCTGTACCGCTTTGAGAACGAACATGCTGAAGCAGAGAAAATCCTGCGGAGTATCCTGCAACGCGATCCGGACAACGGACCGGCGCTGGAACAGTTGAGTCAGCTTCTGATGGACGCGGGCCGTTCACAGGAGGCGGTCGAGCTTTTGAGCCAGGCGGCGGGAAGCTCGTCGTCACCCGATATCTACGACCTTCTCGGAGACGCATATTCGCAAAATAAAGATTTCGCCAAAGCGGAAGATGCTTACCGCCATGCCATCGAACTTGACCCCGATGACCCCGGCCACCATCACGGGCTCGCACAAGCGCTGCTATCGCAGGACAAATATGCTGCAGCTCTGGACGAATACAAGCGGCTCTCTGAGCTCGAGCCGGGCACTTCGGAAAATTATTTGCGGATGGCACAGCTGTATAGGCGATTGGGGAAATATGACGAATCCGAATCGAGTCTGCTACGCGCGAAGCAGCTTTCGCCGGGCAGCCTCGAAGTTCTCTACAACGAAGCGCTCTTGTATGAAGATCAGGGCCGCTACGACGATGCGGAAAAAGTTCTTACTGACGCCATCGCCGGCATGAAGAATCAAGCCGGCGCCGAAGGAAACCCGAGCGCGCTGGCGATTCTTTACGAACAGCTGGGGCGCACCTATCGCGAGCAGGAGAACTACAACGCCGCGATTCAGACGTTCGAAGAAATGGGGAAGTTGAACCCCGAATCGCATAAGCGGGCGCAGATGTTGCTGATCGATACCTACCGCGAGAGCCATGACATCGACCGCGCCATCGCCGAAACGAAAAAAGCACTCGCGGATACGCCCAAGGATCAGAGCTTGGTCGTCACGCTCGCAATGCTGTATGGGGAAAAAGCAGATTCCGCATCCGCTACGAAACTTCTTACGGGACTGCTGAAGGGCGACGACAGCGACCAGGAAATCTACCTCGACCTGGCACAGGTGCAGGAACGCAGCCGCAACTATGCAGATGCCGAACGCTCCGCGCAAAAGGCTGAGGAACTTGCGAAAGATTCCTCGGAGAAGGAAACGATCTGGTTCATGCTCGGTGCAATTTACGAGAGACAGAAGGAATTCGACCGGGCAGAGCAGGAATTTCGCAAAGTTCTCGAAGTGAATCCGAACAACGCGGCGGTTCTCAATTACTACGGCTACATGCTTGCGGATCGCAACGTTCGGCTCGACGAGGCGCTTTCGTTGATTCAGCGCGCAGTGAAGCAAGAACCCAATAACGGCGCCTATCTCGACAGCTTGGGCTGGGCCTACTTGAAACAGGGCAAGCTGAGCGAAGCAGAAGAGAATTTACAGAAGGCAGCGGCAAAGTCCGCGCACGACCCGACGGTTCTCGGACATCTCGCCGAGGTTTACATGAAGATGGGCCAAACTGAGCGTGCCGCTGCGTTGATGGAACGCGCATTAACGGAATGGCAGCGCGCCCTTCCAGCCGACTACGAAACCGAGAAAGTGACTGAGCTCGACGCGCAACTCAAGACGCTGAAGCGGGCTCTCGCGCAAAAATCGGCGCCGGAATCGGCGAAACCGCAGTAAGCTCCCCGCATGGCCTTACCTAAAAAGCGAGCGCTGCGGCTGCGCGCGTTCGCGAAGATAAATCTGTGCCTGCATGTGCTGGGCCGCCGCCCGGATAATTACCACGAGCTCCGCACGATTTTTCAGACGATCTCGCTGCACGACACGCTGACTCTCTCCTTCGTGCCGGATGAAAAAATCGCGCTCGAAGTGAACGACGCAACGCTTCCTTCAGGGCCAGAAAATCTGGTGTGGCGCGCCATCGATGCGATGCGGAATGAGTTGAAGCTCGGCCCAGGAGTTCACGCCGAGCTCAAAAAGCAAATTCCGGTAGCGCGTGGCCTTGGCGGCGGATCAAGCGATGCGGCGGCAGCGCTGGTCGGCGTGATGCGCCTGGCGAAGAAAAGCGTGCCGCTCGAGCGTCTGATGGAAGTCGCGGCCGGCCTGGGAGCCGATGTGCCATTTTTTCTATTTGGCGGCCGCGCGCTGGCGGTGAATCGTGGCGACGAAATCTATCCGCTTCCCGATACGCGCAAGCAGTCCGTCGTGGTGATCTCGCCGCGAGACATCGGCGTAAGCACGAAAGACGCTTACCAGTGGATTTCTGCGGAATTGACAAATCGCGCGGAACCCCCTAAAATTTGGGGGTTCTGCGCTCTGTGCTGGAGCCGGCAGGGAAGGGTTGCGAACGATTTCGAGCAGCCCGTTTTCAGCCGTCATCCGCGCCTGAAGGGAATTCGGGACGGATTGCTCGAGCGAGGAGCCGCAGATGCCGCGCTGGCGGGTAGCGGGTCGGCGGTGTTCGGAATCTTCCGAAACCCAGCGCGTGCGCGCCGAGCCGCTCGTGCATTTCCGGAAGATTCGGTTTTCGTGGTCGAAACTATCTCCAGGAAAAATTATGCCCGGGCACTCGGCTGGCGTGTGACCGGTTGAAGGACTAACTTTGGCTTTGGCCGACGAGAAGTTCAAGATTTTTTGCGGCACAGCGAACCCGGCGCTCTGCGACGCGATTTGCAGCTATTTGGGCGTGACGCGCGGGCGCGCCGAGCACGGCCAGTTCAGCGACGGCGAAACGCGCTATCAGATTTTGGAGAATGTGCGCGGCGCGGATGTGTTCGTCGTGCAGCCTTGCAGCCATCCCGTGGATTTCAACCTGATGCAGCTGCTGCTGATGATTGACGCGTTCAAGCGCGCGTCGGCATGGCGGATTACGCCGGTGATTCCGTATTACCCGTATGCGCGGCAAGACCGGAAGGATCGGCCGCGCGTGGCGATTTCGGCCAAGCTGGTGGCGGATTTGCTGGAAACGGCGGGATCGAGCCGGGTGTTGTCGCTCGATCTGCATGCGCCGCAGATTCAGGGATATTTCAATATCCCGGTGGACCACTTATTCGCGGCGCCGGTTCTGGTGGAGTACTTCCAGAAGAAGAAGCTGGGGCCGATGACGGTGGTCTCGCCTGATGCGGGCGGCGTGGAGCGGTCGCGCTACTTCGCGAAGAAGATTGATGCGCCGCTGGCGATCGTTGATAAGCGGCGAATTGATGTGAACGTGAGCGAGGTGATGCACCTGATCGGCGATGTTTCCGGGCGGCCGGCGCTCGTGGTGGACGACATCATCGATACAGCCGGCACGCTGGTGAAAACGGCTGAGGCGCTGCTGGAGCACGGGGCGACGAAGGTGTTCGCTGCGAGCACGCATGCGGTGCTTTCCGGGCCAGCTGTGGAACGCATCGTGAAGTCGGCAATTGAAGAGGTGGTGGTGACGGATTCGGTGCCGCTGAATGAGGCGGCGCGGAAGGTATCGAAGATCAAAGTGCTGAGCGTGGCGCCGCTTTTGGCGCGCGGCATTCAATCGATTCACGAAGAGACTTCGATCAGCGAATTGTTTATCTGATCGTTTAGTTGGGGACGCAGACAGGAGAAGGCAATTATGGAAATGTTTATGCTGGAAGGAAAACCACGCGAAGGACGCGGCAAGGGGCCGGCGCGGCGGCTGCGCACAACCGGCATGGTGCCTGCCACTTTATACGGCGGCAAGAAAGAGGCGATTTCGCTTGCGGTGAATGCGAAGCAGGTGGCGAAAATCCTGCGCTCGGAAACTGGTCACAACACGATTTTTTCCGTGCAGCTCGATAGCGCCCAAGAACGCGCGATGATGAAGGATTGGCAAGTGGATCCGGTGAGCGGAAAGCTTTTGCACGTGGATCTGTTGCGAATTGCGATGGACGTGCGCATGCGCGTGAAGGTGCCGGTGCATACGTTTGGCGAGCCGCAAGGCGTGAAGATGCAGGGCGGCGTATTCGAAATGGTGACGCGCGAAGTGGAACTCGAATGCTTGCCCGGCGATATTCCTGAAGAATTCAAGGTGGACGTGAGCGAGATGCTCATCGGCAAACAGTTGCGCGCCGCGGATTTGCCGTTTGATCCGAACAAGGTGAAGCTCGTCACCGATCCGCAGCGCGTGCTCGCGCACGTCGTCGTGCTGAAGAAGGAAGAAGAGCCCGCGCCGGAAGCGGCGGTGGCAGCGGAGACGGCGCCGGCGGAGCCTGAGGTCATCAAGAAGGGCAAGAAGGAAGAAGAGGGCGAAGCGGAAGGAGCTGCGGAAGCTCCCGCGCCCAAGGCCGAAAAGCAAGAGAAGAAGAAGTAGCCGAACGCGCCGCATAAAATATGCGACTGATCGTCGGGCTGGGCAATCCGGGCCCCGAATACGAGTGGACGCCGCATAACATGGGCTTCCTGGCGGTCGATGGGATCGCCGAGCGCGCCGGAATTCGGATTACGCGGCCGGAAGCGAAGTCGTACGTGGGGCGCGGGAAGTTTGCGGGTGAGGAAGTAATTCTCGCGAAGCCGCAGACGATGATGAATTTGAGCGGGGTTGCGGTTCGGATGCTGCTCGAGAAGTATGAATGCGATCCGGCGGAAATGATCGTGCTCACCGATGAAGTGGATTTGCCGTGGGGCATGTTGCGGATTCGGGAGCGGGGCAGCGCTGGGACGCACAACGGGCTGAAGTCGATTGTCTCCGCGCTCGGTGACGGAGAATTTATCCGGGTGCGATTGGGCATCAAGCCTGAAAAGATTTGGGGCGAGCTCAGGGATTACGTGCTGAGCAAGTTGAGCCGGGCGGACCGGGAAATTGCCGGGCAGATGGTGACGGAGACGGCCGATGCGGTGGAGTTGATCATCACCGAGGGCGTGAACAAGGCGATGTCGAAATTCAATCGCCGCGTGCCACCGCTCGAAGAGGATGTTTAGTTCATCTCTGATTCGCCGGGATGGGCTTTTTGCGAGTTTGAATCTTTAGAACGAGCGACGAAGTAGAGAAGTAGAGAAGCCAGAAACCGAGGACACATGGAAGAGCGACAGTACGACCTGATTTTCATCTGCCGGCCGGATACGCCGGAATCGGATATCGACAAAGTGATCGCGACGGTGGAGCACGCTGCCGTTGATAAAGGCGGCAAAATCGAATCCGTGAACAAGTGGGGACGGAAGCGCATGGCGTATCGCGTGCAGAAGCTGCGCGAGGGCTACTACGTTTATATGGTTCTGAAGTCCACCCACGGCGAAGTGATCAAAGAACTCGAGCGCCGGCTTAAAGTTTCCGACCCGGTGATGAAATATCTCACCGTTCGCGTGGATGAGGAACTGAAACGGCAGGAGAAGTTCAAGCGCCATCGCGAACGCCGCGCTGCGCGTCGGCCGCGAAAAGTCGCGCCGGCTCCAGCCGCGCCCGCGCCCGCAGGTGGCGAGCAAACGACGGCAGCGGTTTAGCGGCGTTCGAGATTATCGCTGAAGCAGCAACGGCTGCTCGCAGCACGAGATTTATTGACGAAAAGTTCGATCGTAATCATCAGGGAGAAAGCGAATGTCAGAAGGACATGTACCGCAGCAAGCACCGCCTCCTTCCGGTCCCGGTGGGGGACCATCGGGCCCGCGTCCTCAAGGTGGCGGCGGCCGCCCCGGCGGGCCGGCCAAGCGAGGAAAGCGCAGCTTCGTTCGCAAGAAGAAGGTTTGCCGTTTTTGCGTCAACCGCGTCGATTTCATCGACTACAAGAAGGCCGAGATTCTGGCGCCGTTCATCCAGGAGCGCGGCAAGATTCTTCCGCGCCGCATGACCGGCACCTGCTCGCGCCATCAACGATGGCTCACGGTGGCCATCAAGCGTGCGCAGAATATCGCGCTGCTGCCGTTTGCCGCGGAACTGTAACCGCCGAATATTCAGCTTCCGGCGTTCGGGCACGGCACGGAGCCGTGCCCGCGTATAGCAATGAACTGAATTCAGAGGACACGATCATGCAAATTATTCTGCAGGAAGACGTCGAAAAGCTCGGCACTCGCGGCCAGGTGGTGGATGTGGCCAACGGCTATGCCCGCAATTTTCTTCTGCCGCGAAATCTCGGCATCGAAGCCACGCCCGGCAACCTGAAGCGCCTCGAAAAGATGCGCGCCACCTTTGCGAAGAAGGAAGCCACGGAGAAAGAAGCCGCGCAGAAGCTCGCAGAACTGCTTTCTGCGGTCTCGCTTTCGATCACGCGCAAGGCTGGCGAAAACGACCAGCTGTTCGGGTCAGTCACCACGGGTGATATCGCCGACTCGCTCGCGCTCCAGGGCTACCAGATCGAAAAGCGCAAAATTGTCCTCGTCGACCCTATCAAGGTAATCGGCGAATATCAGATTCCGATCAAACTGCATCGCGAGATTACGAGCACGGTGAAGCTGACAGTTTCGAAAGAAGGCTAAGGGACATCCTGCTCGCGGGCGAGAACCCGCCGGACTGTCTTGAATTATCGTGGCGCGAACCTGGCCCGCTTTCTATTGCACTCCGTTTGCTACACTTATCATGCGAAGATGCTCGCCTTTCTCCCCACGAATTTCCGCCGCGTTCTAATTCTTGGCGTGCTCCATTTGGCGATGGCCGTTACGGCAAAGGCGCAGGGCGGGCCTCCTCTTCTGACGAACGACCCCGGAACACCCGGCAACGGGAACTGGGAGATCAATATCGGCGTGATGCCGGTGCTGCGTCATGACGCAAATCAATACCAGTTACCTCAGCTGGACATAAACTTCGGGCTGGGCAACCGGATCCAGCTCACGTACGAAGCTCCTTACGTGGTGCAAACAATGCCCGGTCACACGCAACAGACGGGATGGAGCAACTCCTTCTTGGGCGTGAAATGGCGCTTCTACGAAAACGATAAATCCGGCTGGCAGATTTCCACTTTCCCGCAATTGCAAATCGCAGGACCAGTAGGCTCGTCGAAGAACGGCATCGCCGAGCCAGCGAGCCGGTTTTTCCTTCCGATCGAGGTCACGAAGTCGTTTCCGAAGATCGATTTGAATTTTGAGGTGGGCTATTTTTTCGCATGGGATTCGAGGTCGCATCCCGAAAGGATCCTGGGTTTCGCCGCCGGGCATCAGTTCACGCCTAAGCTCGAAATCATCGGCGAGGTTTACAACGATCGCGCCATGGGCTCGCTGCCGCACGACACCACGTTCGATGCCGGCGGCCGCTACAGGCTGGGAAAGGGATTCATTTTGTTGCTTATGGCAGGCCGCAGCTTCAGCTCAAATACCAGCGGTCAGCCGAATTTTCTGGGTTATTTGGGAATACAGGTTCTGCTGAAAAACTACGGACGGCATCTGCAGGATCCGTCCGCGCCGTAAATATGAAGCACCCAGAAACAAATTACTTCGCGCGGCGCTGAGACAAGAGCCAGGTTACAGTATCAGGATTGGTGAACGCCGTATCCCACACGTTGTGGCCTACGCCCGGCACTTCGGTGTACTTCGGCGAGCCACCCGCTGCGCGTAACGCTGCCACCCATTTGCGCACCTGTTCGACGGGTACGATGGGATCGGCTTCACCCTGAAAAATCCACACGGGAACTTTTGCGTCAGGCTTGATTTCATCGTCGAAGCCATCAGAACACAGCGCGATCGCCGCTGCAAAACGGCTGTGTTCCAGCGCGAGGGCCGCCCAGACGCCTTCTCCGCCCATGGATTGTCCCGCTATATATTCGCGATCGCGATCGATCGAATATTCTTTTTCAATCGCATCGAGAATTTCTAAAGCCAGGCGCAGCGAGACTGGCACTCGCGTATTCACGTGGGGCCGTGACCAAGTTTTTGTATTTTCCACCTGTGGCGCGAGAACGAACACCGGGTCTTTGTCTTGAATTTCCGCGCCAGTCCAAACGTGGGTGCCAAGAAAATTTCCACTTGAAATTTGCAGGAGATTATCCGAGCCGCGCCCGTTCGCTCCGTGCAGCCACAGCACGATCGGATATTTCCTCGCCGCGTTGTAACTTGGCGGGGCGAACAGCCGGTATTGCATGGTTTCGCCGCCGGCGCTGTGATAACTGTGCGCGAGGAATCCGTCCGCGGGATTGGGCTGCTGCGTATTCGCGCGAAGGCTCACACAGGCCAACAGAAAGACGAGCGGGAGAAACAGGAGCCGATGAGCATTCATCCGATGAAAAACCGGAGTGGCTTCCTTGGCCGTGGACATAGGCTTCAGCGCTTGTAATTCCGCGCGTAGCCGGGAGGCTCGGTGCCCTTCGGAAGCCGCGGATCATCGATCGGAGTGCCTGCAGTCAGCTTCAACGGAACCACACCGGCCCAGAGCGGCAGCGCATAATCCACTTCGTCGTCTTTGGGGGGACCGGTGCGAACTTTGGCGGACACCTCTTTGAGCGGCAGAGTGAGCACGATGGTACCTTTCAATTCTGCGTCCGTGGTCTCACGCAAATCTTTCCAGCGACCCGGCATTACCTGCTCGCTGAAAGCTGCGAGCGCTGCCAGCTTCTCGTCGCGCCCCTCCACTTGCGTCGCGCGGCCCAGCATTACCACCGAACGATAATTCATCGAGCTGTGAAATCCCGAGCGCGCCATCACGATCCCGTCGACGAGAGTGACGGTGACGCAAACCTGCACGCCATCGGCCAGCGTGCGCAACATGCGGCTCGCCGCCGACCCATGAATGTACAGGGTGTCGTTGACGCGCGCGAAACCCGTGGGGATCACGTACGGCTGGCCGTCAACGACAAAGCCCACGTGGCAGATGAAAGCCTCGTCGAGAATTCCATACACGCTTTCCGCGTCATATTTTCCGCGGTCCGGAAGACGACGGACCTTAGTGCGTTCGGTGGGCGTGAATTCGTTCATCGAACGAGGCTAAGCCTTCCTCCAGCCTGCAGCAAGAGCCAATCTGGATGGTGCTTGCGGCAACCTGCAGCGCGTCGGTCCACATGGAATTTGCCAATTGTAACGACTGCGCCGCGCTTCTAAGATTACAGGGATGAATTGAGGGCAGGTAACGCGAATGGCAATTAGCCGAGAGCAAGCTCGCAAGGAACATACCGCCAGTCACGGCCACGAGCAGTTCAGCGAGACAATCTATGGCGTCGTCTGCTCCGCCTGCCACAACTACATTCTAATCGACAACACGAACGACCCGCGCAGTTGCCGCGAGCACGAAACCTGCCGCCAAGCCTACTCGTAGATTGGAGCAGCCGTTCGCAGTCTATTTCGCGGATTCCCGGGCACGAGCCAGCACGCTGTGCTTCCGTCCATAGCCAAAATAGATTCCCATCCCGAGAATCAGCCACACGATCAAGCGCAGCCATGTGCTCCACGGCAGGCTCGCCATCAAAGCGAATGAAATTCCCATTCCAAGTATGGGCGTTAACGGCACGAATGGTGCTTTGAACGGTCGTGGTAAGTCGGGCCGCCGCACCCGCAGAATCCAAACGCCGGCACTGACGATTACGAACGCCAATAAAGTCCCGATCGAAGTGAGCTGGCCCAGAATATTGATCGGCAAAAGGCTCGCGAAAAGAGCGACACAAAAACCCACCACGATGGACGAAATCCAAGGCGTCCGAAACCTCGGATGAATTCGGCCAGCCCACTCAGGAAGCAAGCCATCGCGTGCCATAGAATAGAAAACGCGTGATTGACCCAATAGCATCACGAGCATTGTGGTCGTCAGGCCGGCGAAGGTGCCCAGCATTACGACGATGCTGCCCCAGCGCACTCCCGTGGCTTCAATTCCTACCGCGACGGGCGCAGCCGTGTTCAGAAGTTTGTAGTTCACCACGCCGGTAAGCATCGCGCCCAGCCCGATGTACAGAACCGTGCAGATGACGAGCGAGCCGAGAATCCCGATCGGCATATCGCGTGCAGGATTTTTTGCTTCCTGCGCGGCCGTGGAAACCGCGTCAAATCCGATATAGGCAAAGAAAATCACACCTGCGCCGCGCGCGACACCGGACCAGCCGAAGGCCCCAAATTGCCCGAGATTAGGCGGGATAAAGGGATGCCAGTTGGACGTCGCAGTGGATGGATGGCGCAAAAGATATGCAGCGACCACCGCGATGAACGTGAGCACAGTTGCAACTTTCACGAACACAATTGCCGAATTGAAATTGGCCGACTCGCGAATACCGAACACGAGAATCGCGGTGATAATTGCAATCACCAGATAGGCAGGCAAATCGATGATTCCGCGTGCATGCGGAAGGGTGAGCGGATCGATTCCGGCTTGCTGGAGGGCTGGTCCAATTGTTGCGAGCCGGACCCAGATACCCTGATAGAACACGAGCGTCATCCCTGGAGGCGCGGTCAGCGCCGGGGGAATCTCGATTCCAAAACTCTGAAACAGAGCGATGAGGTTGCCGCTCCATCCCGCTGCCACAGTCGCTGCTCCGAATGCGTATTCGATGACCAGGTCCCAGCCTATGATCCAGGCGAAAATTTCGCCGAGGGTTGCGTAGGCATACGTGTACGCCGATCCGGCAATCGGAATCAGCGACGCAAACTCCGCGTAACACAGGCCTGCAAACACGCAGCCGATACCCGCGAGGATGAACGACAGAATAATTGCGGGCCCTGTGAAGTTTGCCGCCACCGTCCCGGTCAAAACGAATATGCCGGCCCCGATGATCGCGCCGATTCCCAGCGTCACCAGATTGACGGGTCCAAGAACGCGTCGCAGGCCGCCTTCGCGTTCTTCGCCTGCCTCGCACATCAGTGCTTCGAGTGGTTTCGTCGCCAGCATCTCGGACATTTCAGTCGTGATCCTCAGTTGTGACGCGGCTTGCCGCGCCAAGCATCGCGCGTGATGCTTGGGCTTAAGAATGGCGCGTATTGTAGCCAATTTGGCTGGCACCCAAAGCAAAATCGTAGATCTGCACCCTCTACGATCCAGTCATCCGCTATTGGCGTTATAGGACGCAAAACATTTAGAAAATGGAACTAGTCCAAGGCGACTAAAGTAGAATTGCAAGCATCCGAACAGGAAGGCAACGTTTACTGCGGTTCTGCAGCAGGAGCAGTACGATGGTCAAGGGACGAATCGTTTTTACGGTCGTTTTTGCTGTTTTCCTATTTTCCGCCGACGCTCGTTCAACGCAAGCGCAGGAACCCGCAACCGCCCCTGCATCTCTAGTTGATCCCGATCCTGTCTTGAGCCACAGGTCTGATGCCCAGCCGAAAGCGCCACCACCGCAAACCGTCTCACTCACAGTTCCCAAGGGCACTCCTCTGCAAGTAGTGCTCGACAAGGAAGTAAAGATCAACAAAGTGGGCCAGCCGATTCATGGCCGCACCGCGGAACCGGTTTATGCCTTTGACAAGCTGGTTGTCCCTGTCGGCTGCGAGGTCACGGGGAAAATAACGGAAATCCACGGCGTTTCGAATGGAAAGCGCACGCTTGAAGCGCTCGATGCCGATTTCACGCCCGCGCGGCAAATAGACGTCGAGTTCGACACGATTTTGCGACCCGACGGAACGCGCATTCCGATTCAAACCGTGGTCACTCCCGGCTCAGGCCAAGTGATCGAATTCGTCACCGCCGCCGACCAGGACCAGAAGAAGTCGGTCAAGGATGTCGCGTCCGAGAAAACCAAAGAAGCCAAAGCGGAGGCGAAGCGCGAGTGGGACGACGCGATGGCTCAGGTGGAAACGCCAGGGAAAGTTCACCGCGTCAAGCGCTATGCAATTGCGCAGCTTCCCATCCACCCGCAATATATCGAGGCTGGAACTGTCTATTTCGCCGAATTGCAGAATTCCGTCGAATTCGGCACAGAGCCGCTCACTCCGGAGATGGCCAAGTCCATTGGCGGCCCGCCACCGGCAGGCAGCTCGGTCCGCACGCGGCTTGTGACGCCGCTCAGTTCGGCAACCGCCACGAAAGGCGAGGAGGTGGACGCGGTTCTCTCGCAGCCTTTGTTCGATGGAGACCACCTCATCCTGCCGCAGGGAAGCCGTATGAAAGGCTCCGTGGTGCAAGTGCAGCCCGCGCGTTACATGAGTCGCAACGGCCAGCTTCGCGTCGTTTTTCACGAGCTTGTGCCGCCGGACGGACTCGAGCAGAAAATTGAAGCGAGTCTCGAAGGCGTGCAATCCGGCAAAGGTCAGGATCTGAAGTTGGATTCGGAGGGCGGTGCCGAAGCCCAGACGCCTAAGATTCGTTATCTTCAAGTAGCCATCGCGGTGGGTCTCGCGGCCGCTTCATCCGGTGATGATGGTCTCAATCGTGTGGAGGGGGGCGCGGGCGGCTTCAAACTAGTGGGAATGGTGCTCGGAGCGGCCGTTCGCTCACAGCCGCTTGGTATGGCGATGGGAGCGGTAGGCGCGAGCCGATCTATCTACGTTCATTTCCTGGCACGCGGCCGCGATGTCGTCTTCCCCAAGAATACAGCGATGGAGATCGGCATTGGGGCCCGTCAGGAACCGCCTCCGGCCGCCAAGCCTTCGGCTCCTCCGCCAGACTCCGTACAGCAGTAACCTTCGCCAGGCCCGCTCGCGCGCCGAAGCACCCAAAAAGCCGCGACTCTTCGTTGACGCGAGTACCTGTGCCCCGTATAATTGGTGTTTCCCAATAGCTTCCGGAGGCAGCATGTACGCTGTAATTCGTAGTGGTGGAAAGCAATACCGCGTCGCACCGGGCGAGACGGTTGAGGTGGAGCGCCTGGAAGGCAAAGTGGGCGGCAAGGTGACGTTTGATAACGTCATCGCCGTCAGCAACGACGACAAGAAATTGATCTCGGGCGGCGACATCGCCAAAGCCAAAGTGGTCGGCAAGATCGTTTCTCAGGGGCGCGCCAAGAAAGTAAAAGTGCTGAAGTATAAGACGGGCGGCCAATACAAAATTCAGACCGGCCATCGCCAGAACTTCACGGCCGTTGAAGTAAGCGACATCCAACTCGCATAGAGGAATTCATGGCACACAAAAAAGGTGGCGGGTCATCTACTAACGGACGCGACTCCCACGGACAGCGGCTCGGCGTCAAGCGTTTCGGCGGTCAAATGGTGACGGGCGGCAGCATCCTCATCCGTCAGCGCGGTACTCGCTACAAAGCGGGCAAGAATGTCGGCCGTGCCAAAGACGATAGCTTGTTCGCGCTGATTGACGGCGTCGTCCGCTTTGAAGACAAGGGCGGCATGGGGCGCTACATCAGCGTGCTCACGGCGGAAGAAGCTGCTACTGCGATGAAGAAGAAGACGGCTGAGTCTGCACCCGCGGCGGCCAATTAATCCAACCGTATGCGAAATGCGCGCCTCGACGAATCGGGGCGCGTATTTTTGTTTAAGCGTTCCATCCTGGCGTATGCTCTCTCGGAACTTCTCAAACCCGATGATGACGGGAGCAGGATTCTTTGTAGGTCGCGGTTTTAACCGCGACATAAAACGCTTCAGATTTTGTGGGCTTTAGCCCCTGAAGATTTAACGCCACTCTGCGAGCAATCCGTGTTTGCTGACGAAGCGAAAATCATGGTGAAGGCCGGTGACGGCGGCAACGGCTGCCTCGCGTTTCGCAGGGAGAAGTACGTCCCGCGCGGCGGCCCATCGGGTGGCGATGGCGGACACGGCGGCGACATCTACATCGAAGCGAACCCGCACGACAACACGCTCCTTCGCTACCGCTACAATCGCGAATTCAAAGCTGGACGCGGCGGCCACGGCGAGGGCTCTGATTGCCATGGCGCGTCGGCCGACGAGATGGTCTTGAAGGTTCCTGTCGGCACCGTCGTCTTTGATTCCGACACTGGCGAACAGCTCTTCGATTTCACGCAAGCCGGCCAGCGATTCTTAGCCGCGCGCGGCGGGCGCGGAGGGCGTGGCAACGGCAACCCCAAGTTCGTTCGACCGTGGCACCAAGCGCCGCGCGAGCACGAAGACGGGCATCCCGGCCAGGAACGCCACCTGCGTCTCGAATTGAAGTTGCTCGCGGATGTGGGCCTTGTTGGTTTTCCGAACGCGGGTAAGTCCACGCTGATCTCGCGCATTTCGGCGGCACGCCCCAAAATCGCGGCGTATCCTTTCACGACGCTCGAGCCGCATCTCGGCGTGGTCTCCGCTGATCCCGACGCCGCACCGGGTGCCGGCCGCACCTTCGTCGTCGCCGATCTGCCGGGCCTCATCGAGGGCGCTCACGAAGGCGCCGGGCTTGGTACTCGCTTCCTGAAGCACATTGAACGCACGCGTCTGATCGCGCATCTCGTGGACACGAGCGATGCGAACGATCGCGACCCGGTGCGCGATTTCGAAATCATCGGGCATGAGCTAGCGTCGTTCAGTCCGATGCTCGCCGAAAAACCGATGATCGTGGTTGCCACGAAGCTGGACGCTACCACCGACCGCACACATCTCGAAGAATTGCGTTCCTTCTGCGCAAAACGTGGGCTGGGATTTCACGCGATTTCATCCGCTACCGGCGAAGGAATCGTCGAACTCGTTCGCGCCATGGCCGATGCGCTCGATCGCATCCCCAAACCTGCGGTGCCGGTCGAAGGCGGCGAAACTCAAGCAGCCCCTGCCGCTCCGCCTGATCTTTCCGAGGACCAGCCGGCTGGAGATGACGGAGAGGATCGTTGACGTCACACTCCTCTCATAAGCCGCACGGGCACTCGCATCATCGCCGCTCAGTGGCTTTATTCGGTGGCACCTTCGACCCAATTCACTCCGGCCACATAGCCGTGGCGCAGGCCGCGCAAAAGCGTTTTCATCTCGACGCCATTTATTTCATCGCGTCGTCGCGGCCGCCGCACAAAACCAAACCCGCGCTCACCCCTTTCATTCACCGTTACGCGATGGTTGCGCTCGCTTGCGCGGATCACGCGACGTTCGTGCCGTCGCTGGCGGAAGCGCCCCTGGACGGCGCCACGCCGCACGTCTTCTACACGTACGAAACGGTGCGCCGCTTCCGCCGGGAGCATCCGGACGATCATTTGTACTTCATGCTCGGAGCTGACCAGTTTTTGGAAATTGTGACGTGGAAGAACTACGAAGCCCTGCTCGACTGCTGCGATTTCATCATCGCCAGCCGTCCGGGATTTCGCATCGAGGCTTTGCGCCTTGTGATTCCTCCGGAAAGACTTAACCGCACTCCTTCGCACGACCCGCATAAAATCGCCCTGCGAAAATCCACGGTGCACCTGCTTACCACAGTCGCGAGCCACGTTTCTTCCACCGAGATTCGCCACCGCCTCGAGCGCCATCAGACGATTCATGGGCTTGTGCCCGCGCGCGTAGAGGAATACATTCGAGGGCAGGCCCTGTACCGGTGACCAACATTTCTCTGCGCCCCGAAATTCGCTGGGCCGTCGAAGCGGCTCAAGACAAGCAGGCCGTGGATATTACGGTACTGAAACTGGCGGGCGTCGGCGCGTTCGCCGAATATTTCTTGCTCTGCTCGGGCAATAGCCAGCCGCAGATTCAAGCGATCGGTGAGGCTATTGAGGAGCGGCTCAAGGGCCACGGAATCCGGCTCGCGCATCGCGAAGGCAAACCCGGCGCCGAATGGGTGCTGCTGGACTACGGCGATTTCGTCGCGCACATTTTCAGCGAGCGCGCCCGGCAGTACTACGATCTCGAACGGCTCTGGCGCACCGCCGAGCGCATCGATTTCCCGGCGCCTACGCGCCCCCCCGAATCCGCGAGCGAAGGACAAGCGGGCGCATCGCATCAAAGCAATACCTGACGCTCCGATGACGGCATACGACGCGGCCACGCGCGAGACCACACCGCACGATGCGAAACCGTTCGTGTTGAGCCTTGAATGGATCGCTGCCGATCCCGCCTCGATTCGTGTTCTTGAGCTTGCCGCCAAGCTCGCCGACCCTTCCACCACGCTGCTCATCACCGGCGAGAGCGGCACGGGTAAGGATCAGCTGGCGCGCTGGATTCATCAGAACGGCCCTCGTCGCGATGCCCCTTTTCTGAAAATTGATTGCGCCAGCCTTCCTGCTGAGCTCGTTGAATCCGAACTTTTCGGCCACGAGCGCGGAGCGTTTACCGGCGCCGTCACTCGCAAGCAGGGCCGCCTCGAGATGGCGCAGGGCGGCACAATCGTTCTCGACGAAGTTGCCGCGCTGACGCCCGGCATGCAGGCCAAGCTCTTGCGCGTGATCGAAGAGCGTACCTTCGAGCGGCTCGGCGGCACGGACTCGCTTCGCATGGATGCTCGCCTGATGGCGCTCACCAATACCGACCTCGCCAAAGCAGTTGCAACGGGCCGATTCCGCGAAGACCTTTATTTCCGCCTCAACGTTCTTGCTGTCCCGGTTCCGGCATTGCGCGAACGACGCGCCGATATTCCCGCTCTCGTCGCTCACTTCCTCGCGCGCCTCGGCCCCGTGCACGGACGCCAGGATGCAACGCTTGATCCAGCAGCATTGCACCTGTTCGAGTCCTACGCGTGGCCCGGAAATGTGCGCGAGCTGAAAAATGCAATCGAACACGGGCTCATCTTCGGCAAATCGCAGGCGCTAGGCCCGACCGATTTTCCCAAAATTATTCACGCTGCGTCGCACGATGCCGGACCTAGCGGCCCGCTCCGCTCACTCGAAGATCTAGAGCGTGACGCCATCAAAGCAACTCTCGAAGCCACGCGCTACAAAATCGGCCGTGCCGCCGAAATCCTGGGCATCAGCCGCAAAACCCTCCTCGAAAAACGTAAGAAATACCACCTACTCGAGTAATTCCGGGTTTGCCTTGTCATCCTGAGCGCAGCGAAGGATCTCAGCGTAAAATGCTTGGCGCGATCAACGCATGAAAATCCGTCTCTTAATGCTGGGCAAAACCCGCCGCGAAGAAGCCCGCGCCCTCGTCGACGACTACACCGCCCGCATCCGCCACTATGCCGACGTCAAAGTCACCGAACTCCGCGACGCCGGCCCCGCCGCACTTCGCAAACTCAAGCTCGACTCCAGCGCAACGATTGTCCTGCTCGACGCCGCCGGCAAACAATTCACTTCGCAGCAATTTGCAAAATGGCTCGGCGATCTACGCGACCGCGGGACGCGCGAACTCGTCTTCCTCTGCGGCGATGCTGAAGGTTTCCCGGCTGACCTGCGCGCCGCGGCCAAACAAAAAATCTCGCTTTCCACGCTCACCATGCCCCACGAATTCGCCCGCGTCGTCCTCGCCGAGCAGATTTATCGCGCCTTCGCGATTCTCGCCGGGCACCCCTATCCGAAATAGCCGCCCTTCTGCGAAGATATCGTCATGTCCATCAAAATCGCGCTCGACAAGGCCGCCCCCGCCTCATCAGTTGAACTCATGATCACCAACCAGCTTCCGGATTACGATCTCGAGGATATCGAAGCGCCCATCCCGCGCGACGTGGATCCGATGCTCGCTTCACAAGGATTCAAAGATCTTCTCGACGAAGCGCGCGCGATTCTCGATCGCGAGCTTGCCGGAGGCCCTCTCGAAATCGCTCAGCTCACCGGCGCCATCTGCCACGACAAAGAAATTTACCGCCCGGGAATCTGGCTCGTACTTCGCGAACGCGGCGCAAAGGGCGAAATGAGTGCGGCGGCCGGTCAGCGTGTCGCGGAGATTGCTGAAACGCTCCGTCACGAGCTCGAGCTTTCCTGAAAATCGGCGCGAGTCCCCGCTGAATTAAGTAGGCCCTCCGTATCTCTACGCACGCGGCGAGCGGCACACTCGCGACTAGTTCGTGTTTTCCACTTTTCCTAGATATTCACAGGGGCTTATACGCCGCATACGATTGACGCGCCATCGAACCCCGCGCAAAATGCCACGCGCTTCATACAAAAAAATATTTCGAGCGCGCGCGAGCACGCATCGCGATCTAAAATTCCGCCTCTTGCATCTCAAAGAGGCCTAGGCGAAAATAAAGCGAATGGCTACGGCAGACACCTCGATCGAACGCCCGCTCCCCCATAATCTCGAAGCGGAGCGCAGCATCCTCGGCGCAGTTCTCCTCGACAATCATTCCCTCAACGCAGCCGTCGAAAAGCTGCGCTCGGAAGATTTCTTCCTCCCGCAGCACCGCCAGATTTTTCAACGCATGATTCAGCTCGCAGAGCATCAGCAAGCCATCGACGTCGTCACCCTAATGGACGATCTCGCTCGCCGCGGAGAGTTAGATTCCGCCGGCGGTGTCGCGTATCTCTCTCAGCTCGCTGACGGCCTTCCGCGCGCGACCAACGTCGAGCACTACGCGCGCATCGTCAAAGAAAAATCCGTCCTCCGCCATCTCGCCTTCTCCGCCGCCGCAATCCAGGAGCAGGCCCTCGCAGCCGGCGACGATGCCGACGTAATCCTCGATCGCGCCGAATCCACCATCTTCCAGATTGCAGAAGATCGCGTCCGCGCCGGCCTCATCGGCGTCAAAGAACTCGTTCGCGACAATTTCGAGCGCCTCGAGCGCATCTTCAGCGAAGGCCGCCGCATCACGGGCCTCGCTACCGGCTACCCCGGCCTCGACAATGAAACCGCCGGCCTGCAACCGTCCGAGCTTGTCATTCTCGCAGCGCGTCCCTCGATGGGGAAAACCGCCCTCGCGCTCAACATCGCCGAAAACGTCGCGGTGCGTAATCGCGAGCCCGTCGCCGTCTTCAGCCTGGAAATGTCGAAGGAGTCGCTCCTTCTGCGTATGCTCGCGTCGGAAGCACGCGTGGACGCCCATAAATTCCGCACCGGCCACATGGGTCGCGACGATTGGAATAAAATCACCCGCGCGCTCACCAGCCTCGGCGACGCGCCGCTCTGGATCGACGATTCCGCTTCCTCCACCGTTCTCGAAATGGGTGCGAAGGCTCGTCGCCTCAAACGCGATCGCGGCCTCTCGCTGATGATCGTCGACTATCTGCAGCTCGTGGTGCCCACAAATACCGGTCGCGGCACGAACCGCCAGGAAGAAGTTTCCAGCATTTCGCGCGCGCTGAAAGGCCTGGCAAAAGAATTGAAAGTTCCGGTGGTCGTGCTCAGCCAGCTCACACGCGCACCCGAACGCGAGGAGCGCAAGCCGCAGCTCTCCGACCTGCGCGAATCCGGGGCCATCGAACAGGACGCCGACGTAGTCCTCTTCATCAACCGCCCCAATTTTTACAAGACCGACCTCCCCGAAGAAGATCGCGCCAAAGCCGAACTCATCATCGCCAAACAGCGCAACGGCCCCACCGGCAACCTGAATTTCGTGTTCCTCGCGCGCCACACCCGCTTCGAGGAAGCTGCCCCAGACGCGTGGAGCACCTCATCCCCAGGCGATGAATAGCTGATTCTTTTTCGAATTCAGTTGCTGCTGTGGCGCGCATGGCAAGAAAGTTCTACCTATACAATCTCGATAACCATTTACGGTCTGGTTACATAACGGCCGCCCAGCCTCCTTATACAATTTAAACCTTGACTTGCGGGGTAGCCTTGGATAGAAGTTGCTCATTGCCGGCTCCCCTAGGAACCGGTTACACTGGTGTGAATCCAGCAAGACAAACTCAAACATCCATTAGGGACGGGGGTGAATACGCGTGGCAGAAGTTGTCATTCAAGAGGGCGAATCTTTGGAGAATGCTCTCCGCCGCTTCAAGAGGAAGGTGCAGTCGGAAGACATCATCAAAGAGATAAAAAAGCACAGCTACTACATGAAGCCGGGGGAGAAGCGTCGCGCCAAGGAAGCACTCTCGCGTAAGCGTCTCCGCAAGAAGCAACGTCGTGAGCAGGATTAGGCGAACATCAATTGGGCCCATTTAAGCAGTTCGTGCCGGACGGAAAGCGGGAATCGTCGCGCTCGCGATTGTTCCTTGCCCAACGTCCGGCGTGAGTTGCTCGCTGCCAGTCCTCTCCCAGCACGGTGGAGCAGCGCAATGGAATACCACGATAAGGTCCTGAAGTGCGCGGAATGCAACGCCGAGTTTGTTTTCACGGCCGGCGAGCAGATGTTTTTCTCCGACAAGGGCTTCAAGAACGAGCCCAAGCGGTGCAAAAACTGCAAAGCAAACCGCGCGCAGGGCAGCAACGGCTCGAGCTCGACGAGCGTTCAGCGCGTCGAAACGAAGACCGTTTGCTCGCAATGTGGTAAAGAAACGACAGTTCCTTTCAAACCCACCCAAGGTCGTCCCGTTTACTGCCGCGAATGCTTCCAGCAACGGCGCGCGATGGGCACCTCTCAGGCGGGCGCCACGGCCTAGCAGCTAGCAGCCGTAGCGACTCAGGAACTGAGGCGAACCAGTCAGTAACCCTGCAGGGGCAGGGCGGGCCGAGTAGGGACTCGGGGCATCCGGGGTTCTCTCTCCGCGCCGACGCGAATCATCGCGTCGAATCCTAAAATCGCGCACATGAGCATCGGGTAGCCACGACGACGCTTTTTCTCGTCGTGGGCTTTTAGGGTTGTGAGCGTTCACTCGACGCTAGCCTCAGCATCGTGTACCCACCAATCGAACGTCATCCTGAGCGCAGCGAGCTTTCGGCGTCCCGCATTCTCGAGCAGGCACCAGTAGGGGCGCGTCTAAGACGCGCCTGCGCCGCCCGTCCCACTCTCGCGCCATTCATCCTGCCTGTGCCGCAAGTAACGATCCAACCGTACGGTGATGCTCGGGAGGCCCGTGCAATCGGCCTTTTCGCTTCGCCTTAGTTTTGAAACGCCACTCCCGCACCGTTGTCATCCTGAGCGCAGCGAAGGATCTCAGCCTCCAATCTCACCGAGCCGCGGCCATCGCCCAGCCTTCCGAACGCGCCTCACCGCACCTTCAGCGGGTATTGCTGCGTCACCGGCGGCACAATCCCGTTCAATCGCAGATAAACAACCAGCTGTCCAAAATGATCCGTGATGTGCCAGAGCGCAGCCATCGCCATTCCGAGTTTCGTATTCGGCCCTGCGTAAGGTCCCTCGACACGATCCACCGCGTTTTGCGCAGTGATCGTCGCGAGCACCTTGTCGCCATATTCGAATGAAACGCGCAAGTATTGCAGCAGCTCAGCCTTCGTTTTCGCCTTCGACGGGCCGCCCTTCTCGCAATGCTCCGGCGGAGTCTTTCCCTCGATCTCATTGAAAAACGCGAACTGCGCGCAGGCCACATGCTTCACCTGCTCCCCAAACGAACGCACGCCATCAAAATTTCCTTGAGTAGGAATGTACGAGTACTTCTCCTCGGGCATCGCCTCCGCAACTCCAAGGAAACCCTTTTCGGCCCAGCCCAGCGCGCCCCCAACGCTTCCCGCTATGCTCCTCGGAATTTCTTCCTTCTGCGCCAACGCGGCCGGCGCAAATAGAATCAGCCCCGCGAAAATAGAAAAAGCAAAAAACCTCATGCGAACCTCCAGTAGAACGGATTCTCGAATTCGGCCCTGTCAAGCACCAGTAGGGGCGCGTCTAAGACGCGCCCGCGCCGCCCACTCCTCGCGCCATTCCGTCGTCATCCTGATGGCAGCGAAGGACTTCAGTGTCAAGCGATTCATGATGGGGCTGCTCGTTGCTATTTCTTAGCTTGACACCTAGTTACCAGTGAATTACCATGAGTCGTGCTAGTTATTGAAAACTCGGGCCGCAGCAAGCAATCAAGCCAAGGCCCCACTTCGCGCCTTCTGCCCCCCTGCTTCCGCAGCGCAATCCTGGATTTCTAATCGCAAATCTGGAATTAGAATCCCGCATAAGCCTTATAAGAATCACCAAACTAATATTTTCTAATCGCAAATTTTCGCCGCTTTTCGTCCGCCGCGGCCAATCGCGATTCCTTGCCCTGAGGAGGGGTCCCGCCCGAAACATTCTAATAGGAACAATCGAACTTTCAGAAAAAGAGTTAAGTTGCACAAAAGAAAGAAGAAAGCAAAATTCTAATAGGGACAAAATCGCATTTTCCGGCAATTCCGTCTCGTAAGTTTTTCCTCGGCGTGGCACTCCGCAAAAGCCAGCCGGCCTCTACAGCTCGTGCGAGGCGTGCGCTGTTTCGGGCGTGTGAATGTAGAGAAGCGCCTGATCCACACGTTTTGGCGGGGCCGCCTCGGGGAGGCGGATCGGATAGCGAATCTCGCGTTGATGGTCCTGCATCTGGCGCTTCGCATTGTAGACACTGGAAAACTTCCAGAGCATTTTGACGAAATTGGTTTGTCCCTTAGCGAGAAAACCGAGCGCCATGAAGAAAGTATCCTTCAGCGCGGCGAAGCCGAGATGCTTCTGATTCAGAATCTGCTGCGTGCGCACCAGTTCTTCATAGAAACGATCGAGCGGAAGCTTGGTGGGAAGCACGGCGTGTTGCACGTCGAAGAGGCGGTAATCGCGCGAGGTGAAGTTGCGCGATTCGGTGACCCACGTTTCCGTTCCCGGGTACGGTGTGTTCACGGTGATGTGAACGATTTCGGGCACCTGCAGCGCCCATTCGCGGACGGCTTGGAAGTGCCGCTCGTCCCAACTGGGATCGGCGATGATGTTCACCGCCGCATGAATGTTCAACGACCGGGCGCATTCGAGCGCTTCGATATTTTTCTTCACTGTGACGCGCTTGCGGTGGCTCTTGAGCCCTTCATCGTCAATAGCTTCGATTCCGAGGAACATGTACTTCAGGCCGAGGCGTTTCCACATTTTGAAAACTTCTTTGTTGCGAACGAGAACATCGCCGCGCGTCTCGAGGTAATACTCCTTCTTGATGTTGCGCTTTTCCACTTCGCGCGCGAGCGCCAGCCCGTGCTCGGATTGAATGAAAGCCACATCGTCAACAATGAACACTCCGTGTTCCTGGATACTGGCAAGATCTTCAGCGGCAACTTCTGCGCTCAGCTTGCGGTAATTGCGGCCGTAAAACGTCCAGGCGCTACAGAAGGAGCAATCCCAGGGGCAGCCGCGCGTAAATTCGATCGAGGCGCAAGGATCCAGCACGCCAATGAAATATTTTCGGCGCCGGGCAATCAGGTCGCGCGCCGGTTGCGTGGCGTTCAGGTTTTCGACGAGGCGCGGCGCGGGGCCGTCGCCATAAATGCTCGTGACTCCCGGCAACGCGCGAAGCTTATCCGGCTCATCCGCTGCTTCGAGCACGCTCGGCGTGATCGCTTCGCCCTCTCCGCGCACCACGCAAACAATAGCGCCCTCGGCGTGGGCGAGAATTTCTTTCGCGGTAAAAGACGCGCTGTGGCCGCCGGCGAAGATGAAACATTCCGGCAGGCGGCGCCGGGTTTCCTTCGCGAGCTCCACCACTTCGGGAATATTCGCGAGATAGTTCAGCGAAAAGCCAATCGCTTCGGGCTTGAAGTCTTCGAGAAGGCGGAAGTAGTCGCGATGGCGGAAAACCTGGAGATCGAGAAGCCGGACGTCGTGGCCTGCATTGCGCGCGGATTGGGCGACCAACTCGAGCCCCAGCGGCTCGAGGCGCAGGTAAATCTCCGAATACATCAGCGGGCTGGGATGAACGAAGAGGACTTTCATTACGCCCTCCAGCTTGTGTACGGTGGGGCTTTCCCCTGCGCTCTCATTCTAGCGTGTGAAAGATATAGCATGCCAGCATTTCGCGCGAGCGAGCAAGTTCTATTCCGCGCGGAGGGCCTCGACCGGATCGACCGTGGCTGCGCGGCGAGAAGGCAAATAGCAGGCAACGTAAACAGTCGCGATTACGCCGATGGTCACCGCGATGTAAGTGATCGGGTCGAGCGGGCTCACATGGAACAGCAGCGACGACATCAGACGCATCACCGCGAACGAAGCCGCCAGTCCGCAGGCGACGCCGATTCCTGCAAGCCAAAGTCCGTGGCGCACAAACATCGCCGTGAGAGTCTGCTGCTGCGCGCCCAACGCCATGCGAATTCCGATTTCGCGTGTGCGCTGCGAAACCGAATAGGCAATCACGCCGTAAATTCCTACGATTCCGAGCAGCAGCGCCATGCCTCCCGCCACGCCCAGCATAACCAAGGTGAAAGAAGTCCGCGCCATCGATTCCTTGTAGAGATATCCGAGCGTATGCACTTCCGCGACAGGAATATTGGAATCAACCGACCAGATCGCCTCCCGGATTTCTTTCAGGAACGCTTCGGATCCGGCACGCGGGCTGCGAATGGCAAAAGTGATGCCGCGGCGCAGCGATTCCTTTTGTCCTTCAAAACGATTCATGATCACGGGCCAGTAAACGGACGAGGTTGGATCCTTGTCAACGCCTTGGTCGTAAGTGTTGCCAACGACTCCGATGATTTCGCGCCAGTCGTCATTGTTGCCGACGCGGATTCGCTTGCCCAGAGCGTTGCCTGCGTCATGCCAGTATTCCCGCGCGAGATTCTCGGAAACGATCGCAACAGGAATTCGCTGATAGATGTCGTCCCAGGTGAGATCGCGGCCGGCAATGAACGGAGTGCCCAGTGTCGAAAAGAAACCCGGCGAAATGAACTTGAAGTATCGCAAAGGTGGAAGCTCTCCCTCGGCGTAGGTGCGGTCCTGCGCGAAGACGGGATCAAAAGAGCTATTGTGATCCAGAGGAATCGAGCTGGAGAAACTCACCTGCGAAACTCCTGGAATCGCGGCGAGCTTGTTCACTACTTCCTGGTCCATGCGGACGGCGCGTTCGCCCTGGCTATCGGGCACGTCCGCTTCCGGAATGTAATAACGGAAGGTTTGAACGGAATCCGGCGACGTGAAGCCGGGCGGGACGCGCATCAGAGCGCGGAAAGTACGAATCATCAAACCCGAGCAAATCAGAAGCACGAGGGCAAGCGCCACCTGCACCACTACCAGAATGTTGCGGGCGCGATGCTGCTCGCGGCTCTGGCTCAGCGCGCGTCCGCCTTCGCGAAGGCCGGTGTTCAGGCGAGACCCGGCATATTTGAAAATCGGAATGGAGGCGAAAAGAAGGCTCGAAAACAACGCGATTACGAGAGTGAACAGCAGCACCGGAAAGTCGATGCCGATTTCGTGGATGCGCGGAAGGCCGGTGGGTGCCATCGCGACGAGAACGCGAAGCGCGGCATAGGCCAGCGCCAGGCCCAGCGCGCTGCCGAGCAGCCCGAGGATCACACTTTCAAACAGCAAGTCTCCCGCGATTCGTTTCCATCCGGCGCCGAGCGCGGCACGAACGGCCAGTTCCTGGCGCCGTCCTTCGACGCGCACAAGCAGCAGGTTGGCGACGTTTGCGCAGGCGATCAACAAGACCACCGCAATCGAGCCCATCAGCACCCACAGCACGTTTCCAATGTCGCCCACAACGTCCTGCTTGAGCGGCCGCAGGTTTGGCCCGAACTGGGCTTTTTCAAAAAGCGAAACGCTGAAGCCTTCCGGCGCTGGAAAGCTACGTATAGAAATGGGGATCATGCGCGCCACGTCCGCGCTGGCTTGCGCCATCGTGACGCCGGGCTTCAGGCGGGCCAGAGCGCGGTAACTAAAATTGCCGAGCTTGATTTTATTGCGGTCCCATTTGAAGGTAAGAAAAATGGCGGGATCGCCTTCGTCGAGAAAATGAAAATTTTGTGGCAGGAGGCCGATGATTTCGCGCGGTTTTCCATCGAGCGTGATGGAGCGGCCGATGACGTTTGGATCGCCGCCGAATTTCTGGCGCCAGTAGCCGTAAGAGAGAAGAGCGGTTTCGGGCGTGCCCGGCGAATCGTCTTCGCGGGTGAACAGTCGGCCCAGCGCCGGTTTGACGCCGAGAAGCGGCAAAGTTCCATCGGTCACGTCGAGACCGTGGACCTGCTCGGGCTCGCCGACGCCGGTGACGCTGATCGAATCATCGTTATACGCGCCGATGTCCTGAAGCGTGGTGTTCTGTTCGCGATCGATGAAATAAATGGACGGAGATATATTGAGATCCTTGATGCCCACGCCGGGAGCGGTGTGCCAGACGCCGATGAGCTCTTCGGGGTGCGGATAGGGCAGCGGCTTCAGCAGGACTCCTTCGAGAACGCTGAAGATCACGGTGTTCGCGCCGATGCCTGCAGCGAGAGTGATCAATGTAATGGCCGTGAAGAGCGGGGCGCGGCCGAGCCGTCGCAGAACTTGTCGCAATTGGTCGTTGATCATTGTTTTTTTTGCGGGCGTGCGCCCGTCACGGTAGTTGGTACGTTGGGGCGGAGCTGAAAGTTCCCATGGGGCTGCAATCTTTTGGGAACGCAGCGAACTTTTTTACCGACGCGAAGCGGCGAAACTTTGGCGTGAAACTACGGAGTTGAGGTGAATTTGCGGAGGGGCTCGTCGAACGGGGCGCGAGCGACGCCCTGCTCTGTGATTATTGCGGTAATGTAGCGTGCTGGCGTGACGTCGAAGGCGGGGTGCGCGGCTTTTACATCGGTCGGCGCAAGTTGCGTGCCGGCGAGGTGCGTCACTTCGGCCGAGGAGCGCTCTTCGATTGGAATCTGTTCGCCGGACGCGAGCGACATGTCGATTGTGGAAATCGGGGCCGCGACGTAGAAGGGGACATTATTCTCGCGAGCGAGAACTGCCATGCCGTAGGTGCCGATTTTATTGGCGGTGTCGCCATTGCGTGCGATGCGGTCGGCGCCGACTACGACGGCGCTCACGCCGCCGGTTTTCAGGAAATGGCCGACCATATTGTCGGTGATGAGCGTGAGCGGAATTTGGTCCTGCTGCAATTCCCAGGCGGTGAGGCGGGCGCCCTGCAGGTACGGGCGCGTTTCGGGAACGAGCACGTCAATCTGATGGCCTTCTTCGACTGCCACGCGGATCACGCCGAGCGCGGTGCCGATGCCGCCGGTGGCGAGGGCGCCCGCGTTGCACTGAGTCATCACGCGGCCGGATTTGGCGAGCAGGTCGGCGCCGAATTTCCCGATGCGGCGATCCGCGGCGCGACGTTCTTCGTGAACCTTTTTGGCTTCTTCGATGAGAGCGGCGCGCAGATGCGCGAGGCCGGATGCGCCGTTCTTAGCGGATGCAGCTGCGGCGGCTAATTCTTCGAAACGGGCTTTGAAGCGATTGATGGCCCAGAAGAGATCGACTGCAGTGGGTCGGGTGTGGGCGAGCGTGTCGCAGATGGTGGCGAACTCGGCGCGCAGCTCGGGGAGAGTTTGCGCTGTGGAGTGCTCGACGCCGAGAGCTACGCCCATCGCGGCAGCTACGCCGATGGCTGGGGCGCCGCGGATGATCATGTCTTTGATCGCTTTGGCTACGTCGCGGTAGTCGGTGTAGGTGTGATAGGTGACTTCGCGCGGGAGGCGGAGCTGGTCGAGGATGACGACGCCTTGGGGCGTCCAGCGGATTGCTTCGACGGTGTACAAGTGAGTTTCCATTCTAACCGATTCTGAACGCAGCGTGTTCGATGCGACCGCGAAATTCAAAACCTGCCGGTCTTAAGACCGGCGCTACAAAGACCTTATGGCCCTACCGGGAAATGGCGGAGGCCGTGGGATGCGACCAGGAAGGCGATAAACAGGAATGAGTTGTAGCTGACATGGAGGATGTAGCTGGTGACGACTGTGCGCGAGATTGCGCGAGCGGCGGTGAAAATAATTCCTACGCCAATCAGGAGCGCGATTTGGCCCCAGCCGCCCCAGAGTTGAGGTGCGTGCAGGAGGCCGAAGAGCGTGCCGGTGATGACTACGCCTGCGCCGACGCCGAAGCTTCGCGCGAGAACAGGATAGAGGTAGCCGCGGAAGATGGTTTCTTCGACGAGCGGAGCTAACAGGATGCTCATCAGCATCAGGAGCAGGGCGCTGCGCGGATCCTGGAAATATTCCTGTATGGGGAGCTTTGCTTTGGTTTGGAGCGCGGCGGAGGCGAGTTGAACCAGCAAGGAGAGACTGAAGCCGCCGAGAATCAAGCTTAGATAGACGATGCGGCGCGGGATGGTGCCGGTCTGGATCTGGCGCCAGCCGATGGTTGGCCAGAACGGCGATTGAAAGCGCACGCGTATTTGCGCGGCGAGATATGCGAGTAACCCGAGGGAGAGAATGGCTTGATTGACGATTAGGAAGAGACTCTTGTTGACGGAAGAATTCTGCAAGCTGGTAGGCGTCATTCCGAAGGCTGCGAAGATGCCGACGAGAACGATGCTGATCAAGAAGGTTCCTAGCAGCGTGACTGCGATTAGGAGCAACAGGTCGGGCCAACTCCAAGGAACGCGCAAATCTTCGGGATATTGCTGGAAGATGGGGGGCGGCGGTTCGAGCTGGACGAGTAACGGCGATGTTGTTGCGGCGGCGCGCATTTCCGGGCTGGGCGATCCAGCCGCTGGAGGAGCGGGCGGCTCTAGAAATGAATTGGGGAGGAGAGGATTGTTATCGTCGGGGATCATGCAGGTCAGGCGGTCGCGTTCGCATCCGATGGTGCGTTTGCACTCTGCGTAGCGCTGCCGTGCCCTTTTCCATTGCTACCGTTCAGCGCGCGGGCCAGGATCTGACCCGTGAAAGATTTTTTTACGCGCGCGACTTGCTCGGGCGTGCCTTGGGCGACGATGCGGCCACCTTCGTTGCCGCCTTCGGGACCGAGGTCAATGATCCAGTCGGCTTGTTTGATGACGTCGAGATGGTGCTCGATGATCAGCACGGTGTTGCCGAGCGAGACGAGACGGTTCAGCACGTCGAGGAGCTTTTTCACGTCGTCGAAGTGCAGGCCGGTGGTCGGCTCATCGAGAATATACAGCGTGCGGCCGGTTTGGCGGCGCGAAAGTTCGCGGGCAAGCTTGGTGCGCTGGGCTTCGCCGCCGGAGAGCGTGGTTGCGGATTGGCCGAGCTGAATGTAGCCGAGGCCGACGTTGACGAGTGTCTGCAGCTTTTGCTGAATGGCGGGAATATTTTCGAGCGCCTTCAGGGCTTCCTCGATCGGCAAATCGAGCAGATCAGAAATCGTGAGGCCCTTGTAGCGGACGGCGAGCGTCTCGGCGTTGTAGCGCTTCCCGCGACAAACTTCGCAAGTGACGTACACATCCGGCAGAAAATTCATTTCGATGCGGCGCTGGCCGTCGCCCTGGCACGCTTCGCAGCGTCCGCCTTTCACATTGAAACTGAAGCGCCCGGGACGGTAGCCGCGTTCGCGCGATTCCGGAAGCATGGCGTACAGTTCGCGGATTGGAGCGAACACGCCCGTGTAGGTGGCGGGATTCGAACGCGGAGTGCGGCCGATGGGGGCTTGGTCGATTTGAACGACCTTGTCTATGTGCTCGATGCCAGTGATAGCGCGATGCTCGCCGGGCTTTTCCATCGAGCGATAAAGTTTCGCGGCGAGGGCGCGATACAGAATGTCGTTGATGAGCGTGGATTTGCCTGAGCCGGAGACACCTGTGACGACGGTGAGAAGTCCCAGCGGAAACGTGACGTCGATATTTTTGAGATTGTTTCCGTGGGCGCCCAGGATGGTGATCGCTTTTCCATTGGCGGGGCGCCGATGGTCCGGCACGGGAATTTTCGCGCGGCCGGAAAGATATTGGCCGGTGAGCGATGCGGAATTCGCGGCGATTTCCTCGGGCGGCCCAGAGGCGACGAGATGCCCGCCGGCGGTGCCTGCGCCGGGGCCGAGGTCGACCACGTAGTTGGCACGGCGAATCGTTTCTTCATCATGCTCGACGACGAGGACGGTGTTGCCGAGGTCGCGCAGGGTTTCGAGGGTGCTGAGCAAGCGGCCATTGTCGCGAGCGTGCAGGCCGATGGAAGGCTCGTCGAGCACGTAGAGGACGCCTCGCAGGCGCGAACCGATTTGCGTGGCGAGGCGGATGCGCTGGGCTTCGCCGCCGGATAGCGTGGCGGCTGAGCGGTCGAGAGTGAGATAGCCGAGCCCCACGTTGAGAAGAAAATCAAGGCGCTCGGCGATTTCGGTGAGCGGGCGGCCGGCGATTTTTCGCTGACGCAGCGTGAGGTGGCCGCGGATCTTGTCTACGGCAGCGCGCGCTTCGGTAAGCGGGAGCGCGGTAAAATCGGCGATGGAAAGGCCGGCGATTTTTACCGCGAGGCTTTCGGGGCGCAGGCGTCGTTCGTTGCAAGCCGCACAGCGCGCCGGGGACATGTATTGTGTAAGCCATTCGCGGTATGTATCGGAATTCGATTCTTCCAGGCTTTTCTCGAGGTGCGTGATAACGCCCTGAAAATTGAGGCCTTTCACTCCGGTGCCGTCCGCAGGATTGCCATGCAGGATCAGATTTTGAACTTTGCGAGGAAATTGCTCGAACGGCGTATCGAGATCAAAACCGTGCGCGGCGGCTGCGAGTTTCATGGTGCGCTGAACGAACGTGGAGCCTGATCCGGGGCCGAGCCCGCCTTCGAAGAGCGGCTTCGACCAATCGACGATCACTTTGGATGGATCGAAATCGTACTTTGAGCCGAGGCCGTGGCATTCGGGACATGCGCCGTACGGCGAATTGAAGCTGAACGAGCGCGGCTCGAGTTGTGGCACGGAGATACCGCAATCGGGGCAAGCGAGTTTTTCGGAGTGGACGTGCTCGTCGCCGCCTACGACTGAAATGGTGACCAGGCCGCCGGTGAGACGCAGGGCCGTGCCGATCGATTCCTCGAGGCGCTGCGCGATGCCATTTTTCAGCAGCAGCCGGTCCACGACGATTTCGATGGTGTGATTCTTGCGGCGATCGAGCGGAATCGGTTCGTCGAGATTGACGAGGTCGCCATCCACACGCGCGCGGACGTAACCTTCCTTGGCGTATTTCTCGAGCTCTTTTTTGTACTCGCCTTTGCGTCCGCGAACGACCGGGGCGAGGACCATGATGCGGTCGTCGGGCTTGAGCGCGAGAACGGATTGAACGATTTGCTCGGTGGATTGGCGGGTGATGGGTTTGCCGCACTTGGGGCAATGAGGAGTGCCGATCGCGCTGTAGACAACGCGGAGATAGTCGTAAATCTCGGTGATAGTGCCAACCGTGGAACGGGGCGAGCGGGTGGTGGTCTTCTGCTCGATGGCGATGGAAGGCGAAAGCCCTTCGACCGAATCGACATCCGGGCGCTCCATCTGGTCGAGGAACTGGCGGGCGTAAGCCGAGAGGGATTCGACGTAGCGGCGCTGCCCCTCGGCGTAAAGGGTGTCGAAGGCGAGCGAGGACTTGCCCGAACCGGAGAGACCGGTGATAACGGTCAGCGAGTTACGGGGAATCTCGAGGCTAATATTCTTGAGATTGTGCTGCCGCGCGCCGCGAATGACGATTTTCTTGAGGCCCATGGTGTTGGTGTTAATGACCGGTTACAGTGCCCTCTACAGTCGAGGACAGCGCACACTGGGTAGATTGCGCCCAGAGTAATCTTCAAACATAGCAAGCGCAGCGATTGCGGTCAAGGCGGCAACGCGGTTGTCGAAAGGAATTTTCACACGAAAGAGGACGAACGGAGTGCCAAAAATTTTCCTCCGGAGAATTTACCAGGGGGGTTGGACTTTTTACACCTCAGGTGATTCTGAAGGCCTTTGTTTTCAGCTAGATCCTTTGGCTTCTGGCGTGCGATAGGTCTCTGCGTCAGGGGGAGGAAAGCTGAGAATCCCTTCGGGGATTGAGGGCTGGGCCAGCTTCCTTCCCCCGGCCACCTACCGTCGCTCCTTTTTTCCTACCCCTCTGATATCGAACGACGGTGGGGTCTATTCGGTCCTCTCTGGTTGTTCGCAAGGTGTTCGCTTCCGAGTTTTATCCTCTTTGAATTTTCGTACCGGGCTGCGCGTGCCTCCTAATCTGGATTAGGGTAGCTCGAAGTAGTATTCTCGCTTCTCTGCAGGGTGCAGTTGCTCGGCCCGCGTCTGATATCTTACGTTTCATGCCAGGATACAACAGGCCACATGCGCATTTTGAAAGTGGTTCAATCCTATTTCCCTTTTCAGGAGCGGGGCGGGCCCGTTTTCAAGGTGCGAGCGCTTGCCGCGGGACTCGCGAAACGAGGGCATCAGGTTACGGTGCTGACGGCGGACCTCGGTTTTGGAAAAGGAAACGGCGCCTATGCCGGAGCGGAGCGCTGCCATTGGGGTTGGACAGTTCGCAGCGACGATGTGGAGGCGATCTACCTCAGTACGATCGGGCAATATCGCGCGGTGACGCTGAATCCCGGTGTGTTTGCGTTTTGCCGGGGTTCCATTTGCCATTACGACGTGGTGCATTTCTACGGACTGTACGATTTGCTGGGGCCGGCGGCGAGCCATTTCTGCAGGAGGCAATCCGTACCGTATGTGATTGAGCCGATGGGAATGTATCCGCCGATTGTGCGTAGTTTGCGATTAAAACGGATGTACATGGATTTGCTCGGCGACCGGTTTATTCGAGGCGGGCGATATCTGGTTGCAACATCGGAGCAGGAGAAGCATGAGCTGATCGGCGGAGGCATTGATGCGGCCCGTGTGGAGGTCCGTCGGAATGGCATCGCGCTGCCTTCGAGGGAAGCTGAGGCGGGGAGATTCCGACTGGAGCGAGGAATTTCGAGTGATGCGAAGGTAATTTTGTTCTTAGGGCGACTGGTGTCAAAGAAAAGTCCTGACATTTTGCTTCAGGCATTCGCAAACTGGCGCGCGGATTCTGGCCGTGGCCGTGATGCGGTGCTCGTGCTGGCGGGCCCTGAGGAAGGGGACGGTTTTTTAGCGAAGCTTCGATCGATGGTTGATCGCCTTGGAATTCGAGATCAGGTTCTTTTTGCGGGGCCCCTTTATGATGATGCGAAGTGGTCGGCCTATCGCGACGCGGATGTGTTCGTGTTGCCCTCGCAGAACGAAAATTTTGGGAACACGGCAGGGGAAGCGGCGGCGTGTGGAACGCCGGTGATTGTGACGGATCGTTGCGGCATTGCGTCGTTTGTGGGAGCGGCGGGCGAGGTGATTCCGCACGACCTTGCGGCGCTCGAGAATGCGCTGGGGAAAATGCTTCGTGACCCGATGTTGCGGGAAAATCGGCGGGCGGGATGCCGGGCGTTTGTGGAAGGTCTTTCGTGGGAGGGGCCGCTGGATCAGACGGAGGAAATGTACCGGCGCTGCAGCGGACGGTAAGGCCGGATGACGCCACGTTGCGAAATCGGCGTTGGCTGCGCGGCTGCTTGCGTTACAGATTGCGATTAGAGGTTTGCGTTAGTGGCTCGCTCCGGCGATGAATCGGAAGGCATCCTCGATTGTCTTTACGCCCGCTTTCGATCCCAGCGAACCTGTTTCCATCTTTGAATATTGATAGCGCCGCTTCGCAGAGAAGCTCGCCGGATCGAATGTTCCCTTCTCAAACTGGAAAATCCAGACATATTCGCGGCGGGCGCTGTCCGCCTGCGATTGCGGAATTAGGGCAGTGTCCATCGAGGTCATGGGCGTGAAGTCAGAGAAGCCGCCGCTTTTGTGAATCGGGTCAGGCATTGTGCCGCTGAAGAAATCCACATCGTGAGTGAAGATCATCACGAAGTTGACCTTGGAAGGATCGGGCGCGGGACAAATTTGGGAGAAAGCTTTTTCGCGGTTCCTGGCGATCCACTTCGTTTGGCTGGGTGTGAGGCCGTAGGCCGAGAAGTAGCTTTGGCACGACGTGTTCGATTGCTCGACGGGAGCTGTCGAGTCAGGAGCCGAGTCGGAATTCGTGGCGGACGGCGAAGGCGTTTTTGCCGGCTGCGGTGCGGCGATTGCGGATGATTCGGCCTCGGGTTTTGCAGGCGGCGCTGAAATCGCTGGCGAAATGGCTGCGGCTGGGGTTGCCGTAGGTGCAGATGAAGCTGTGGGCTTCGCTGCCAGTGATGTGGCCGAGACCGGTTTCAGTGCGCCGAGTGCGGGTGGCGGCGCCATCGAAATACTGGCGAGGGTTTTCTGTCCGGCTGCCGTGGTAGCTGAGTTGGAAGATTTAGAAGCCGAAGCAGGCGAGACTTTTGAGTAGCTCACATCTGCAGGTGCCAGAGAAGCAGCGTGCGCTGTTGCTTTGGCGACTTCAACGGCTTGCACTTGTCTTGCGGCCAAGCCAACGTCTTGCGCGGAGTCTCGATAGGGCTGAAAGGCCGGGAGACCGGTGACGGCTGCGTCTGGCACATAGCCTTCGACGCCATTTTGCGCACGGATTTTCACGTAGTTCGGAAGGCGCTCGATGATTTCGACGCCCTGGCCGCATTTCAGCTTCGCATCGACATTGAAGCTATTCAGCGAATCGTAGACCCAGACCTGATCGCGGTTTGAATTGCACTTGAGCGTTGCGGGACTGGCCCATGCGGCAGTTGAGAGAAGCGAGAGGCCGATCGTGCTGAAAACCAGAATAAATAATTGCGTTCTGCGGACCATGGTTACCCCCTAACCCTGGCGCGACAATACCTTTAACAGTGTAGGACTTTGGGACAGGCGAACAACTGGACGATAGTACAGAGAACGGACAGGTGAAGGACAGTACGTTCCTTACGGATGTATGACTCTGTGTACTACCATACCTGTACCATGGGGATCGAAGTTCCAGTGGGGAGACCGGAGGTCTGCGGCGCAAAAGCCCATCGGCAATGAGGCGCGGAGGGTAAAATGGCAACGATGAAGCAGGACAGACAGGACGGCGTTTCAAACTATTTGCTGAAGACGGAGCCTTCGGAGTACTCGTTTGCCGATCTTCAGAAGGATAAGGAAACAGTTTGGGATGGCGTATCGAATCCTGTCGCGCTGAGGAATCTTCGGGAGATGAAGCCGGGAACGCGGCTTGTGATTTACGAGACTGGTGATCAGAAGACGGCGGTGGGGACGGCTTCTGTGCTATCGGTGGATGCGTCGAATCCGAAGAATCCGGCGGTAGAAATCAAGGCCGGCAAGGCGCTGGCGAAACCGGTATCGCTGGCGCAAATCAAATCTGATTCGCTATTTGCTACGTCACCGCTTGTTCGCCAGGGGCGGCTTTCGGTGGTGCCTTTGACTGACGCGCAATATAAAAAACTGACTGGCGAGTGACCTGTCCGCTGTACAGCCTTCGCGAAAACTAGAGCACGACTTCGATTTAGCTGGATTAAGCGAAGCCTTTCTTGCTGCTGGAATATGGCATAGCGGGGCTGGCGAGGGTATTCTGTTGGTGCGTTAATCAGGGCAGAAATTAGGGGCGCTGGCCGGGATGTGTGGAATTTGCGGCATCGTTGGGATGGGGTCGCGGGAGCGCGGCGAGGCGCTGGTGCGCCGGATGATGGCTGCGATCGTTCATCGCGGGCCCGACGCGGAAGGCATTCTGAGCGCGCCGCCCGTGGTTGCAGGAAGCCGCCGGTTGAGCATCATTGACCTTCCTGGCGGCAGCCAACCGGTGTGGAACGAAACCAACACGCTGGCGGTTGTTTATAACGGCGAGATTTATAATTTTCACGAGCTGCGCAAAGAACTCGAGGCCGCCGGGCATACCTTCCACACGAATTCCGATACTGAAGTGATCGTGCATGCGTTTGAAATGTGGGGAGAGAAGTGCGTCGAGCGGCTGCACGGGATGTTTACGTTTGCGATTGTGGAGATGCCGCAAGGGCCGGGCGGAAGGGCGACGCGAGTTTTTATCGCTCGCGACCGGATGGGAATCAAGCCGCTTTATTATGCGATCGTGGAAGGCGCTTTATTTTTTGCGTCGGAGGTGAGGGCGCTCCTAGCGAGCGGAGCGGTGCCGGCGCGGCTTTCGGCAGATGCGCTTGCGTCGTATCTCTTATTTGGATCTGTGAGCGAGCCGGTGACGTTGGTCGAGGGTTTTTTTTCGCTTCCTCCCGGGCACTATCTCAATGTTGAAGTCGGCGAGGAGAAAATTCGAGCGGTTGCCCCGAAACCTTATTGGAATCGGGCGAAAGAGCGCGCGCGAGAAACAGCGGTAGGAGAGGCGGCGGGCGCCGTGGCGACACCAGCGGTGCGCGTTCGTTCGCTCCTCGAGCAGGCGGTCGCGAGTCACTTGATCGCCGACGTGCCGGTTGGCGTGTTTCTCAGCAGCGGGCTCGACTCGACGGCGATCGCTGCGCTTGCGAGCCGGGCGCAGCGCGGTATTCACACGTTTACCGTGGCGTTTCCGGATGTGGAATTCAGCGAAGCTGAGAAGGCGCGGCGGACGGCGGAGCGACTGGGCACGGAGCATTCGGAGTACACGTTATCGGGCGAGGAGATGCTGGCGCGGCTGGACGAAGCGGTAGCGTCTTTCGATCAGCCGAGCATGGACGGCATCAACACATATTTCGTTTCGTGGGCGGCGCGACAGGCGGGATTGAAGGTGGCGCTTTCGGGATTGGGCAGCGATGAATTGTTCGGCGGCTATACATCTTTTCAGGCGACATCGAAAATCAGACGCCTGGCGTCGGCGGCTGATTGGACCCCAAAGCCTTTGCGGCAATTAGTGACTTCAAGCGGTGCTGCCAAGCTTTCCGGGTCATCTCCTGATGCGGTTCGAAAAGCTTCGGCGGCATGGCTCGATCCTTCTGCGCTGCCGCATCCGTATTACTTCACGCGCTCGTTGTTTACTCCGCAGGTGGTCTCGAGGTGGCTGGGCGAGGACGCGAGATCTTGGATGGGGACGGCGTGGGGAAAATGGCTGGGCGAGGCGGCTGACGAAGCGCGGTCGATGGATGAATTCACCGGAGTTTCGTGGCTGGAACTGCGGTCATACCTTGTGAATACGCTTCTTCGCGATACTGACGCGATGAGCATGCATCATTCGCTGGAAGTGCGCGTGCCATTTCTTGATTCTTCGCTTGTCGAATATTTGCTGTCGCTGCCCGAATCGCAAAAGCGCAACGCCGCGCAGCCGAAGGCGCTTTTGATTGCGGCGCTGGGCGAACTTTTGCCGCAGGAACTCGTTGCGCAGCCGAAGCGCACTTTCACGTTTCCATGGGAAAATTGGATGCGAGGCGCGCTGCGCGAGCGAATCGCGGCGGGATTGGGCGATTGGTCACCGGCTCTCGAACCGTTGCTCAGCGGCGAAAGTGCGCGGCGGGTTTGGGACGATTTTCTAGCGAGCCGTACGACATGGTCGCGGCCATGGAGCCTTTACGTGCTCAATGAATGGGTGAAACGACATCTGGGCGGAAAGTTAGCTGGAGATTCCGAGCCTCGAAAGGATGCCGCCGTTTCCGTCGCCTGATTCACACGCAATGCTTGAGGACAACCGACTTCACAAAATGATCATTCTTGGCATCAATGCATACCATGCGAATGCTTCGGCGGCGATCGTCGCCGACGGGCGCTTGCTCGCGGCGGTGGAGGAAGAACGGCTGAACCGCGTGAAGTATGCGGCAGGTTTGCCGGCGCGCGCGATTCAATATTGTCTTGATCAAGCCGGTGTGAAACTAACGGAAGTGGACCACATCGCGATTCCTCGCGATCCCCGGGCCCGGCTTGCGACAAAGTTGCGATTTGCCATGCGCATGCCGCGCTTCGCGTTGGAGCGGGCGCGCGTGATGGCTCGTTTTGCGGGCATTCGCGAGGATTTGGCGTCGGCCTTCGAGATAGCGCCTGAGAATATTCGCGCGCAGTTTCATCGGATCGAGCACCATACGGCGCATCTCGCTAGCGCTTACTTTGTTTCACCATATGAGCGCGCCGCGGTTTTATCGGCGGATGGACTGGGTGATTTCGCAAGCTCCATGTGGGCGGTTGGCGAGGGTCCGCGCATGCGAATCCTCGGAGAGATTACTTTTCCGCACTCGCTCGGGATGTACTACACGGCGCTGACGCAGTATCTCGGCTTCTGGAAATTTGGCGACGAGTACAAAGTGATGGGCCTTGCGGCTTACGGCCAGCCGGAATTTCTCGAAGAATTTCGCCGCATCGTGCACGCTGACGGGCCGCTTTCGTTCCGGCTGGGCCTCGAATATTTCACCCATCAGAATCAGGGCGCGGAGATGTCGTGGCGCGACGCCAGCCAGACTCCGGTGCTCGGACGGCTGTTCTCGACATATCTGGAAGAGCGGCTTGGGCCTACGCGCAAAGCGGAAGAGCCGCTCGAACAGCGTCATCATAATCTTGCGGCGAGCATGCAAGCTGCGCTCGAAGAGGTGCTGGCCGCGCACTGGGCTGCGCTCGCGAAGAAAACCGGCGAGAAGTCGCTTTGTCTCGCGGGAGGCGTGGCGTTCAACTGCCTCGCGAACGGTAAAATTTTCGATCACTCGCCATTCGAGCGAGTTTATGTGCAACCGGCGGCCGGAGACGCGGGATTATCGGTGGGCGCGGCGTTCGCCGTAGAACACCAGATACTCGGACGTCCGCGCGAATTTGTGATGGAGCACGCGGGATGGGGACCCGAATTTTCGCAGCAGCAAATTCGCGCGGCGATTGCAGATTCGTCCAACGGCGATATGCAGCTCAGCGAATTGGATGAAGATTCGCTGGTGCAGGCCACGGCGCGACACATCGCCGCGGGAAAAATTGTTGGATGGTTTCAAGGGCGCGTGGAATGGGGGCCGCGAGCACTGGGGCAGCGCAGCATTCTGGCCGATCCGCGGCGCGCGGAAATGAAAGATATTCTCAACCGGCGCATCAAGCACCGCGAGATTTTCCGTCCTTTTGCGCCTTCGATCATCGAAGAGGCCGTCCCCGAATATTTCGAGCGGAGCGATCCTTCGCCTTTTATGACATTTGCATACTCGGTTCGCCCGGAGAAGCGCGGGGTGATTCCGGCGCCGACTCATGTGGACGGCACGGCGCGTTTGCAAACGGTGAGCCGCGGCGCGAATCCTCTTTACTGGAAACTCCTCAGCGCGGTTGGCGACCTTACGGGCGTGCCAGTGGTGCTGAACACGTCGTTCAACGACAATGAGCCGATCGTCTGCCGTCCGGAGGAAGCGCTCGATTGCTTCCGGCGCACGCAGATGGACGTGCTGGTGATGGGGAACTTCACGCTCGAGAAAAAGGCTGCGCTCGCAGGGGGCGCGATGAGCGCCGAGGGTTTTGCCGAACCGTTGAAATGAGAAATTGAGGTAAGATTCTAAGTAGCAGTAACGCACAATTTGGACGCGCAGTTCTCGTCGCTCCGAATCCCAGCCCGCGACGAACCTGAAGTGGCAGGCCGCTCATGCACATATTGCTCTTGAACGAATACTATCCGCCGGACACTTCTGCCACCGCGAAGATGGCCGCGCTCGTCGCGGAAACTCTCGCCAAGAAACACCAGGTTACAGTCCTTGCCGGGCGGCCCTCGTACGATCCCGATGAGTATTATCCGTTCGCTTTTATCCGCAGTGATAAGCGCAACAATGTGACGGTCGAGCGCGTGGGCTCGACTGACTTTCCGCGGCATGAGATGAAGCGCCGCGTTTCGAATTACCTTTCGTACCTGGCGCTGGCGGTGCCGCGCGCGCTGGCGATCCGGCCTGATGTGGTTCTGGCGATGACGGACCCGCCGGTGGCAGGCATCGCCGGTGCTTTCGTTGCGCGCATGAGCGACCGTCCGTTTGTATACAACATACGGGACATGTATCCGGACATGGCGCTGGGAGGCGACATCGTGCGGGCGAATTCGCTCGTCGCGCGGTGGGAGCAGATGCATCGCCGCGCTCTGCGCGAGGCGGCGCGGGTGATCGTCCTTGGCGAGGACATGCGCGAACGAATTCTCGCGAAGGGCGTGGCGCCGGACCGCGTCGCGGTGGTTCGCGACGGCGCCCAACCTTTGGGGCCGCTGCCGGACGGTACGCATCCGGTTGTGGAGGAAGTTCGGTGCGGATTCCCATTCGTCGTCCTGCACGCGGGCAATCTTGGGTTCTACGGTGCATGGCCGACACTTTTAAAGGCGGCAGAATTGCTGCGCAACGAAAACACCGGGCTCGTGTTTGTGGGTGACGGGGCCAACCGCGCGGCGATGCAAGCGTCGATCAACGGTTCGAAGAACGTGCGCTTCCTGCCATTCCGCCCGGCCAGCGAAATACCGCACGTGATGATGGCGGGCGACCTGCATGTCATTACCGTGAAGCGCGGGCTGGAAGGCGTCGTGGTGCCCAGCAAGCTCTATTCAACGCTGGCTGCGGGGCGTCCGATACTGGTGGTGGCGGCACCCGAGTGCGACGCGGCTCGAATTGTGCAGGAATCCGGCTGCGGCGTGTGGGCTGATCCGGACGATCCGGGCGCTGTGGCGGCGGCAATCCGGAGGCTTCGCGAGGACCCGAATCGGCTTGCGGAGATGGGTCGCAGAGCCCGAGAAACCGCTGGGAAGTATGCTAGAGTGAATGAGTTAGAGAAATTCGCACTTATCCTAGAAGAAGCCGCGCAAGAGAAACCTGGAGGGCGCCATCTGGAACAATAAGAAAGTTCTTGTCACCGGAGGTACATCTTTTATCGGTTCGCATCTTGTGGATGCGCTGGTGGAGCGCGGAGCGAAAGTTCGCGTGGTGGACGATCTTACGAGCGGGAGGCTGAGCAATATCGAGCATCACTTGAAAGGCGGACATGTGACTTTCGTGGAGGCCGATCTGCGCGAACCCGGCGTGACGCGCGCGGCAATGAATGGCATCGAAGTGGTGTTTCACCTGGCCGCCGATCACGGTGGGCGCGGTTATGTGGACCTGCACCAGGCTGGTCCAGCCTCGAATTTGTTTCTCGACGGCCTTGTCTTTTGGGAAGCGGTGAAAGCGGGCGTGGAGAAAGTGGTGTATGCCTCGTCCGGCTGCGTCTATCCCAACTACATGCAGACCGACGTGAAGAAGGAAATCTATCTCCGCGAAGAAGATGTGAAGCCGCCACACGACGCGGATAATATGTACGGGTGGGCGAAGCTGATGGCCGAGCTTACGCTGCAGGCGTATCACCGAGAGCATAAACTCGGCGCTGCATCGTGCCGTTATTTCACGGTGTATGGGCCGCGAGGGGTGGAAAATCACGCTGTGATAGCGATGATTGCGCGCGCGTTCGTAGGCCAGAATCCGTTCGAAGTGTGGGGCGACGGGAATCAGATCCGAAACTGGACGTATGTGGACGACATCGTGAATGGGACGATCCTGGCCGCGGAAAAAATCAACGACGGCACGGCTATAAATCTCGGCACGATGGAGCGCATTCGAGTGATTGACGCGGCGAAAATGGTGCTCGATTTTGCCGGAAAGAAAGCTGAAATTCGTTTGCGGCTTGATATGCCGACGGGGCCAGCCAACCGCGTGGCGGATAATGCGCTCGCTAAGAAGCTGCTGGGCTGGGAACCGAAGACGAAGTTTCGCGATGGCTTGAAGAAAACGATGGATTGGTATTTCGAAAGTAAGAAGACGGATGAGGTGCGCGGCGTGCTGGAGAAGATGCTGACCGCGCGATGATCGCGTTAACCTGAATTGATTATGGCGATTCCGACCAGTCTGATTGCATTCGGCGTGGCGCTATTCGGCTCGCTCGGGCTGACGGCGCCGGTGCGCCAATTTGCGCTGCGTGTCGGACTTGTGGACAAGCCGGGCCCACGCAAGGTTCATCTGAAACCGATTCCTCTGCTTGGCGGTATCGCGATCTACCTGGGATTCGCGGCAGCCATATTGCTTACGCAGCATGGCGTGATGCAGCAGCAGACAATCGCAATTTTTACCGGCGCTACCCTTCTAGCGATCGTAGGTTTTCTCGACGACGGCGGATTGCTACATCATCAGGTGAAGCTGTTCATTGGCATGCCCGTCGCGGCGCTGTTGCTGCTGGCTTCGGGAATTCGCGCGCAGCTTTTTTCCCAGTTTATTCCCGGGAATGCGGGAATTATTTTGGACGGCTGCCTGACAGTCATCTGGGTGGTCGGCATCACCGCTTCGTTCAGTATCCTCGATCATATGGACGGGCTGTGCGCCGGTATCACGGCCGTTGCGGCCGCGTTCTTTACGATAGCTGCCTATATGAATGGTCAGACGGCGGTGCAAACGCTTGCGGCCGCTACTCTTGGCGCCGCCGTCGGATTTCTTGGCTGGAATTTCAATCCTGCAAAAATATTTATGGGTGACGGCGGGGCAATGTTTCTCGGCTTCCTGATGGCTACTCTGGGCCTGAAAATCCGCCCGGATGGCGCGCCATTTCCGGCTGGATGGCTCGTTCCGGTTCTAATTCTCGGCATCCCGATTTTTGACACCACGATGGTATCGATCTCCCGTGCGCGCCGCGGGCTTCTTCCCTTCACATCTCCCGGGAAAGACCACACTGCGCACCGCTTGTCGAACCTTGGCCTGGGTCATCGGGGAGCGGTGCTCGTCATGTATTTTCTGGCGGGACTGCTGGGCGCGATGTCGCTGTTCGTGGAACACTTTTCAACGGGCATAAGCTACGCTCTCGTCGGCGCGCTGGCGCTGTGTGCACTGATCGCCGTGGTTTTCCTCGAAACTGCTCCGTACGAGAAGCAGATCAAGCTGCAGAAATCCTCCTCCACTACCTAGGGGAAATCCCGTCTCGCGATACAGGCTTCGTCTTTGGCTGTCCTTCGGCAGTAGGATATACTTTCTCGCCCGTGTTTCAGGGTGCTAAGGCACCCCGGCAGGTGCTTGTGGCATCGAGAGATGCGTTGCGAGCACCGCGCCGCCTTCCCGAAATACGGCTTGCGAAACATGTTAAACGGCTGTACTGATTCCCGCTGAGGACGACTAGTGCTCGAATCGCGCGTCGCGAACAACGACTCCAACTCCAGTTCACGCTCAAACAACCAGAACATCGCCGTGATCGGCGGGTCCGCCGCCGGACTTTTTACAGCCTCTTTATTGGCCCGTAAAGGCGTACCCGTGCGCGTGTTTGAGCGCATTGAAACGCTCGAGCCTGCTGCGCGGACGCTCATCGTTACTCATCGGATGAGGAACCTGCTGGGTGCCGCCGCGGAGCGAAGCATCGTCAACGAAATCAGGCGCTTCGAGTTATTTACGGACGGGCGCAGCGCCAACGTTTCCCTGAAACATCCAGACCTGGTTATCGAGCGGCGCGCTTTGATCCAAGGATTGGCGGAAGAGGCGCAGCGGGCCGGCGCTTCCCTTGCGCTGGGTCACCGTTTTCACGCGCTTCACCCCAACGGCCGAGGCATCGTTCTAGAGATGGAGCATTGTGCGAGCGGCCGGCACGAAGAGGTCCGCTCGGATACGATTGTTGGCGGTGATGGGGCTTCGAGTCGCGTGGCGCGCGCGGCAGGATGGTCGCCCCTTGAGACGGTTCCGCTCGTGCAGGCAATGGTGACGCTGCCGAAGGATATGCAGGCCGACACGGCGCGAGTGTGGTTCGTTCCGCAGGACACGCCTTATTTCTACTGGCTGATTCCGGAATCTCCTACGCGAGGCGCGCTAGGATTGATCGGCGAAAATGGGCCGGATACACGACGCCACCTCGAACGCTTTCTCGAAAAGCGAAAACTCGATCCGATCGAATTTCAGGGCGCGCGTATCCCCGTGTACAAGAAATGGGTGCCTGTGCGGCGGCAGGTTGGAAACGGGTCGGTGTATGTGGTGGGCGACGCTGCGGGGCAGGTGAAGGTGACGACGGTAGGCGGTATCGTCACTGGATTTCGGGGGGCGCTTGGCGTGGCGGAAGCGATTCTATATGGTGGCGCGAGCGCGGAGCTTCGCTCGCTGCGGCGCGAATTGAATCTGCATCTGCTGTTGCGCAGGTCACTGCATGATTTCCAGCAATCCGATTACAGCCTGCTGGTGGATTTATTGAATGCGCCTGCGATTCAATCGCTGGGCGACTACTCGCGGGACGAAGCCTGGAAAATTCTTTGGCGCGTTTGTCTGAAGCAGCCGCGTCTTCTGCTGATGGGCCTGCGGGGATTGCTGACGCGGGGACAGGCGCTTCATCCTCCTCGGGATTAATTTACTTCGTGCTTCCTTCAGCTTATTCGGCGTGCGGGCTGATTCCGGGTTCTCCCCCCACTCTCGATGAATTCGGATTGCTGATGGCGTGCGTATCCCTAGAAATGAAAGAGCTCACGTAAATGCATATTCTGGGGCTTTCCTCTTTGGAGCATGGTCCGGCCGCCGCGATCATCGGCGAAACCGGGCTGATCGCCGCGATTGAAGAGGGGAAGCTGGCGAGGACGCGTACCGCGGAGGGCATACCGCGTCGCGCTATTCAATTTTGCTTGGAGAGCGCCGGAGTCAAGTGGCCGGATGTCGATCGAATCGCCATTGCTTCCCGGCCCGGACGCGAATGGTCACGCACGGTACTTTTTCGAGCGCGGCTCACGCCGTTCGCGCTCAAGTCCAGCGTTTACTTCTTGAATAAAGCATCCGGCGAGCTGGGCCGCGAGCTGAACAATTTTCGAATCATACGCGACATGGCGGCGGGCGCTCGGGATCGCGTGCAAGGCTTCGATCACCATTTGAGCCATGCAGCCAGCGCTTATTTCGCGTCGCCATTCGATCAAGCGCTGATCGTGAATCTCGACGAGCGAGGCGACGGGCGCTGCGGTTTCGCAGGCGCGGGTGAGGGCAAGAACATCCGGGAACTCGCCGGCATTTCGTTTCCACACTCGCTGGCCTGGTTTTATACGCAGATTACGAGGCTGATCGGATTTCAGCCTCACGGCGACGAGCATAAGACGCAGTGGCTCAGCACGACCGGCGAGCCGATCTTTGCGGATTTCTTCGCGGCGATGCTTCGACGAGCTCCACAGTCTCCGCCGCACTTGCAGTTGAAATATTTTCAGCGCGATTTTGCGGCGGACCTTTCCTTCAGCGATGAATTCTACAAAGGCCTCGGAATCAAGCGCGAGGCGGAACCACATCTCGAACTCCACCTCTGCGCAAACATCGCCACCAGCCTTCAGAGCGCGTGCAGTGAAGTCGTCGTCGAATGGGTTGAAACGTTGCGCAAGCAAACCGGGCACCGGAATCTGTGCGTGGCCGGCGGGTTGTTCTTGAATCCGCTTCTAGTGTCCGCCGTCGAGGAGGAAACGGGCTTCGAGAATATATTTGTTCAGCCTGCCGCTGGTAATGAAGGTACCGCTCTCGGTGCCGCATGGCTTGCCTGGCACGAATCGCCGGGACGTCCGCGTGTGGCGCCGCTCGCGAGCCTGTATCTTGGCCCGCAATTTTCCAACGAACAGATCAAACAGGTGCTCGACAACTGCAAGGCTACCTATCGCTGGTGCAATTCCGAGGATCAGAAGGTCGATGAAGTATTGAGTTTATTGCAGGCGGGAAGAATCGTTGCGTGGTTCCAGGGTGCCGCCGAATTCGGACCGCGCGCGCTGGGGAACCGCAGCCTGCTGGCATCGCCCTGGGCGCCTTACGTGGTTGATAATCTGAATGATTTTGTGAAGCATCGCGAACCGTATCGTCCTTTCGCGCTGTCGATACCGGAAGAGGACTGCCCGGAATATTTTGAGTGCACAACGAACGGGCGGTTTATGACCACGATGGCGACGCCGAGGCCCAAGATGGGCAAGTTGCTGGAGCCGGTGTCGTCGGGGTTTATCGTCCGGGACCGCGTGCGTCTCCACATTGTGGCAAGGGAAGATAATCCCTTGATTTGGAAGCTCTTAAGACGCTCCGGCGAGAAAGGCCCGGCACCCCTTCTCGTGAATGCTTCGTTCAATTTGTTTGGCGAACCGCTCGTGATAACGCCGAGGGACGCGGTTCGAAGCTACTTTTGCTCCGGCGTGGACGCCCTGATGGCGGGGAATTTTCTGCTCTCAAAGCGATAACTACGCCGATGACGACTCACGATACCCATACTGGGGTGCAAATCCTTCGTATCGTATGTATTCGCGCACGTCGTTTGCGCTGCCATTCGAAAACCCTTAGAAGCTCAGGTAACATAAGAGGGCCCATTTCATTGAATATCGTGGCAATACTCTTTCGGGGGAACCGTTGAAAATCTCTGTTATTGGCGCAGGTTACGTAGGGCTCGTGACGGGCGGTTGCTTGGCGGAAATTGGCCACGAGGTCCTGTGCACGGACAACGACGCCGAGAAGATTGCGACGCTCGAGGCTGGACAGTTGCCTATCTACGAGCCGGGACTCGATGGCGTCGTCGAGAAGACCCGCAAGCAGGGCAGGCTAAAATTCAGTTCTAACCCAGTAGATGCGGTAGCGGCGGGCGATGCAATTTTTATCTGCGTGGGTACTCCTCCGTTGCCGAATGGCAGCGCCGACCTGAGTGCAATTGACCACGTCGCGCGGCTCATCGCAAGCGAAGCGCGTTCGCCAAAGCTGGTGGTTGAGAAGAGCACCGTTCCCGCGCAGACGGGTCAGGAATTGAAACGTGCCCTTGCGGTCTACGGCCGAAAGAGCAAAGTGGAATTTCGCGTGGCCTCGAATCCAGAATTCCTTCGCGAGGGTACGGCCGTCGAGGATTTTCTGCATCCCGACCGAATCGTTGTAGGTGTGGATGACGAGGTTGCGGAGAAACAGCTCCACGAGATTTATCGTCCGGTTCTGGAGCGTAACTTCAATTGTCCGTTTCACGCTCCTGCCGCTTGCCCGAACGTGCCGCTGCCCGCATGGTTGGTAACAACAATTAATAGCGCCGAATTGATTAAGCACGCTTCCAATTCGTTTCTCGCCCTGAAGATTTCCTACGCCAACATGGTGGCCGATCTGGCGGAACGCTTGGGAGCCGACATCCAGCAAGTGACGACCGCGGTGGGGATGGACTCCCGCATCGGCGGCAGTTTCTTGAACGCCGGTCTCGGATTTGGGGGCTTTTGCTTGCCGAAAGATTTGCAGGCTTTCGTGCACCTTGCCGAAAAGTCAGGCGTTGATTTCTCACTCCTTAAGGAAGTCGAAAAGATCAATCGTAGGCGCATTCACCACGTGATCGAGAAAGTCCGGCGGGGGCTCTGGGTAATGAAAGGCAAACCGATCGCCGTGCTGGGGGTCGCGTTCAAGGCGAATACGGACGACATTCGCTTCTCGCCGGCCATCGACCTGATACAAGGTTTGGTGGCGGAGGGCGCGAACGTCCGCGCCTTTGACCCGGAAGCTATGGAGAAAGCGCGGGCTGTCGTACCCGAAGTGAAAATGTCAGAGTCGCCCTATGAAGCCGCAAAAGACGCTGAGGCCTTGATCATCGCAACAGAATGGAAACAGTTCCGAGAACTGGATTGGCGGCGCATGCATGATGCGATGATGCACCCGTTGGTCGTGGACGCGCGGAATTTGCTTTCTGGTCCCGAAATGAAAGCGCTTGGTTTCGAGTATTATTCGATTGGTCGTCCGGATTAAAACCAAAGGTTGACTTAACGCGCTGGCTCTGCGACTTTCTTGTGGAAATAGTCGTACGTGCGCTTCAACCCCTCTTCCAGATCCACCTTGGGTTCCCACTTTAAGACCTGCCGGGCCTTTGTGATGTCCGGGCAGCGCTGCTTGGGATCATCCTGGGGCAACGGCCGAAATACGATCGGTTCTTTCGAGCCGACCAGAGCGCGCACTCTTTCCGCAAATTCCAGAATCGTGATTTCGTGTGGGTTGCCGATATTAACGGGATCATGCTCGTCAGATTCGAGCAGGCGGTAGATTCCACCGAGTAAATCGGAAACATAACAGAAGCTGCGGGTCTGCTTGCCATCGCCGTATACCGTCAGCGGTTCGCCAGTTAAGGCTTGATAGAGAAAATTGGGAAGCGCGCGGCCATCGTTGAGACGCATACGCGGCCCGTAGGTATTGAAGATGCGCACGATCCGCGTATCCACGCCGTGGTAGCGGTGATAGGCCATTGTAAGCGCCTCGGCGAATCGTTTTGACTCGTCGTAGACACCGCGAGGCCCGATCGGATTCACCCGGCCCCAGTAGCTTTCCGGCTGCGGGCTCACTTCAGGATCGCCGTAACATTCCGACGTCGATGCCAGGAGAAATTTCGCTTTTTTAGCTAGCGCGAGGCCGAGGGCGTTGTGGGTACCGAGCGCGCCGACCTTCATGGTTTGAATCGGCATCTTCAAATAGTCGGGAGGACTTGCCGGCGAAGCGAAATGCAATACCGCGTCCACGGGGCCCGGCACGTCAATGTACCGGCTCACGTCCTGGCGAGCGAAGCGAAACTTGGGATGAGCCAGAAGGTGTCCCACGTTGGAATCGCTGCCGGTGACAAGGTTATCCAGGCAAAGGATCTCCCAGCCCTTATCGAGCATTAAGTCGCAGAGATGTGAGCCTAAAAAACCTGCACCGCCTGTTATCACAGCGCGCAAATTTGTTCTCCCTTGGTGATTCCGAACAGCTAGTGTTTTCGCCCTAACTCATTATCGCCCGAATTTCTTCGCGGCGCGTCTTCAATTGGGCTTGCGCCATTTCGATGCGCGCTATTTGGGCGCGGCAGCCGGCTTTGCAAACGCCGTCGTGTGGTCCACGACAATTCGCCAGCCTTCCGGAAATTTTCTAAAATTAAGAGTGAACACTCCGGAGGGATTGTCGTTCTCGCGCTGCAAATGATATTCGCCGAGGGCGTAAGCAGCGGTAGAACACTCCACACGGATTTCGAGGTCTGCGAACGTCAGGCGGCCCATCGCTTTTCGGTCAGGATAGCTGCGCCGGTAGCGTTCGAGGAGCGCTTGCCAGCCGCGCGATACTCCATCGGAGCTCACGAATTCGGTCTGGTTCGAATTCCAGTAACCGTTCATGAAGCCTTCGATATCGCCGCGATTCCAGGCGGCGGTTTGGTCGTTGAGCAGAGTGAGAATGGCAGCCGCATCATCTGATTGCGGCGGCGCGGCGGCTGAGCGCGAAGAAAAAGCAGCCAGGGATAGGAGCATAATCAGCGCGAGGACCGACAGGCGATAGGCAAAATGCGGTTTCGCAAAAGTACCGCGAGGTTTATTTTTATTCACGTCTGACTACTCCTGTAAGAAAGAAACGAGCAAGCTGTGGTTGTGAATCGCGTGACCGCACTCGCCAAGATGACATCGCCTTCGGTAAAGAGTATTCTAGAGCTTCGCCGGTAGCAATTACCTTCGGTCTTCTCACGGCGGCAACATCGAGTTCTCTTCTATGAATCCTGCAATAACAGAATCCGCGGCTGCAGCATTGGCGTCTCTTGATTGGGCGCACCCGCTCGTTCGCGAGTGGTTTCTCCGTAGGCTGGGCACGCCCACCGAGCCGCAGGAGCAGGGGTGGCCGCACATTCTCGCTGGAAAGACGACGCTTATTTCCGCGCCGACCGGCTCCGGCAAAACACTAGCTGCGTTTCTCGCTTGTATTGACCGGCTCGTTTGCAAAGCGCTGGCAGGTGAGCTGACCGACCGCCTCGAAGTTCTTTACGTTTCTCCGCTCAAAGCGCTCGGTAACGACATTCAGAAAAACCTCGAGATTCCGCTTGGCGAGATTTTGCAGCTTGCCGCTGAACGCGGTTTCCTGATGCCCGAAATTCGCACCGCTGTGCGCACAGGCGATACGTTGATGCATGAGCGCCGCAAGATGCTCGCGCGACCGCCCCACATTCTGGTCACGACGCCCGAATCGCTTTACATTCTGCTCACTGCTGCGAAGAGCCGCGAAATTCTCAAATCTGTCGAAACCGTTATCGTCGACGAAATTCACGCCGTCGCCGACGACAAGCGCGGCTCGCATCTGGCGCTGTCACTCGAACGCCTCGAAGCGCTCGCCGATCGGCCGCCAGTGCGAATCGGCCTCTCTGCTACGCAAAAGCCAATCGAGCTGATCGCGCATTTTCTCACCGGAAGCGGCCGGCCTGATCCTGTGATCGTACAGATCGGACATCAACGCGCGCTCGATCTAGCCGTCGAAGTTCCGGCGAGCGAATTGGGTCCGGTTGCCTCGCATGAAATGTGGGACGAGATCTACAACCGCGTGGCCGAGCTCGTTCGCCAGCACCGCTCGACGCTCGTGTTCGTCAACACGCGCCGCCTCGCTGAACGAGTGGCGCATCATCTCGAAGAACGCCTTGGCAAAGACGCGGTCGCCACCCATCACGGCAGCCTCTCGCGCAAGCTCCGCCTCGCCGCCGAAAACAAGCTGAAGGCGGGGGAAATTCGGGCTCTCGTCGCCACTGCTTCGCTCGAGCTTGGTATTGATATCGGCGCGGTCGATCTGGTTTGCCAGATTGGATCCACGCGCTCGATCGCGACAGCTCTGCAGCGCATAGGACGCGCCGGCCACTGGCATGGCGCGATTCCGAAAGGGCGAATCTTTGCTGCAACGCGAGATGAACTCCTTGAATGCGCAGCTCTGGTTCGCGCGATTCGGCAAGGCGATCTCGACCGCATCGAAATTCCCGACGCGCCGCAGGACGTTCTCGCGCAGCAAATCGTCGCCATGTGTTCTGCTGAAGATTGGCAGGAAGACGATCTTTTCGCGCGCGTTCGTCGCGCTTACCCCTATCGCAATCTCGAGCGCGGGCAATTCGACACAATCGCCGAAATGCTTTCAGAAGGAATCGCCGCGCGCCGCGGCCGGTATGGCACCTATTTGCATCGCGATCGCGTGAATGGACGCGTACGCGGCCGTCGCGGAAGCCGCCTCGCGGCAATTACGAGCGGCGGCGCGATTCCCGACAACGCGCTCTACACCGTGGTCGCGGAGCCGGAAGGCACCGTCGTGGGCACCATCGATGAAGATTTTGCCGTTGAAAGCCTGCGCGGCGACATCATGCTCCTCGGCAACACTTCCTGGCGGATTCGCCGTGTGCAAATGGGCCGGGTGCTAGTTGAAGACGCGCATGGCGCGGCCCCAACCGTTCCTTTCTGGCGTGGCGAGGCCCCGGCTCGCAGTGCCGAACTCTCCGCGCAAGTCGCCGACCTGCGGTCGCAGATTGACGAACGCACGCGCGATGTTCAGCCGGGTGTCCAGGTGAAGAATCTTCCAGTCGCGCAACCCGCTCTCGCGTGGCTAAAAGAAGAGTGCAGCCTCGACGACGCGGGCGCGGAACAGATCGTAGAATACGTGGTCGCCGGCCGCGCAGTTCTCGGAACGGTTCCAACCCAACAAACGATTGTCGCCGAGCGCTTCTTCGACGAAAGCGGCGGTATGCAGCTCGTAATCCACGCTCCGTTCGGCGGTCGCATCAATAAAGCGTGGGGTCTCGCGCTGAGAAAACGCTTCTGCCGTTCGTTCAATCTCGAACTGCAAGCTGCGGCTACCGATGATGGCCTCAATATCGCGCTGGCCGAGCAGCACAGCTTCCCCCTGGCCGACGTATTTCGATTCCTGCATCCGGCATCGCTCGACCACGTGATCGAGCAAGCCGTACTCGCATCTCCGATTTTCACCGCGCGCTGGCGCTGGGACGCAAACCGCGCATTGTTACTTCTCCGTTTTCAGGGTGGCAAGAAAGTCGCTCCGCAAATTCAGCGGATGCGCGCCGACGATCTGCTCGCGGCCGTTTTTCCGGACGCAGCCGCGTGCCCGGAAAATCTCGATGGCGAGGTGCGCATCCCTGACCACCCTCTGGTGCGGGAAGTGATGAAGGACGCTCTCACCGAAGCGATGGATATTGACGGCTTGAAGCAGGTCCTTGCGAAAATTCTCGATGGGACAATTCGCTGCGTGGCTGTCGATACGCCGGTGCCGTCACAATTCTCACACGAGATATTGAATGCGAATCCTTTTGCCTACCTTGATGATGCGCCCCTGGAAGAGCGCCGCGCCCGCGCTGTCGAAATGCGTCGCATGCTGCCCGAATCCGTTCTCTCCGAGGTCGGCCGCCTTGACCCGGCTGCAATCGCCGAGGTGCGCGAGGAAGCCAGGCTCGACGCGCGCGACGCCGACGAACTGCACGATGGCTTGCTCACCTTGATTGCATTGCCGGATCCACGCCAAGGTGACTCAAAAATACTGCAGCTCACGTTCGAAGAATCAAGCGCATGGCAGGAATTCTTCGAGCGACTCATTTCGCAAGGCCGCGCCACGCGCGCTGCCGCGCGAAGCCACACATTCTGGGTGGCAGCCGAGCGGGCAAAATCGTTCGCTGCGATTTTTCCGGACGCCCAATTCGAAACCCCGGTCGCAGACGTCGAAGCGGCGACTCCCTCGAAAGAAGACGCGATCTTCAATCTCGTCACCGGCTGGATGCAGCATTCGGGTCCGGTCACTTCGAACCAGCTCGGCAATGCGCTCGGCATTCCGCCAAACGAAATTGATAAGTCGCTCTTGCGACGCGAAGCCAGCGGCGCTGTGTTGCGTGGAAAATTCACCGACCCAGCAACGCCCGAAACCGAATGGTGCGATCGCCGCCTGCTCGCTCGAATTCACCGTCTTACGCTAGGCAGGTTGCGTAATGAAATTCAACCGGTCAATGCGGCCCAATTCATGCGCTGGCTGCTGCGCTGGCAACACGTCGCCCCATCCACTCAACTTCTCGGCGAGCGAGGCACGCTCGAAGCTTTGCGCCAGCTTCAGGGATACGAAGCTCCAGCCAACGCCTGGGAGCGGCAAATTCTCGCTCGCCGCGTCGCGAACTACGATCCGAAAATCCTCGACCAGCTGTGCCTCACGGGTGCCGTCGGTTGGGGCCGCCTCTCGCCCCACCCTGCGTTGCTCGACGATTCCCGCGAAGGCACGCGCCGGGTGATTCCAACCAGCGTCGCTCCGATCACATTTTTTATTCGCGAAGAATCCGAATGGATGATGCCGCGTCGCGCGGAAGACGGCGCAGACGCCACGAAAGGCTTAAGCGCAGGCGCATTCGAAGTTCTGCAATTTCTGAAGCAGCGCGGCGCATCATTCTTTCCCGATATCGTCCGCGGCACCGGTAAGTTGAAATCCGAAGTCGAATCCGCGCTATGGGAGCTCGTCGCAGCCGGAATTATCACAGCCGACGGCTTCGACAATCTTCGCGCCCTGATCGACCCCAAGCGCCGTAGCGGCCAGGGCCACGGCCGCACCACGCGCCCGCGTCACAGTGCCGGCCGCTGGTCGCTTCTCTATCCAGTCGAATCTGACGATCGCACCGCTGCGCTCGAAGCCACCTGCAAGATGCTGCTCAATCGCTATGGCGTCGTGTTCCGCGAAGTGCTCACGCGCGAAGCCATCCTTCCGCGCTGGCGCGAAGTTTTGCTGGCCCTTCGCCGTCTCGAAGATCGCGGAGAAATTCGCGGCGGCAGATTTGTGAGCGGCTTCCTCGGCGAACAATTCGCGCTGCCGGTAGCGGTGGAATCGTTGCGGGCCACCCGCGACCAACAATCAACGGACGAGACGATTGCAATCTCGGCCGCCGACCCGCTCAATCTCGTCGGAATTATCGTTCCCGGCGAGCGCGTGCCAGCGATTTCCGGCCGTTTCGTAGCCTTCCGCGATGGTGTCGCCGTCGCACCGCCCGGTCACGGCTCAATCGGGATAGACTCAATCGCCCAGGCCGGCTAGCCCTGCGGGCGAATGAAACACCGGCAAGAAAAATCAACCTCAGATAGCACTGCCGTCATAGAATGCAGGCATGGCCAGAGGATGGGAAAGTAAGTCCGTCGAGGAACAAGTCCAGGAACACCAGCAAAAGAAAGGAGAAAACACGAAAAAGCAACTGACCGCCGAACAATTGGAATCGCGCCGCAAACGGGAGGTGTTGTTGCTCTCCCGCTCACGAGTCCAGAAAGATTTGCAGGCAAGCCAGAATCCCCGCCATCGAGATCAACTCAACAGCGCATTAGCCGATCTGGATTCGCAGATTGCCGCTTTGACAGAAAAGTCCTGAACGGTATTCGCGGGCAACAGGGATTCTAGTCGTTCGTATGAGCCGATTCGGGCTCTTCGATGAAGACCACACCCACTCCGTTGCTGCCTTTCTCGCGCCCCGCATCGAAATGAATCACAGTGCCCCGCAGCGATAGCACGCTCGAGCGTTTGTCGTCACCCGCTGCTTCAATCACCACGCGCAATTCCGACTGCAGCTTCGGGCGGCTCTTCAAGGTCAGATAAGCGCCCTGCAAACTGATGTCGCGCACGGTTGCCTTCTCTTCGAAATTCAAGCCATCCTCTCCCTGGCCGCTCACCGTTGCCGCGAAACGAATCCGCCGGCGCTGTCCCACGCGCGATTTCGGCAGGGCCACATGAATTCCGCGCTCGCTGAGCGACACCGTCATTCCCTCCGTGGCCGCCCATGTAGCGGGAAACTCGTGACGCGCAGCGGAAAGAAAACCGTCGATCACTTTGTCGGTCGAATCAGGATCGTGATGGAAGAGAATCAGATTCCGTACTTTGCCCTCCCGCGCAATCTTCACGCCTTCGAGCCAGCTCGAATGTCCCCACCCACGCCTTTCCGTGGCCAATTGTTCCGGGGAATACTGCGCGTCGTAAACGAAGACGTCCGCGCCATGCACCAACTCTCTTAGATTCTTGTCGAACTCCGCGACGCCAGGCTCATTGTCAGTTGCATAGACGATGGATCCACCGGAAGTCTCCAGGCGGTAGCCCAAGCATCCCTGCGGATGGTTCAACCACGCGGCGGTAATCTTCGTTCCGCCAATTTCCCATTTTTGTCCCGAAGTTACTTCGTGAAATGTCCGGCCCGCCGTCATCGTGCTCACGTCCACGGGAAAATAAGGGCTCGCAAGTTGCGCCTCCAGCACTTTCCGAAGGCTGTCCGGCCCCAGGTATTCCGATTGGAAGCTGTAGAAGTTGAATTTGTTCTGCGATTCAAAAAGAGGTCGAAAGAACGGCAAGCCCTGAATGTGATCCCAATGGTAGTGCGTCACAAGGACGTGCGCATGTACGCCGCGTTCCCCGTGCGTCTCCGTCCAAAGATTCCCCAGCATCCTCATGCCGGTACCGCAATCGAGGATGAACCGGGTGCCTTCGGGCGACGTCAGCTCCAGGCTTGGCGTGTTTCCGCCATAGCGCCAGGTATCGCGCTCAAGAGTAGGCGTCGAGCCGCGCACTCCCCAGAAAACCAGCTTGGCTGCGTTGTGCGTCATCGCTGGGCGAAGCTTCCCGCGCGCCGCCCACGCCCCCTGAGAGTCCCAAAGCCTTGAGGATGATGCTCATGGTAGGCGGTGGCAGCGCGCCAAGTCAATTGGGTTTCCCAGCGCTGGTTCGTTCCCAGGACTTGCCCCCCGAATCGCACACCCGTGACGAATCCATGCCAGCGGAACTTTCGCGACATCCCTGACACCGAAAGGTAGTTCACATGACTGCTGAGCGAGTAGAATTCAGGAGATGCACGTCCATTCACACGGCGCTGCTCATAACCACTCCCACCCGCCTATTGATGCGAGTCAGGGGATGACTCTTATTCTCGGCACCGCCGTCGTTGCCACATTCGCTCTTGTTGCCGTCGAATTAATCGCCGGATACGCGGCGCATTCAATCGCGCTCATTAGTGATGCCCTTCACAACCTGACGGACGTGCCCACGATGGTGATTTCGTGGCTGGCCGCGCGCTGGGCTATGCGTCCTCCCACTCCCGAAAAAACCTACGGCTATCACCGCGCCGGCATACTCGCTGCCTTTATCAATTCGATGCTGCTGGCGATCGTTGCTCTCTTCCTGATTTACGAATCGATCCAGCGGCTGCGCGTTCCTGTCGAAGTCGAGTCAGGCGTGATGCTCTGGGTTTCGATCCTCGCGCTTGTAGTGAATAGTGGTATTACGTTCGCCCTCCATAGCGGCCGGCGCGACCTGAACATCCGTGCCGTCTGGATTCACAATCTCGGCGACGCGCTCTCCAACATCGCCATCATCGCAGGCGCGCTCGTAATTCGCCGCACCGGCGCGAACTGGATCGATCCCCTCATCGGTATCGCCATCGGCGCGATGGTTCTCTGGACGGGTGCCGGGATCCTTCGCGAGAGCACTCACATTCTGCTCGAAGGATTGCCGCGCAATGTTGATTTGAAAAAGGTCGCCGGTGCCATCTTGAAGGTCGAAGGCGTGCAGGAAGTCCACGATATCCACATCTGGACGCTGGGCACTGATCTCCACGCACTTTCCTGCCACGCGCGTATCCCGGATATGCACATGGAAGACAGCGAGAAGATCCTCAACCGCATCTGCGAAGTTCTAGCCGGCGATTTCCAAATCTCGCACACCACGGTGCAACTGGAACGCGCCGGCCTCCCAGCCGAAGCCGGCCCCCTAATGCCCGAGCCCGCTCCATCCCGCCGCGCCGATTAGCAGCTTTTGCAGTTAAGTAGCGTAGGCTTCAGCCTGCCAGAGTTAGCCAGATGCTCAGAAATCCATCGCTTGGCTATGACGCGGTCACGTTGGTATGCCGAGGGTCACGCAAGCTAGTCAAAGCGGAATCTGCAGCGGTGTCCCGCGCTCTTGGTTCAAACGCACAGTCGCGTCCACGTCGAGCTCATGCATAGCAACTGCCCTCCGGCCGCCTCCCAACGTGATGTACACAATCCTGTCGCCCACGCGTGTAAACGCCACCGCCTCAATCTCCTGACCGCTTCGCAAAATCAGCGTGAACTCGCCCTCATCCGGCAAGGATTCGGATTGTTCCTGCGCCAGCCGAGCATTGTCCGCCTCCAATTGCGCCTGCTGCTGCGACGGCTGCTCCGTCCACTCTTGCGGCGTGCCCGGCCCACTCTGATTTGAATCCTGGCTTCGATCCTGCTGCGTCGCCTGCAACTCCGCATCCCCATTCAGGTCAGTCCCCGGCTCGACTGGCAGCACATATGCCCCGCCGCCGTCCAGAAAGATGAATCCGGTTGTCTTCGGCTTCCTTCGCATGCGTCGCTCGGCCGGCGCCAGCTTCACCTGCGTCGCCGGATCGATCAGCGCCTTGATATCGTCGTCTTTGTGAATCGCAGCCAGATGCGCGAAATCGAATCCGTCACTTGGGAACGGATTCAAAATCTGTTGCACCGATAGTCCGTCACTCCCCACAAAGTTGGCAGGTGCATTCGCACCTACGCTCGCGTTCGCCCCTACCGACGACGCGGCTTTCACACTTCGACCGCTGCTCGCACGATTTCCAGCATGTGCTCGCACCGCTGTGCTATGCGCTGCCGGAGCGCTCGCAGGCGCACTTGGCGCCGCTCGAAAAGTGCCTGTCGCATGTTGGGCCTGAGAAAAGGTAGGTAGAACCAGCAGGACCGCAGCGGCCAGCCCGAATCTGCCTTGCATTTTCATGGCTGCCTTCCCTTCTTCCTAAATATCAGACGCGAGCACCACTGCCCCGGTTGCACGATTGTAGTGCAACTCTATGAGAGCCTGCTTAGCGCGTCCAGGCACAAAATCGATGCCTTCGGTGTCTACACCAACTCGGGGTTTCACGTCTAGCAAAAGCAATCGCTTCCCCGGGAATAACGATATACGTTGCTTTTCCCGATACGCTGGATGTGCTATAAACATCCGTCCGAAGGTGTCCGGATATGTCTCAGAAACAAGCGGATTCGTCCTCGTCTGGTGATCGAGGGCTCCTAGTGGGCCCGGCGCCGCAAGCGATAAGCACAGCGCGGACGAAACCGCTGGCAGACGCGTATCGCGAGGTTCAGCATTCGGAGCTTGCCTCCGCTTTCTGCCCGCGCTGCTCGGCCCGGCTTGAGCCACGGAGCTGCAAGCTGATCTGCTCTTGCGGGTACTACATGTCCTGTTCGGATTTTTACTGAGTTTTGCCTAGAAAGATTTAGCGAGAATCCTCGCCGCGCTCAGCGGCGGTTTCTCCGGTCACCAAATTCAAATACCAGCAGACAGATTCCAGGAGGCGCGAACGTGGCACTTAGAATGACGGATCGAGAAATGGATGGCGTTACCGTGCTCGAGATCGAAGGACGCATCGTGCTCGGCGAAGAAAGCAATGCGTTCCGCGAAAAGGTGAAAAGCCTGCTCGCAGCCGGCAAAAAGAAAATCGTGCTCAATCTTGCCAACGTCGGCTACATTGACAGCGCCGGGCTTGGCACTCTGGTAGCTACCTTCCACAGCGCCCGCTCGCAAGGCGCCGTCCTGAAGCTCGCCAACCTGGGCTCCAAGTTCAAGGAAGTGCTGCAGGTAACGAAGCTCATGACCGTCTTCGACACCTACGACAGCGAGGCTGCCGCCGTAGCGAGCTTCCCGAAGTAGACCGCATCGTCGTTACGCGCCGCGGTCCAGCCGCTGTTTTCTAACGCGCCGGACCGCGCGCTGCCTTGCCTGCTGCCCCACCGCTTCTTAGCCCCTCGGCTTGGGCGTGCGCCTGCCCCGGAAATGGTCTCCACGTTTTTCAAGCGTGCTGCGAGCGCCTCCAACGGTAGAATGAAGATATGACGAATCGGCGGCAATCCGCGGGCGCTGCGAGATGATTTGCCACATTCGGCTGCGTTCTTCCAGGCACGCCCTCCAACACCCAATGAGGACTTCTTCTTGAATCAGGTGAGCAGTGTGAACCCGCTTGCTTCGAGCATAAGCCAAGGTGGGATACAGGCCATCCAGTGTCCCGTTTGCTCGCAGTCACCCATTCGTCCTGTGCTGGAGACCTACCGCTCGGCGTCGCTATACGAATGCCCTGGATGTGACCTGCACTTCTGGCACCCGGCGGCTATGCCCGACGCAACCTGGCACGAACAGACTTACCAAACCCGCGATCAAACCGCGCTGCCGCTCGAACCCGGCCACCGATTCTTGCTGTCGGACCCGAAGGCACCTAAGAACGGAAGATTGCTTGATCTCGGTTGCGGTGTAGGAAATTTTCTTGCCGCCGCGCGTGATTCTGGGTTCGAAGTTACCGGCATCGAACTCAATCAAAGTGCGGTTCGCTTTGCGCGTGAAACCTACGGACTGCGTGACATTTTTGCGATGCGTCCCGAAGAGTTTCGCGCCGCCAGTCCGGAGAAGACGTTCGACGTTGTCACTTTTTTTGAAGTTCTGGAGCACCAGGACGATCCGCGGGGATTTCTCAAAATTGCTCAGGAATCTCTCGCGAGTGGCGGGTACATCGCTCTCAGCGTGCCAAACCGCAGCCGATGGCAAAAAGGCGTGGAAACGCTCGATTACCCTCCCAATCACCTCACGCGCTGGAGTCCGCTGGCGCTAGGAAATTTTCTCGAAAAGAATGGATTTGAGGTTCTATCAATGGAACAAGAGCCTCTGACAATCAGCCGCGCCGCTCAAGTCTTAAGCATGGGCCTTCGGACGGGCCTCGTGACAAAAATTGCAGGCGAGAAGCCGCCATCTCCATCCGATCTGGCCGCCTTGCCACCAGCTGAAATGGAAAAAGCGATGAACAGGATGAACGATGAACCGGGACACCGTCTGGCCGCTCGCCTTGCCGCGTGGAAAACTTTGGCGATGATTCCGGCCGCCACAGCGCTGCTTCCATTCCTGCGAATGCGCGGATTCACAGGATTGTATTTATACTGTCTGGCACGCAAGCGAGATGGCGTCTCGAAGGCGACAAGCTGATATGGGCACACCGGCAGTCACAGTCCTGATCGACACATACAACCACGAGCGCTATATCGAGCAAGCCATCGTGAGCGTCCTGGAACAGGATTTTCCGCGTGCAGAAATGGAAATTCTCGTCGTGGACGATGGCTCGACCGATCGCACGCCTGAAATCGTCCGCAAATTCGCTCCGGATGTGCGTTTGATCCAAAAAACGAACGGCGGCCAGGCATCCGCTTTCAATACGGGCATTCCCGAGGCTAAGGGTGAGATTGTCGCATTTCTCGACGGCGACGACTGGTGGGCGAAAGAGAAGCTCACGGTTGTTACGAACTATTTAGGCGCCCGGCCACATATCGGGGTCGTTGGCCACGGCATTTACGAATTCGATTCCGATAACGGAGATACGAAGGCTACGATTCCGCAGCGCACTCAGGAAGTCACTTTCGATGGCGTTGAAAACGGCCGCTTTTTTAGGCAGATGATGTGTTTTTTCGGCACCAGCCGCTTGGCGGTGCGCCGCAACATCTTGTCGCGAGTACTTCCCGTTTCCGAGCGGATCGTGGTCGAAGCAGATGAGTTTGTATCCATCATGAGCGCCGCTTATTCCGCGGCCGGTTTGATCCAGGAACCACTCACATTTTATCGGCTGCATTCTGGAAACCTTTTCCAGATCAGAACGAAAGACGAAGTTAAGCAGCGGCGGATTGAGAAAGCCCTCGCAGCACTAGCCGACGAGCTTCGCATGCGGCTTGCTTCCGCAGGAATAGCGCCAGACGTCATCGACGCAATCGTCAAACCGCTCGATGTGGGCAGCAAACGTCTCCGCCTGATGCTCGACGGTGGCAAACCTTGGGAAACGTTCCAAACCGAGCGAGACGAGTTTCAAATTGCTTACAAAAAGGGAAGCGCTGGCTACCGGCTTTTCAAGGGATTTGTACTCGCCTGCACGCTCGTAATGCCTCCCAGGAATTTCTACAGGCTGAGGGACTGGTATAGCCGCAGCGATTGGCGCCGAGTCCGAGGGCTGCTCGGTGAGCCGGTGCCCAACGCCGAAATCGGCAACGTCGCGGTGACAAAACCGCTGAGCTCCGAGAAAAAGGCGGCCCACTAGAAAAAGGGAAATAGAAACTCTTGCCAGCCCCAAATCCGCTTTCCAGGAAAAGAGACTAACCGCTGCGTGACGCCATCGTATTTTCGACCTGGTCCTGGGATATGTTCAACGTCCCGGAACGAATCTCACTCGCACTCGCATCCCGCGGAGCCCGCGTTCTCTACTGCAAGGTTCCCGTCTCTCGCATTCGTAGAAAAGGCCAACCCATCACAGAGGTGAGCGAAGGAATTTATCGTTTTGGCCCCGAATATCTCGGCGCGAAGTTGAATTCTCTGCCCGTGATTGGCCATCTCCAATGGAAAGCGGTTGCGAAACAAATCGTCGAGCGTGCGGAATCTTTAAAACTGAAAGATCCGGTATTCCTCTACTCACATTTCGAGAACATGACGCCACTCTGCGAGAAGATGCGAGCCGCGGGCTACCCGCTCGTCCATATCTGCATGGACTATCCTGAACCCTATCAATATGAATTAATTGAGGTCTCTGATCAGACGGTTGTGATTCCAAAACACGTTTTCAGCGAGCTTCGATCTAGATACGGCGGAAAGATTCAGTGGATTCCGCAATCAATTCATCTGCTGGCAGCGGCGCTCGAGACCAACACATCAAGCTCTGAACCCGCCGAGATCGCCCCCATTCCTCGGCCGAGACTCGGCTATCTCGGCCCAGTCTTCGCGCGCCTGGATCTGCCGCTTTTGCGCGCAGTTCTCGCTAAAAATCCGGACAGGCACTTCGTCTACTTTGGCGACTCCGATCACACCTTGCCTCCCAATGCCCACGCGATGGGCTGGCACCGCCCCGACCAATTGCCGCGCTACGTCGAGTCGCTCGACGCCGGGCTAATGCCGTATGATTGTTCAGGCAAGAAGAACCTGTACTGCTCGCCGTTAAAGGTGTACGACTATTTTCTGAAGGGGTTGCCGGTAGTTTCTACTCCGATCCTTGAGATTTCGGAATTCAAGGATTTGATTTATGTGGGCTCGACCGCGGACGAGCTCTCAGCAGCTGTCGCGCGCGCCCTGGAAGAACCACCAGACAGCCCGAAACGCGCGCTTCGCATGGATGTAGCGCGAGCGCACTCCATAGAGGCCCAAGGGCAGCGGCTCGAAGAAGTTCTGGCGCTTCTAAAAACCGGTCAGAGGAAATCGGCTTGATCAGCTTGGGTATCAACTATTCGGAAATGCACGATTCGGCAGCTTGCATCGCCCGCGATGGACACATTCTCTTCGCCGTAGCCGAAGAGCGCTTGAGCCGCTTGAAACATGACGCGCGATTTCCGTCACTCTCGATCGAAGCCTGCCTTGCTGCCGCCGGCATTCGAGCTGATCAGCTCGATTTTGTCTGTTTCGGTTGGCCGCCCGCAATCGAAGCTATGAAGCATGATTTGAAATGTATGGCCACCGGCGCGCTCCCGTTAACCTACATCGATCTCGTAAGCACCGTGCGGCGAAATCTCAACCACACCCGCAAACAAAACGGCAGAAAACAATTCCTCGCGCGATTCCCTACGCAGGCGCAGTTCAGGTTTGTCGAGCATCACCTCGCGCACGCGATCAGCGCCTATTCGTTTTCAGGGTTCGACGATGCCGCCGTGCTCGTCCTGGATGGACGCGGCGCGTGGGAAGCGTCGTCCCTCTGGCATGGGCGCGACGGCCGCCTCGAACACATCTGGACGATTCCGTGGCCCAATTCATTGGGCCTTTTCTACGCGCAGTTCACTCAATACCTCGGTTTTGAGCCCTACAGCGACGAGTGGAAAGTGATGGGGCTCGCTCCATACGGCGAGCCCGGCATCGATCTGCGCGACTTCATTATCCCCGACGATAATCCTTACAAGGTTGCCACTCGCCTCTTGCTCGACGACAAGCCGGCACCGCTTGCCGGCATCACCGCTCGCCTTGGGCCTCAGCGCGAAGCCGAATCCGAAATAGATCCAAAGCACAAGAACGTCGCTTTCGCCGTGCAGGACGCCTGCGAGGAAGCGATGATGACGCTCGCGCGCGCGTCTGTCGCAAAAACCGGTTCGCGAAATATTTGCCTGGCCGGCGGCGTGGCGCTGAATTCGAAGGCCAATGGCAAGATTCTATCCTCCGGAATCGTCGACCGAATTTTTGTGCAGCCCGCCGCAGGCGACGACGGTGTGTGCTTGGGCGCGGCCCTCGCTCCTTACCTCGACAACAACGGCAAGCTGCCCATGCACAAAATGCGCCATGCATACCTCGGCGCGGAAAACTCCGACGAAGAAATCGAAAAGGCTCTCACCACCTACAAACTTCGAGCCACGCGCGTTGCAGATCCAGCGGCTGCTGCAGCGGAAATGCTGGCCAACGGAAAAATCCTCGGTTGGGTCCAAGGCCGCATGGAATTCGGCCCGCGAGCGCTAGGTGCCCGCTCCATCCTCGCAGACCCGCGCGATCCGGAAATGAACGCGAAAGTGAACAACGCGGTGAAGTTCCGCGAATGGTGGCGCCCTTTCGCGCCCTCCATGCTCGCGGAAGTAGCCGGCGAGTACATCGAATCAGCCACCGATTCACCTTTCATGATCCTCACAGCGCAAGTCAAACCGGAAAAACGCAGCGTGATCCCTTCAGTCACCCACGTGGACGGAAGCGCGCGCCCTCAGACAGTCGAGCGCGACGTTAATCCCCTCTATTGGCGCTTGATTCGCGAGTTCGGCAACCGCACAGGCGTTCCGGTCGTGATGAATACATCGTTCAATCTGCGTGGTGAACCGATCGTTTCGACGCCCACCGATGCGGTCCGCACATTTTTTAGCTCAGGCATGGATGCGTTGGTGATTGGGAGTTTTGTCGTCGAAAAATAGTGCCGCGCGCAAATGTGAGGTTGTTTCTTGAAATGCCTTATATGCAATGCTGATGAGTCAGAATTCGTAACCGCCTGGGAACAGTGGCGGTTCGAAAGATGTCGGAATTGCTCTGTCGTCTTTACCGCTCCTCTGGCAGAGGAAGAGGTGGTGGAGCGCTACACGAGTGGTTCGATCCTGGAAAGTCCGGGAGAGCCGGCTCCAACGAGTGAGCTGATTTTTCCGGCTTGGAAGCACCGTGAACATGCTCGCATCGTGAACCGTCTCGCAGCTTTGGGAACTCGTCAAGGCCGATTGCTCGATGTCGGATGTCTATGGGGTTCCTTTCTCGGCCATGCGCATAAGAGCGGGTTCGATGTTACGGGCATCGAGCCCTTCGGAAAAGCGGCTACCTATGTAAAAGAAGTTCTAAAGCTCAATGCTTCTCAAGGCACTTTGCGCTCCGCAGCTCTTCCTGCAAACAGCTTCGACGTGATTACCATCTTGGACGTGATCGAGCATATGACTGACCCGGTCACCGAACTCAAAGAAGTCTGTCGAGTCATGAAACCGGGTGGATTGCTGATCGTCAGCACTCCCGATGTAGGCTCGCTCATAACCCGCCTGGTCAATACGGAGCGCCGCCTGCTTGGGCGTCAATGGTTTCCCTTTGACAATCCTCCGTGGCACCTGTGGGGATTCACCAGGAAGAGCATCAAAACCTGTGTCGAAAATGCGGGCTTCGCCGTCGAGTACGTGGATCCGCTCGATTCCAGTTTGAAGACCACAAATCTCGACGCAGGAAGCACCCCATGGAAGAGAACGGCGTTCCGCGGCATCGGGACCATATCTTCGATACTCGGTATCAGTGACAGGATGGCGGTCTTCGCACGGAAGGCCGCGCAGACATGACCGCACATCAAATGACGTCATCGCGGCCCAACACTACGCTTTCGATTCCGCCCAGCCGCTAGCTCGCTAAGGTTTGAACCCCACGCTGCGCCACAGCTCTGCGCAGTTGTACATCACGCCATTCGTCACCACGAACTCCACCGTGCGAATGTTGTGAATCGATTCCAGCGGATTCGCGCCAAGGATTATCACGTCAGCCCTCTTTCCCGCTTCGATCGTGCCTACTTCCTTGTCCACTCCCATCGCGCGCGCCGGAACAATCGTCGCCGATTGAATCGCTTCCATCGGTGTGAACCCCGCCTGCACATAGAGCTCGATCTCGCGATGCAAACTGTGTCCCGGAACAGCCTGGTCAGTTCCGGCTACAATCGGAACCCCCGCGCGATGCAACACGCCCACCACTTCAATGCCTTTCTGCGTGGCCTTCTGGATCAGGCCGGTCACGGGCGTCGGCGGTGCATCGAACGAAAGCGTTTCCGCAAGTTCGGGAGCAACTTTCGCGATGCCCGGTTCGAAAGTCGCCACCGGCCTCTCCGAACTCGCCGCATAAAGTTCAAACAGCGCGAGCGTGGGATCAATCACGGTTCCATGTTCCACAAGGAAAGAAACAGCTTTCTTGGCTTCAGGAGAATTCACGTCAAAGTCGCCGGCGGCCTTCAACCGGTCGAGCCGCGTCGCATTCGCCGGAAGCGGCGGCCGCATGATGTCCGCCACGTATTCGATGTGATTGATCTGGTCCATACCCGCCTCAACGCCTTGATAAGCGGTCAATCCTTCAGGGATGTGGCCCGTCACTGTCATGCCCAGGCGATGCGCTTCGGCTGCGACGATTTTCAATTCTTCCAGCTGCACGGAGCTGTAGATCTTCATCTGCTGAAAACCGGCGTCGTGATAGCGGTCGGTCCACATTTTCGCTTGCTCGGGCGCATCCACACGCTCAACACCTAACGCGAGCGGACCGGTTCCATCCACAACTCCCGCGAGCAGCAATCGAGGACCAAGCCCGCGTCCATTCACCACCGCGTCGCGGACAGCGGTGATAAATTCGAATTCATTGCCGCAATCGCGAACCGTGGTCACGCCGGCAGCCAGATAAATAGGTCCCCATTCCACCTGCTCAAAATGTGCGTGCATGTCCCAGAGACCGGGCAGAATCGTCTTGCCCCGCGCATCAATTTTCGTCGCAGCGTGCGGAATTTTCACCAGTGAGCGCGGTCCCGTCGCAACGATGCGCCCTTTCTCGATAAGCACCACCGAATCCGCCACGGGCGCGGTGCCGGTTCCATCAATCAGAGTGCCGCCCACAATTGCGAGCGTCTCTGCCCGGCTGCCTGAAATATTCTTCGAAATGTCGGCCAGTGCGGCCATGCCGTCCGTTCCAGCGATCCCCACGAATTTCCCCAGCGCGCTCTCATAGCCTTCACGAATGGCTTCGAAGTGGTCGAACTCAGCATCGATCGTCACGGCGGCGGCAAGATTCCGCTTCGAGTCAAACCACAGTGATTCGCGGCCCCAGATGAGCCCCTCAATGGTGTAGCGGTCGAGCGTTTCGTCCTTGCCGCCGATTGTCACTGTGTCGTGGCCGCGCGTTTCGATTTTCACGCGGCCGGCGGGAAACGTTTCGAGCTCGGCGGGCGAGCCATGCGAAGCCCAGTAGCGCACCATCAGCATCTGCATCGTGGCTGGCGCGTAGCCGGCGATTGCAAAAAACTGTTTGGGACGCGCTTTCTCCGTCCATTTCTCGCGGTTGCGCACCCGGATTTTGTCGCCCTGAATTTCCACGGCTTCGTCGATTTGCGTTGGTCGCGCTGACTTGCCTTTGATTTCAAACGCTTCCGGTGTGAGATCGTCCGCGCTTCGAAAAGTGGCGGTAAGCGGAACTGCCGTTCCCCGGTCCACAAACTTGAAGTCGACTTTCGTCACCAGGGATTGGCCTTCGCGCGTAGTATCAAACGTTTCTTCGCCGATCGGCTGCTCAAATTTGTGCAGAACGAATTTTCCGTGCTCGATTACTTCTGGCGATGACGACGGCGTCGGCGACTGAGCCCTTGCAGCAAAAGTCGAAAGGAAAGCGAATGCAAAGCCGAGCGCAAAAGCAATCCGCCACCGAATCATTTCCCCTCCTCACGCTGACAGCGGAGAATACGCGTCAATTGACTTCATCACAAGCCGGTCTCTTCTCCAGTTGATATTCCGAGCCGCGTGCCTCAACATGTCCGCCGCGCAAAGTCTGCGCCGTGTCCAAGAGAAACGAACCCACGGTCGATTGGAGTGAGTGTGAGCTCGAAGACGGTTCAAGCAATCGCAATTCTGGCGGCAGTCACCGCGGCAAGTTTTTGCTCGAGTGCGCAAACGCAAACGGCGCGCAAGTCTGCGCCGCCAAAGCCGGCGCAGGATGCTGCAGTCGAGGCCATGTTCGCCGTGCGCGATTTTCAGCAAGCCGAAATTTCTCCGGATGGCAAGCGCGTGGCCTGGGTCGAATCGCTCCCCAGCCCGGGAGGTGCACCCTCATCCAATTCCGCAATCTATGTGGCAGATATCGCAACGCTCGCGACGAAAAAGAGAATTACCGCTGGCGATGGCAAAGCGCCGCACGAGGAGCACGATATCGCATGGTCAGCGGACAGCAAGCAGCTCGCATTCCTTTCCGATGGGCCGAAGGCCGGCCAGCTGCAACTCTTTATTGTCCCCGTGTCAGGCCCTGAGGGGGCGAAGCGTCCGGCGAACCACAAGGCTGCCTCGAAACAGGAAACCGGCGCCGCCAGGCAGCTCACGCACGTGAAAGGGTTTCTCGCCGGCCCCGGCTGGTCACCGGATTCGAAAACGATCGCTCTCCTGTTCACGGAAAACGCCACCCGCGCCGCCGGTCCGCTCGTCGCCGAGACGCCCGATGAAGGCGTCATGTCCGAAGATTTCCTCGAGCAGCGCCTCACCCTTGTAGACATCGCCACCGCAAAACTTCGCCAGCTTTCTCCGGCCGATATTTACGTCTACGAATTCGATTGGTCGCCGGACGGTAAGCAACTCGTAATCACGTCGGCAAAAGGCAATGGCGACGACAACTGGTACGTTGCTGCCCTGTCCACAATCGACGCAGTATCCGGCGAAATGCATGACGTGCAACCGAAGCCCGGCATGCAAATTGCCAATCCGCGCTGGTCGCCCGACGGCAAAACAATCATTTTCATCGGCGGCCTGATGAGCGACGAGCCGATTCCCGGCGGCGACGTCTACGCCACCGATGCGACAGCCAGCCCGACGAAAAACTCGATGCGAAATCTCACGCCCGATTCAAAATCCACAGCCACCTCGCTCACCTGGCTGCCCAATTCGGAGGGAATTCTCGTCACCGGAATCGATGCCGGCGAAACATTCGTCGCCCGACTCACGCTCGCCGGGACGATGACTCCCGTGTGGAAGGGCGCGGAAACGCTCGCGCACGGAGAATTCGTCCCCTATGTGTCGGTTTCGAGCGATGGCACAACCACCGCCGTGGTGCGCGAGACCTTCTCCAACGCGCCCGAGGTTTGGGCCGGGCCGGTGGGAGACTGGAAGCAGATCACTCACGTAAATGCCGACATCAAACCCGAATGGGGCGAAGCCAAAAGCCTCCGATGGACCACGAGCATCGGCTCTGTGCAAGGCTGGCTCATCTATCCGAAAGATTTCGATCCAGCAAAAAAATATCCGCTCGTCGTTTACGTTCACGGCGGCCCTGCGTGGGCATACACGCCTAAGTTCCCCAGCCGTTGGAACTATCCCTTCGCCTTGCCCGAACACGGCTTCTTTGTGTTCGAACCCAATCCGCGCGGCAGCTACGGAATGGGTGAGAAATTCACGCAGGCGAACGTGAAAGATTTCGGCTACGGCGATTTTCTCGACATCATGGCCGGAGTTGACAAGACAATCGAGCAAGCCCCCGTCGATCCCGCGCGGCTGGGGATCACCGGCTGGAGCTATGGCGGATTCATGACCATGTGGGCCGTGACGCAGACGAACCGCTTCGGCGCGGCTGTCGCCGGAGCAGGCCTTTCAAACTATCTGAGTTACTACGGCGAAAACAAAATCGATCAATGGATGATTCCCTATTTCGGCGCCACCGCTTATGACGACCCGGTCGTCTACGCCAAAAGTTCGCCCATCAATTTCATCAAGAAGGCGAAGACGCCCACGCTCGTCGTTGTAGGCGATCGCGACGGCGAATGCCCCGCCCCGCAATCCTACGAATTCTGGCATGCGCTGAAAACGCTGCGAGTACCTACCGAATTCGTCATCTATCCCAACGAAGGTCACCTGTTCGCAAACCCCGAGCACAGCCGGGACGTAATCGACCGCACCGCGGCATGGTTCCGCCAATACCTCGGTGGCGCGAAATGATGGTGATCAACTACAGATGAATGGAGCATCGTACTCATTAGGTTTAGGCAGTTGTCGATAAATCAAATGAGGCTGGAAACGGACAATGAATAAGCGAAGTGGGGGCATCTTAGCGGCAGTTTTATTCGCCTTTTTAGCCCTTGCGACTGTAAGCCACGCGCAGGACACAGGTAGCATTCAAGGACAGGTGGTAGACGAAAAGGGGTCCCCGATCGAAAAGGCGAGAGTCTCCGTGGATCCAATTGACGGGCGTATGCGGTCTAGTATGGTTCGCGAAGCTTCCAGCGACGTGAACGGAAAATTCGAGCTGAATCGCCTGCCGTTCGGTACTTACAACATTTTCGCAATGAAAGAGGATTCCGGCTATCCGAATACGCGCTTTTCGTTCTACGGCAGCGAGTCCCGCTCAAGGGCCCTTCTGACAGCAGTTGTGCCAATCGCGACGGTTTCCATTAAACTCGGTCCAAAAGCTGGAATGCTGACTGGCCTGGTGACCGACGCGGAAACCGCCAAACCACAGCCCGCAGGTTTCAAGCTTGTCCGCGCAAATAATCCAAATAACTGGTTTTCAACCTCGGCGACCTCGAAATATCGCGTCCTGCTGCCTCCTTCCACCGGCGTTGTGATTGAGGTCTCAGCGCCGGGATACAACACCTGGGTGGCTCCGGCTCCGTTCATCTTGGCCTCTGGCGAGGAGGTGCACTTGGACATTGCTCTTCAGCCTTCTCACGACCCGAGAACATCCCGCCCCTAGAATCCACTAACCAACCTGATTGCAGGGTCTAAGCCGTCGGAAGTATGCAACGCGACTGAAGAGATACAGGCATGGGCCGATTCTTATGGTGGGAAGCTTTCGCCTGTCATTCCGTACAGGAAATCGGACTAGCACGAAATCTGTCCGCACGTTCTATATCCTCCGGCTGGGCGCGGCGCTAGGCTTTCCTCAACGTCCTCGTAGATATGCCCGGCGAGGAAAGGAAGGAGCCTATGTCCCACTGGATTGGAACTACATCGCCCACCGATGCAGGAATGACCGACTTTAAGGAATGTCTGAAGTACCTTCGCGACGGACAAGCTGAACAGGCCTTACAACATGCCCGGCGCGCCCTGGGAGTTGCTCCTAAGAACCCGTTTTATCTCTCCTATACAGGCTTGCTGGCCGCCGTCTCCGAGAAGCGCTTTGGCGATGCCGAATCGCTCTGTCGCGAGGCCCTGGGAATGAGAGTGAACCACGCACAGCTTTATCTGAATCTAGCCGAGGTGTACCACCAGGCCGGACGCACATCAGAAGCGATCGACACCCTTGAGAAAGGCATGGTTTCGGCCGGACGCGACTTCCGTATCCGCCGAGCCTTGGAAAGAATTGGCGTGCGCCGTCCTCCGGTGCTCACGTTCCTTCACCGTAGCCATCCGGTGAACCGCGCGCTCGGAAAATGGCGGCATCAGCTCTCAGGGCCTTACAAAGCCGCCTGACTCCGAGCACCTTCGAATTAGTTTCGCCTTCTCCAAAGCTGACTGGAACGGGTGATCTGGCGGGGTCGCCCGTTCCGGAACGCTTCTCTCCCAACAAGCCTCATTCCCCGAAACAAAAAGAACGTTCAGCTTTGACCCAGCGGCAGGAAATACTGCGTGCCCTTCACCGGCTGCCGCAGGCGGCGGAGCAACTCCTGCAAATCATGGTTGCGCTCGACGAAGTCGATGTCCGACGTGTTGACAACCAGCAGATTGGACGCGGAGTAACGAAAGAAGAAGTGCTCGTAAGCATTGGAGACAGCTTCGAGGTAATCGGGGGAAATCTCGGTTTCCGACGGATCGCCTTTCTTGGTGACGCGCTTCTGCAGCACGTTGGGCTTGGCCTGCAGATAGATAACCAAGTCAGGTGCGGGAACCGACGGAGCGAGCATGTCGAAATAGCGCTCGTAAAGTTTCAGCTCTTCGTTGTCGAGATTGATGTAGGCGAATATCTTGTCCTTCTCGAAAAGGAAATCGGAGACCACCGGGACGGCGCTGTCCTCGAGATGCGCTTCGAGAAGCCGCCGGTGGCGCTCGTAGAGAAAATACATCTGCGCGCGAAAGGCGGCGCCGAGCTTTTCATTGTAAAACTCGGCAAGGAAAGGATTCTCCTCGCAATCGAAGATGCGCCGCGCGTGCATCTGTTCGGCGAGGACGCGTGCGAGTGTGGATTTGCCGACGCGAATCGGCCCTTCAATCACGATATACCGCGGGGACTTAAATTTGGGGCCGGTCACGGCGCGCGATTATAGCAAAGTCATGCGAAACACCGGAGACGCACCGGCAAGAACGTTCGTCAACGAAACATCGGCGCGCAAGGTCGCATTGCACTCCCAATCCAGTTTTCATAGTTGCGGCCAGATCACCAGCTGCGTGCGATTGCGGCGACGATGCGCCCCAGCGCTTCCACGTCGCGCGTATCGACCACTTCCGCAGGCGAATGCGAATAGCGCAACGGCCAGCCGAGCGCCACGTCGATCGAGCCGTACCGAACGAACGCGGAGCCGTCGTTGCCGCCGCCCGTGACGCCAAATTGCGCGGGAATCTGATTGTCGCGGGCGAGCCTCATAACCTTTTCGACGAATGCGCGCGGGACGATATTGGAATTGTCCACGGCGCGAACGACGAAGCCCTTGCCAATTTGGGCGTCGCCAAATCGTTTCGATTCGAGAGGCGAATCGGCGCTGACGAAAGTATCGATGGCGAAAACGAAATCTGGAGCACGTCCCTGAGATGCCAGGCTTTTGGCCAGCGCGCCTGCGCCCACCAGGCCGAGCTCTTCGCCCGTCGAGAAAACGAATGTTACATCGCGGTCTTTCACTGGATTGCCCAGGGCCCAGAGAGCCGCGATCAATGCGGTATCACCGACGCGGTCGTCGAAACTTCGGCCATTCGCGCGCGTGCCAAGCAGCGGCCTGTACGCTTTCGGAATCGTGATCGAATCGCCGATGCGAATACCAAGCTTTTCCACTTCCTCCGGGGTTTGCGCGCCTACGTCCACGCGATAGGATTTGGGACCGGAATCGGAGGACCACTGAAATCTCGGCGTGTCCCAATTTTCAGGCAGCTCCATCACTGCTTCGCGATCTCCGTTGCCGGTGTGGACAAGAGCCGGGTGCCCGGAAAAATAGCTTTGAACTCCGCCGCCTTTCCACACCACTTCGAGACGGCCATCGGAGGCGATGGATTTCACTTCGAAGCCGATTTCATCCATATGCGCGACGACGAGCAGGCGAGGCGCTTTCGATCCGGAAGGCGCAATTCCAACACGCACGATCAGATTACCGGCCGCGTCGGTCTCGCTCGTTGCCCAAGCCGGAAGCAGCGATCGAACCATGTCCCTAACTCGCTCTTCGTGATTGCTTACGCCGTAGGCTTCGGTCAGATGTTGCAAGACTTCAGTGGCGGAGGAGGCATTTGCTCCACTCTTGTTCTGGCGTTCGGCAGCAGCTGCGGCGGAATTCTCTTCGAGCTTGAACGAGGATCTGCCGTAGGCGTCCGAATAGACGACAAGCGCAGTTATGAGATGGTTGAAGTCGGCTACGCTGATAGTTTCAGCCGGCGTGTCAGCCCAGGCTGTAGCAATGCCGATGTGAGCGAACTTCGTCGGCATTTGTGGCGCCTGCAGATAACTTGGCGGAATGATCGGGGCCGAGTAGTCCGGCACGAAAGGAACTTTGCTCGTGTGGGCGAGCTCCTCTTTGAGTTCGGCTGCCAGGATGCCCGGCGCAGCACTGGTTTCTTCTCCTGCGAACAGAACGCCGCTGCCCGGTTCTTTTCGCGGAGCGCGACGCAGGTTTTCTGCGCCGGTAACCGGGCCGCCGGCAAACAGGCGCCCCACGTAGATCATTTCGTCGAACTGCATCGTGGTGAGGATGCGCTGCAATCCGCGCGCACCGGTGCGTTGCTGCACGACAAAGGCGATCGTGAGCGTGCCTTTCACGCTTGCCGGATCGATCATGGCCAACAGGTTGATAAGCGCGGCTGCGCCGAAGCGGTCTCCCACGGCCGCGCCTGCAAACTCGGCATCGGCGAGATTGAGGAAACTGCGGCTGATGGCAATCGGGCTCAAAACATCCACGCCCGTTTTACGAACTTCATCGGCGGAGAACGCGCCAATGTCGATGTACATCTCGTCGAGATCGTTTGATTTTGGCGGGTTCGCCCGTCCGGGCGCGAGATGCACGGACAAACCCGCCACGACGCCATCGATCCATCCGCCCGCTGTCGTCCCGATTCTTACGGGCTGCGCGGAGTACAACTCATTGAACATCGGCGGTAGACCACCCTGCGGCAGCCTTTGAACGCGCAGGTAGCCATCGTCCGTGATGGCACTGACGACAAAGCCGGGCTCGTCGATACCTGTGACGAGCAGCCGATGCGGAGCACCGCTGCCAAGTGTGACGACGACGTCGCCGATATTGTCGACCCGCGGATGAAACGAGGCGAGCCGAGAACTGATTTGGTCCACGAGCTGCTTTTCGTACCCAGAAATTGCCGGCACTTCTTCGAGCGATTTCAAGTTGCTGCGTATAGCCTCGTGCCAAGCGACTTCCTTGGTCGACTGCGCAAGGGCAGGCAAAGCGCACCCTAGGAATAGCGTCGACAAAGGACTGATGAGTACGAAATGGCGAATTTTCATCTCAAGTCACCATCCTAAGAAGCACGAGTTAGCTCGGCGATCAGGTCTTCGCGGTGGCCGAAGGCCATATGGTCGATGCCTTTGAGCGCTACGGAATAGACTACCCAGGCGACTGCGGCGAATGCCAGGAAAACAATTGTTGCGAGCCAGATTCGGTCGAAGCTGCGAGCGGCCATGAGCGTGATCGCGGCGAGGCCGACGACAACGATTTGAACGCCGAAGCTGGCGAAGACGGTGGTGTTGGAGGCGCGCTGGCGGCCGAAAGTGCCGTAGTCGATTTTCTTGGGGGAGGAAATCGAGAGGAGGTTGCCGACGGTGAGATTCACGGGCAGCGCGAAGAGAATTCCAGCGACTGTGGCGAGAGTGGTTGCGAGAGCGGGCGGCTTGTAGATAAGGCTGGCGCCGATCCAAACGAGAACCATTTCGAGCGCAAGAATCGTGGAGTGGGCGAGATTTTTTGCCAGCATCACGGAGCGGATCGGCACGGGCGCGGTGAAGTACATCTGAACGCCGGCGCCTTCTGGCCCAAAGTTGTTGTACACCATGTTCGTGAGAATCAGCAGAGCGTAGGCCGCGCCGATGGGAAAGGCCATGTCTGACGAACTACCAAGAAAAGAGCCTGAACCTCTGCGAGAAGTGGAAGGGGTGAGCCGGAAAATAAAGAGGATGAACACAGGCATGATGAGCGTGAAGAGCATGGGGCCGCTGCGGGATAGATAGCGAATTTCTTTCTCGAAGATTGCCGCCTCCGCGCCGGACATCCCCGGAAGCTTCCATCCCAGGCGAATAACTCCACGCTCGCCAGGCGATTCCGCGAGCGCGGGCGCTTCGCTCAGGTTTTCTCCTCGAAACTGAGCGCGCAGCCGAAGGTGCAGGAACCAGAAAATCGCGGCGCCATAGATGCCAAGAATGCCGAGGGTACCGGCGGCGATCGCATAGTCGCCGTCGGCGGCGCTGGCAATGGCGGAAGCGGCGGTGCCGGGAGGCAGCAAGCGCTGAATCGGCAAGACTCGTTCGGCGAATTGGCGGAGATCAGGATGCGCGCGGCGGCCGTAACGGCTCATCAAGGGACCAATCAGCTGAAAACTGATAATGAAGAGGAGGAAAAGCACTCCGAGGATTTCGCGGGTGCGGCGCTGGGCTAGCCAACGTTCCACCCAGGAGAAGATCATGCGGGCGAGCAGAATGTTTACCGCCGCAAACAGGAGTAATGCGAGGGCGGCCCAAGGGAGGAGGCTCGGGGAGGCCATTCCGACTCCTGTCGCGACTCCCAGGAGCCAGAGGGAACTGAGCATGGTGGCGGGCTCAAGCGAACCGTAGACGATTCGAATCACGGCGAAGGAAGAATAGCTAAGCGGAAAGCGGAGGAGATTCGAGGTGTCGAAGTTATCGGTGAACGCGGTGGCGACGACGGGAAACAACTGCCAAAAAAGAAATATCGGCCAGAGGGTCGCGGCGAGCCATTCCGTTTTGCCGCTAGAAACCACGTAATAGGCGCCGGCGGTTGACGCCGCGAGACCACCGATTCCGCCGATGGCGAAACCGAGCGTGATGAAAATGTGCGAGACAAGTTCGAGGCGGCCGCGAAGCGTGCGCAGTGAATTGACGAAGAGCTGCCAGCGGACGCGAGCGATAGCGGCAAGCTGTTCGCGCACGCCAGGAGCGGGATTCAACTCAGCCACGAGAGCTCCTGATCCGCAGGACGAGCGCCGCCGACGATGCGCAGGAAAATTTGTTCGAGGGTGAGCTTTTCTGGCGGGGCGACGACGGCTGCGGGTTGACCTCCATCGCTTGGAAGCGCGGCAGCGGCTTGCGCTTCGACGCCGGCGCGAAGCTCTTCGAGCGAACCCTGCGCAACAAGCCTTCCGCGATGGATGATGGCGAGATGGCTGCAGAGGCGTTCGACGATTTCGAGCACATGCGAGGTGAGAAAAATCGTGGCGCCTCGCGAGATCATGCTCTGGAGCATCGCTTTGAGCGTGCCGGAAGCGATTGCGTCAACACCTTCGAACGGTTCATCGAGAAAAAGAATCTTGGGGCCGTGGATGACCGCGGCGGCCAGAGCTAATTTTTTCTGCATGCCATGTGAGTAGTCGGTGACGAGCTTTTTAGGCTGGTCGGCAAGCTGCATGAAATCGAGCAGTTCGGCGGCGCGTTTTGCGGCGGTCTCGCGATCGAGGCCGTACATGCGTCCAACAAAATTCAGATACTCGGCGCCGGTGAGACGGCCGAAGAGGGCCATGCCTTCGGGCACGACTCCTATTCGGCGCTTCACTTCGAGCGGATGCGCGGCGAGATCGAGGCCGAGGATTTCGATGCGCCCGGCCGTGGGGGCGAGCAGGCCGGTGAGCATCTTGATGGTGGTGGATTTGCCGGCACCGTTGTGTCCGAGAAAGCCGAAGAATTGGCCCGGGGCGACGCGCAGGTTGACGTCTTCTACGGCGGTGAGGGGGCCGAAGCGGCGCGTCAAACCATCGGTGGCGATTGCGGAGGGATTCATGTGGTTTTTTGACTCTAGCATAGAGGTTGAAAGGCTCGGAAGGGTGGTGGCGGAGATGGGGGGTGGGAACCGGCCGCAGAAAGTGCCCGATTTGTCTCGATTAGAAATTGGGATTGGTTTTGTTTTGTGGAGGTTATGAGGATTTTTAATCGCGGTGTCTCGATTAGAAGTTTCACTTGTGCCGGTGGGGGCGGGATTGAATGAGATCTAAGCTGAGATCCTTCAGGTCGAGCATCCTGGCCGGATGCCTTCCCTTCCTGCGTCAGGGCAAGCAGGATGACTGGGTGCGGGCTTGGGTGTTTGAGGGTCGGAAAAATATAGTGAAAAATCGCGAAAAATTTGCGATTTTAAAATTTTAGTTCGTTCATTCTTATGGGGCTTACGTTGACTTCTAATTCCAGATTTGCGATTAGAAATTTGTGTCTAATAGTATGGGCTTCGGCCTCTTCTTGGTGTTTAAGGGTTGCGATGCGGTGCGGAAGCCAAGGTCGGAGGAATTGCCACATAGGAACGGCGCACAGGCAGGAGTGCCTGTGCCACTTGAGGCGGGGTGCCAGGCTGAGATTTCCCTTGTTGGCCGGAATGGCGGCTGATAATGACGTTCGCGTCATCATATAAAAACCGGCAATGGTAGCACGGATTTGGGCAGTTGCATATCTAGAAGTACGCTTACTGGAGGTAAACTCTGGAGGGCGCCCGTCCACTCTTCGCAGAAAGAGCGAAGAGTGGGATGCCGCCAGGTACGACTGGCTGATTACTCGATACTTTCGCGTACGGTGAGAACGGGGCACAGGGCATGCGCGACTACTTTGTGAGCGGTGGCGCGTGCGAGGTGAGTGGCCGCGCCGATGCGGCCCGTGGCGTCGCGAACACCCAGGACGATCAGATCGGACGAACGGTCTTTGGCTAGCGCCAGAATTCGATCGGCAGGGTCTCCATATTCCACGAGCGATTCTGGAGGGAAGTGGAGGTCGGCGTCCTTCGGAACCGTTTCGTAAAGCTGATGAATGGCCTCGGCGACGGACAACTCGAATCGCCGCCGATCGTTTTCGTTGCGGCTGTTGACGTTGCGCAATTCGGGCGTGCGCAAGACGTGGAGCAATACGAGCCTGGCATTATTTTCCTGCGCCAACGAGATGGCATAAGGAGCGGCGGCCAAAGAGGCGTCAGTGAAATCCGTCGGGAAAAGCACGCGATGAAATCGTCCGCCGGTATGGACGCTACTGCGGACATCCGGACCGATCGTGAGCACAGGGACGGGCGAGCGGCGGAAAATTTCTTCGGCGACGGAACCCATGAAGAATTTGTCCGCGCCGGTGCGGCCGTGGGTGCCCATCACGATGAGATCGATGTGCTTCTCTCTGATCGTTTTCTGGACTGCGTCCCAGAGGTCGATGCTCCAGTCCACGATCGTTTCGTGCTCCAAACCAGTAAGCTGCGAATCGATGCGGGCCTTGGCAGTCTGCTCACCGGTTTCGATGGCCGCGATTGCCAGTTTCGCAGGTGCGCCACAAACGTTCGGATCGGGAGTGAAGACATGCAGCGCATACACTCTGGCGCCGTACCCGCGGGCGATGCTGGTTGCGAAGGGCAGCGCCACCTCAGAGGGTTCTGAGAAATCGGTCAGGAATAATATATTCTTAATCGAGATTCCCATGCTGCATTCAACTTTCTCCATAAATCACCTCGTGGTTGAAACCTTCTAGCGGCGCAAGTTCGTCGTCCGTAATCCTCGCTACAATTGCTTGTGACTCATCCGGCTAAGGACGAATCGCAATCTTTATAACGCCGTCCCGCCGCTCGCCGAAAAGTTTGTAGGCATCTGTTATACGGTCGAGCGGATACGTGTGCGTGAGGAGCGGCAAAAAATCCAGCTTTCCATGGCGAACCAGCTCTATCAGTCTTCGCATGCGCTCTTTTCCGCCGGGGCAGAGCGTGGTGACGATCTTGTGATCTCCAAGCCCCGCGGCAAACGGCTCAAGCGGGAGCGAGAGCTTTCCCGAGTAGACGCCCAGGCTTGAGAGTGTGCCACCGGGCCGCAGAACGCGAAGCGCATTTTCGAAGGTGGCTTGGGTGCCCAGGGCTTCGATTGCAACGTCAACGCCTTGGCCATGGGTCAGGCGCTTTATCTCGGCCACGACATCCTGTTTGCGGTGGTTGAGCACGATGTCCGCACCCATTTGTCTCGCCATCACGGTGCGAGTGGGATCGGATTCGACAGCGATAATCAGCGCGGCCCCCTTCAGCTTTGCTCCTGCCGTTGCACAAAGCCCGATGGGTCCCTGAGCAAAAACCGCGACCGAATCGCCAATTTGAATGTTTCCACTCTCGGCTGCGGAAATTCCTGTGGAGGCGATATCGGAGAGAAGCACAACCTGCTCATCGCGAAGATCGTCCGGAATCCTGGCCAGATTCGCCTGCGCGAAGGGAACCAGCAGGTATTCGGCTTGGGCGCCGTTGATCGTATTGCCGAATCTCCAGCCGCCGATGGGGCCGCCGCATTGAGAGAGATTGCCTCGGAGGCAATCGAAGCATTGTCCGCAGGGCGTGATGGCGCCGACCAATACGCGCTCGCCAACCTTGTATCCGGTAACGCCGACGCCGAGTTCGTGGATCACTCCGACGGGCTCGTGGCCGATTGTGAGGCCAGGCTTGACGGGATATTCGCCCTTCAGGATGTGGAGGTCGGTGCCGCAGATCGTGGTGAGAGTGACGCGGATGACGGCTTCGCCAGGACCGGGTTTGGGGATGGGGACTTCCTCGATATCTATTTGGTTCGGCCCACGGAAGACCAGGGCTTTCATTGTCTTGGCTTCGTTGAGGCGATGGTCGAGGAGAATTTCTTGCGTTGTGGTGGTCATCATGGGCTCCTTTCAATTGGTCTATGTCTTTTTACTCCGGAGCGAAAAATCAGGGTATGACCGGGGTCACGGCCGATTGTGACGGACATCACTTCGTTTCATAAGTGATTGCGCGAAGATGGATTTGCGAAAGGAGGCGGCCATGGTTTATCAAGACTTTTTCTTTCTAATGTTGATGGTCATCTTTCTTTACTTCGCCAAGCGAGAAGCGGGACATTGGAAGCATTGAAAGAGTGCTTGACTGACTCAGCCACGAAGCTTGGGGGTGGCAAATGAGAATCGGCGGATGGAGAGCGGGATTTGCTGTTTGCGGTTTGTTGGGATTTGCGGCAATTTGGGTTTCGCGCGTGGCCGGCGAAGAACGGGCTCAACAGAAACAAGAGTCAGACAAAGAATATCAACAGCTAATTCGATCCGTGGAAGGACCGGACCTATTCCGGGCCTACTGCGCGTCGTGCCACGGGAAAGATGGAAAAGGAAACGGGCCGGTGGCGGCGACACTGAAGGCGACGGTTCCGGACTTAACGATAATCACGGTTAGCAACGACGGAAATTTTCCGGTGGCGCGGATGAAGAGGATCATTATGGGCGAGGGAATGATCGCTTCGCACGGATCGCGCGAGATGCCGGTGTGGGGACCGATCTTTCATCAGGTTGAGGAGGACGTGGACCGGGGAAACGTCAGGGTAGAAAATCTGGTTACCTACCTGCAATCGATACAGACAGATCATTCTCGTGTTCACGCCACAGAGATAAAGCCAATCAAGAAGCCGGTGGAAGAAGTGGGGCTTTCTGGCGAGAAGCTATACAAGCAAGACTGCGCTGTATGCCATGGGAATGACTTGAAGGGAAATGGGCCTGCTCCACCACCATTCAAGGATGTGCCGCCCGATCTGACCAAACTCGCCAAGAGTCACGGAGGCAAATTCCCGGAGAAATATTTTGAGGATGTGCTGCGAAACGGAGTGGTGATACCAGCGCACGGTTCGCCGGAGATGCCGACTTGGGGGGCGGATTTTCGAACCAGAGAGCATTTGGATTCGGCCCAAGTGACGCTACGGATTACGAACCTGAGCGACTACATCAAATCGCTTCAGGGAAAATAACATTCCATCGAAGAATTTCCCGCCCAAGTAGAAGGAGAGTGGCGGAGCCTCGGTCCGAAGAAGCATCCGGGCTCATTCAGCTGGATTCCCAGGGCTGAAGCCCATTCTTGCTATGAGGCTCTTTCGCTGGACTGAAGTCCAGCTCCCCTGCTAAAGCAGGAGGCTCCCACCGAACTGCAAAAGCGAGAGCAAGCTCTCGCACTCCCAATTTCGCTTGCAAGAAAACTACACATGGCGGAAGGGTTCTTCGATTTTTTCGGCTGAGACTTTTTGGGCGTCGCGCTCCAGGGATTTGGTGATTATGTCTTTCGAGCCCAGGCCTACCGCAAGCGCCAACGCGAAGACAATTCCTCCGAAGAGAATACCAAAGGCGAGTTCGACGATGCCGGTGGCGATTCGCAAGTGCTCCAGGGCCATTGCCACTGTGAGGACGAGTACCAGCCATCGAACGCCAACGCTGAGCAAGCGAGCATAGTTCAGGTTGAGATTCACGGCACCGATTAGTACGCTTCGCGAAAGGTAGCGAGCGATGACGCTGCCGACTACGAGGACCAGCACAGCGCCGAGCATGTTGGGGATGTAGGCGAAGATGCTGCGGGCGAGAAGGGACGTCCATTCGGCGTCGAAAGCGGCGATTCCGATGAGGAATCCGGCAACGATGATCGAGGCGGCAATCGCTCGCGATATCAGGAGGGTGGGGCTCTTCAGCAGCGGCCACTCGGAGGAAGAGCGAAAACCCCATTGGGCGAGGCGCTGGTCAAACTGCATGCTGGTGAGCACGCGGCGAACAATCGCGGCAAGAAGAAAGCCCAATACGATCGAAATCAGCACCGCCACTAGAAGAGCCGCGGTACCTGGCAAGAGATCTGCAAATCGAGTCAGGAATCGCTCGGTGGACTGAGCCAGCGCTTGCTTGATTTCTCCCCACATAGGTACCTCCGGTGCGATTTCCTCTCCGCCGACGTTCGCGGAGAACGCTAAGGGTTAAATCGATCGGGCCAACGCCATCGCGAGACGAGATAAGGCTTGGCGGATTCGTACGCGACTGCCAGGCGCTCGAGAATGCGCTCGACGGCTGCCGCGTCGGCTGCTTCCGAATCGCGGGCAAAAGCGGCGACCCAGGCGAGGTAGAGCGGCGTCATGGATTTGAGCAAATGGTCGCGATTGATGGTGCGAAGGCGATGGGCTAACGCAAAATCGTAGACAATGCGGACCCACAATTCGTCCGGCATGCGAAATTGTTCCAGCGGCAGGCGAGCGAGCTTTCTGAGTTCGAGAAGCGAGGAGGGAGGCAGCACCAGATCCCAGATCTCCTGCAGGTCTCGGATTCCCAGTTTGAATGATTCGACCATGCGGCTGATGTCCACGGTACCGGTGTCTTGAGGTAGAAGAACAGGCTGGCCAAACGAGGGGAGTGGAACGGATGAGCGCGTTCTTTGCCAGCAGGCTGCGCGCTTTTCCATATCGAGAAAAATGGGGCTTAATACCTGCGAAACCAAAGAGCTAATGTTCGTCCAATCGGGCGGCGGATAGGTGCGCGGGCCGACGTGGACCTGGCAAACTTTGAGATTGTCGCAGAGAGCGGCGGGAGCGATGGATGCGAGCGGATGTATGCCATTTCCGGAGCCGGCGCTCTTTTCTGATGCGAGCATTTTGGTGAAAAGACGGCGAGAAATACCGAGGTCCGGCCCCATAGGGTTACGGATTCTTTTCCCGTAGAGGCAACGCGCGAGCGGGGAGATGATGCTGCTGTTCAGCAGCCCTTCGAATTTTCGCAGGGCATATTGCGGCGCGACCAGATCGAAATCTTCCTCAAACAGCGGCTGGACCAACTGACGAATCCAATCGGGATTTGCATTCTCGATCGTGGAGGCGACGATGCAGCAGGCCCTTGCGTTGAGCTGATCGCTGACGGCGAAGGCGGATTGATACGCGGTGGCCATATTGACGACCGGGGTGCCGGGATTATCTGTTTTCGAGAACGGCCAGGGAATGAAATAGGGGGACGGACTTTTGTCGGAGGCTGCTGAAGCGACGCCGGCTGGACTCGCGGCATGATCATTTCGCAAGGCCGCGACGATGGGGGAGCCGGGAAGAGTTCGCAGAGAATCGCAGAGGGTGACAAGCCTTTCCTGATCGATATCGGCGATGACGCCGAGCACTAAATCGGCGGCCTTTACCGGCTCGACTTTCAGCTCCGGTTGCTCTGCGATGGGTTCGACTGCCAATTTTCTTCCTTAGTTTTGGTTGCTAGCGGCAACCCACCGTGTGAAACCGGGTGCCGCCATGGTGATTGTTACACCGTTGAATCTGATTCTGGTGGCCTAACCGCGAAACAATTATAGCGAGAGCGACATAATGCCCAGCAACGGAATGCGTACCCAGTCGGGACGGGCGTTCAGCTCGTAAAGCACTTCGTAGAGCGCCTTGTCCAATAAGAACAAATCGAGGAGCTTTCGAAATTCTGCGATATCGGACAGCAGAAATGCAGCGCCTTGTGCTGTTTCCCGGTAGGAGCGCAAGAATGCCGCGGATGCAGAGCGCTCCCAGAGCTGCGCCCACGGTTCAAGGCGGGCTACATCTTCCGTGTGGCGCTCGGTGTAGTTGATGAGGCTGGCGTAAGCGGCATAGCTGAAAGAGCGCAGCATACCAGCGACATCCTTGAGAGGGCATTGCTTGGCGCGGCGATAGGCGAGCGGCCTTGCCGGTTCACCTTCAAAATCCAGGATGACGAAATCGGTCTTGACGCGCAATACCTGGCCCAAATGATAGTCACCATGAATCCGAATTCGCTGCGTTCGAAAACTGGCTGATTTCAATATTGCGAAATGATCTAGAATGCGGCGGCGGCGGCTGAGCACTGTGGCGGCAATTTCGATCACTTCGTCCGGTAGGTAGGATACGCGCTCTTTCAGCACGTCCAAGACCTGCGAAGCGTGCTGCTGAAAATCCGAGAGGACGGCCTGGAGATCGTCGGGCGTCCAAGGCTCTGGCTTGAACGCCGGATCATCTGTTGGAGAAGCCAGCGCTAGATGTAATTCGGCGGTGCGGCGGCCGAGAGTGGTGGCGGCGTCGAAATAAATGCCGAGATGATCGCGAGCCAGCTGAGAGACCGGATGCTCCGACATCTCGAGCGGATCGCCGACTTCCGCGCTCGCATTTTCGGGAAACTTCTGGGGCGCGGAGGTTTCGAAGTAGCGATCGAGTTCTTCGACTGTCCATTTCCAACCGTCGCCCTCGTTCTCCACCAAGCCTTGCAGCATGGCAAGCGCAGTGATTTCGGAGCCATTGGTGGGCGATTCCAGTTCAACGGAACCGGCGAAAGGAGGGATGTGATCAAACTTTGTCTTTTCGGTGAGGTATCGCCCGATTTCAACATCAGGATTGATTCCGGGCTCGAGACGGCGGAAGAGTTTCAGAATGAGGCGCTCGCCGAAAATGATCGAAGTGTTGCTCTGCTCGGCTGAACCTCGCTTGACGGGTAGCGGTTCTGCGCTGGATCCGAGAATTTGTTGGAAGGCGTTGCTTGGGAGTCCTCGCATGAGCCCTTCGCTCGCGTGTAGTTCGCGTCCGGTCTCAATCAGCGAAAGAAATTCGCGGCACAGGGAGTCGTCGAAGACTCCATCGCAGAGAAGCCCGGACAGCTTCGCCGATGCGATAGAGGTGACGACGGCGTTGGGCGCGGCGTGGCGCAATTCGCTCGCGGCGTCTCCGAGAACCATCGCGAGCGGAACGAAATAGACATCGGGATTGCCGGTGTCGAAACAAGTCTCAACGAAAGCCAGGGCAAATCGCTCATCGCTTAACGAGCTCCAGTTGATGATTCGAGTAGATTTGAGATGTCGAGACTTTCCCGCGAACCAGCGCTGCTTAACAAGAAATTCCGGCAGGTTGAAAGTTTCCAGGCGTTGGCGGCTCGGGCCGTCGAAGATGCTTCCCCAGCCTGCAGCAACGTTCAGCGGCGACTGTTCAACGACATCTACGGCGGGCTCCGCGGATTCGGCACGCTGTTGAAGTTCGAGCCACAAGAAACTATAGGGAGCCAGCGTGAAACGGTATGGCTGGCGTTCGATGGCCGGGAATTCCACGTAGCCGAGCATCTCGACGGGAACGAGGCCCTCTTGTTTTGAGAGATCGAGATCGACAGGCTGAGCGAAGCGCGAAAGATTCGCGAGGCAAAGAACCTGTTCGTCTTCGTACGTCCTGAGATATGCGAGGATTTTGCGATTCGACGGGTTGAGGAACTCGATGCCGCCACGCCCGAAGACGCTAAAAAGTTTTCGGAGGGCGATCATGTTGCGCATCCAGTTCAAGAGCGAAGAAGGATCGCCCTGCTGCGCTTCGACGTTGATCGCTTCGTATCCCCAGACTGGATCCATGATCACGGGGCTGTAGAGGCGAGCGGGCACAGCCGTAGAAAATCCGGCGTTGCGGTCACCGTTCCATTGCATCGGAGTGCGAACGCCATTGCGATCACCGAGGTAGATGTTGTCGCCCATTCCGATTTCATCGCCGTAGTAGAGAATAGGAGTACCGGGAAAGGACAGCAGCAAACTATTCAAGAGCTCGATTCGCCTGCGATTGTTGTCGACGAGAGGAGCCAGGCGGCGGCGAATGCCGAGATTGATGCGCATCCTGGGATCAGCGCTGTAGGCGAGATACATGTAGTCGCGCTCGTCATTGGTGACCATCTCGAGCGTGAGCTCGTCGTGATTTCGGAGGAAGAGTCCCCACTGGCAGGTGTCGGGAATTGCGGGCGTTTGCGCGATGATGTCGGTGATTGGCAGGCGGTCTTCCTGGCGGAGGGCCATGTAGATACGCGGCATCAGCGGGAAATGGAATGCCATGTGGCATTCGTCTCCGTCGCCGAAGTACGGGCGAACGTCGGGAGGCCACTGGTTGGCTTCGGCCAGGACCATGCGGTTGGAATAATCGGCGTCAATCTCGCGTCGGAGAGATTTGATGACCGCGTGAGTTTCCGGAAGATTTTCGCAGCTGGTGCCGTCGCGTTCGACGAGATACGGAATGGCGTCGATGCGCAGGGCGTCGACTCCCATGTCCAGCCAAAACTTCATTACCTTGAGGACTTCGGCGACGACTCTTGGATTGTCGTAATTCAGATCAGGCTGGTGGGAGAAAAAGCGATGCCAGAAGAATTGCTTGGCGACAGGATCCCAAGTCCAATTCGATCTTTCGGTATCGGAGAAAATAATTCGAGCGTCCTTATATTTCTCTTCGGTGTCGCTCCAAACGTAAAAGTCTCGTTCGGGCGAACCAATCGGGGCCTGACGGGCAGCCTGGAACCAAGGATGCTGATCGGATGTGTGATTCACGACGAGCTCGATCATCACCTGCAGGCCGCGTTCGTGAGCTGCGCCCAGGACGGCCTTGAAGTCGTCGAGCGTGCCGTACATGGGATGAACGTTCATGTAATCGGAGATGTCGTAGCCATCGTCCTTGAGAGGCGACGGAAAGAAAGGCAAAAGCCAAATGCAGGTGACGCCAAGATCTTGCAGATAATCCATTTTCTGAAGCAGGCCGGGAAAATCGCCGATGCCATCGGCATTGCTGTCTTTGAAGGCGCGCACGTGCAGCTCGTAGACGAGTGCGTCTTTGTACCAGAGCGGATCCGATGCGCTGCCGGGCAGCTTTGCCATGTCGCTTTTCCCCGAGTGTCAGGTGGTGCTTGGAGATTCTGGCCGGAAAATCACGATTCCAAGAGGCGGAAGCGTCATATTGAGCGAAAAAGGGCGGCCGTGAATCGGGAGCGGGACTGTGGACAGGCCGCCGAAATTTCCTTGCCCCGAACCGCCGTATAAAGGTGCGTCGCTGTTCAGGATTTCCTTCCAGTGACCTTCCAGTGGAACGCCGACACGATAATTCTGGCGGACCACCGGAGTGAAATTGCAAACGAAGAGAAGCTGATCGTTTGGATTCTGTCCACGGCGCAGGAAGCTGATGATGCTTCGCTGAAAATCTTTGCAGTCAACCCATTCGAAGCCGGCTGAATTGAAGTCCATGATATGCAGCAAAGGCTCGCCGCGATATAGGGTGTTGAGATCGCGTACCCAACGCTTGAGTCCAGCGTGCGAAGGGTGTTCAAGCAGATTCCACTCGAGGCTGGCATCGTGGTTCCACTCCGACCATTGGCCGAATTCGTCGCCCATGAATAGAAGCTTCTTCCCGGGGTGGCCGAACATGAAGCCGTAGAGAAGGCGGAGATTCGCGAATTTCTGCCAATCGTCGCCGGGCATTTTGCGAATCATGGAGCCTTTGCCGTAGACGACCTCGTCGTGCGAAAAGGGTAGAACGAAATTTTCGGCGAATGCGTAGACGAGGCTGAACGTGATCTCGTTGTGATGGTAGTTGCGGTATACGGGATCCTGCGACATGTAGTTCAGGACATCGTGCATCCAGCCCATATTCCACTTCAGACCGAAGCCGAGTCCGCCGAGGTAGATGGGGCGGGACACTTGCGGCCAGGACGTGGATTCTTCTGCAATCATCATCGTATCGGGGTAGGCGCCGTAGACGTGTTCGTTCAGCGTGCGTAGAAAATGAATTGCGTCGAGGTTTTCTTTTCCGCCGAAACGATTGGGTATCCACTGGCCTTCGCGGCGGCCGTAATCGAGATACAACATTGAGGCGACGGCGTCAACTCGGAGGCTATCCACGTGGTACTTGTCCAGCCAAAATAGAGCGTTGCTGATGAGAAAATTCTGGATTTCGTTGCGGCCGTAGTTGAAGACGAAAGTGTCCCAGTCCGGATGTTCTCCCTGGCGAGGATCTTCATGCTCGTAGAGATGCGAGCCGTCGAAGTAACCGAGGCCCGCCTCATCTTTGGGAAAATGCGCGGGAACCCAATCGAGAACTACGCCGATTCCTCGCTGATGGAGATAGTCGACGAGGTACATGAAGTCGTCGGGCGTTCCGAAGCGGCTGGTGGGAGCGAAATAGCCGAGGGTTTCGTATCCCCATGAACCGTCGAAGGGGTGCTCCATCACGGGGAGAAGTTCGACATGCGTGAAACCGGCGTCGTGGACGTAATCGGCGAGGAGCGGTGCTAGTTCGCGATAGGTGAGCCAGCGGTTGTTTTCGTCCAGTGCGCGTTTCCAGGAGCCGAGATGTACTTCATAGAAAGATAGAGGAGAGCTGAGAGAATTGGTGTTTGTGCGATTCTTCATCCAGGATTCGTCATGCCAGGAATAATTTTCGAGATTCCACACGCGGGAGGCTGTCTGCGGACGAATTTCCGAGGCGAAGCCGTAGGGATCCGCTTTGTTCACTTTGTAATCGCGATAGCGCGATTCGATGTGATATTTGTAGCTGGCGCCTTGAGCTATATCTGGAACAAAACCTTCCCAGATTCCTGCGGTGGAAGGCTGCATGACCGCGGTAATCGGGTTCCAATTGTTGAAGTCACCGATGATTGAGACACGCTTGGCGTTGGGGGCCCAGACGGCGAACTGGACGCCGCGCTTACCGCCCTTCTCGGTGAGGTGAGCGCCGAGCTTTTCGTAGGCGCGGTAATGAGTGCCCTCCGCGAGCAAGTAGAGGTCGAATTCGCTTATCGCTGATTGCAACTTCGCACTCCCCGGTGCTTATTCGTTATTCGCTCGTAAAAACCGAACCTTGTTGCCACATTTCTGACACATTTCTGCGCACTAGAGGTAGTAGTCAAAATCACGCTCCGTGCGAACTAGACGACGAACACGCAAAATATGTGCCGGGAGGCTTTCCGGCGTAAGCTCCACATAATTTCGTGAACCGTGCCACATGTACTGACCTTCGCCGAGCAAATCGTGAACCTGAAATTCATGGTCGGCATCCACGCCAATGGCGGCTAAATCGAGATTAACCCAGCCCGATTGCATGTGGAAGCAGTCGAGGTTTACGACTACGACGATTAGATCAGAGAAATCCCTGGTCACCTTGCTGTAGCAAAGCAGCGACGGATTGTCCGTTCCGTGAAAGCGGAGGGTGCTATTGCTCTGCAGAGCTGGATTTTCTTTGCGGATACGATTCACGCGGGCGATGAGCTCGCTGAGGCTTCCGGGAGCATGCAGGTCCCAGTGCCGGAGCTCATATTTCTCAGAATTCAGATATTCCTCGCTGCCTGGTTGAAGCGGGACGTTCTCACAAAGCTCGAATGCGGGGCCATAGATGCCATAGCTTGATCCCAGCGTGGCCGCCAGAATCAGACGGATCATGAATGCGGGGCGTCCGCCGGCCTGAAGAATTTGTGAGAGGATGTCCGGAGTGTTGGGCCAGAGGTTGGGCCGAAAGAACTCTCGCACGTCTGTTTGAGTTAGCTCGGTGAAGTAGTCGGTGAGTTCCTCTTTTGTGTTGCGCCATGTGAAGTACGTGTAGGACTGGGAGAAACCCAGCTTCGCGAGCCAGTACATTACGTGGGGTCTTGTGAATGCTTCCGCAAGGAAAAGAACATCGGGGTGCTGAGCTTTGATGTCGCCGATTGCCCATTCCCAGAAGGCGAAAGGCTTCGTGTGAGGATTGTCCACGCGAAAAATTCGAACACCCTGGTCAATCCAGAAATCGAAAATACTTCTTAACTCGTCCCACAACGTTCGCCACTGCGTGCTTTCAAAATCCAGCGGAAAGATATCCTGATATTTCTTGGGCGGATTTTCGGCGTACTGTATGGTGCCGTCGGGACGCTTGCGGAACCATTCCGGATGTTCGTGGACGTAAGGGTGATCTGGCGAACACTGGAATGCGATATCGAGCGCGACTTCGAGCCCCTGATCTTCTGCCGCCGCGCGAAAGTGTTTGAAATCCTCGAGTGTGCCGAGTTGGGGAAGAATGGATTTGTGGCCGCCCTCGGTGGATCCAATTGCCCATGGGCTGCCGGTGTCTGTGGGCTGCGGTTCCGTGGAATTATTTTTACCCTTTCGAAACGACCGCCCGATGGGATGAACTGGCGGGAGATATACGACGTCGAAACCCATCGAGGCGATATACGGAAGAACTTTTTCGCAATCGCGAAATGTTCCATGACGTCCTGCTTGAGGCGAGCACGAGCGGGGAAATACTTCATACCAGGTGGAGAAACGCGCTTTTTCGCGATCGACGGTGACGCTCAGGTCTTTTTCGTAGCGGGTCGAGAAGCTGCGTACCGGATATTGTTGGACGACACCGAGCAGCTCTTCTTCGAGAGCGATACCCGCTCCTTCCGGCTTGTCTTTCGCTCCTCGCAACCGTTTCGCCCATTGGCGGAGAAGTTCGGCGTTGTTGGCAGGCGCTTGCGCCGCGGCTTCCTCGATCAGGTCAGCTCCTATCAATAGCTCGACATGGACGTCCTGCTGAGCAGCCACACGCTTGACGAGAGCGCTGCGCCAGGTCTGGAAATGGTCAATCCATCCTTCGATCGTGTACTGATACCGGCCGAGCTTCGCCACGAAGAATTCGCCGCGCCACCGATCGTTGGTTAGCGCCACCATCGGAGATGTAAGTAAATTCTTTGGGTCCTGCCAATAGAGCAGGCGGCAGGCGACTTGGTCATGGCCGTCTGCAAAAACAGCGGCTTCAACACGCACCATGTCACCCACAACGCGCTTGATGGGAAATCGCCCGCAATCGATTTCGGGAGTTACGTCCTCGATTACGACACGACGCCTGCTTTCTATTTGCTGGTCTACTGGCCGGTCTGGCACTTGCTTTTTGACTCCTGATTGGAGCGCATGCATCCGCTCCGTGTTCTCCATCTTTAATATAAGCATCCCAATGGGTTGGCTATCCACCTAAGATTGTTTTGAAATGGCCGGATCAGCACTGCGATCCTCACTAAAATATTCTCCTGCGCGGAGGGACCGCGCAATCAGGTTAATTCCCCTCTTTCTTAAGGGCGCCAGACCTGATTGTGGCTGATAACATGTTGTTCTGAGTGAGGTGACAAAATCCTTGGTGAGGGACTCGACTAGACGTGACTGCTTATGATGGAGCCTTGGGCGCGGAGCTTGTAGGCGAGAAGTCGTGCAACTTTCTCGTATGGGCGCCGCGCGCTCGAAGCATCGAGGTATGCATTGTCTCGCCCAGGGCGCGTGCGTTTCCCATGCAGGCTGCCGGATGCGGGTATTTTCACGCTGTTGTGGAAGGGATTTCGGCTGGGGCGCTCTACCGGTATCGCCTCGATGGGGAAAAGGAAAGGCCTGATCCCGCATCGCGATATCAGCCGCAAGGCGTTCACGGGCCGTCACAAATCATAGATAGCGGCTTCCACTGGAACGATTCCCAGTGGCGAGGCATCCCTCTCGAAAAGTATGTTCTGTACGAACTTCACGTGGGTACATTCACGCCAGAGGGAACCTTCGACGCGATCATCCCGCGGCTGACGAAGCTGAGAGATCTAGGAGTGACTGCAATCGAATTGATGCCTGTGGGGCAATTTCCGGGAGATCGCAACTGGGGCTACGACGGAGTCTATCCGTACGCAGTGCAAGCATCCTATGGCGGCCCTCCCGGACTAAAGCGACTTGTCAATGCTTGTCATCAACATGGCATTGCGGTGACGCTCGATGTGGTTTACAACCACCTAGGCCCGGAAGGAAATTACCTTGCCGATTTCGCTCCTTATTTCACGGATCTTTACAAAACGCCTTGGGGACAAGCGATTAATTTCGCCGATGCCGAGAGCGACGATGTACGGCGCTATTTCATTGATAACGCGCTTCAGTGGGTAAGCGATTACCACATCGATGCGCTTCGGCTTGATGCCATCCACGCGATTATCGATCCCTCCGCGCGAACATTTCTCGAGGAGCTTAGCGCAACCGTTCATGCGAAGGCGAAGGCGTCGGGGCGGAACGTTTACCTGATCCCGGAGGACAATCGCAACGATGCGCGAGTGGTGAAATCTCCTGAAATAGGTGGATGGGGATTCGACTCGGTCTGGAACGACGATTTCCATCATTCCTTGCACGTGCTTTTGACAGACGATCAGGACGGCTACTATGAAGATTTTTGTGGAGTAGACGATCTAGCGGGAGCTTATCGAGAAGGCTTCTTATATTCCGGCCGTTATTCTAAATACCGCCGTAAGCGTTATGGAAGTTCGTCGAAGCAGATTCCGGCTGAGCGTTTCGTGGTGTTTTCGCAGAATCACGATCAGGTCGGAAATCGGCGCGATGGTGACAGGCTGTCGCAATCGCTGTCCTTCGAGCAGTTGAAGCTTGCCGCAGGGACTGTGCTTCTGTCGCCGTACATTCCTATGTTGTTTATGGGCGAAGAGTACGCCGAGCCAGCGCCCTTTCAATACTTTGTCAGCCATGGAGACCCGGCTCTGATTGAGGCGGTGCGCGAAGGACGGAAGAAGGAATTTGCGGAATTTGGCTGGGCTGGAGACATCCCCGATCCTCAGAGTGAGGCAACACTCCTCGGTTGCAAACTACATTGGGATTTACAGGCCGATGGCCGGCATCGCGTCCTCTGGAATTTCTATCGCGAATTGCTTCGCTTGCGACGAGACGTATCGCCGCTGCCGAAGCTTGATAAGGACGCTATGGATGTAACGTCGTTCGCCGACCAGAAGGTGTTGTTGGTCAGGCGGTGGGATGCGGGTCTTCAGATCCTTATTGTCCATCACTTCGATCAGGCTCCAAGAAACGTGAACGTGCCATTTCCCGTTGGGAGCTGGCATACAGTTCTCGATTCGAATGAGGAACGCTGGGGCGGCGGAGGCGGTTCTGCAGCTGCAGTACTTCGGTCAAACGGCGAAGCGTCGCTTTCATTAAACCCCTGGGCATTTCTCGTTCTCGTGCAGGACACGCAGGTCAGCGAATAAGGAAAACCCTCCTACCGGCATCGAATCTCCTCTGCAACGTATCGAATTTAGCCCACACCAATGGCGTTTGCCTTTTCCCCTTGCTTACCGAGGGGAATGGCGATAAGCTTCCTCGGTAACCGAGGGGGCGCATTGAGCAAACCATCCGATTTAGTTCAGGGCACGCTGGACATGTTGCTGCTGAAGATTCTTGCTTTGGAGCCGCTGAACGGCTTTGCGGTGAGCGAGCGGCTACGGCAAATTTCGGAGGATGTGTTGCAGGTTAGCGATGGTTCGCTCTACCCTGCCCTGCACAAGCTCGAACAGGAAGGCTGGATTTCCGCGGAGTGGAAGACGACGGTGAACGGCCGTCGCGCGAAATACTACTCCCTTACACGGCTGGGACGCAAGAAACTCGAAAAGGAAACCGACAATTGGGGGCGGCTGTCGAGTGCAATTTCGCGAGTGGTCAAGCTTAAGGAAGCTTGAACCCGCGAGGCGCTAGGAGGCACACATGCGACCGAAACATTGGATCTACACGGTTCCGCTCAGGCTGCGTTCGCTATTTCGTCGGCGCGTGACGGACCAGGAACTCGATGAGGAATTGCGGTATCACGTGGAATGCAGGGCCGAGGCAAACATCGCGAAAGGAATGATTCCGCAAGAGGCGCGGCGTGAGGCGTTGGTCGCGATAGGCGGAGTGGAGAGGCGCAAAGAAGAATGCCGCGAAACTCGCAAGGTGAACTGGCTCCAGAACGTCGCGCAGGACATTCGCTACGGTCTTCGCATGCTGCGAAAGTCTCCCGGATTCACGCTCGCGGCTATCTTGACGATTGCCCTCGGCATCGGAGCAACGACAGCAATTTTCAGCGTCGTTGATGCCACGCTATTGCATCCTCTTCCTTATCCGCAACCGGAGCAGCTCGTGAGCGTGGAGGATGATCTTCCCGGTGTGGGCGCGCAGGAGGTGGGTATATCTGTTCCTGAGTGGCAGGATTTCGAGCACTCCGGAATTTTTCAACACGTCTCGCCAATCGGTGGCGGGTCTGTGAATCTCACGGGATCATCCCAGCCTATGAGGATTTTCTTTGCCGCTGTGCCGCCGAATTATTTTGCGCTGATAGGAGTAAACCCGCAGCTGGGGCGCTCGTTCAATCCTGAAGATCGCACGCCCGGATTTACTCTCGAATGCCTCATCAGCGACGGCTTGTGGAAACGAGCGTTTGGGGCCGACCCGCAGGTTTTGGGAAGAAGCATACGGCTCGACAACGATTTGTATCAGATCATCGGCGTGATGCCGGCTGGTTATCACGACCCGGGCCGAACAAACGAAGAAAGAAACACCGAAATGTGGCTGTCAACGGGTTTCGCCGGCGCGCCTGCCCCACTGCCGCAACGCAACTTGAGGATTCTTCCCAACACAATCGCGCGGATAGCTCCGGGGCTGACGGTGAAGACGGCGCAGAGCCGGCTGGATGCGTTAGTCGCATCGTTGCAAAAGCAATTCCCTGTCGATTATCCGGAGCAGAGCGCATGGAGGGTGCGACTGGTGCCGCTCCAGCAGACAGTGGTGGGAGATGCCCGCCAGTCGCTAATCCTACTGCTTGGTGCTGTTGGACTCGTGCTGCTGATTGGGTGCGTGAACGTTGCAAATCTGCTTCTTGCTCGCGCCAGCGCGAGAGGGCGCGAAATGGCTGTTCGGCAGGCGCTGGGAGCCGCGCGAACGCGGTTGATGGCGCAATTGCTCACCGAAGGCTTGCTCCTCTCGCTGGTGGGAGGGATCGCTGGACTGGCGCTTCTCTTTTGCGCCAGGGGATTTCTGGTGCGACTAGTGCCGGACAGCCTGCCACGCCTCAACAACATATCCATTAATTGGCTCGTTTTGCTTTTTGCGCTCGCAGCCACTATCACTGCCGGCCTGATTTTCGGCCTGGCTCCTGCGCTGCATATCGGGCGGCCGGATTTGACCGCCGTGTTCAAACAGGAAGGACGCGGCTCGACGGGCTCCGGGGAACAGGCGCGCACGCGGCGCTTGCTGGGGATAACGGAATTTGCTCTGTCTCTGGTGTTGATGATTGCCGCGGGTCTTTTGCTCCGCAGTTTTGCGGATTTGTTGAATGTGCGACCGGGCTTCGATGCCCAGAACGTGATGGCCGCTCGCACGTGGCTGCCTGTGCCAAACGATCCGGACACCGACATTTACGGGACGACCGCTCAGGAGGCGCCGTTCATACGCGAACTGATTCGCCGCAGCAGGACGATGCCCGGCGTGAAAGAAGCAGCCGTCGGTGACCTCGCGGCCATTCCATTAGGCCATGGTCGAAACGATTTAAACCCATACCGGATGACCCTCGAAGGCCAGGAGATTCAAAGCGAGCAGGCGCCCCTAGTCGAAGTTTCAGAAGTGACTCCAGAATATTTTCACTTACTGAGCATGCCACTGCAACGCGGCCGTTTGTTCGCCGAAATGGATAACGAAAAAGCGCCTCCCGTGGCCGTGATTAATCAGGCGTTCGCGCGGACATACTGGCCAGTCGGCGATCCAATCGGCAAACACGTCCAGCTGAACAGGATGCGCGGCTCCCGAGGGAATCCTCCGTGGACCACGGTCGTTGGCGTGATCGCGGACGCTCGAACAGAATCGCTGGCAGAAGAGAGCACGCCACAGATTTATCTGAGCTTGTATCAGATGCACCCTAAAGACCTGGCAATATTTTTACGCGGAAAGCTCGATCCCGCCAGCACACCCGCCGAGTTGCGGCGGCAGGTGCAGTCCGTGAATCCCGAGCTTCCGGTTTTTGGCGCGCAAACTCTCGCCGAAGCGGTGTCCGCGTCTCTCTCCGAAAGGCGATTTTCGATGGAGATAGTTGGGCTGTTCGCGCTGACGGCATTGCTTCTGGCAGGGCTCGGAATATACGGAGTAATTTCGTACATCGTAAGCGAGCGTCGCCACGAAATTGGCATTCGCCTCGCACTCGGAGCGCAAAACCGGAATATCCTGCGCATGGTTCTGCGTCAAGGTTTGGGGCTGGCGATTGCTGGCGCTGCGATTGGGCTTACTTGCGCGCTGATCGTGTCGCACTTGATGGCAGGACTGCTGTACGGCGTGCGGCCAACTGACCCGCTGACGTTTGCAGGTGTCGCTCTCCTCCTGATCGCTGTTGCTTTGCTTGCCTGCTACATTCCAGCGCGACGAGCGATGAGGGTTGACCCGATCGTGGCGTTGCGCTACGAGTGACGCCGCTCAGGCAGAGTTCTACGAACGCCTGCTTTTTATCAACATCTATCGGATCAAGCGATCGTCGCTACGTCGGTCGCTCTCCAATGGGCAGCGATAATCGGCGGCGTGATCAGGTACCAGCCCTTCTTCATGTTGTAATTGGCGAACGACCGGAGCAGGAACTGATTTACCGACGGGGCCTGCCGGGCAGACTTCGACAGATTTTAAGAACACCACCCGAAGGCGAATCAAGATCTATGAGAGAGCCGGCTTTCAGCGAGCCGTGAAGTCGACCGTGAGAAGCGAAATATCATCTTTGTGCCCCTCGCCCGGAGGTTGCTCTAGCCAGCGAGCTAACTCGAGCAGCAGCGCATCAGCGAACGGTCCGGCTGAAAGTTTGTTATTCACTTCCATGAACCGCATGAATCGGGTGGTTCCGAACTCTTCCTGCGCCGGACTGTTCGTTTCAAGAATTCCGTCCGTGTAAAGAACAAACCTATCGCCGGCCTCGATCGGCACGTGCAGTGAATCGTATGTGGCTTCCTCGAATTGTCCCATCACCAGTCCGTTTTCTAGCAATTCGCTCGCGGCGCCCGTTGACTTGCGCCAGAGTAAGAGCGGCGGATGGCCCGCCCCAGCATAGCTGATTGTGTTTTTTTCGAGGTCTACATAAACATAAGCTGCGGTGACGAAATTGTGCTGAAATTTTCCGCAAAGCGCCTGATTCAAACCTGCCAGGACTTTAGATGGTTCAGAAGCGTGGCGTGCTTGTGCCGTGAGGGCAACCTGCAGCATAGACGCAATCAGAGCGGCAGGCAGTCCGTGTCCCGAAACGTCTGCTATCAGGATGCCGATGTGACTTCCGTTGACAACGATAAAGTCGTAAAAGTCTCCTGCGACCGATGTCATAGGGATGTAGCGCGCTGCAATTTCCATTCCGGCGATCTTTGGGGTACTGCTCGGCAGAATCGATAACTGAATCTGACGCGCCATTTCCAATTCAGTATTTATTTCGACGAGTTGCTTAGCAATCTGAGCGTGTGCTTCGCGTAGCATAAGATGCGTGCGCACACGCGCCTTCACCACCGGGGCTGAAAATGGTTTGTGAATGTAGTCAACAGCTCCTACCTCAAATCCTTTGGTTTCATCTTCCGCCTCGGTCTGGCTGGTAAGGAAAATTACCGGAATATCGCGCGTATCGGGATCTGCTTTCAGGCGGCGGCACACCTCATAGCCGTCCATTTCCGGCATCATTATGTCCAATAAAATCAGGTCTGGTTTTTCCTTGCCTGAGGCGATCGCCAGAGCTTTTGCGCCGCTGGTTGCCACTTTCGTCGCAAAAGAATCTTTCAAAGCGCCGGAAATAACGCCAATGTTGATCGGTGTGTCATCTACGATCAAAATCGATTTTGGAATCGAAGTCACGGACATAGTTTCACTCCAGTGGGAGGGTTAAACGAGCGGCAATCTCCGAAACACACTTAAGCGCGCCGTTAAAATCAAAGTTTGATACCAGAGTGCTGAGGGCAGTCAGTTCCGATCCCGTCAGCACCTTCGCTAACTCGGGCTGAGCCTCCAGAATGAAATCGGCGGCCTCGCCATCGTCGTTTGCCAGCAGTTGTTTTAAGTGACTCAAGGGCAGTGCCACCGAGGAGGGGTCGGCATACGCCGAAGAGATGCTTGCGGTTGCCGCTTCGTTTGGAAACACCGACTGGATCGCCTGCACAGTGGTGCGAAGGGAAGCCGCCATCCCGTCTAAAGCAGGTGGGGCGTGCTCTCCCGTTTGAATTTCTTTTTCGACCTTGGCTGCGGCTTCCGCCACCGCGGTCGCGCCGAGATTCGCCGCCGCGCCTTTCAATGAATGCGCTGCACGCGCTGCTGTTGCCATGTCGCCCTTCGCCAGCGCATCGCGAATTTCTTCGACGGATGTTGACTCCGCGAACTTGCGTAGCAACATTTCGTAGCGTTTGGGATTTCCGCCTGTTCGCCGTAGGGCAGATTTGGTGTCGATACCGGCAATTTCAACCGCGGCGGTTTCGGAAGCCTGAGCCGATTGAGCCTCGGTTTTTGCGGGTGTAGGCGTTTTACCCGCATTCGCAACTGCGGCGATGCCCGCGCGAGGATTGATCCAGCGCAGTAAGCAGGCGAAAAGAGCCTCGGGATCGATCGGCTTGGCGAGATGATCATTCATACCCGCTTCAGTGCATCTTTCGCGATCGCTTTCCATCACGTTTGCAGTCATGGCGACGATTGGAAGCGCCTGGAATTGGGGTTTCAGTCGAATCGCTCGAGTGGCGGCGAGACCATCCATCACCGGCATTTGCATGTCCATTAGCACGAGGTCGTAATTGTGCTCGGCGACTTTTTCCACCGCGGCCTGTCCGTTTTCCGCTATGTCGATCGACAAATGCGCGTCTTCCAGAAGACCTAGCGCGACTTCACGATTCAGTTCATTGTCTTCAACAAGCAAAACGCGCGAGCCTCGGATTCGTTCCAGTTCGATAGCAGGGCTGGGCGCGGCTTCGTAAGTCTTGGAATTGCTTCCTCCAAGGGCTTCGACCGCTGAATCGAACAGCATGGAGGCCGTGACGGGCTTAATCAGAATATTTGCAAACGAGTTCTCTTCGGCCTGTTTCAATACCTCTTCGCGACCGTAGGCCGTGACCATCACCAGTTGCGGAGCAACAGCGAGATTTGGCAGCGCGCGAATTCGTTTCCCCGTTTCGAATCCATCGAGGCCCGGCATCTGCCAGTCCACAAAAACGATTTCGTACGGCTTACTGGTTTCCGCTGCACGGCGCACCATTTCAATTCCTTCCAACCCGGAAGGTGCTTCATCTGCCTCGAATGTCATGCTGATCAACATGCTGGAAAGCACTGCGCGGGCTTGGGGATTGTCGTCGATAATCAAAACACGGCGGCCTCGGAGGTCAGGTGCGATGTCGTAACGCCGGCTCGCTGCGCCATTGCCGAGCCGGGCGGTGAACCAGAACGTGCTGCCCTTGCCGATTTCACTATCGACGCCTACGTCTCCTCCCATCAGGTTCGCGAGGCGCTTCGAAATCGCCAATCCCAATCCTGTCCCACCGTGCTGACGGGTTGTGGAAGTGTCCGCCTGCTCGAAGGCCTGGAATAGCCTTCCCATTTGTTCTTTTGTGAGTCCGATACCGCTATCGCTCACCGAAAAATAGACCAGCTGCCCTTCTTGATCTTTTGCCTGAACGCGGGCGCGAACGATGATTTCACCGCTTTCGGTGAACTTCACGGCGTTGTTACAGAAGTTGATCAGGATTTGGCCAAGCCGCAGCGGATCACCCTTCAGTTGCATTGGCACCGCGGCGTCGATGTCAAAGATCAGTTCCAAGCCCTTCGCTGACGCTTTCTCGGATATCAGATTGCTTACATTCTCGAGAACTTTCTCCAGGTCGAAGTCGATGTTTTCCACCGAAAGTTTGCCCGCTTCGATTTTCGAGAAATCCAGGATGTCGTTGATGATGCCAAGCAGGTGCTGGCCGGACAGTTGAATTTTTCTTACGTAGTCTTGCTGCCTCGGATTCAAATCCGTTTTCAACGTCAGGTGCGACATGCCGATAATCGCGTTCATGGGAGTGCGAATTTCGTGGCTCATGTTGGCCAGGAAATCAGACTTGGCCTTGGTGGCTTCCTCCGCCACTTCTTTGGCCCGCCGCAATTCTTCTCCCGAAGCCTCGAGAGCCTGATTGATGCTTTCCAGTTCCTCTTTGCGCGCGCTGAGCTGGCGTTCGGACGATGCCAGAGATGCAGCTTGAGCCTGAGTGTGATCGAGTAGCTTCTTGGTGGCGAGATTTCCCGACAATATCTCGGCGCTCAGAGCGACTGAGGGCAAGAGCGAATCGAGCAACGCTCGCTGGCGCTCGGACAACGCCGCATTTGTCGCCAGTTCGATTACGCCCGTGGCCTCGTCCTTATTTACAACCGGGACAAAAAGAATTTTCCCGACGGTTAAAGTTCCCATACCTGCAGAGATTCGAACTTGATCCCCGGCTTTCACTTCAAGCATCCGTCGTTCCGCTGCAGCTTGTCCCGCTAATCCTTCGCCTAGGGCAAATTCCTTCGGGCTGCCCGCATCGGTATTCGCAAACGCATACGCGCGCTCGAAGTGCTGACCGCTCTCGTCCGCAACGTAAAAAGCTCCGTAAATGATTGGAATTGATTGCGAGAGGCGAGACAACAACGCTTTGCCGAATTCAGAATAGTCTCGAGCCGATTGCAAGGCTTCCAGAGCAGCGCCCACCTCCGTCTTCACCCATCCCTGCATTTCGCGCTCGCGAGCGCCGAGCTGCAAAGTGCGCAAGGCGCGTCCCATTTCACCAATCTCATTCTTGCGATCGAGGTAAGGGACGTTGTGATCCAATTGCCCACCGGCCAGGTTTTCAATGCTGCCTTGCAGAGACACCAGCTCGTTCACCACTTTTGTCTCCGCGATGTAAAAGGCTGCAGCCCAGGAGGCCAATAATCCGAAGCCAATCACGAGCCAGGTGATCAGAATCGCGTGTTGCGTATTTCTCGTCAGATCGTCGGAGCGCTGATCAATATATTCTTGGAGGTCTCCCACGATCTCGATCGCGGCTTGGCGCGCCTGTTCTAGCTTCTGGCTTACGCCTCCACGCATCAGATTGGAAGCTTTCACGCTATTGCCGGCTAAAGCTGCAGCACGGACAGGGCGCGCTTCAGCTTCTGCCTCATCAAAGGCAGCAGATGCGGCGCCGATTCTATCTCCACGCTCGGGGCTTGCTTTGAGTGCCGCCGTCATCGCTGTGTGATAGTCGGTGCGAAGTTTGTCCAATTCCCCGTCAATCATCTGTCTTCGATCGGGGTCAGTCTCGTCAATCAGTTCATAGAGAAACAGGCCGAATCGATTCGTATGTGATCGAGCTTCTCCGACGTTTCTGAGAGCCTCCATTTGGTTGTCGATCAACGCGCTATAGCGTGCATCGATCGTGTTGCTTTCAAAGGACGAATACACCCCCGCCACAATCACCATTAGAACGAGCGGAACCATGGCTATGAGGAGCTTTCGCCGTAGCCTCAAATTTCTAAAAATGCCCACGAGGATGCACTCCAACCGTTCTTTTGCGCGATATCTCTGAATCGGGAAACGCTACAAAATCATGTGATCCAGAAATCGACCGCAGTCAAAACGCTCTGGGCCGACGGTCGTTTTAGCGCGATCAGGACGTAAACGCAGATTATATGGGAAATGACCTCCCGGCATACCGTCATTACTACCGGTCACGCGAGTTATGCGCCTGCAATGGACACTCAGCGGGAGCAATATCATAAGTGTCTGGAACACAGCTGACATCTCTTCTTAGGGAGTCCTGGCTTGGGTCCGATTAGGAATCACGTTAAACCGTTACGACTCTGCAGCTTGCAAATTCTAATCGGCAGCGAAAGGCTTGTGCAGCCCTGATGCCACTCCACTGAGTGAATCAGCTTGGAATGTTGCCGACTACTTTGGGACGCGAGCAAAAAAAATCAACGCAAGGTCTTTAGCAAATCCAGCACGACGATCTTGAGAGGGATCTGGGCAAGAATCACGGGCAGCGCTGGAATTGCCACAGCGGCGGCCAGACCATAGAGCGATCCCATGTCGGCAGGGAACGGCTTCAGCTGTACGATCTCTTGATAGCTCTTCGCAAAATTAGCGAGAGTGGTGCTCTCGGGAGCCTGAAGAAATTCGGCTTCGTGCCCAGCGCGATGAAGGACCCATTTTTCATGGAACTCGGCGCTGTGTATTTGTCCGAGAATTCCGTATTCCAGAAGTCCTTGGCGGCGCAGACTCGCCAGCCGTGGAACAAAAAACAGCAGGGGCCCGAGGGCGACGGCAGCGATGATGATCAGCAGCACGATCGCCTGTAGCTTGAAGTCCATCAGTCGAGCTCCGTGATGGAGTATCTCATTCCGCCAGGTCGCTCCGATCACTGCAGTAGCAGCGAAAGCCACAGGCGCAAATGCAGCTGCTGTGAGCCCCAGAAAGCCGATCCCTCCATGTTCGTCTGGATGGGTTGGTACCAGCCTCAGATTTCGTCTGGACAACTTGAAGGCGAAGAATGTCCACAGCAGCCATCTCCAAAGACTGAGACCCAGCAAAAATTGAAACAGGGGCGCACTTACGAGCACCGCATACCAGCCGGCGACGGTTAGTTGCAAGTTGGCACCGGAGCCGCGACCAAGCCACGGCGTAGCATCCACCAAACCTCTGTACGATGTGGCTGTGTGAATTACCAGAAGCACGAAAACAACAAGCTCGGGGAGGAACGCGTCGCGAGCGCGTATAAGATTTGCTATCACTCGGTCCATGTATGTAAGGTCCAGGGGGTCGAGGATGCCTACTTGGCGTATATGCTGCATGACGAGCCGGAAACGAGACTCCATGAACGTTTCGCCGACAATCAAGGCGGGAACCGCAATCAGTAATCTGGCATGCACGCGATAATCTCGGATAAGCGATGGCAATCCTTCCCGGTTGAGCGCTGCTGTGAAAATTACGAGAGGCAGCCAGGTAATGGCTATCGAAATAAAAATGCGACCCGTGAAGTTCCATTGATTCGTGCTAATGAGCCCCAGTGCCCGCTGCGCTCGAAAGAATGGTCCCCCACGAACAAACGAGAATTCACCGGTCGCCGCCTCGAGTAGCGAGTTAATCTTAGTGTCCATCAGCTCCCTTGCTAGTCGACTCTGCGAGCGTAAGCTTGTAGGCGACATAATATTTGTAGATATTGTTTACATATTGGACGGTTTCCTGCCCCACTTCTTTCGCCACCACAAGTTCTACATTCCCGAACCACTGATTGTGATCGGCAGTTCGAGTGCCGGGGTGGGATGCGAAGCCTAATTTTGTATAGCCGCCGGCGCAGTCTGCGGCTTCTGTGCGAACTGCGGAGCAGCCCGGCCCAGGATAACCGCAAAACCAACCGCAAAAATTGCTGCCCCGTTCAATTCGATTATCAGCGGGATATGGACATGGCGCATTCTTCACTTTCTGCCGAACGACGCGGCCGCGCGCGGTTTGCCGCTGCGCCAAAACAGGTGCCTACGTTTCGCGCGGGCTTGCCGAGCCCACACAAGGCACAGGCTTTGAACTTATTTAAGCTTCGAGAAGTTCGCGCTTTCGATGCGCACTCCAGCGGTTGGCTATTGCGAGACGTAGTGCGCGACTTTTTTCCCGCCTTCCTCTGTGTAGTACACGGTCACCTTGGCGCCTTTTGCTATCCCCTTGCCGGTGTCCTTGCCTGCATCTTCCGCGGCCTTGCCCGTCAATTCGAAGGTCTTCTCCGTTCCATCGGCGGTCTTCACTACGACTGTCTTGGTGCCTTTATCGAATTTCTCGACAGTGCCCTTCGTAGATTTCAAGCCATCCTTGCCAACTTTACCTACGTCTACGGCAGTTTCGTCCGCGCCTTTGCCGGTAGTGCGGGCCACCACTTCCGTGCCTTCCTTGAGTCCGTCGAAACCGTCCTTAGTGCCCTTTACGGTGGTATCGCCGGTGACTTTGACCGTATGTTCTGTGCCGTCTGCGGTCTTTACCACCACTGTTTTGGTCGCACTATCCACGTGTTTGATGGTTCCATGGATAAAGTGAACCACATCCTGCGCACTGCAAACGACTGCCGCCAGCATCAAACACGCCGCCAACTTTCCAAGTTTTGTCATGGTCAATTCTTTCTCCTTGTTAGAGATATCAACCGCGAGATTTTGACCGAGATTGTACCGGACGCACCATTGAAAGCGCATCATTTCTTGCCGACATCGACATCGCAAGTCTGTTCCACGCGCGTGGGATCGGGCATGTCAAACTGGATGACGACTTGTAATCCATGGTTATCTTCGGCAGTTAGTTCAAGTGTTTGCGCGCGAAGGATTTTCTGGAGGGAGCTCTTCGGAAAGGAGGCAGACGTCTTGTTCGTTCCCGGCGTCCAATTCTCTCTGTCTTCCTTGCCGTCGTTCACGCGGTATACAACTGCAACTTTCGGATAGTAACTCATTACTTCGATTTGTTCGGGTTCGACCCAGTCAATCTTGAGAGGGTCCCCAACCACCAGACTCCCCCGCCAGAACTTGGACTTGTGCGACCGGTTGTAAGAGCTGCAGTCCACGACCATAGCCGGACGACTTGAGGCGTCGCCCTGAGGAGATTTAAGGAATTTGCCCACCAATGTAAACCGGGTGTAGGCGCCTCGGACTGTGTCAGTCAGTTGAGACTGCTTCCACCCTTGCGACAAGGACTGCTGTTGCTGGCTCCTGACCGAAAGTGCGAGGGACGCTAAAGCAAGCGGTACGAACAAGAAAGCTGGGGTTGTTTTCATCGTTTCATCTCCCCGTCGAGTCTTTCTTTCGAATCTGTAAAAATCACGCGAATGGCGGTGCGACGAATTACAATTGAATGAGACCAAGACCGCGACCACCGGCGAGAACTAAATTGCCGGCGTCCAGCCTTCGCCCGGATTGTATTCCGCCATGCTAGCGGCGATGGCAGCAGTTTTTTCGCCCAAATCCTTTTGATAGACGATTCCATCGTTGTCGATGACGAACGTCATGATTCCCGAATTTCTGTATTCCGCCGGATAAGCCAGGATCGCAAAGCCGCCAGTCATCTTGCCGTTCGTGATGTAGTCCTTCGCGCCGCCTTTCGCGCTTTCCCCCTGCTTCGTCAGGATCTTAAAGTAGTAGCCATCGAACGGTTGCGGCTTGGCGCCGGCGTTCGTATAGCCCGCGGCCTTTGCGAAATCGCCAAGCTCACCAAGGGGGCTGGGTGGCTGTCCCTCCGCCACATGCCAGTACAATCCGTTTTGTTTCCCCTCATCGCTGCCGATTCTTTGAGCGTATTGCTTTACGTTGTCGCCGTCGTGTGTCTGGCTGAAGTATTGGCGCTGCGCATCCGCCAGAGCGCCACACGCCGCGATCGCGGTCAACTCACCCTTGCCAATACGCCGCGCCAGAATCTCGTCCTTGCCGGCTGCGGTGTCGAAGGACCACTGGCCAGGGGATTTTTGTCCGAGTGGAATTGGGAAGGGGTAATTGTCTGCGCCGATATAGAGCATCTCGCCGCCTACTTTGATCTCGCGCCAGCGATGCATTTGGTTGTAAGCGGCGACGAAGTCTTGTAGACCGTCTTTGTCCTTTACCGGGTCACCGGTAAAGAGAACATCTTTGCCGTCGGGACCGAAGATCGCAAGCAACGCGCTCTGGTCGCCCGATTTTGCCGCGTCCAAGAATGCGGCACCTGCGTCAGCCGGGGACGCGAAAGTCTTTTGGACGGCTTTTTCGGATGTCGTCTTTTCTGACTTGTTACATGAGGCCAGCGAGCTGATTGTCAACAAGAGCGTCAACAGCATCCGGAAGCCAAAGACTCTAAGTTTGCGATTCCGAATCAGGTGGGACATGTCCAATCCTCCAAAACATGTGGTATTTTCGCCGAACGCTAGCGCCGACCTCCGCCACCACCTCGAAATCCGCCGCCGCCCCATCCGCCGCCACCCCATCCGCCGCCACCACCGCCATATCGGCCGCCGCTGAACCCGCTGGAACCCATGCTTCCCCAGCCGCGGCTGCTTTGGGCCCTCGACGACCAGCCGCCTCCGCCTGAATCGCCAAACCCGCCGGAGTGTCCGCTCATGCCACCGAAAGCACTCAAGCTGCCTCCGCTACTATGCTGTGCCCATGAATTCGAGGCAGAGGAACGATTGGAGTTGAAATTCTGGGAACTCTGCTTGTTGACGTTCACTGTGTTTCCGCTCACGTTGCGGTTATAGGTGTTGCCGTTGTTCTTGTAATTGTTGTTGTAGTTGGAGTGGTTGTAATTATTGTAGTTGTTGTGATTGTAGGAATTATTATAGCCGTAGCTGTTGTGATAGCCGCCGTTGTAGTAGCCGCCGTGCCACGCGGAGTTTCCGTAGTACGCTCCGCCGTGGTAGACCACCGCGGTCCCGTGCCAGCCGCAGTTCCAGCTGCTATAACCCCACCCGCAGCAACCGCCGCTCATCATCGCTCCGACTGCTATGCCGGCACCGAACCCGATGATCCCGGCGACAACCACACCGGTGGGAGGCGGAACATAGACATACGCCGGAACCACGTATGGGTAGCCATAAACAACTGCCGGATTGTAGACCGGAACGTAAACGACTTGCGGATTGGTCGGCTGGATAATGATCACTTGCGGCGATTGTTGAACCACAGTGACTTGAGACGTCGTCTTCAGATTGCCTGCCGTCTTCGCCTTGGCGCGCAGCGTCTGAATGGCGGTCATCACCTCAGCCTGCTGCCCGTGAAATGCTTCACCCAGCGAAGAAGTCCAACTCAGATTCTTCGCCATGTTCTCGAGCACCGACGGAAATTGCGTGAGCGCTTTCACACTCGGATCCCAGGTTTGTTTGTCTACCGCTTGCATCAGTGCGCTTCCCGTCAGGTTCTTGTTTTCCTGGAGCCAGTAATCGGCGATCGCCACCTGATCCGGAAACGTGGCGGCACTCAGAATCTGTGCCACCAGTGCATCCGGGTACAGCGCGATCGGCGCCACCAGCGATTCCAGTTCGGCCGCACTTTGCGGGGCTGGTTCCGTCGGATTCCCGCTGTCAGTCGAAGGCGCCGAGGATTGAGCCTGGTATCCATACAATGCGCTTGATGAGTAGTTGAGAAAGACCAGACACAAAACCGCGGACACCGTTTTTCTTAAATTTTTCGTGATCATTAGATTTACTCCGCCCCGACGCCACAGTGCAGCGTCAAGTACTGAGACAAGTGTATTTGTGAGCCCGGCCCTCACTCCTCCTCAAGGTAATTCTCGTCACCTGGAGAAACCACGACGGTCTGCCCGCAATGATGTCGCGGGCATATTTCATGCTTCGTCCTTTGCCTGCAACCGTCAAAAGTGACGGTGCATTTGCGCTTGCACCGCGGTGCGTCACCCCCCCGTTAGTTTTGCCGGTTCCGCTTCTCAACCCACTGCCGTAGCCTCATGCCTTGTCGGCGCCGCGATTCTCACCGGCGTCGCTCGTAGATGGTTTCAGGAAAGCTGCTCGGGCGAAATCGTCGCCGCGCATCCATCTTCAAAAACTCGCGAGGAGGGAGAAATTCCATGAAGAACATGATCGTGATAGCGGGCTTGGCAGCCGCGCTAGGCCTCAGTACGAACGCTGCTGCTCAATCAACGGCCGCGCAACAAGGCGCGCCAACCGTCAAGACAGGCGCGGCCATGAAAGCCAAAGCAGCTTCGCCCGTTCCGTCAGCCACAGCCAAGAACCAGTCCCAGAAAACAACCGTCGGCAAGGGTAAAGCCACCGCAAAGGCTTCCGCTCCATCGTCCTACTGGACGGAGGAAGTTGACCTGCACGATGACGGCTCTGTTGAGACCACCGAATTTCTCTACGACTCTCAGCGCGGCATCGTCTACGCCTACGGGCAGGACGATTTCACCTGCGCGAATGGCAAACCCGAAAAGGCCGCCATCTTGGAGGCCGCTTACACAACCGGTAACAAAGCCGGCAAGCCGGTGGGTTCGGGCTATTACGTAGTTAGCCTGAATGCCGGGCAATGCGCCGCAAAGAAGGCGGGAGCCTATGGCTGCAAAGTCGACGCGAACGGCGACCCCACGGAGTGCGGTGCGGTTGCTGTGAACGACGCCACCGGCGAGGTGACTGTCGCTGCGATTAATTAGCGTGCGGTTCTCAGCCGCATTTCGCGTTCGTCCTCGGGATGGATTTGGTGATTAGTTTTGACGGCTAGTGCAGCAACGTAGCGATTCAGGACAGATGTGCCCACCGAATATTCGGGCACGTCAACGGGAGGACTAGATGCGCCAAGCTCGTAGGTTCGCATTGAGCGGTTTACTTTTGATCGGGCTCCTAACAATAGGAAGCGCCCCGGCTTTCTCGCAGAAGGCAGAGACGATTGAAGCTACTGCCGAAGGAACTGGCACTCAAATGGGCCAGGTGGTTAACATCCGACTGACCATCAACGACTACTCGACTCTCGAGGAGCGGCAAATTCTGGTGCAAGCGTTCGCAAAAGGACAGAACCAAGGTTTGGTGAACGCGCTCACCAAAATGAGGGCTGTGGGCCACATCTCCCTGACAGGGACGATTGGCTATGACGTGAGTTACATCCGACTGATTCCAACTCCGACCGGCCGAAAAATTCGATTCGTAACCAATCGCCAGATCAGCTTCGCCGAAGCCTGGACCGACTCTCAATCCCAAGCGTTCAACCTGACTGGCGGCGAAATTGATTTGAACGACCAGGACAAAAGCAAAAGCACCGGCGTTTTGTTTCCGGCCGCGCAATTGGTGATCGATAAGCAAGGCCAATTGCAAATTGACCTGAATCAGAATTCCTGGAAGCTCGTGGACGTTCTCGATTGGAAGGGAACACCAGGGGTTAACTAGAGCGCGCTCCGATCCGGATTTAGCTTCGGCCAACGAAATCTTTTTTCCACTCACACCGTTGTTCGGAGATTGCCGCTCGATGTGCTGCTCGCGAGAGCAAGGCACTGCCGATCTACGCCTCAGTTGTTGTTATTCCCCGCAGTTCGCTTGCTCATCTGTACGCCGATCACTTCCCCGCTAACAATGATTTCCACGCGCCGATTTTGTTTTCGCCCGGCCACGGTGGTGTTGTCGGCAATCGGGTCGGCTTCGCCGAACCCTTGAGACGAAATGGTTTCTGGTGATAATCCCTGGGTGATCAGAAACTGGCGCACGCCGTCCGCTCGTTGCTGGGAAAGCTTCATGTTGAAGTCGGCCGTGCCAGTAGTGTCCGTATAGCCCTCGATCGCCAGGTTCAGACCCGGATGCGCTTGAATGATCCCGGAAAGCTTGGCCAACTTCAACTGCGCATCCGAGCTCAAATCATATTTTCCGAGCTCGAACAGCACATCGGCCATGTTCACCACCAAGCCCCGCGGCGTATCGGTTGTCTGCAAGACATCGTTGAGCTGTTGCAGTAGTTGTGCACGCAATGCCGCCGTAGCCGCCTGGGCGCGGGCCGCTTCTTCCTTGGCTGCTTCTTCCCTGGCCCGCAGAGCCGCTTGTTTCGCCTTCGCTTCGGATGCTGCGGCGGCAGCTTCAGCATTCATTTGCGCTTCCCTTGCTGCAGTAAGTTCGGCTTGCCGCGCCGCTTCGGCCGCTGCTTGTGCGTCGGCTTGTGACTTCGCCTGTGCAGCTGCTGCCATCGCTGCCGTTTCCTTTTCCTTCCGGATGCGCTCCGCCGTTTCCCGTCGCACGGCCAGTGCCCGGGCATCCTCAGCGAACTGGATCGTCTGGCGAGCTGCTGAGATCACCTTATTTTTGCCGGAATCCTGGGCAAGAACATTTTCCGCCGATTGCAAGCTGGATTGTGCTTTCGAGAAAACTTCTGGCGAATACTGCTCAGCTCCCCGCGACCTCGCGATCTCCACTGCATTTCGGGCTTCGTACATCTCCAGTGGCACCTTCTTCAGATCCGGCTTCAGCGCGAGGGGGTTTCCCTGTTTCGAGTATTCGCTCCGTCTCATCAGCTTGTAGCTGTTGTCGGGGTAGATCTTGCCCTTGGTATTTTTGCGTGTCTCATTCGTCAGAACAACGAGTTCACTTGGTATGGGCACCGCATAATACGGTTCAGCAGTGGCTATCAGGGCGAAGGTCTGTGACTGCGCTGTGACCACGAGCTTTCCTTCGCCGTTCCCATCGATCCGGATTTCACCAAGGTTTGTACTGGTCCCGTCTGGGCTCACCGTCCACAAGACATAGGTGAGAAACTCGGCGCCCAATGTGGTGGGTTGGGGCATCCCTGTGACCTTTAATTCGATTGTCGTTCCTCCCCTTTTTGCGTCCACTTTGGCTTGACCATTCGCCTGGGAAGCGGCGGCGGTTCCCACCATGTTGACCTTGGTGCTGCCGCCAACGGGGTAACCGATCGCGGCAACGGTGCCACTCATCACGTTTGCAGCCGGTTCCGGTTGTTGAGTCTGCGCGGCGCAGATTCCTGACGTCAAAGCTACACATACCCACGATAGAATGATCTTTCCTCTGCGTTTCATTGTTTTTCTCCAAATGTAGGAATCCAGATTTTCAGCTCCACTTCTGCGGAGCGCCCGCACCCCAACCGCTCCCGGCTTGTGACTACCGACAGTCTTAACTTCAGTGGGCGGCATCGAGCTACCTGCCATTAGGTGAGACCTTTCAATGAGAGATCACCTCAGAATCCTCCCTGAGAAAAACGAGGCGGCATCACTTGGAGGCTCTGAGGAGGGCTCGGACCCGCTCGGGTCGTCCCCATCACCCAAGTTACTCAGCCCCGAAATTATTGGAACGGTCAAAAGTAACAGGGTCGGAATTTCCCCCGTGATAGAAGTGGCCTCCGGCCTTATTCGCTACAGCTTTGCGTCAGCGCATTGGAAATACTGGGCTAAGGGGTCACTTTCATCTGTACCGCAGTTTGCAAAGCCGACCTTTGATTCGAGTGCCTAATGCTCTTTGGACGCTCCAAACCCGTCATTTTTGACACTACCAATCGGTGAGCGCGAATGACAGTTTAGGTCGAAGTCGCGGGTGCGCGCATTGTTCTGCGCGTTCGCGTTTTCGGCCGAAAAGGAGACATATGATGTCACGAGAAACACGAACTAAGATTGCGACGATGGGGTTATGCCTGGTCGTAGCGTTATTGGCCTGTAGTGTGACACAAGCGCAGGATGTAACAACCAACTCCATGCCTGGAACGGACTTCACGAAATATCACACATATAAATGGGTGACGGTCGAAGGTGCATCACATCCAAATCAGATCGTCGATGCTCAGATCAAGGCTTCCATCGATTCCCAATTGGGGGCGAAAGGTCTAACAAAAACCAACAGCGACAAGGCCGACCTTTACATCGACTATCAGGTCTCGGTTAATCAGCAAAAGCAGTGGAACGCGTACGGTACGGGCATGGGGTTCCGGTTTGGAGGTGGGATGGCAACCGCCACGAGTTCCACGATAGACATTGGGACGCTGGTTCTGGATATGTATGACTCATCGAGCAAGCAATTGGTTTGGAGCGGACGCGCAACAAAAACAATCGATCCCAATAACAGCCAGGAAAAGAAGCAAAAGAACTTGGACAAGGCAATGCAGAAATTGTTGAAGAATTATCCTCCCAAGTGAAGCTGGTGGCAGGGGACACTGACGCAGCAAGAAATTCTGCCCACACGGCCAATCCCAGGACGGGATAGATGTTGATAATCGGCACTCATCCCTTCACTGTGGATTTTTAACCAAAGCGTTCATGGCCACATAGGTGAAGCTGGAACCCTTAGGGTTGTGGGGAGCCAGAGAATCGGGCGTCTGTGACGCCCAAAACAGCTAATGCCTCTTTCTCGGTGCGAACCACGTGCAGATTTGGGCGGGTCTCCGATCCCTGCAGATCGAACATTCGCGCCAATCCGAACATTTCATCCGAACCCGCTACGATAACACGCAGAATATCCGGATCAGGAAAAGCCGGCGGCTGCATGGCTAGGTCGCGAATTGTTCGAGCAGACACGGCGATAAAGATAACGGCGGACATATCGAAAATTCCCGCAAACGTGGGGTTCATTGCGCCATACTTCGAGCAGAGCCTGTAGTATTCCTTCAAAGTTTCGTCAGTCACGACCCCGTCGATACGGCAGCGAATAATTTTCTGGGTCAGATCAAAATCGAAAACACAGAACATCCCCTGCTCCGTTCCACTCGGGTATGACGAGGAAGGGACATGTGAAACGAATAGGCGACCCGCAAGCGCATCGCGCATGGACGGAATTAAGTCGTTAACCATAAGAGCTTTGACCACATACCCCATGGCGCCAGCCGAAAAGCAAGCTGCGATAATGTCGGTGTCCTCATGGACTGTAAGAAAGACGATCTTGGTCTTACTGGCACGAGCCTTCAGCTCCCTGAGTACTTCTAATCCGTTTTTACCCGGTAACGAGACGTCAAGCACGGCCAAGTCGGGCTCGAGTTTCAAGATGGCATCGATGGCCGCTTGCCCATCGGCAGCCGTTCCGACAATATCGAATGAGCCTTGCAATAGCGCGGTGGCCGCAGTCAACACCGCCGTAAGATTATCCGCCAACAGAACTCGTTGAAGACTCATTGAGCGGCTCCCTCACAAGTATTTTTTCGCCTAAGAGGACCAGCCGACGCCGGAGCTGATTCCCAGCTCATTCTTCTTCGCCGTTGCCAGCGGCCTGCTGTCGAAGTTCGTTGATTTGATCCGTTTTGCGTGGCTCGAATTGCGCTCTATCTCACCCGCCAGAGGCTAACCAACGGGGGGCTGGCGCTCACACCACTGCGTGATGACTCTTGCAAAATGTTGCGTCGTCCGTCACCAATGGTCGACGACGCACTGACCAAACGCTAGTGTCAAAAGTGACAGGATGTCGGGCCAGATCAGACCGGCCTAGTCGGATCGGTCAAGGTTTCGGCACCGGACTTCGGCTCGAGCATCACATGCGCATCCGTGCTAGAAATTGGAACAGGCTGCATTCTAGGGCGCAGCCGAATCAGCCTTTCGCTCCGCTCCAGGTGCTGCCACGGACGCGCTTCGAGAATGAAATAAGCAACGAATGCTTGATCTGTGCCGCCGGTTTCGCTTGCCAATGCTAGAATTTACAGCGGAGGGGTAGGAAAGCGGTTGACTCCGGCGGTCTTGAAAACCGTTAGGCCCGAAAGGGTCTCGTGGGTTCGAATCCCACCCCCTCCGCCAGCCATCTGGATATTTCTTTCTCTGTTCCTCTAAGATTGGCCGCCAGGCGTTACAAAGGAGACCATGACGCTATGGAGCCACGTCATAGATCTCTCTCACGGACCGCAGGGAATTGCACTCGACGCCTTTATCGCCCAACATGTCGGAGGCATCGACCTCCGCGGGTGACCGTGTATAGCCGAGCGCAACATGCACGATGCCGTCCTTTGCGGGCCAGATTCTCGCCAGTAGCGTCTCACCGGTGGGCCGCGATGTTTGCCGGATCATTGTCTGACCCTTCAGATCAATCGTGCACGTGTTCGGCGCCTCTTGGAATTCGCTCGCCGACATAATTTTCTTGCTTGCCAGGTACGCGCGCACGCGGGAAACCAGTTCCTTGGCGCGAGTCGGGTCCCACATCGTCTTTGGATAGTAAAAATCGAAAAGAAAAATTCCTTGCGTGGGATGAGCTTTATCGTCGACATATCCGCCGGCGATAACTGGCTCATCGAAATCGGGCCGCCATCGAATCCACCCCTTGGGACGGCAGAGTGCAAGGTTCAAATCCTTAAAAGGCGAAGCTCGCATTGCTGATGGCGTATTCAGCGGTTCCGACGTTACGTAAAAAGGAATGCCATTCAGATAAAAGTCAGCGCGATAATCTCCTGCAGGCAGGCAAGCATCAGTCCCTGTAGCTTCGAGGTACGATTGGAGCTGATGGATTTTTCCATTTTCGTCTTGCGTGACGTCCTTGGCCTCCACTTTTCCTGAAACTTTTGACAGCACTCTCCACACATTGCTACCGGCGTCACGCGTGTACCAGAGGGCGGAAAGTGTTGTAGTCCCATCGTCCAGCCTGAAATTCACCGGCTGAGCTTCCCATCGAAGGCCGCTCGGGTCCACCTGGAGCACGACATTTCGTAACGCCGCTTTGCCAGTTGACTGATTTGCATCTTTTGGAGGAGGCCACGCCGCTGCAGCCAACTCAAGTGTAATGGCGGACTCTTTCGATTGAATATCCCAGCAGTAATCCTTGGAATTCAGCCCTTCACAGTAATGATAGAGCGTTTCGAGGTCGCCCACGGCTCCTGCAACCAAGTCTCCGGCGTCCTTCATTCCGGGCTTTTTCGCGGTTTCTGAGTATATTTCTAAACCTTTACCTATATTTCCCAGGGCGAGTTCCGCCACAGCGAGGTTGTAGCGCAAATATAAGAATTGCTCATCATGGTCGTGCTTAATTGCTGCTTCGGTGCTGTTCAATCCTTTTTTCAGCAGCGCGCGATCCTTCTCCACCAGGCCATACAGATACGTGTCGAACCCGTAGTTGCCCAGCAACACGGGCGATTCCTCCAGCCCATTCTTCGCAAACCCATCGAGCGCCGTTTTTTCGTGGTTCACCGCCTCTGCGATTCTCTTTTCCGGAATCATGTTCATGAAACCTTCTTCGCTTTGCGGGTTTCCAAGGTTTTTAGCTGCCTGGGAAAGGTAAAGATTGGCGAACAAGAACCGCGGACGCGAAGCGACTGCACTTTCCAGTTCCTTCACGGAACTTTCATAGTCATAGATTTGGAGGTCACTCACCCCCCAGGCATATTGCACGGCAGAGCGGAGAGCTGCGTCCTCTGATTTCGAGCTGCCCGTATTGCACGCGTCCGCATCGTATGCCACAGCTGGAATTTTCCGCAAACTCTCGAACCCGGCTAATCCGACGCCAACGATGACCACGATCAGCCCGAAGAAGACAAGCGTCCAAGCCTCCTCGTTGCGTCCCATACTAAGCGACTGTCCAAAGAGGTAGAGCGCGATCGCGAACATAGTGATTCCGGCCAGATACCAGTGGGCCTTGTTATGCCAGCGCAAACTCTGTTCGTTGATGGCGTCGGAAAGGGCAAAACCACATTCGGGCCCAAATATAGTTCTTCCCAATATCATCTCTTTGGGATAGTGACGGGCATGCTCGGGTCCGTCTTCGCCGTCGAGCATTTTTATGTCGCCCTTGTCGTTGTCATCCTTTGGGGCTACATCCTGGGTGGCGTTGTCGAGAATTTCTTCTGCAACCCGCTTGTCGATTCCAAAAGAGGAGTTCTGGGAAAGTTCGCGCTCTTGAAGGGCAGCCTGATACCGTGCGCGCCGCTCTTGCACGGCCGCGAGCATCCCCAATTCGAAATACGCGGAGGTGGTGTGGCTATTCTTCAGGCCATCGGTAATGTTTTCGACCGCATTTTCCGCGCTTTTGTCCGCCTCGATACTGACCACGGTATAGCGGAAGCCGACCCACGCGCTCAGCAGAACGGCCAGCACAATAAGCAGCACCACAAAACACGTGAACGGACTTTTTGGGAATTCCGAATGTATTCTGGCTCCGGCGAAAAGTCGCGGCTCCGGTTCGGCAGGATGCAGGCTTTCACTTTCTTCTGTTTCCTCCACGGACATGAACCCCATTCTTGTGGCCAACACTTGAGAAAGCCGCTGCAGCGGTCCATGCGTCAAGTTGCTGAAAGGCGAGAGAACGGCGAACACCACAATGCAGCCAAGGAGGTACCAGAACGCCGCATGGTCGAGAATTGACACGCAAACAGCGCCGGCCAGAGCGACAATCATTCCCAACACCATCATTCTTAGTCTCAAGGTGCGGCGCTGGCACCACAGTTCCCCCAGCGACAGGCAACCCAGCGCGATCACAAACACAACGACCGCAAAGGAAAGCCACTTCAATTTTCTTCGCGATGTCCCAATCTGCTGTTCGAGGCTTTGCCAGATGCTGGCGTTTTTCTGCCATTTGCTTCCCAGGCCGGACTCCGACAATTCCTCAGCGACCTGCCGGTCGACAATCTGGTTGATGGTGAGACTCTTATTGCCCACTCCCGGCACTTCTGTGAAATCGAGATAGGGCTGCTGGATGCGGGCGAGAGAAACCTCCTCTTGAGCCTGCAACTCCAGCAGAGAAGCCTTCCCGCGGTCCGTCGCTCGGATCTTTTCAGCGCGCTCCTGTAAATCTCTGGCCCTTTTCAGGTGCGCGCTTTTTGCCACCTCAAAACGTGCACTGTCGCTGAAGCGCACGAGCAGCTCTTCGCGTTTGGTAAGCTCCAGGAAACGCGATTGTGTGAGCTTGCTTTCCTTCAGGGAAACATCTTCTTCCGCGGTCGCGGTCCGATATGCCGTCACCATACCCAGCATGGCAACAAGAGCCATCAGCACGGCAATTATGGTCTCTTTTTCGGCCAGTGCGTGCAGGCTCTGAAGTGGTTTCGGGGCCTTACTTTTTGGTTGCGTCGCGTCCACGGAAGTTTATTCGGCTGCGGATTATAGCCTTGGCCCGGCGTAAATCTCATTGGAATTTCTGCTGTAAGATTGTCACGCTTGTTGCAGATCTGCTTCCCTGGAATCGTGAAAATTTCGAAAGCGCTGGACATTTTCCGCATTCAGGGTACAAAGTTCTAACGCTCGCCGGTCAGCGCCGCTGTATTTTTGATCAGGTGGCGGTTGATGGTTTTCGCCCATGAGAATCGCGCTGTTCATCCCCTGTTTTGTCGACCAACTGTTACCGGAAGTTGGGCTGGATATGGTGCGGGTGCTGCGACGCCTACGTTACGATGTCGATTTTCCGCAAGCGCAGACATGCTGTGGCCAGCCCGGTTTCAATAGCGGCTACTGGAACGATGCGAAGCCGCTTGCGGAGCGATTTGTCGGGGTCTTTAGTTCCGCGGAAATTATTGTCTGCCCTTCCGGCTCCTGCACCACGATGGTCCGAAACTTCTATCCGCAGCTTCTCGCGGATTCGCCGCTGCGAGAAAAAGCGATCGAAGTGGGGCGCAAAGTATTCGAATTTTCCGAGTTTCTCGTTCGAGTGGCCAAAGTTGCGGATGTCGGCGCGTCCTTCCCGCATCGCGTGACGTATCACGACGCGTGCCACGCCCTTCGCGAATTGGGAATCAAGGAAGGACCGCGCGATTTACTGAGGCACGTACGCGGCCTCGAGTTGGTCGAAATGCCCTATAGCGAGGACTGCTGCGGCTTTGGCGGCACGTTCGCCACGAAATTTGCGATGATCTCGGGCGCGATGGGAGACACAAAAGCCGGCAATGCGGAAACATCCGGCGCGGAGTACATCACTTCCACCGACCCAAGCTGCCTGCTGCACCTCGACGGCATTTTGCGAAAAAAGAACTCGAAGGTCCGCACGATCTATCTTGCAAGTATCCTGGCGCAAACAAGCGGCGCCGCGACAGCCACGGGTCGCGACGCGAAAAAGGCCCTAACGCCAGCCGAGCAGTAGTCTGCGCGTTAATCTTTGAGATCCTGCCGGAAAACAGGCTGCGACGGATCGAGGCTACCGTCGATGACGCCCACAACCATGTCTCCATATGCGTTCGTCGCCTCTGGAAGCGACGCATAGCCGCGTTCCCGCTGCAAGGCGCCGCTATCCGAGTAGATGAGCGTGAAAAAGCGGCCCGACGAATATTGAATCTCGAGCAACTTGTTGGGCATGTCGGGATCGCCTTCCTGTCCCAACACATCCATCAGCGCTACCGTCCACCGCCGGCCCTTGGGGTCAGTGACGACCTCGCGCTCGAGGTACTGCCATTCGTCCATGCTCCACAGCGGCATATTTATCCCAGCAACTGACCGAGCGCACTCGCCACCTGCGACCCGGTGAAAGGTTTAGGAATCAGCAGGACTCTTTGGGCTTTTCGCGCACGAAGGCTCGCATCGGCAACCTCGGGCGTATCGCTGATAATAACTACCGGGAATTCGGCATGGTCCGAACTATGGCGTACAGCGTCGAAAAGCGCTTCGCTCATATCGAAGGATGTGCAATCGAGTACAAGAGCGTCAGCTTGATGCTCTTGAATCAATTCGTTGACGGTGACGGAGTATCCCGACGGGAAGACATCATAGCCGGCGTCACGCAGAGAAAAACTAAGAAGCTCGGCTATCTCCGGCGTGTCGTCAATGAGCAGGATGCGGCGCAAGCGTATGTTACTTCTTGCTGGGCCCGGTTCCCGGCAGCCGTTTCTTCTTGCCCTCGCAGGGTTCCAGGTCCATCACCCATATCCGTCCGCCCGCAGTGTAGTAGGCGCGGTGATCGTTCTCGATCATTGCACCCCAGGCCTCGAGGGTGCGCATTGCAAACGTGACTCCCTCGAAATTGTTACGCGCGTGGTTCAGCACTTCGTTGGTATGCCAGTTGTCCGTCAAAATGGCGTCACCGGGGTGTACGCGCATCACGGTGTAGTAGCGGTCAAATGCCGCTTCGGGCCGCACGTCGCGCGTTGAGCCACGCTTCTTGCCTTCGCTGACGATATAGCTCTCCTGCGCTTCGGGAGCCGCAGGAGGAGCTGGAGGAGTTACTGTCGCTTTAGTGTTCATAGAGTTTGCGCCACCTGCTCGGCCGCTGCTGCCGAGGCCATCGCCACCACGTTCTTTGGATCCGCCGCCTGAATTAAAGCCTCCGGCAGCTGGATACTCATCATTTTCCATTGCTCGTTGGCGAATTTCTGCAAGTTCGCGACGTGCTCGGCGTGTAGATGGCCGAAGCGGCCTTGCAACTTCAAGTACTCCGATACGGGCCGCATGTTCTGCGGGCGGAAGCTGTAGTCGTATTCGCGCTTCTCGGGATTCCATTCCCAGATCGGATAGAGGCCGCATTCGACAACAAGCCGCCCAAGATCAATCGAGCGCGGCGTCTCATAGACGAAGCCCTTCTGGCACGGTGTGTAAATCATCAGATATGCCGCGCCCTTGTGATTGAGGCCCTTGCGCACCTTATTCATCAGGTCGATTGGATAGCCCACACTTGCGGTGGCCACATAGCAGTGCGGATGGCCGGCCGCCATCATGCGTGCGAGATCCTTGGGATACAATTTCTTCCCTTCAGGAACCTCCGGTCCCGGCGGAGAGAAGGTGGTCATGCCGCCGTAGGGAGTGCGCGACGATGCCTGGATGCCGGTGTTCGCGTACTGTTCGTTGTCATAGCAGATGATCAGGCAATCGTGATTGCGATAGAGCGCGCCTGAAATGGATGCGAGTCCGATGTCAGAAGCGCTGCCGTCGCCCGCTTCGCAAATGATATTTGGGAAGGCGCCCTTCCATTTGCCCTTTCGAATCATGGCTTCATAGGCCGCGGCGACGCCCGCGGTGAAGCTGCCCGCGCTACCAATCTGGGTATGCGCCCATGGCACATTGTAGGGCGTGCACAGATACGAACTGTTCGCCACATACATGCACCCGGTAGGTCCTACCAGGATCGTATTGTCGCCGGCCGCTTTGCTTGTCATGCGGTATTGAATGGAGGGACCGCAGCCGGCGCACGTGCGGTGCCCGGGGACGAATGGTTCGCTGGATGGTAATTCGGGGTTAAAGAAGCGCGCCCCTTGATTCGGGCTTCCGAGAATCGGTAGCACTTGTCTTTGAACTTCGATCGTTGGCATAACCACTCCTCCCAATCGCAGAGCTCGGCTCTGCAGAAATTCAATTAGAGCTCGTTCTATCCTTTACTCTTCTACTCTTCGAAACCAACCCAATGCGTTCGCTTCTCGATCTTTCCGCTTTTTTGAGCTTCGGCCATCTTCTTGGCCATCCAGTAAAATTCTTTGAGGACGATGGCCTCGCCGCCCATTCCGGCCATGAACGAAAGAACCAGCGGGCGCTTGGGGCTTTCGTAAAGCGCCGCGCAAACCTCAGCATAGAGCGAACCGCCGCTACTTACGCTACCAAGCCCCATATTCGTTTCAATCACACCGACCACTTTGAATTTGCTGAGAATGTCCTTTACTCGATCGGTCGGATACGGCCGGATGGTACGCAGCCGGACCATGCCGACTTTCAAGCCCTGGTCGCGCATATGCTGAATCGCAAAACGCGCGGTTACTCCGTGGCCGCCTTGCAGGAAAAATACAATTTCAGCGCCGTCGGTCATGAATTCCTCGACCCACGGATCGTAGCGGCGACCAAAAATTTTCGCGAATTCGTCGTGAACCTCTTCAATCACCGCCATGGACTCTTCCATCGCGCGGGCACGCTCCAACTGGAGCGGCGGTCCCTGCTCCGGCATGATCTGAGGCCCATGCGATACCGGATGCCGCGGATCGAGCGGATACGGATGCTTGTAGGGTGGCAGGAATTCCTTCACCTGGCCCGAGTCCGGCAGTTCAACGTCCGTCGTGATGTGCGAAACGAAGAATCCGTCCTGGCACACCATTTGCGGCAGCAGCACCCGCCGGTCTTCCCCGATGCGATAAGCCATCAAGTGATTGTCGAACGCTTCCTGGGCGTCACACGACCAGCCCATGATCCATCCCATATCGCGAGTGGAAAGCGCATCGGTGTGTTCGGAGCCGAAATCGCCGGGGGGATCGAGCGTACGGTCGGCAATCATCATCTGCACCGGCATGCGGCTGCCCGAGATTGGCGAATAGAGTTCATAAGCGAACTGCACGCCCACGCCTGAGCTGCCCGTGAACACGCGCGCCCCGCTCGACGAGGCTCCATGCGCGATACTCAACTGCGAGTGCTCGCTATCAGCCACGATATATTCTGCGTCGAGTTCTCCATTGGCCACCATCTGTGCCAGCGCCATCATCGTCGCGGTATAGGGCCGGATCGGATAGGCCGTGATCACATCGACGTCGGCGTACTTGGCGGCTTGTGCGGCCGCGACGCACCCGTTGATGCGGACCGTCTTCTTTTTTGTTTCCGTAACCGTTGGCATAGTTCACTCCGCTCGATGTTTTGTTCTATTTTGAGCTGATTCGCAAATCCTAAATACTCTTCGCGGCCCGGTCTCCGAGATGCTTCAACTCTTCCGCTTGCCGTCCGTGCAATCCAGGCGAAATCGCGAACGCGGTATCCATTCGGACCACGCCTGTATCGAAGTCGAGCTCCGGCACGCCTTCCAGGCAGCCCGTCGGGCACTCCTCTATACACACGCGGCAGCCTTTGCAGTAATCCACCAGAATCTTATACAAGCCGTTCGAACGAACATCGCGCACGATGCAAGGCTCGGGACAAACGAGGTAGCAATTGTCGCAAGCGTTGCAGGTGCCGCAGCTGAAGCAGCGACTCGCCTCTTCGACGGCCTGCTCTTCCGTATACGCCTGAATCACCTCATCCTGCGTCTTTTTCCGAGTCTTTGGTGGCAGCAATGCTTGCTGGACGCGCGGGAAGTGCGGGAAGTACGTCATGTTCATGCGATTGAGATCGAAGATCACGTCGACCGGAATCGACCGCGGCTCGAGCGGCACTCCACGCAACACCTTATCCAGATTGAACGCTACGCGCTTCCCGTCACCAACCGCATTCACCACCATCAACGGCTGACCCGAACCTACTTGCGCGATGTCACCTGCCGCAAAGAAGTTCGTATCGCCGAGCCGGCCGAAGCGGTCCATCTTGATGGTTCCGCGTTCGTTCTTGAACTCAGCCGGTAACCAGGCGAGCGACGCACGTTGACCCACCGCAATGATCACGTTGTCAACGGCGAAGCGCTCAGGAGGCGCGTCGCGATCAATATTGATCGGAGATGCATTGATGGCGCCCGCGAAGCGCGCAGGATGCAACTGCAACGCCTCGACCTTGCCGTTGCCATGCACGGCGGTGACCGCCCGCCCGTGTTTTAGCTCCACACCTTCTTCGAGCATGTCGTGCAAATCTTCCGGCACGGCCGGCATTTCCTGAGGGTGGGCTTCGACCGTGATCATCGTTACTTCCACGGCGCCTTGCCGCAGCGCTTCGCGAGCGCAATCAATGGCG
>CAVTOS010000003.1:0-334426 GCA_963736465.1 uncultured Acidobacteriota bacterium | reverse complement strand
TGATCGGAGTCGCCACTGAATCCGTGGCGAACCATCGAAACAAATGCCGCGGCAGAGCGCGGAAGTGTGCGGTCCCGGCGGTAGACGAGACCGAGTTCGCGCCAGAGATCGACGTCCGATATTTCGATCAACTTTACTTTACCGGCGCGGACTTCGTCGCGTGCGAAACTTGCGCTGATCAATGACACGCCAAGGCCAGCAGCTACGAATCGCTTGATCATGCCGACGCTGGGAAGCTCCATCGGAATGCGGAGCTGCGAGCGATAAGGCCGGAAGAGCTTGTCGAGCAATTGCCGCGTGAAGCCGGTCTTGGGAATAATCAGCGGCTGGTCTGCGATTTCCGCTGGGGTGACGGTCCTGTGCTTCGCCAACGGATTGCTGGGGCTCACCATCAGCATCAGGCGATCGCGGAAAATCGGGTGTGTTCTGAGGCTTGGCGATTTTACGGGAAGCGTGACGATGCCGACATCCACGGCGCCATCTTCGACTTTCTCGATTACCTTTCGGCTGAAGTTGCGATAAACGCTAATCTGCACGGATGGAAACCGTCGGTGGAATTCAGCGAAGACATCGGGCAAGACGTAGAGGCAAGTTGCTTCGTTCGCGCCGACCGCTAGCGTGCCACGCGGGGCGCTGGACTGGTCAGCGACGGCTCGCAACGAATCGTTCTTCAGGGTGATCAACCGGCCGGCATAGCCGAGCAAGACCTCCCCTGCCGCGGTGAGCTTCATGGATTTTCCGACGCGGTCGAAGAGCTTCTGGCCGTATTCCTCTTCGAGTTGGCGAATCTGAGCGCTAACAGCCGGTTGCGAGCGAAACAATTTTTGGCCGGCGCGCGAGAAGCTGCCTTGCTTCGCGATTTCGAGAAATGTAGTGAGGTAGTCGAGATCCATTCTAGGTGCGGTGAATTATAGCAAACAGGCAGGCTTACAACCGATTTCAGCGGTGGCCACAGGGTTGCGCGAGGTCATGCGGTGATGAACCGAATATTACCTGCGCCGCGGGCGATTCTCGAGAATCGAAATGCCGTCTTGCGCTACTTCCAGAAAGCGAATCACAGCGGTTACGCCTGCGTGTTCAAAGCGAGCTGCGAGGGCTCTTCCGATTTCTTCGAATCCAGCGGTGGCGAGTGCGACGACACTCGGTCCGGCGCCGCTCAACGCCAGACCCAGCAGGCCAGGCATTTGCGGCATGGTAAGCGCTTCGGGCAATCCAGGAATCAGTTTTTGCCGGTGATGCTGATGAAGGCGATCTTGCATCGCGTCCCAAATCAAGTCATAGCGGCGTGTTTCAATCGCGGCAATGAAAAGAGCCGAGCGCTGTAAATTCTGTACGGCATCCTGACGAGGGATCTGGGCAGGTAGAACGGCCCGTGATTTCTTCGTAGGAAGCTCCATGGAGGGAGTTACCGCGATCACGCGAATCATCTTCGGCCACGCGAGCCTCATCGCACCCACCCAGCCGTCCGTTCGCGCGTATGTTACGACTAGGCCTCCATGCAGAGCTGCACCGGCATTATCCGCATGGCCTTCGATTTCGCTCGCGTATCGTAGCGCGTTTTCTCGCGAGAAAGGGCGTCCAGCTGCTGCGTAGGCGAGAGCTGTTCCCGCAATGGCGGCCGCGGCGCTGCTCCCCAGACCACCGGCCATCGGAATTTCGTTTTTCACGGCAAGGCGCACCGCAGGCAATTGAAATCCTTCTTTTTCGGCAGTGTGACGCATCGCGCGAAAGATCAAATTCTGTTCGGGCGCCTTAGGCAGAGAGGCGCTGCCAACCCCTTGGGTGCGAGTGAGAGTGCGAGAGCCGGGACGAATTTGCACGGTGGCGCGGGCGGTGAGATACATTTCGAGGGCGAGGCCGAGACAATCGAATCCGGCGCCGAGATTTGCCGTTGACGCGGGAACGCGGACTTCGATCGAACGCTGGCGCGGAGATGTCATTGAGGCGTGAAAGGCATCTTAGATGAGCACAGGAGATTCGATCGACGAAAGTAGCGGCCGTTCACGAATTTGCGCGCCGCAACCGATCGAGAATTGCGTTCTTGGATGCAGTCACCTCTACGGGAGCATTGCGAAACGCTCCTATATTCGGCAGCGAGCCGGTATTGCGATCCTTCGTGTCGGATCCGAGAGACAAAGCGCCGCGATGATATTGGCCTACATAGTCGGGATCTTTCAAGAGATGCCCGGTAAGAACAGCCACAACCGATTCATCGCACCGAATGAAACCCGCGCTAACCAGATTGCGAATTCCGGCGAGAGTGGTTGCCGAGGCGGGTTCGCAACCGATCCCATCCCGTCCGATCATTGCTTTGGAATCTGCGATCTCTTTTTCACTCACGGTGATTACCTGGCCGTGCGAACCAATCACAGATCGAAGAGCCTTCTTCCAGGAGACCGGCGAGCCGATTTTGATCGCGGTTGCCAGCGTTTGGGGGCTTTCGACTGGCGTGAGCTCTTCCGGAATCGACGCGCGATCTGAGTTTGGCTCCCCCTGGAGACTAGCGAACAGCCGGGCAAGAGGCGCTGCGCCTTCCGCCTGGATCACGCTTAATTTTGGCAATCGCTCGATCAGTCTCAGTTGCTGCATCTCTTCGAAGCCCTTGCCGAGAGCTGAACTGTTGCCCATGTTACCGCCCGGCACCACCACATGATCCGGAACGCGCCATTCGCACTGCTCCATCAGTTCGAAGGCGACAGTCTTTTGACCCTCGATGCGGAACGGGTTAATCGAATTCGCTAAGTAGATCGACGGATCTTCCGCGATTTCCCGAATCAGCCGCATGCAATCGTCGAAATTTCCGTCAATCTCGCAGACGATTGCGCCGTAGTCCATACTTTGCGCCAGCTTCGAGGAAGTGATTTGCCCGCGCGGCAGAAGAATCGCGCATTGCAGGCCCGCGCGCGCGGCGTAGGCGGCGAGGCTTGCGGATGTATTACCCGTGCTTGCGCAAACGACCGTGCGCGCACCCAATAGAACGGCTTGGGTGACGCATGTCGTCATGCCTGTGTCTTTAAACGAGCCGGTTGGATTGCAGCCCTGATGTTTTAGCCTAAGCGCGTCTAACCCGGAATATTGGGCGCATCGCGGAGCGTCATAAAGCGGCGTATTCCCTTCGGCCAGCGTGACAATCAAAGCCGCGTCATCAAACGGCAACACTTCACGGAATCGCCAGACGCCGCTTCGGTCACGCGGGTCGAGCGATCCAGCGCGCGCTCTCCAGCTAGCACGAAGCGCCGCAGATTCGCTGGGAGACGGCAAAGGAACCGCAATTCCCAAAGGGCCGCCACAGTTCCGGCAAACATAGAGTCGCTCGCGAATTCCGAATGAGGCTCCGCACGCCGGGCGAATACAGCGCTGAACACCGGGACTATTTGAGGGCACAGAGAGAGGGGATGCATCCGTCATTGTCGCGCTTCGCTTTCTGCGTGACTTGCCTCGGCTGCGCCCAGACCGAATTCGCGGTGCAGCGCGAGAACGGCCTTCTTCATGTCTTTCTGTTCCACGACAAAAGAAATATTCGATTCCGACGAGCCTTGCGCAATCGCAATTATGTTCACGTTCTCCCTGCCCAACGTGCTGAAGGTGCGGCCCGCCATTCCGACCGTGCCGCGCATATTTTCTCCCACGACCGCGACAATTGCGATGAGCGGATCGAGCGAAATATGCTCGACCTTGTGATGCGCGAGATCTTGAGAGAACTGGTCCCGCAACGCGTCCACAGTCCGCTTGGCATCGGCCGAGGCAACGATGAAGCAGATATCATTTTGCGATGATGACTGCGAAATCAGCAGAACGTTGGCACGCACCTTTGCCGTCGTGGAAAATGTACGGCCAACGACGTCCGGAAGGCCCACGATTGCTGGTCCACCCAGCGCGATGAGTGAGACGTCGCCAATCGCCGTAAGCGCCTTCGCGCCGCCTCCGCTGCTTCGTCCCTGCGGCGTGATTTTCGTTCCCGGCTTCTCCGGCGCGAAGCTGTTGCGAATCCAAACGGGGATTTTCTGCGGCATCACGGCGCGCAGAGTCTTCGGATGTAAAACCTTGGCTCCGAAATAGGCGAGCTCAGCAGCTTCGCGATAAGAGATCTCGGGAATTGTGCGAGCTTCAGGGACAAGCCGCGGATCGGCCGTGAGGACACCATCCACATCCGTCCAGATAATCGCTTCATCAGCCCCAAGTGCGGCGCTCAGAATCGTCGCCGAATAGTCCGAGCCGCCACGGCCGAGTGTGGTGAGCGCCCCTTCCTGGCTCGCGCCGATAAATCCCGTAACCACAGGTACGATGCCTTTTTGCAGCAGCGGGCGAAGGCGTGCTTCGCAGCGCTGCCGAGTGAGATCGATGATCGGCTCCGCGCCGCCGTGAAATCCGTCTGTCACGATCAATTCGGTTGCTTCGATAGGCTCGCTCGAAATTCCCAAAGCGGATATTGCTGCCGCGACCGTCGGCGCTGAGAGGCGTTCACCGAAACTTGATACCAAATCCAGCGTCCGCAGCGTAAGCTCGCGAAGAAGTGCAGTGCCTTCGCAGAGCCGGGTGGCCTCGCCAAGGATATCTTCCATTCGTTGCGCCAGCTTGGTGCGTGTTGCCGCGTCGGCGATTAGAGAGTTGAGCGCGATTTCGTGTTGTTTGCGAATCGCTGCCAAATGTTCGGCCGATTTCTGACTTTCGCCGGCCTCGGAAAAAGTAGCCGCTTCAATCAGGCTGTTTGTTATACCACTCATCGCCGACACGACGACTACAACGGAACTCTCGCGTGCCGCCGCGGCACAGATTCGCGCTGCCCGCGCGATGCAGGCCGCATCTCCGACAGAGGTTCCACCGAATTTCATGACTACGAGCCTTGATTTCATAATAGAACGCGGACGACGGACGAAGCCGACGGGGAACCCGCTTACAGGCCGCTCAGAAAAGCCGCCCTGCAAAAACTATATACCAGTAATTTTGGCTGTCCGGAATCGCCCATGAGTTTACTGCAAGTAAGCCACCGGACGATTCCTCAGGCTGCGTCGCTCGCGGAATGGGTGTTCTGTGTGGAGAGGAATTCAAGCACCGGCTTATGTGCGGCGTCGGGTCGATCGGTGGAATAAATGTGGCTAGCATTGGGGATCATGACGATTCTTGATCCTGAGATTCGCTGCGCGATCAGCTTTCCATTTTCCGCGGGCACGAGCTGATCGGTTTCGCCGTGCACAACGAGTGTGGGAGCGGCGATCTGCGCGATGCGGCTGTACGCTTCCCACATCATGATGCCTTGCAATTGAGCCATGTAGCCATCGAAGGTTGCAACCCACTGTAGGCGAATTTTCAGGTCTTCCTCGATTCGCGACGCCGGCGTCCCTTTGTCATAGATATAAGGATTGATGGCGCGCGCAGCCTCTTCCGGCGTCATGCCTTGGCGCGTGAGGACTTCGATGACCTCTGGCGCGGCGCGTTTCGCTTCCGAGCCGCCCGCCGCTGTGCAGCCTAGGATCAGCGACTTTACCCGCTTGGGATATTGCAGCGCGAATTCCTGCGCGATCATTCCGCCCATCGACACACCGTAGAGGTGCGCGCTCTCGACTCCCGCCGCGTCGAGCACAGCGGCGGCATCGGAGGCCATCGTAGCAATCGGATACGGACCGGCAGGTACCCCGCTGCGCCCGGCACCTCGATTGTCAAAGGTAATCGTTCGGTACTTGCCGGTGAGCAGAGGCTTCGTGCGATACCACATGTACGACGCCCAACCGAGGCCCATGATCAGCAGAACAGGCGAGCCCTTGCCTTCTTCTTCCCAGTAAATTTTCACTCCGCCATTTTCTGTGGACGGCATCGAACCTCCCGATTCAGTCACCCTCACCGCGAGCGCAATTTGTGTAGCACGCCGCTTCTAGGCATCAGCAACTTTGAGCATCAGCTTGCCGGTGTTCTCCCCTTTGAAAAGCTTCAGAAACACTTCCGGAAAGTTTTCGAAACCCTCAGCGATATCCTCGTGTGTCTTGAGCTTTCCGGCTGCGTACCAGCCGGCCATTTCTCGCGCGGCTTCACCGTATCTGCTCGCATAGTCGAACACGAGAAAACCTTTCATCGTGGCGCGATTTACAAGGAGCGAAAGGTAGTTCGACGGCCCTTTGATAGGCGTCGTGTTGTTATACTGCGAGATCGCACCGCAAATCAGCACACGCGCCCCACGCGCGAGCTGCGAAAGCGCCGCATCGAGAATTTCGCCGCCCACATTGTCGAAATAAATATCGATGCCCTTCGGGCAGTGCTGCTGCAATGCCTTACGCACGTCTTCCGATTTGTAATCAATCGCAGCGTCAAATCCAAGTTCCTTGACGATGAATTCGCACTTCGCGGCGCCACCAGCAATGCCGATGGCGCGGCAGCCTTTTATCTTCGCAATTTGCCCCGCAATCATTCCGGTTGCGCCCGCCGCTGCAGAAATCACCACAGTTTCTCCGGCCTTCGGCTGCCCCACATCGAGCAAGCCGAAGTAAGCGGTCATACCAGTCATGCCGAGCCCGCCGAGGTAAACGGGCAAAGGCGCCAGCTTGGGGTCGATCTTGTTGAGACCTTTCCCGTCGCTGATCGCGTATTCCTGGACACCCATAAGCCCCGTCACATAATCGCCCGGTGCAAATGCCGGATTCTTCGACTCAACGACGCGACCCAAGCCGCCTGCGCGCATCACCTCGCCAATTCCCACCGGCGGAACGTAAGACTTGCTTTCATTGCACCAACCGCGCATTGCTGGATCGAGCGAGATGTAAAGAATTTTGACAAGCAGCTCACCGTCGCGCACATCTCGAACCGATTCTTCCGCATATTTCCAATCGCTACGCTTTGGCAGTCCCACCGGGCGAGCGGCAAGCTCGAATTTGTGATTGAGAGTCGTCACTACGTCCTCCGAAGATTCGAGAGAATCCCGCCGCCACAGCACAATACTGGCAGCGAACTTTCTGATAGTCGCCCACAGATGACAGTGACTATCGTGCTGCGCATTGTATATAATCGCCGCCGTCATGCCAAATCAGGAGACGCTTTACAACGTTGCCGACCGCATCGCGACCATCACTCTAAATCGCCCGGACAAGTTGAACGCGTGGACCGCGATCATGGAGCAAGAAGTTCGTTCGGCCATCGAAGAGGCGGAGCGTGATGAGAATGTGCGTGTGATTATTCTTACCGGAGCGGGCCGCGGCTTTTGTGCCGGTGCGGATATGTCGCTACTAAGCAGCGTCGTCGCAAGCGGCGTGGACGAGCGAGTTCGCAAGCAGGCTTCGAGCAGCTCGACGTCCGGACCGGTTGATGGAGTCCGAGCGGACTTTCGCAAGAAATATTCCTACTTCCCCGCCGTCGGAAAACCGGTGATTGCCGCGATCAATGGTCCGGTAGTTGGCCTCGGGCTGGTAATCGCGCTGTACTGCGATTTGCGGTTCGCGTCCGACGCGGCGAAGTTCAGCACCGCCTTTGCACGCCGCGGCTTGATAGCTGAGTACGGACTCGCCTGGATCTTGCCTCGTCTCGTGGGGCACGCAAACGCGCTCGATTTGCTTTTTTCCGCGCGAATGGTCGATTCGGCCGAGGCCCTGCGCGTGGGCTTGGTTAATCAGGTTTTCCCACAGGACGTATTTCTCGCGAAGGTAAACGAGTACGCGCGCGATGTGGCTGCAAATTCCAGTCCGCGCTCAACGCGCATCATGAAACGGCAGGTTTACGACGCGATGTTCCAAACGCTCGGAGAAGCCTTTGATGTAGCCGAGCGTGAGATGTTGGCAAGCCTCCAATGCGAGGATTTCAAAGAGGGCGTCGCACATTTTCTCGAGAAGCGTGCCCCCGCGTTCACTGGCCGCTAAGCTAAAACCATTCCGATGACATTCGAATACAGCGCAAAAACCAAGGAACTGCAGAAACGCCTTCAGCACTTCATGGGCGAGTTCATCTATCCGACCGAGCACCGCTTTGACGAAGAGGTGGAGCGCAATCGCTGGAAGCCGACAGAAATCATCGAGGAATTGAAGCCAAAAGCGCGTGCTGCAGGCTTGTGGAATCTATTTTTGCCCGACGACTCCGAGGGAGCCGGGCTGACAAATCTCGAATACGCGCCGCTGTGCGAAATTATGGGGCGATGCCACTGGGCGCCGGAAGTTTTCAACTGTTCCGCGCCGGATACTGGAAACATGGAAGTGATTGCGCGCTACGGCACGCCCGAGCAGAAAGAGAGATGGTTGAAGCCGTTGCTGGCAGGCGAGATCCGTTCGTGCTTTGCGATGACGGAGCCAGATGTCGCTTCGTCCGATGCCACAAACATCGCATCCAGCATCTTACGTGATGGAAACGAATACGTGATCAACGGAAGGAAATGGTGGACGTCCGGCGCCGGCGATCCTCGCTGCAAGATCGCCATTTTCATGGGGAAGACCGATTCCTCTGCCGCAACGCACAAACAGCAGTCGATGATTCTGGTGCCGATGGACACGCCCGGTGTGAAAATTGAGCGCCTGCTGCGCGTTTTTGGCTACGACCATGCGCCGCATGGGCATGCTGAAGTCACGTTCAAGAATGTTCGTGTGCCGGCGACAAACATGTTGCTCGGCGAAGGCCGCGGCTTCGAAATCGCGCAGGGAAGGCTTGGACCGGGCCGCATCCATCACTGCATGCGCTGCATTGGCGTTGCTGAGCGCGCGCTCGAAATCATGTGCAAGCGCGTACAGTCACGGGTGGCCTTTGGCAAACCGCTGGCCGAGCAAGGTACGATTCGAGCCGATATCGCAGCATCGCGAATCGAGATCGAACAGGCGCGACTGCTGACGCTGAAGGCCGCGCACATGATGGACACCGTGGGAAACAAAGCGGCGCGCGCAGAAATTGCGATGATCAAAATTGTGGCGCCCAATGTAGCTTTAAAAGTGCTGGACCGCGCGATTCAAGCCCACGGCGGAGCCGGCGTTTCGGACGACACTTTTCTTGCAGCCGCGTGGGCCGGCGTTCGCACGTTGCGCCTGGCCGACGGGCCGGACGAAGTTCACGCCGAGTCGATCGCGCGCCTTGAGCTCGGCAAATGGACAAAGCCGGCGCGCAATTGAACGCTCACGGAGATTCAGGTGCCGCCCGTTAAAATTGCCTCCATCGAATCCCTGAAAGATGTCATTGGCCGCGAACTCGCAACAAGCGATTGGCTCGTCATAACCCAGGAACGCATCTCCGCGTTTGCAGAAGCCACGGGCGACCGGCAATGGATTCACCTGAATCGCGAACGCGCCGAAAAAGAATCCCCGTACGGCACAACGATCGCGCACGGCTTCCTGACGCTCTCACTGCTTAGTTCGCTGATGCAAGATGCGATGCAATTTGAGCAAGCGGGTCGGCGCGCGATCAACTACGGACTGAATCGAGTCCGCTTTCCTTCGGCCGTGCGCGCAGGTTCGCGGATACGCGGACGATTTACCCTTGCCGCCTTCAAAGATCTCGGCGACGCAATCGAGCTTGTACTTTCAGTGACGATCGACTGTGAGGGATCTGACAAACCGGCGTGCATTGCGGAGTGGGTCGTGCGGCATTACCGCTAGACACTGCTGCTAGCAGAGACGCAAGCGAATCGGCGTCAGGCCTGCACTGCAAAAAGCCTCTAGATCGCCCCCGTTTCAGCGCAATGCAGAGAAGCCCGTAGGAGCGCCTCCACCACCACAGGCATTCCGGCGAATCGTTCATCCTTCGTCAGCCCCTGATGATACCGGTAGTAGATCTGCTGGACGATCACTGCAACCTTGAAGCGCGCGAACGCCACATAAAAATCCATGTGCGAAACGTTGCGCCCGGTTTTTTCAGCATAGCGCTCGACGAGTTGCGCGCGCGTCATGCTGCCCGGATGTTTCGTAGGGCCCCATCGAATTTTCTGTAGCGGCTCGGGATCGTCTGCATCAATCCAATACGCAAGCGCCGTGCCTAAATCGGTGAGCGGATCGCCAATCGTGCACATCTCCCAATCGAGTAAGCCGATAATCTTCGCAATGTCACTCGGATCTAAAACCAGATTGTCATACTTATAGTCGTTATGAACGAGCGCGGCATCGCTTGTCGAAGGCATGTGCGCCCGCATCCAGCTCACAATGCGCTCCACTTCCGGAAACTCGTGCGTTCGTGAACCGTGGTAACGCTCCGTCCAGCCTCGCACTTGGCGCTCAAGATAGCCTTCCGGTTTTCCAAGATCACCGAGACCAATGCTCCGATAATCCAGGCTGTGTAACTGCGCGAGATTCTCGACGAATGATTCGCACAGGCGCCGCGCGGTGTTCCCAGTGAAATCGAGACTCGCGGGAGGGTCCCGCCGGATAATCACGCCGTGAATCGGCTTCATCAAGTAAAACGGTGCGCCGAGCACGGTTACGTCGTCGCAATACAGCACAACTTCAGGCGCCTGCGGATAAACGGCATGAAGTTTCGAGAGCACGCGAAATTCGCGGCCCATGTCGTGCGCGGATTTCACCTTGCTGCCAAACGGAGGACGCCGGAGCACAAGCTCGCGATTGCCCAAGTGCACCGAGTACGTGAGATTCGAATGCCCGCTGGGAAACTGCTTTAGGTCGAGAGGCCCGCGCTCATAGGGGAAATGTGTTCGTAGGTAGGCATCGAGCGCATCGAGATTCAGCTCTTCGCCCACACGGACAGCCGTTGCGCGATCCTCGAAATCCGGCAACGCGCGCTCCTCAAGGCTTCGATGCCGCGACGCCCTGTTCTCTTGTGAAGTCCGCGAACTTTTTGCCTTGCTCCGCCAATTGCTTCAGCAAAGGCGCAGGCTCCCAAATTTCTCCGTGCTGCTTCTGGAATTCGAGGACGCGATCATAAACTTTCTGCAGCCCAACCGTGTCCGCATACCACATCGGGCCGCCCCGATACGCTGGAAATCCGTAGCCATTCAGGTAAATGATGTCGATATCGACGGCCCGGAGCGCAAACCCCTCTTCGAGAATGCGTGCGCCTTCATTCACCAATGCATAGATGCAACGATCGACGATCTCATCGGCGGAAATTTGGCGCTGCGGAATTCTGGCGTCAGATGTCCATTTGCGGACCAACTCTGCGACTTCCGGATCAGGCGTCGCGCGGCGATTCTCGTCATATTTATACCAGCCCGCGCCGGTTTTCTGGCCGTAGCGTCCCATCTCGCAGAGCTGATCTTCGGCAATCGGCTGGCGAATGCCGGGCTTCTCGAGATGGCGATATTCCTTGCGAATGCGCCAGCCAACGTCAAGTCCCGCCAAGTCACCGGTCGAGAGCGGACCCATCGCCATGCCGTAATCCACCGGCGCTTTATCAACGGCCTCGACGCTAGCGCCTTCCTCGACGAGAAATTGCGCCTCGCGACGGTACGGACCGAACATTCGGTTACCCACAAAGCCCCTGCAATTGCCGACGAGAACGCCAATTTTGCCAAGCTTCTTCGAAAGTTGCATGCAAGTGGCGATCACTTCCTTGCTCGTCGCCTTACCGCGAACAATTTCGAGCAAACGCATCACGTTTGCCGGGCTGAAGAAGTGCGTGCCAATCACAGAAGCAGCGCGCGACGTGGCCGACGCGATTTCATCTATATTTAACGTGGAAGTATTGCTGGCCAGAATTGCTCCTGGCTTGCAAGCGCGATCGAGTTCTGCGAAGACTTCCTTCTTCAGCGCCATTCCCTCAAACACAGCTTCGATCACCATGTCCGCGTCCGAAAAATCATCGAAGGTGAGGGTTGGCTGAATTCGCTTCAGGCATTCGTCCACAAATTGCTGCGTAAAACGGCCGCGCTTTACGGAGCTCGCATAATTCTTTTGAATGTTTGCCATTCCGCGATCGAGCGCCGGCTGGTCGGCGTCCTTCAGCAGCACCGGAATGCCGGCATTCGCAAACACCATCGCGATGCCGCCGCCCATCGTCCCAGCTCCCACCACGGCCGCTTTATTCACGGGAATAAGCGGGGTGTCTTTCGGAACATCCGGAATTTTTGCCACTTCGCGCTCGCCAAAAAACACGTGAATCAACGCTTTGGATTGGTCCGAGAAGAGGCATTTAACGAAAAACTCGCGTTCCTTCTCGCAACCTTGCTCAAAAGGCAATTTCGTAGCGGCTTCGATAGCGTCAATCGCCGCCAGCGGCGCCATCAAACCACGCTGTTTCGTCCGCGTAGTTTCACGAGCCGCGGCAAAAATCGGCGCATTTTGCTCTGCAGTTCCGAGCTTCTCGTTTCTCTCCCGCGTCTTGGGAGCAGGCTTCGCTGCGATTTCGCGGGCAAAAGCAATCCCGCCCGCAAGCAAATCGCCTTCGATCAACCGGTCAACAATCCCATATTTCAGGGCGTCCGGCGCCTTCACCGGCTTGCCTTTCACGCACATCTCAACAGCCTTCTCGACGCCCGCCAGCCGAGGCAACCGCTGCGTGCCTGCTGCGCCCGGAATGATGCCGAGCTTCACTTCGGGCTGCCCCACCTGAGCGTCGGGTGACGCAACTCGGTAATGCCCGGACATCGCGATCTCGAGCCCGCCGCCGAAAGCGTTGCCATGAATTGCAACCACCACAGGCTTGGCAGAATTTTCGATTTTGAGAAGCAGGGGAAGCAGCCCCGCCCCGCGTTCGGTTTTTCCGGACGTCATCTTCTCGAATTCTTTGATATCGGCGCCGGCGATGAACGTTTTGCCGCCCCCAATCAGGACGGCGGCTTTCACGCCGGGATCTTTCGCGATCTGATCGATTGCGTCGCCTAAGCCTTCCGGCACGCCCGGGCTCAAAGCGTTCACCGGAGGATTGTTGATCGTGATAATCGCGATATCGCCGTTCTTCGTCACCTGTACCAGGTCGCTCATTGTGTCGTTCTCTCTTTTGGACTCTTATGCGCTCTTCGCGAGCCGTTCATCGGCATCGATCACAAGCCGCGCAATCCGCTCACGGTGGAATGTAGAATCGCCGAAAGCTGTTTCCGAAGATTTCGCCCGCCGGTAGTAAAGATGCACATCGTTTTCCCAGGTGAAACCCATTCCGCCGTGCACTTGAATCCCGCGATTGCCCACAGTGCGAGCCGCGTCACTCGCATACATTTTCGCGATCGATACCGACACGGAAGCGTTGGGCGCATTTTCTTCCAGCGCCCAAGCAGCGTAATAGGCAGCCGAGCGCGAGCTTTCCGTCTCCAGATACATATCCGCGCACTGGTGCTGCACCGCTTGAAACATCCCAATCGGCTTGCCAAACTGCTTCCGCATCTTCGCGTATTCCACGGTGATGTCGAGCGTTCGCTGCATTCCGCCCACCAGCTCACAAACAAGCGCCGTCGTCGCGACGTTGAATCCCTTTGCTAACGCGGATACGTCTCCGATCTTCTCCGCGGGCGTGTTCTGGAATTCGATTCGATAGAGCTTGCGCGTCAGATCCATGCCCAGCATCGGAGTGATTTTCATTCCAGAAGCTTTCGATGCCACCGCAAATACGCCGTTGCGCGCGATCACCACGATAAAGTCCGCCACGGCCGCGTCTGGCACAAAGAGCTTCGCGCCACTCAACGCGCCATTCGTAGCGGCCATATGAATATCCGCCAAATTCCAGCTGGCATCGGCTTCAAGAAACGCCACTGTGGAGCGTGCATTTCCGGCGCAAATCGGTGCGAGATATTTCTTCTTATGCTCTGAGCTCGCCACCGCATCGATCACCGCCCCCGCATACGCCACGGTGGAGAAGAGCGGCCCGGGCACAAGCGCACGCCCTGCCTCTTCCATCAGCAGCGCAAGCTCCACTTTTCCGAGCTCGACGCCGCCATATTCCTCAGGAAAAATAATCCCCGTGTAACCCTGCTCGGCCATTTTATTCCACAGGGTTTCATCGTAAGCCGTCTCGGTCTCCATCAGCCGCCGAACTTCTTCCATCGGACACTCGCCCGCAAAGAATTTCCGGGCATTGTCCTTCAGCATCTGCTGGCTTTCGCCCAATCCGAATTGCATCGCCTCTCCTGGCTAGTAGCTTCTGGGCAAGCCCAGCACGAAATGCCCGATGATGTTTCGCTGCACTTCCGACGTGCCCGCTTCGATCGTGTTCCCGCGGGTTCGCAGGTAGCCGTACGACCAGATTCCGTTGTCAACGGCGTCCTTATCCCCGGCGAGCAACTGCCCGTAGGCTCCAAACATTTCCTGCGCGATCTGCTGAAGCCGCTGATTCAGCTCGCTCCAGAATATTTTCTGAATCGAGCCTTCGGGTCCCGGAACGCCGGTTGCCGTGACGCGGCTAAACGCGCGCAGCTGATTCCAGCGCATAATCTCGATTTCCGCGTAGCATTGTGCGAGTTTCTGCCGAGTAATCGGATCCTGCGCCGCCGGATGTCCATCCTTCTGAAATTCATGCGAGAGCTCAATCAGACGGGTGATCGCGCGTTTGAAAATCAAGTGCAGCCGTGCCCCATAAGAGCCCCGCTCATACATCAGAGTGCTCACCGCCACGTTCCAACCATCATTCACTTTGCCAAGAAGGTTCGCCACGGGCACGCGCACGTCGCGAAAGAAAATCTCGTTGAACTCGCTTTCCCCCGTCATCTGCTTCAGCGGTCGAACTTCCACGCCCGGCGATTTCATGTCGATCAGCAGTACCGAAAGCCCTTTGTGCTTCGGTACATTCGAATCCGTCCGCACCACAAGCTCGCACCAATTGCCGATCCAGCCGTAGCTCGTCCACACTTTCTGCCCGTTAACCACATAATGATCGCCATCCAGCCGAGCTTCCGTCTGTAGCGCGGCCAGATCCGAACCCGCGTTCGGCTCCGAGAATCCCTGGCACCATATTTCTTCCGCGCTCAGAATTTTTCGAATGAATCGCTTCTTCTGTTCGTCGGTTCCGTACGCGATGATCGTCGGGCCAATCAACCCAAGCCCGAGCGAATTCGCCATCGGCGGCGCTTCCACGCCCGCCATCTCCTCCCAGAATAGCGACTGCTCCATCAGCGTCGCGCCGCGCCCCCCATATTCTTTGGGCCAGGAAACCGCCGCCCACCCGCCTTCATATAATTTCCGCTGCCACGCGCGCAGGTAGGGGAACGATTCCTCCAGCGGCTTCTCCCGCCACTCGCCCCAATCCTTGGGAACATTGGCCTCGAGCCAGGTTCTCAACTCGTCGCGGAATTTCGTCTCTTCAGGTGTGAGATTCAGATCCATTCAGCAATCCTTTCAAAAGGCCGGAGCAACACGCGCCCCAAACAATCCGCAAACTATTTTGTAACTTTCTGCGAGTCCGCTGCAGAAGCCTGCGGCCGAATCGTCTCCCTTCCCTGCCAATATTTCTTGCGCAGCTCTTTCTTCAGAATTTTTCCTGTGCCCGTCTTCGGAAGCGACTCGAAAAACTCAATCGATCGCGGCGCCTTATAGTGCGCCACGCGCCCGCGGCAAAATTCAAGCAATTCCGCCTCCGTAGCCTCCTGCCCCGGCTTCAACACCACCAGCGCCTTCGGCACTTCCCCCCACTTCTGATCCGGCACGGGAACCACCGCCAGTTCGTACACCGCAGGATGAGCCAGTAGCGCCTTTTCTATTTCCAGCGACGAAATATTTTCGCCCCCGCTCACAATAATGTCCTTCTTCCGATCGACAACCAGCAGATACCCTTCCTCATTAATCGTCGCCATGTCCCCGGTGTGAAACCAGCCGCCGCGCAAAGCCTCCCGGCTCGCATCCGGATCGTTCCAGTAACCCTTCATCACTCCGTCGGTGCGCGCAACGATTTCTCCCATCGCCACTCCGTCGTGCGCCACGTCCACATCATTCACATCGACCACTCGAATTTCCATCGCAGGCGCCGCATAGCCTGTCATGGATTGTCCCGCGTACCGCTCAGCTCCTTCCCAACGCAGCCACGGCTTCATCGGCGAGATCGAAAGCATCGGCGAAGTTTCCGTCAGCCCGTAACCCGAAAAACAGGTGCACTTCAACTTCTCCTCCACTTCGCGCACCAAAGTAGGCGAAGACGCCGCGCCGCCAATCACCACCCGATTCAACGTGGATATGTCGTACTTGGGCCGCTCCGGGCAATTCACGATCGCCGTCGCCATCGTCGGCACCATGCTGCACGACTGCACCTTTTCCTGCTGAATCAAGCGGAACACTTCGCGCGTCTCGAACCGTTGAACCATCACATGCGTCCCGCCCATCAGCGTCAGCGAGTGAGCCACGCCCCAGCCGTTCGCATGAAAAAGCGGAATCGTGTGCAGCTCGACGCTCTCGAGTCCCGTGTTGAACGCAAGCGCAACGCTCATCGCATGGAGATACACGTTCCGGTGCGTGAGCATTACCCCCTTCGGATTCGCGCTCGTACCGCTCGTGTAGAAAAGCTCCGCCACGGAATCTTCGTCCACCTGCATGAAATCCGCCTGAATTGGTTTCGCCCCAGCCAAAAGCTCATCGTAGTTCTTCGGCTCAAGCCAATCCGCTTGCGGCGAGCCTTCGAGCAGAATAAATTTTTCCAGCCCCAGTACATCTTTGCGAAAAGCATTCACCAGCTCGACGAACTCCTTGCCCACAAACAGCACCTTCACGCCCGCATCCCGCAAAATAAACGCCAGCTCGTGCGGCGCCAGCCGAATATTCAGCGGCAACAGAATCGCCCCCGCCTCCAGCACCCCGTAATACGCCTCGATCAAGCGATGGCAATTCATGCTCAGAAACGCCACGCGATCGCCAGGAGCAACGCCCAATTCGTGCAAGCCCCCGGCAAGCCTGCGAACCCGCTCGGCCACTTGCGCATACGTAAGCCGCACGTCGCCGCAGACGATCCCGAGCTTGTTCGGGAACTGCTGCTCGGCGTATCTCAAAAAACGAATAGGAGTCAGTGGAATTTTCATCGCCTTGTCGACACCGCCTCTAAGCTGTCTGCCCTCCGTCAACCACCAGCACATCTCCTGTCACGTAGTCCGACGCGCTCGATGCCAAATAGACCGCAGCGCCTTTCAAATCATCGTCGCCGCCGAAACGATGCGCCGGAATCCGCTGCAAAAAATAATCCTTATTCCGTTCGATCACCACTTGCGACATATTCGTCGGAAACCAGCCCGGCGCAATCGCGTTCACCTGAATATTATGCACGCCCCACTTGCACGCCAGATCCTTCGTGAACGCAATCACCCCGCCCTTGCTCGCGTGATATCCGATCGCCTGGAACTCCGGCGGAGCGCCACGAATCCCCGCCACGGATGCGATGTTGATGATTTTTCCTTTTCGCTGGCCGATCATCACTTTTCCCGCCGCTTGTGAAAACAGAAACGTGCCCGTCAAATTCGTCTCCAGCACCTTGTTCCAGTGCTCGAGCCGCATTTCCTCCACCGGCGCGCCCCAGGCAATCCCTGCGTTATTGATCAGCACGTCGATGCGCCCGAACTCCGCGACCGTCGCGTCAACCACATCCTTCACGCTTACCGGATCCTTCACGTCGCAGCCGAGCGCGATGGATTTCACGCCCAGGCTTCGCAATTCCTCCGCCGCCGCTTCGCATCGTTCCTTCTTTCGCGCGCACAGCACCACATTCGCGCCCATCTCCGCCAGTCCCTGAGCCATCTGCCGCCCAAGTCCGACGGAACCTCCCGTAACGATTGCTACACGCCCGCTGAGATTGAAGAGTTCCCTGGTGTGCATTTCAATATCCCGTGATATCCCGCGATCCGTCCTGCCCTGAAGTCGCTCGCCGAAAATTTCACTGAGGCCACGAATCTGAACTTATTCACTGCGAAGAAAGCGACGCCCGCCGCCCAGCAGGCGTCGCCTTCGATCCGTGTGTTGCTCGCAAAACGTTTCCGAGGCTAGTGCTGCAGGAAAAACGCAAACGGACAACCGCGATTCGAACCTTTCGGGCATATCGCAGCCAAAGAGTCGAATGGGCGCGGATAAGGGCCCGAAATGAAATCAATAAAAGCCGGCGCTGTCGGAACGATCGTGCTCCCCACGGCATAAATATTGAAGTCAGGTCCAAGCGCTGTCGCCTCGCCGTTCAGCACATTCGCCTCCACGGTCGGCCAGTGCCCGGTCTCCACCCTTGTCAATAAAGTTCCCACGGCCGCAATCGTCTCCGCGGGTGTAAAGGCGCAGTGCCCCGCGCGCGAAACGAAAGTCTGACGCAGGAAATTGCCGTTGCCCGCAAGATCCACGATCGTCCGATAAGCCGATTCGTTTTCATTTATGACGAGGCCGTCTCCGGTAGTGTGCATCGTCAGCACCGGAATATTGATCTCGCCGTTGAAAATTATGTTTTGTTCCAGGTATTGCACCGCGGCCGGATTCGCTTTGATTCGTGCCGTTCGGTTCAGCGTCTCAATATCTTCAAACAGGCTCAGTCCCGCCTCCTGATACAGCGCCCAAACTTCATTCAGGTTAGGCGATAGCAGTAGTTGAATGCCGTAGTCAATGTCGTTGTTCCAGGAAACGTTTCCGCCGGCTCGCAATTCGAGTTCGGCTCGAAACGCAAATACGAAAGGAAAATCAACTTCCGAGTCCCACAAAAACTGGTTTTGCTCCTGCGAAGTGAAATCATTCCGCGCTGGCTCGGGCGAAAGCGGAGTAAACCAGCCCGGAGTATCCGACAGGGCAGCACCCAGCGCGATTCGCGCCCGGCCCTGAGGCGTGGCCTGTGCCGCTGCGAGAATTTCCTCGGCGACATTCAAATTATTGGGGTTCGTGATGTTTACAAGCTGCAAGTCGCTATTCGGCGCGAGAAGCGTCTTGAAAGCAAATTCCCCATCAAGCGCTGCGTTCCAGGTCGCCACGCCGCCGGCCAGCACGCCGCACATCGGTTGCGCCGCTGTAAACCGTCCCGGATTGTTTTGCACCAAACCCGCCGTGATAATCCCGCCCAGAGAATGTCCCCAGGCGATCGTCTGCTTGGGCTTGCCAAAATCCGCGTCGAACAAATCCAACACCTGAATTTGATCCACGAGCGCTTCCTGAATCGCCCAGCCAGTATGAGCGTAAGAAGAGCCGGCAAGAGCAAAGCCGTTCGCCAGAAGAAAAGCGCCCGTAGCCGGATCGCCAACGTTCTGCGCTGGATTCGGGCTGCCGGGAATCACATAGCCGTGGCTGTACAAAAACAGCATACCGTTCCAGTTCGAAGGGACCTGAATCAGATACGTCGCTCCGTCAGCGAGCGCTCCCGTCTTCGTGGTAAGGCTTACCTGTGCGTTTGTTGTGGTGGTTACCGAGAACAAGAGGACGGCGGAAAATAACGCAGCAAAAACCCCGTGCTTGATTCCTTGCCACATCGGACACTCTCCTTCCTATAGAACGGCACGAATTCCGTTTGTCTCAGCGTGCCGTCTCCACTGCGGAAATTGAATTGTTCGCCAAGAGCCGGGTCTATACGCCCGCCTGCAATTCCATCGTTAGAGCTGAGACCTAGAAACTGAATCTCGCTCCCAGCTGAATCTGCCGCTTCGGAAAATCCGAGGTATAGCCGAGCGGCGTGCTCGGCGAAAGATCGGCCCTGCCGTGAACGTTGAAAGTGGTGAATCCCGGCTGAAAACCGAACAGCGGGCTCACCACGTTGTTCACACTCGCGTAGTTCGTATGGTTGGCAATGTTGAATCCCTCTGCCGTTAATTGCAGAGTTCCCCGCTCGCCGATCTTATGCTGCCAGCTGAGGCGCATGTCGAAGTCGACAAAATTGGGGCCGAGGCCGGTGTCACGACCCGCGCCAATCGGACGCTCGTTGGTGGTGTGATTGTTTCCGTTCACCTCTCCACCCGCATTGAGGTTGAAAGGATGCCCGCTGTGGTATTGGAAGACGGGAGACAGCTGGAAGCCTTGCAGGACAGCTTGCTTCCAAGGGCTGTTCAGCACGGCAGCCACCACCACCTTGTGCCGCTCGTCGAAAGGAGAAACAGCACGATCGAGATTCAAGTCCGTTGGATCCTGCGGACCGAAGTCCGTGTTGAAATCGGTTCCTGTGTCAATGGCTTTGCTATAGGTGTAATTTGCGAAGAGCGAGACATTGTGGCTCAAGCGCTTCGTGAGCTGCAAAATCCCGCCTTCATACAAACCCGATGACGCGGCTGTGTACTGGTTGTTCTGAACGACAAGCTGGTTCACGAAGCAAGCCGCGGGCGCGTCTGGATTTGCCATCGTCGGCGCGCAAGGCAAACCCTCGGTGCCTCCTAGCGGGTCCGTGTTGGGGCTTGTATTCCAGTTGCGGTACGAGACCGTCCTTCCGTTCGCCAGGGTCACGGTGCTCATCGGCGTCGTAGGCAGCAAGTTGGTATCGATCGCAACGGGGAGATGCACGGTGTGGGAGTAAATAAAGCTCGCAGAGACCGAAAGTCCTGGAGCAATTTCCCTCTCGACCGCAAGCGAAGCTTGTTGCGAGTAGGGTGCCCTGTAGTTCGGCGGATTGCTGAACATCACCGTCAGCGGAGATATCGGTCCGGTGTTCGACGGAATAATGCCAGAGCCCAGCCCGAAAGGTCCCGGCGCAAACACGCCACCGGCTGTAGTCGGTCCCAGCGATTGCGGCGTGACGCAAGAATTCTGTCCTGGCTGCGGAACCGTGCATTGAATGAGGCCGTTCGCGAACAGAGTCTTAAACACGACATCAGCAGTTACGATCGGTAGAGGCGTTGGAAGCAGCGAATCGGCATAAATCGAAATGAACCGGTTGCATGGGCTCGCGCCGGTTCCAGGGATTATCGGCGGCGTTCCAGCAATCGCCACTCCGCAAGTGCCCACCAGGTTGTTCACCTGATCGGGGACCTGCTGCCTATTACGCTGATTCTCTACCGTGCTGCGATTTTTATTGAGAACGCCTAAACTCAAGTCCACCTGCGGAATCTGGGCATCAATGTTGCCGTAGAAAATTCCGTAGCCCCCACGAATTACCGTCTTGTGGTCGTTGAAGGGATCCCAGGCAAACGAAATGCGCGGCGCGAAATCCTTATAAAATGTGTTCAGCGGGTTGTACTGCGAATCGATTTCGTAACGCAGTCCATAATTCAATGTGAAATTGGGCCTTATCTGCCAAGAATCCTGCACAAACAAACCCGTCAACGGCCGCGTATAAGCAGGATAGTCGGGGTTTCCGAAGCCCTGTTGATAGAACTGCGGCAACCCGAAAGAAGCAGATTGCAGCGGATTGATTTCAACGTTCGCCAGTTGCGGGCTGATCAGGCCTCCCGGCAATGATCCGAAAACGAAGCGCCCGGGCAGGAACGTGTGGGACTCCGTGTGATTACCTCGAAGCAATTCGTTGCCCCCGAATCGGACGGTGTGGTGGCCGCGAATCAGCGTCACGTTGTCTGCAAATTCCCAGCGCCGCAGGATCGTCAAATTGGGAAGGAAAATGTTGGTGCCCAGATTGTTTATGAAGCCGGGAATCTGCAATCCCACCTGTCCCGGCTCATTGGGGATTACGTTGAAGTGATTGTAGTCAAACTGGATCCGCAGTTCGTTTTGATCCCGGGGACTGAAAATGTGATACCACGCCCCCTGAATATTGTTGTCATAGTTGTGGATCGAGCTGCCGGCCGAAAAACCCGTCAAGGATTGGACGTCCGGATTTTCTTCCAGGTCATAGCCATAGCGATAGGTAAGCGAAACAGAATTCGCCTCGCTGAAGCGATGATCGAGGCGTCCCGAGAAGAGGTACTCCCGGGTCTTGTAATTAAAGAGTCCGCCATTTGTTTCGAACTGATCCACAAGGTATCCGTTGATTGCTGCTTGACCTGCGTTCAGGCCGGTTAGTGAGCTCGTCGTCAACGCACTTGTAAGAAGCCCTGCGCACTGTTGGGCCTGCACCACCACCCCTGTAAAGCAGGTGACTGGAGTCGCTCCCTGCGCAGTCAGCCCATTGATGATGGTTTGCTGAGGCGCGGTCGGCCGAAGAGCACTGGTATCCGTCAGCAAAGGAACTGAGTTCTGCGAATCTTGACGCAACCCTTCGAAGGAAAGGAATGCGAATGTCTTGTCCTTCTGAATTGGGAAACCAGCGTTGCCGCCGAATTGATATCGGCCGAGTGAGTTCTTAACCGGCTCTCCGGTTGTATCCGGCTCCGCGGGATTGAAGACCTCCCCGGGCTGGAGCGCCTGGCTAAAAGCAAAGGGATCTCTCGCATCCAGTGCGTCGTTGCGGAAGAAACCGTACACGCTTCCGTGCAGATCATTGGTGCCCGACTTTGTCACGATATTGATGGCCGCGCCGCTTGCTCCGCCCAGGTCCGCGGGATAATTGCTGCGGTTTACCTGGAACTCCTGCACCGCATCCTGGCTCACCGTGAGGCGCACGCCTCCGGAATCCGACCCTGTTTCGCCGCCGTCTACTGTCACATTGTTTCCTCGGCCGTTGCTGCCGTAGAACGACAAGCCGCTCTGCGGCGTTTGCTTGACGCGAAAATCCTGGTCATCGGTGATGCGGGTTGAATCGGAGACGCCCGGGAGCAACAAGGTGAAATTCAGATAGTCGCGGCGGTTGATCGGCAGATCTTCGATGTAATTCTGCGTGATTGTGTTCGACTCGCTCCCTCGTTCCGTTTCCACAATCGGCGGAGTCGCGCTCACTTCAATAGTGGCTTTGGAGGTCGCTAGCGAAAGGTGAAAGTCAACGAGGGTGATGCTGCCCACATTAACGATAAGGCCTTTCTGAATGACCGTTTCAAACCCGGGAGCCCGCACAGCAATGTCATAAGTCGCGGGGGGCAATCCAGTCAGCCGATAGTAGCCGTTCGCATCCGTTTCGGTCGAATGTATGATTCCTCTGTCCGCTTCGGTGGCCACCACGAGGGCCTTCGGTACGATGGCTCCGGTCGGATCAACCACCGTCCCGTTGATCGTTGCGGATGATCCCACTCCTTGCGCCCGCGCCCCTGGCGTCGCAACCAGCACGCACACGAGACACGTGATCAGACCGGCTAGAAATGCTGACTTCATAAATCCTCCTCGTGAGAGCACAGCATCGCCTGGCTGCTTGTGAAGTCGCACTACGCCCACGGTTCTATCGAGCCGAAATTCGTCGGAACCACACTCCATCGGTCCACCCGTTCCACCCATCCAAAATTATGATAGGGAATATTACATTTTAGTGACTAACGTCAAGCCGAATTAATCGCCCACCCCAAGATTTTTGGCGGAAGGTTCCTGGAGGCGAAATGTCGGAGGAAAGACAGTTCGCGAAGTGGAGCAGAAGCCTAGCCCGGGAAGGTCAAAACAATTCGGCCGGAGACCTGCCCCGTACGCAGGAGCTCCAGGGCCTCATTGGCAAATTCCAAGGGCTTCGAGACAACGTCACAATGAAGCTTCCCCGCCGCGGCCATGGCCAGGACGCCGCGAAGGTCCTCGCGAGTGCCCACAGAGGAAGCCTTGATACGAACTTCCCGCGCAGCCATCATAATCGGTGGAAAACAAACGTTTTGCGCGGGCAATCCTACCGCCAGCAGGGTGCCTGTCGGGCGCACGCTGTTGAACGCGGCGTCGTAAGCCGCCTTGGCCGCCGAGCAGACCAGCGCCACGTGCGTGCCGCCGGCCTTGCGGATCTCCTTCACCGCATCTCCGCTGGAATTGTTGAGGGCCTTCGCCGCTCCGAGAGACATCGCGCGCGCGAGCTTTTCATCCGAGATGTCTACCGCCGTCACTTCGGCGCCGAACTCGCGCCCGATCTGTACGGCGAGATGACCCAACCCACCGAGACCAAACACCGCGAGCCGCTGCCCGCGAGAAATGCCCGATTGTTTGAGCGCGCGATAAACCGTCACTCCGGCGCAGAAGAGCGGCGCGTCTTCGGCTGGCGACAGACCATCGGGAATCTTCAGCGCGTGGCTTGCGGGCGCTTTGAAATATTCCGCGTAGCCGCCATCCACCGTGACGCCCGTAATTTTCTGCTTGCTGCAAAGATTCTCGTTCCCTTCATTGCAGAACTCGCATTCGCCGCACGTCCAATAAACCCATGGAACTCCGACGCGGTCGCCAATTTCCAAATTTCGAATGTTCGTCCCCTTCTCGGCCACGCGCCCCGCGATTTCGTGCCCGAGGATCAGCGGGCGCTTCACGATTTTGGCGAACTGCGGCCAGTCGCCGTCCGCAACGTGCACGTCGGAGTGGCAGACGCCGCAGGCCTCGACTCGGATCAAAACTTCATCCGCATCCGGCTTGGGACGCTCGATGTCTTCAATCGTGAGGGGCTGTTTGAAATCGTGGAGGACGGCGGCTCGCATTCGCATCCGTTCGGTATGGGCTAATTGATGATGGGCTGGTAATTTTTCGCAGCGTTGACGCGAAGCTTAAGGCGTGACGCCACGCAGAAAAAAATCCACCGCGTTGCGAACGCGTCCCACCAGCTTGTCAGGACTTGCCGGGGCCGCCACCCAGTTTCGCACCACCGTGTTGTAGAGCGCTTCCATGAACTCGGCCAGATGATCCACCGGAAACGCGCGCGTGATCTCTTCGCGCTTCTGTCCCTGTTCCAGAATTTCCTGGAGCAGGCTCACCGCGATTTTTTCCTGTCCGCGCATCTGCGGAGACCGCACCGGATCCATCGCTCCGGAAAGCACCACCGCCTGCCAAAGCCAGCGATTCGCTTCCACCTCGTGAGCGAATTCGTTGTAGAGACGCCGCAAGCGATCCGCAGTGCTCGCGTCGCTTGAAAGTTCCATTTTTAGTTTTTCGGTAATGCAAGAGTAGCCGCGATTGCCCACTTCGTAGAGCACGGCGTCCTTGGTGGGAAAGTAGCGGAAGAATGTGGGCTGGCTGATTTCGAGAACCTGCACCACATCTTCTACGCGCGTGTTTTCGTAACCCTTGGCACGGAAAAGCCGCAACGCAGTGTCAATAATTTCCTGGCGCAGCCGCGCTTTCTTTCTCTCGCGAAGCCCCAGCTCCGCGTCAATGCCGAGCGCACCGGCTCGGCGCGCCGATCGTTTCGCTCCGCGCTGGGCTACGCTCCGAATTGCAGCAGGCGCTGCGCCCTTAACTTTGGCGTTGGCCATAACTAATTTTCTCCGAGTATCGCGCTTGGGCTGTTCGTAACCATCTTGTGCAGCTGAAAGTGAGAGCCACCATAACATAATAGCGACTTAACTTTAACTGAAGTCATTCGAGAGACGCCGATTCTCAATTTCAACCTTTCAGCGACAATGGTTGACCAATTCTCGGAGCTTAGATTCCGGCACACGGAAAGAGATTCCGGGGGCCGAAAACGCGAGCGGCCGCGGCGGACGGAAAAGTCGCATTTATTTGCGATTAGAAATTTGTACTTTATTGATTTTGAAGCGCTTAGGAAGAATTCTAATTCCAGATTTGCGATTAGAAATTCGAGAGGTGACGGCTGCCGCCGGTCTTGAGCCGGTGCCGCCATCCCCGAAGAGAAAACACCGATTTTGTCCCGATTAGAAATGCGGCCGGGGCTTTGTTTTGTTGGCGTTGCGGGAAATTCTAATCGCGGTGTCTCGATTAGAATGCCGTGACTCGTAAGTCGTGACTTGTGAATCGTGAAAGGCGAACCGGGACCGAGCTTGGGCAGGGTTCTGGGGGCGAAGGCGCTCAAGAAGATCGAGCCTTCCGGCGGGTGTTTCGCCGCGAGCGAGCAGGCCGATGGAATTTGATCGCCGGCGGCTCGCTTCCGCGCTGCGATTTGAAACTCGAATTTTCTTTCGCGATACATGATCGAAGGTAGCACGAAGCGCGGAGAAATTTTAGTGGTCGGAAGTGCAGGTCACAGACAGTTAGTTCTAGAACTGTACCGGAAGCTTCATGACAGGCAGATGGCATCGAGAAATCGGTGACATACCGAGGAGGTTCATCTTATGATGGCGCCTGCATGCTGAGCGCGCCGCGATCTGCTTTGAGAACCCTTACGCTTCTTGCGATTCTTTTCGTGACGGGTTCGTCCGCGAATCTGACATCGAGAGGAAGTGCAGCGACTCCGAAATCCCCTGAACCCTTGTGGCAACTCGATCTGACGAAATACGGATTCCAAGGAAGGCCTCCAATACCGCTTCGGCAGCAGGATAGTTGGGGAACCTCGACGTACCAGCAAGGGGTGGTGTTCATCGATAACAGGATTGTGGCCGCGTTCTTCCTTGAACACCAGCCGCCGCCGAATGCACCCGTGGACCGCAATCCCCTTCCGTCCGATCGGTACTTCATGGTGGCTGTGTTCCTGGACGCAAGCAGCGGGCAGCTGATTCAAAAACATGAATGGGCCGTGCCATCTTCCTCTCAAGACGTAGAGTTTCCTTACCTGTTTCCGACGACGAATGGGCGCTTCATCGCGGGAAATCAAGAGGGCTTCTCGCTCTATTCTCGCGATTTTCAGGTTCTTGCGAAGCACGATGCTTCCGCGCCGGGTGTCGGGATCGGCGTTGTCATGAGTTCCGCAGGCGATACGGTGCTGACCCAGGAGACGGAGCAGATCGACGGCAAGTGGACATCGCGATTTAATCTACTGGACGCGAGCGAGCTTTCGAGCATCGGTTCCTGGCAGGATGATCCATTGCCAGAGCAAGCCCTGTCAGGCAAAGAGGTGGCCTGGTTCAAACGCGATTCGGTATACCTCAAGACGCCAGACACATCCGCCCGCGTTTTATTCACCAGCGAGCACCTATGTGCCTACTGGGGATTCATCAATCCAAATGTGATCGCGCTGAACACATGCGGCAGTTCGGACCGGCTGCTACTAGTTTCGACGAATGATGGACACATAGAAGAAACATTGGAGCTTGGCTCTGAGGAAATGGACGGACCGCCGGCCGCTTCGCAGAACGGGCGACGCTTCGCGATCCCCACGTATCATTGGGGTTTCGGCAACGATAATCCGAAAAAGCTGTTTGCTCATGTTTTCGATGTCGAGAGCAATCGAGCCATCCTCACGCTCGATGTCCAGCCGCACTACACTTCCAAGAAGAATTTTCACACGCCGGATGGAGACACGAGGTTCGGGTGGGGAGGGCTGGCTCTTTCGCCGGATGGAGAGCTTCTGGCGGTGAAGTCTGGTTCGATTGTCCAAGTCTATCAGCTCCCGGAGCTGGGGCGGGCGAGTGAGGTGGCGAGCAGCCCGCCAAGCGCAAATGCGAAGAGAGAAGCTTCAGCTGCAACAGCGTGGGCACGAGCGGCGACACCGCGTCCACCGGCAAGGCCGGTATTACAGGCGCTGTCGTGGTTGCCGGCTGACACAGAAACGGTGACGGCGGCGAACGGACCGTTTCCTTTGCCGGAACTCAATCGCGAGGGCGGCGAAGAATCGCAAGGTAAGGGAACGAACGACGAAGTGGCGGATGTATTCCGAGGCATGTCACTCGGCCTGTTTGGGTTCCGACAGGGAATGTTCGAGAAATATTTCAAGAGCACGAAGATCGAGCTCGCTATCGAGGGCGCTCGGCATTTTCGTCCTCCTTCGGGGCTGGGAGGCGGGCCTTATGAGGGAGCTGACATTTTGGTGTTCTCTTCAGACATGACCGCAGCGGCGAATTCGTTCATGAAGGACGCTCCAACAACCGCCCTGCGAATGGAACAGATCGACGGTGAGGCCGTCGCTGTGTTCAGCGAAAATATGGAAGAGGACACATGGACAACCTACGTGGCATTTCCGAAGCCGAACCTGGCGATTGCCGCGACCGATCAAAAGTACCTCAGCGAAGTGCTCGCACAGGTGCGGGGAAAAAGCGGGCCAAGAGCCCTGCCGGATAATCTGGCTGAATGGAAATACGTGGATACGCACGCCGCTTTTTGGGCCGTGAGACACTACGACAAAGCCGGAGCGGGAACTGATCCCACCTCGCCATTCGGCGGCGCGAAGACGGCGAATATCTCCGACGATAAGGCGATTGGTTTGACCTTCAGCTTCGACCCGGAAAAATCGCCCTTCGCCGCCATCACTTATCTTTCAGGCGGCCAGAACGCAATTGCGGAAACGTTTGCTCAGGTGAGTACGGAACGGGGCGTGAACGAAATGCACGCTCAATACCGGAAAGTCGAGCCCGGAGTATTCGAAGGCCGCTACAACCTTTCCGGCGACGAATCGGTTCAGATTTTCAGTTTTGTGCTGATGGCATTGCTTGGGCACGCCATCTACCTATAGTCGGCCTTTGACATTTTCCGGCCGCACGGAAGCCGGAATTATCTCGGGCTGACTGTCAGCTACGCGCCGGTAAATGCATCGACAGCTACTAAGCTTGACAAGCTTTCGCAACGAAGGGTATCGTCCGGCGCCAGGGCAAAACGTGGCGCCCCTCGCGAATGTCCCTGCACATTCCCAGCGGATACCGCGAGCCGTCAGAAGGGATCGAAAATTGCCACTCATGGTGAAGAAGGATGGAAGTCGCGTAGCTCAGACCGCCGCCTAAAACCGGCTGGACGCCCAATCCTTGGAGGCAGCTTTTTGAGGAACGCGCGGGAAGTTTCTCGCCGCAGGTTCTTATGGACGCTTGGCGCCAGCGGAGCCATCGGACTTGTTGGCAAGTGGGATGCTTTTGATGCTTTCGCGCAGGAGCCCTCCGCTCCGCGCAACGTTCCGGATTTTACCGGACCGGGAGCGAACCCCTATTGGAATTCGGTGGGGCCGCTCGTGAGCGAACCGCAGAAGTCGCCTCTGATTCTTTTGACGGATCGGCCCGTTCAACTCGAGACACCGCGACACTATTTCTTGAATGCATTTACGCCGAATGATGCGTTCTACGTGCGCTGGCATCTCGAAACCCTTCCCAATTCCGTTGATCTGAAGGAATGGCGGTTGCATGTCGAGGGGAATGTCGGCAAGCCCCTCACGCTGGCGCTCGACAACCTGGTTACCAAGTTTAAGACGAGCTCCATCGCCGCCGTAAACCAGTGCTCGGGGAACAGCCGAAGCCGGCTGCAGCCTCGTGTCCCAGGTGGGCAATGGGGCAACGGCGCGATGGGAAACGCTTTGTGGACAGGGGTGAAACTTCGCGAAATTCTGGATGCCGCGGATTTGAAGAGCGGCTCTCTGCAGTTGCAATTCGAAGGTCTGGACCGCGGAAAAGGGCCCGAGGGCTTTGGGTCGAACCGATTCATGAAATCCCTTGATCTGACCGACCCGGTGGTGGATGAGGTTCTTGTCGCCTATTCGATGAACGGCGAACCGCTGCCCATGCTGAACGGGTTTCCGGTTCGTCTCGTCGTGCCGGGATATTTTGCGACGTATTGGGTAAAGTCGCTTTCCTGGATTCGCGTGTTGGATAAGCCGGACGACAATTTTTGGATGAAAACGGCATATCGAATCCCGGACACGCCCGGAGGATCCACAACTCCTGACGACGTGAAGACAGGCAAGGTCAAAACGATTCCCATCTCGAAGATGCCGGTCCGCTCATTCCTGATTTCTCCGGACGAAGCTTCAAAGCTTCCTTCGGGTTTGCCCGTGCGGTTGCGTGGAATCGCGTTCAGCGGCCACGGCGGTATTACGAAGGTCGAAGTGTCTGTTGATAATGAAGCGACCTGGCGCACCGCTCATCTCGGAGCAGACGAGGGGAAATTCTCGTTCCGAACATGGGAGCTTCCCTGGATTCCCCAACGACCGGGAAGATATGGAGTCGCTGTTCGAGCGACGGACGGAGAGAGCCACACCCAGGAAGATAAGATGGTATGGAACCCGGGGGGATATTTGTGGAATCGGATCGAGCGGCAAGAAATCATGGTCGGCGCCGCCGAATGAGGATGAATCAGTGAGTTCGCTCAAAAGATTCGCGTTGGTCACCGCAATTTGCGCGTTCTTGGCCAGTGCCGCCCTCTATGCTCAATTCAACGCGGGGTTTTATACGCTGCAAGGGCCCAGGAGTATTCGGCAAACAATGCCATCCACTGCCACCACGAGCGCGTCCTACTACGTAGCGGCATATACGCTCTACCCGGCGATGCTTGCAGCTGGCGATGGCGAGCAGGAAGTTGCGTCCTACTGCAACACGTGTCACAGCCCTCGGTATATCACCATGCAGCCTCCGCTGCCGGCCGATACTTGGAGCTCTGAAGTGAACAAGATGATAAAAACGTATGGAGCTTCGATTCCGGATGATGCGACACAAAAAATCATCCACTATCTCCAATCTCACTACACTCCCGAGAACCGCAAAAAATAGATTCTGCCGCTGAGCTTGGCGGTGGAGGTCACTGTTGACAACCGGATTGTCACGAGCTATCTCAGTCTGGGATAGGTGGTGCGAAGAGGATTTCTCGACAGTTTACTGCTGTTCGGATCGCTCGTAGGTTACCGTCCAAGAGTTATTTGGCAACGCGGCAGCCATCACGGAAGGCGGCACATCTGGGGAATCGACTCCTGATTTGATGGTAAGGATGCACACTCCCTTCCCTGAGACGAGCAAATATTTCGGGGATCCTCAGAAGGTTTGGATGCTGAACTTTCGAGTGCGGGATCTCGACAAAATGGCGGCCCAGCTGCAAGTCGCGGGAATCGAGGTGAAGATTGACCCGGAGTCTTATCCCTACGGCCGGTTCGGCCGCCTGCATGACCCTGAGGGAAATCCAATCGAATTGTGGCAGCCTAAGGTTCCAGACACCAAAGGCTAGGTTACAAATCGATCGAAGATGCCCAGCCAGTTTTTTCGGCTCTGTCAAATCTTCGTTGAGTTGACACCTGTGCATTGCCTTTTGATTTCGCCGTAAACTGGCTGACTTCCCTGAGTGTCCGACCGTACTCGTTGGGAGATCCGTCGGGCGTTTAGTCTTGCGAATTGCGAGGTGTAATCATGTTGGAGTCTTCTGATCTGCGAATGACGAAATTTCCGCTGAACCACGGAACCGGCCATTTGCCCGCACTCGGCTTCGGCACCTTACTCCCCGACGCAGCCCTGACGATCACTGCGACCCGAGACGCACTGGAAGCCGGATTCCGGCACTTCGATTGCGCGGAACGATATGGGAACGAGCGCGAGGTAGGCAAGGCATTGCAGGCAGGCCTTGCTGCGGGAGGGATCGCGCGCGAAGATATTTTTGTCACCACAAAGCTGTGGAACTCCAATCACCGGCCCGAGCGCGTCGAACCGGCTTTCGAGGCGAGTTTAGAGAGACTCGGGCTTACGTACCTGGATCTCTACCTCATTCATACTCCGTTTGCATTCCAACCCGGTGACGATCAGGATCCGCGGGATCAAGCCGGCAACGTCATTTACGATCACGACGTGACTTTGCTCGACACGTGGAAAGCGATGGAAACTCTCGTCGACCATGGCAAATGCCGGGCCATCGGACTTTCGGACGTCAGCTTAAACGAAGTGAGGCCCATTTATGAATCAGCGAGAATCAAGCCGGCGGTGGTCCAGGTAGAAGCACATCCGTATCTGCCAGAGACGGAGCTATTGGAATTCTGCAAGGAGACGGACGTTGTGTTTTTGGCTTTTGCACCATTAGGTCACGGAATGCGGCCTGGGCCGCTCGAAGATCCGGTCATATTGGCTATCGCCGCTCGAGTTGGAAAGACGCCGGCACAGGTGCTGCTGGCTTGGGCGGTTCAGCGCGGCACGGCTTTGCTGACCACGCCCAGGAGTGCGGCCCGCGCGAGAGAGAATTTCGATATCTCTCCGCTTCCAAAGGACGCGCTCGACGAAATCAATCGGATTCAGACCAGACAGCGGCTGAATGCAGTGGTGAAAACCGGCGTGCCAGGTTTCATTCCACAAGGTAGATGAAAACGAAACCAAATCGAAGCGAGGGCCCGGGAACTGAGAGTCATGATTCGGGTTGAATTCAGCTATCTGCTCGAAGGAGCGCGCCTTTGCGGACGGACCGTTTCTTGAAACTCGAGCGGCTTTCTTTTTTCGCCGCCGTCGCCGGAATTCTGGCCGTGCTTCCTGTGCTGGCAGGGCGCCCTGCGGATGAGCCTGTGACTGTGCTCAAGTGGCACGGGCATCGCATGTTTGAAGATTTCAGCGCGCGCTTGGAAGTCAGTGCGGATGGGCAATGGGTGTTGCGTACATTTGTGGATGGAAACCAGACGCTGCTGCATTTACCGTCGGGAACTCCAGACAGTGCAATGCTCCAAGGGGGTTTGCAGGACTTCGAGCGCGCTGCCTGGTGCGGTTCTCAACTTCTGCGGCTAGGGAAAAATGAAGGCAAGCGCAGCTGGTTCCTGCAAAGCAGCGGTGGTTTCGCCGCGCTTTCCATTCCTCCGGAGGCCACTCCCGTCTGCAGCGTGGCGGGCGATCAGCTCGCGCATTTCACTTCGTTTCCGGCGCGCCGCGAATTGCCGCCGCCCAAGGACATCTACATCCGCACACAAGCTGCGCAGAGCCGCGTGGAGATCGGCGGAGTTGTTCTTGCTGCCAGATTTTCTCCGGATGCCAAATATGTTTACGTGCTGTCGCGGCAGGAAGGCGGCGCTTCCACGCTTTCGTCTGTTGAGGTTTCGACTCTGCGAGTCACGCAACTGGCCCGCGATCTGGACGCGTGGCCCTTTCCTGGGCCGGAGCTCGCGGTCTCTCCCGATAGCAAATCGCTGATCCTTCCACTGGCCACGTTGAAAGCGCCGGATGATGCGCGTCGCCAGCCTACGCATGCGGAGGAGCGCTGGCTGAAGCTCTATCGCTTTGACCTCGCCACCCGCCAATTTTCTCTGCTCGTTGCGGCAGCGGATTCGGATCAAACTGATCCTGGCGTCGTCAAAGATGATCTTTATTGGGTCAGTAGCCACAATAAAAAAGCTGTGGTGGCGTTTCCTTCCAGCGGCGGCGCCGTGCATACGGTTGTCGGCGGACGCGACGCGTATCTTCCCACCTGGTCGCGCGACGGCAAGCGGATCGCGTTTGTGGAGGGCGAATACCGGCTGGCGGATTGGGCCCTTTCACAGGATGTGTGGATCGTTCCGGTGAACGGCCAGATTCTTCCCGCCGCCGAGGCCAAGCCGTTTGTGGTCGGCAACCACGAAGACTTCCCGGTGGAATGGTCGCCGGACGGGCGATGGATCGCGTGGCACTCGCATCGCGATCCGCAGCGGAATGCTCCCTATTACGACGAGCCTGGCGCGACCGACGACATCTGGGTACGCCGCGCGGAAGACCTGCATGCACCGGAGATCAAAGCAACGCGCAATCTGTGGGAAACGGGTTGGGCCTACTGGTCTCCGGACGGAACGGAATTGATTTACACGACATGGGATCGCAACGGTGAGCCCGGCATCTATCAGGTTCGCGTCACGAAAATGAATACCTCCACCGGCCAGCCGATTCAGGAACGGAATTTCCCGATGCCGAAGCAGGTCGTGAGTCCGGAAATTGCCGTGTGGTCGCCGTCGGGAAACGAAATCGCCGTCGAAGATGCGGTTGGTCCAGCGAACCGGGTGCTTTGGGTGGTTTCGAGAGATGGCACGCACATCGAAAAGATTCTTTCCTACGCGTCGGAAACGTATGGGGGAATTGACTGGTCTCCGGATGGAAAAACTCTGTATTACAGCGGGCTGGAAAACGGCGCGATGAAGATTTTTGCTGTTTCGCGAACGGGAGGGTCCAGCAAGAGAATCAGCGAGGGCCCAGGAAATTATCTTAATCCGAGAGTCTCTCCGGACGGGCGATGGATTGCGTGCTCTGAAATCGAGACGGTGCAAGATCTACGGCGTCGCGCACTGCGGTAGGCGCTGCCAATCCGCTCTTTGGAAACGTGAACAACTGTGCGCGCTCTTCCGCAACCGCGTACAGGATTCCCGCTTGAAGAATCAGGGATTCACCTGATAACCGCGTCTATTCACGTTTTTACAGTAGATGGAGCATGACAGGCAGATCTTGAAATGCCTCAGTCGAAAGAAAGGTGAGAATTATGAAAATCGTAGTGATCGGCGGCAGTGGACTTATCGGGTCAAAGCTCGTTCCCAAGTTGCGCGAACATGGACATGACGCGGTAGCGGCGTCACCGAATACCGGCGTAAACACAATCACAGGTGAGGGACTGGCCGAAGCGCTGAAGGGCGCCTCGGTGGTCGTTGATGTGTCGAATTCTCCCTCGTGGGGAGACGCGGCGGTGATGAAGTTCTTCGAGACCTCAACCCGCAACCTCCTTACCAATGAAGCGGCCGCAGGCGTGAGGCATCACGTTGCGTTGTCGGTCGTAGGCACCGACCGTATGCTCACGAGCGGATACTTCCGAGCAAAAATGGCTCAGGAGAAGTTGATCGAGGGTTCGTCAATCCCCTACACAATTGTGCACGCGACGCAGTTCTTCGAATTCATCAAGGGCATCGCGGACGTTTCCACCGTTGAGAACAAGGTGCGTCTGCCCCATGTGCTTTTCCAACCAATGGCGGCCGACGACGTGGCCACTGCAGTCGGAGAGGTAGCAATGGGCGCGCCTGTAAATGGCACGGTTGAAGTAGGCGGGCCCGAAAAGTTTCGGCTCGACGATCTCGTCCGGCAAGCTCTGGCCGCATGGAAGGATCCGCGCGAGGTGGTTGCTGATCCGCACGCTACATACTACGGCGTGGAGGTGAGCGAGCGCACACTGATTCCCGACGATGGCGCGCAACTCGGCCAAACGCGTTTCGCAGACTGGCTCAAACAGCCCGGCGCGAAAGCAGTGGCAGCAACGCATTAGCGAAATAGATTTTAGAGAGGCTTGGTTATGACGGTTACAAACACAATCCTGTTGCCAACACCTATCGTGCCGGTCGCAAGCTTCGGTAGCGCATTGTCCCGAATCCCAAGCGCGCCGTGCTGCGTGTAGCGATGTTGGCTTCACTCAGTAGTCGGTTATTGATTGTTTGCTTTTGATCCGGGTTGGGCTGATCGAGGCAGTACCACGGGCTTGGTGATGTCGTCCAGATATGCGGGCTTGCCCGTGACGCGCTCCAAAGCGGGGTAGCGTTCGCCATCGTGATAGTCGATGTCGGCGGTGGAAAGAAACGTATCCGACTGAAGCGTGATTTGAATAGGCTCGGATTTGCCCTTCGCGTCGCGAATCGCAGCTCGAAGCCGATCGCCAGAGAAAACCTGGCCGTTCACAGCGATGATTTTGTAACCCGGGGCAAGCTTAGCCTTGGCGGCGGGGCTGTTCCAGCGGACATCTTGAATGTTGCCGTCGTTACCAACGAGGATACCAATCGAAAACCATGCGTCGAGTGTCGGCGTGGCTCCAGGGAAGCTGGCTATAGCCGACTGGATCGCTGATACCGAAGCATTCGGCTTGTCGGCATATACCAGTTTGTAGCCGCCTCGCTCAATGCCAGCAAGATCGGCGTGCGGGGTAATTTGGACAATCTGCTCGCGGAGAAACGTCGCCCAATCGTAGGGCGCCACCGCATTAAGGTCTTGGACCAGTTCGTCAAAAGTATAGGTAACGATCAGCGGCCCGGTGTTGCCGCCCTTTCCCAGAAAAATGTGCTGGAAGTCGTCGAGAGACTTCTGATTGTTGGTCAACTTGCGAATGAGCGTGTCGGCATCCAGCCAGACGAGTTGTCCCTCATCGTAGTAGTCCTGGCCACGCCTCCAATTGGACCAGGCCTGACTGCCACCGCGAAGAACGCTGGCGGCAATTGCGGTGTCTTCCGTTGACCTCCACTCGCGACCCGGTGTGTAATCCAGATTGGCAGCGGATAGGGCAAGAATATCGCGGTATTGAGATTGCGACTTCAGTCCTGCGCGCGCGGCAAGGACGTTGCCGAGGTATTGCGTCATGCCTTCGTAGACCCAGAGCAAAGCGCCTTGCTGAGCCGTGGCGAAATCAGGCTGATAGAGTCCCACGGGGCGGCGATACTTGCCGTTCCATGAGTGGCTGAACTCGTGTGGAAGCAGGTCAGCGCCGGCCAGAAGATAGCCTTCATCCGAGAAAAATTTTTCAGGCACTCCGTATTCGGAGGATTGGCCGTGTTCCAGAGTTACGTCGCTGCCAATGACGTCAGAAAGAGCCACAAGAAAATGGTAATCGTGGTAGTGGTGTGACCGGTATAAGGCATCCGCTTCGCGAACGAGATTCGCAATTCCGGCCTGTAGAGCTGGCGAAATCTTCGAGTATTCGGGAGCGTCGGAAGCGACGTCAACATAGTGCTTCGGTGAAATTTCCGGAGCCACACCGAATTCCTGGAAGTATTGGCCGGTGAGTATCGGGGAATCTTCAAGCCGCTCAACATTTGTCACGGCAAAGTGAGTCGTGCTGCCGGGAGAGGGAAGAGGATACGCGCCGCCACCGATAGGAGATAGCGCTGTGCCGACGCTCCAACCGGCTGGAACAATCAACGATGGCTGGATGGGAATGTCGCGGACTGGGGTGTTGGCGGGATAGAGCATGAGCGTCTCCCAATCGAACAGCGCCATCTTCTGCGTGATATTTGTGGTAACGATGCAATCGAGATGCGCGTGAAGCGTGGTAACTCCCTCGGGAATCGTCACGTGAAACTGGTAGAGATCCACATCGTCGCGGCGCCACGCGAGCGGCCGGCCGTTGGCGGTGAAAACCACACCCGTGATGCTAGCGACAGGGCCCAAGGGTTGGTGAGTACCAGGAATCCATTTGGGAGTGGTAAGCGCGAGCGGGCCAGCGGTCACCGGCAAATCCACTTCAGCGTGATAGAGCTTGCGAGGGGCGTCAGAAAGATCGACGGTGATCTGAATCGGTGTCTTCTGGCTCTGCCCCCAAGCGGGTACGCCAATAAGCAAGCACACCGTTAGAAGCCATTTGCGCATTCGTTCTCCTCGCGTTCTGTCTTCGTTCAAACGGCAGGAGTCTACCACGCGCGGCGCCGAATTCCCGGCTAGGGACTCACCACGCCGTTTTCGACGAGCCGTTCGCCGACACAGCGGACAGTGAGCCGAACGCAGTGCAGTACTCGGACTTTCAGCCTGCTGATTGGTACCACCCCTACGCGATTCAAAGGAAACCGTAACCACCAAAAGCGGCTGCATCCTGTCCCGCGAAGCCTTCGGGGACGTCATCAAGCATATCGAGTCAGGCAGGTTTTCCTAGACCAAGCTCAGCGCGAGATAAGCTGGCGATAATCCCCGCTATCAATAGTTGGCCAATCCGAACAATTAGAGTGGAGTTCCCACGGTCCACATCTAAACGTTCGTCGAGTTCATGAGACGGTGGGAAACGACGGCGAGGAAGGTTTGACCGAAATATCAAGCTTCAGGGGCGTGTCGAGGAGTTTCATGTCGGCGGTAATGTGTAATGTCCTCCGACCTCGGGATCCCGGATCTTGCTCGGAGAATTAGCATCGTCTGATCGTCCGTCGGAGCCGTGTCGTTTGTGAACGCGGCAATCGCCTTTGTCACTCGATCCGCGCAATCACTTGGTCGGTCTGAGCCACACTCGCTTAAAACCTGATCGAGCCTCCCAGTGCCGAACAACTCGAGACCATCGATGCCCGGCCGCATCGCTTCCGTGATTCCGTCGGTGTAGATCACCAACAGATCCTCCGGCTCAAGCGTGATGCCCTCATCCTCGTAGGTTGCCGCGGGGTTGATTCCCAATGGAAGTCCGCCCACCATGTCGAGTGCTAACACGCTATCGCCGCGCAGAAGACGCGGCGGATTGTGGCCGGCGGACGCGTAAGTCAGTCGTCGAGATACCGGATCCAGCACCGCGGCCCAAACGGTCACAAATCGGCCGTTTCGCAGGTATGTCTCACACATAACCTCGTTGATGCGTTCGAGAAACTCGCCCGCCGACTTCTGTCGATTGACGGGCAACTCGGCGTGTATCAGGGTCCGCATCACGGTCATAACAACCGCCGCCGGGGTTCCATGCCCCGCCACATCCGCCATGACAAACCCCCACTGGTCGTTGATCAGCGGCACACACATCGTAATAGTCGCCGCTAGCCTGTGCGCTCGGCCGGTAGTAGGAAGACATTTCAAAACCGGGAATCCTCGGCAACGATCCCGGCAAGAGTGAACGCTGAATCTCCGCGACCGCATTTCGTTCACGATCCAACTCCGCCAATGTGGCGAGAAACAACTCGGCAGGGGTGAACTGATAGAGAATCGAGGTTTGCTGTAGAGTCATGGTGACCGCCGATAAAAACTAGAGATGCGCTCGCCGACCGTGCCGTCGGGCAGACGGAGGCGTCAGCGCTCTGCGGGAGGGGGCCGAGTTCACTCCGAACTAAACACAGACAACAAAAACCTAAATCCCCGATTTGCCCGAGTCAAGACTTTCTTAACGGGCCTCAGTACCAGCCCCGATTAGACCTTGGCACGCCTTTGGGGCGCATCCGTTTCTCTCCTTGACAACTAGTTACCAGAGGGTTATCATGGGTCGTGATAGTTGTTCAAAAGTTCAACCCGCGACACGCAGTCAGCGAGACGCCGATCTTCGCGTCTTCTAACCGGCCTATCTACACAGCCCGAGCCAAAATTTCTAATCGCCAATGGCAATCCGACCAGGATTTTCATCCTGAGCGACCAACGCGAGTCGAAGGGTCTCTCTTCTCGATCTCTTCCGCTCGATCCTTCTGGCGCACGAAGAGTTCATCCTCCTCCGATTCCCTGCTCGTCTGACGGCTCTCGGGATGCTCGCGTTCTAATAGGAACATTAGGCATTTCAGAAAATGAGTTAAGTTGCACAAAAGCAATTCTAACAGGGACAAAATCGCGTTTTTAGGAAATTCCGCCGCGCACGCTTTTTCTCCACAAAGACCCTCAGTCGCGCATCGACCCCAAATAATTTCCGCTAGCGCGCCATTATCCTCAGCGCCCAACCTCGCTATAATAGACTTTCCTACGCGAGGAACTTTATGAGCCGGCAGCAAGCAATCGTCGAACCCGCGGCGCCCACCGAAGTGCAGGCGCGCATCTGGGACGCCTTCCGCCGCTGGGGCTACCTGCAAGCGAATCTCGATCCGCTGGGCGATTTGCAACGAGTCGAGCTTCCTGAACTCGCCGTCTCCGGGCATGACGCCGAAGCCGCACGCAAAATCTATTGCGGCACCATCGGCGTCGAGTTCATGCACATCCCCGATCCCGAGCGGCGCCGCTGGATCGAGGAGCGCATGGAATCGGCAGCATCTGTGTCAACACCGGCGCCGGACGAGAAAGCAATTCTCGATCGTCTCGTACGCGCGGAAATTTTCGAGCAGGTCTTGCAGACGCGCTATCTCGGCACGAAGCGCTATTCACTCGAAGGCGAATCAGCGCTCCTCCCGCTCCTTGATGCGATCCTCAATGCGGCGTCGGAACACGACGCGCAACAGGCCGTCCTGGCGATGAGCCACCGCGGCCGGCTCAACGTGATGGTGCACATCGTCGGCCGTCCGGCCGCGGAAGTTTTTGCAAAATTCGAAGACGTGGATCCGCGCAGCGTTCTCGGCGGCGGCGACGTGAAATACCACATCGGCGCAACGGGCGAGTTCCACGCAGCCAATGGCCGCAACATCGGAATTCACCTGGCATCGAATCCCAGCCACCTCGAAGCGGTGGATCCGGTCGCCAACGGCCGCGCGCGCGCGAAGCAGACACGCATCGGCGAAGGCGGTACGCAGGCGATCGTTCCCGTCATCATGCACGGCGACGCAGCGTTCGCCGGGCAGGGAATCTGGGCTGAAACGCTCAACATGGCCAACGTCGAAGGTTACAGCGTCGGTGGCTCCGTCCACATCATCGTAAATAATCTGATCGGCTTCACCACCGTGCCGCGCGAGTCGCATTCGTCGCGCTTTTCCTCCGACCTCAGCAAGCGCCTGCCGATTCCAATTTTCCACGTGAACGCGGAAGACCCGGAGGCGGTGGCGCGCGTCGGTCGCATCGCGCTCGACTATCGCTATGCCTTTGGCTCGCCGGTCGTCGTGGACCTGATCGGCTACCGCAAGCACGGTCACAGCGAAGTGGACGACCCCACGATCACACAGCCGCTGCGCTACAAGAAAATTCAGGCGCATCAGCCGCTCTGGCAAATTTACGCGCAAAAAATCGGTGTCGATGCCGAACCGATTGTCGAACAAGTCCGCCAGGAACTCGACGCCGCGCAAAAAGAAGCGGAGGAGCTCGAGAAAAATCCGCCGATGCGCAAATTGCCCGCCTACTGGAATCCGTATCGCGGCGGCCGTTGCAGCCCCTCGCTCGAAGTGGACACAGGAGTTCCCGCAGTGGAATTAACCGCGACCGGCGAAGCGCTTGCCAGCTATCCGGATGGATTTCACATTCATCCCAAAGTAAAGAAGCTTTTCGAACAGCGCCTGGAAATGGCGCGCGGAAAGCGCCCGCTCGATTTCGGTATGGCCGAAGCGTTGGCCTTCGGAACATTACTGAAACAAGGAACTCCGGTGCGCCTCAGCGGGCAGGACAGCAAGCGTGGCACTTTCAACCAGCGGCACGCGGCTCTGATCGACATCGAAAACGAAAAGGAATTTATTCCGCTCCAGCATCTGGCGTCCAATCAGGCGTTTTTCGAAGCGTACAATTCAACTCTCTCGGAAGCCTCGGTACTTGGCTTCGAATACGGCTTCAGCCGCGACTATCCCGAAGCGCTCGTCTTGTGGGAAGCGCAATTCGGCGATTTCGCAAATGGCGCGCAGATCATCATCGACCAATTCATCGCGGCAGGTGAAGACAAGTGGAACCTGCTCTCAGGAGTGGTCCTTCTGCTGCCGCACGGATACGAAGGCCAAGGCCCCGAACATTCCAGCGCCCGCATCGAAAGATTTCTGCAGCTCGCCGCGCGCGATAATATTCAAATCTGCCAGCCGTCCACAGCCGCGCAATATTTCCATCTGCTGCGCCGCCAGGCGATGCGCGCATGGCGCAAGCCGCTCGTAGTCTTCACGCCGAAGAGCATGCTGCGCACGCCCGCTTCGTCATCCAAGCTGGCTGACCTTTCAGCCGCGCGCTTCCGTCCCGTGATTCCCGACAGTGGAGACGGCACCGCGACGCGCGTCCTGCTGTGCACGGGAAAAATCGGCCATGAACTCGAAGCCGAAAGAAAACGCCGGAAGGATGAAACCACTGCAATCGTTTTTGTCGAGCAGCTCTACCCCTTCCCCGAGGCCGAGCTCGCCGCCGAAATGGACAGGCACGCAAACGCGCGCGAATTCGTCTGGGTGCAGGAAGAGCCCGCCAACATGGGCGCGCTCGCCTTCATGCTGCCGCGCCTCGAACGGCTCGCGCGCGGCCGCTCGGTGCGCTCCGTAAAACGCTCCGCAAGCGCGAGTCCCGCAACCGGCTCGCACAAAGCGCACGAGATGGAGCAGAAAACTCTTCTCACCGTCGCGTTCGCAAATCCTACCGGCAAATAAAAAATGTCAAACGAATCGATGTCTTGTGCCCGCGAAATGGCACTCGCGGATAAAGCGAAATTTCATTTCCGCGAAATGATGAAGCTCTGCGGCCCGGGCGTCGGCCGCAATTCATTCGACGGAAAACCGGCATTCCGGAACATGCGCTCATACTCGGACATCGGATAGGAATCGCCCGCGCGCGTTCCCGCCAGCATGATCAAGCTGAAGCCCGCCGCGGTGGCCGGGGTTACGCGATCCTCGTTCGGCACGAATTCCACCGTGACCACGCGGCCATTCGGCGCGAGCGCCGCATGAATCTTCCGTAGCAGCTTTTCGATTGTGGGCGGATCGAAGTGATGCACGAAGCCAGTGAGCAGCACCAGATCGTAGCCCGTTCCGAAATCCACTTCGAAAGCGTTTCCCGGAATCGTGTGATAGCGCGACTCGACTTTTGCAGCTCGCGCATTTTCTTTCGCCACTTCCAGCACCGCCGGCCAATCGACCGCGAATATTTCCGCGTTCGGATTGTGCCGCGCGATGGCCACGCCGTACACGCCGTGTCCCGCCGCGATATCGAGCACCTTCCATTTCTCTCCCGCGTCCGCGTTGACAAGCTTCGCGACGCCTTCAGCGACCGGCCTTTGCATCGGCGCCATCGAACGGGCAAACTCAACCCAGATAGGATTGTTCACCTCCGTGGTGCCTCGGTCGTCCTGAAGCGAGCCGCCCTTGCGCACGATGGCCGTCAAGTCCCGGAAGCGGTCGAACATTTCGGGCGTGGTGAGAAATCCTGCAATCGAGCCGACGTAGGCGGGCGAGCGGCGATCCAAGAACGTCGCCGCATCGGGTGCGAGCGAATACTTCTGGTCCTGTTTCGCGAGGAAACCAAGGATCGTGAGGTAATCGCAGAGTGTTCGCATGCCGCGCTCGGACGCGTTGCAACGCTTGGCGAGCGCGGCGGGAGTGTTGGCGCCTTCGCCGACAGCGCTGAAGACGTCGAGTTCGATTCCCGTTTTCAAGGCCGCAGTTCTCTGATGCGCGTTGAGAGTGTCAAAAATCCTCTCCGGATTCGGTTGTGAATGCTCAGCGGGCGTTGCCATAGTTCCTCCCATTGTCTATGCCGTGTAGTTCGATGAATTCCTTTTCAAGCGCCATTCTCTCGCGATGGCGCGCCAAAGCGCAAATGCGATGCTCTTGGTCTCAGCCTGCAAGGTTGCGGCATCGCGCGCGAATGGCACAGTCGATGAGCCAAGCGCGTCCGATGAGCCAAGCGCGTGGCTGATTGCGTTTCGTTGACTTGCTCTTAGGGCCGCCATAAGATGGCGCGCAGCCGGTTTTTCGCCCGGCCACTCCTCCCATGAAAGCGCCTCTACCCGAAAACGAAGCGGCGCGCCTCGAATCGCTTCACCGCTACGAAATTCTCGACACGCTGCCGGAGCAGGAGTTCGACGATCTCTCGCGCCTGGCTGCCTTGATTTGCGGCACGCCGATCGCGCTGGTAAGCCTGGTTGACGAGAATCGCCAATGGTTCAAGGCGAAGATCGGAATCGAAAAATCGGAGACGCCGCGGGATATCGCCTTTTGCGCGCACGCGATCCATGATTCGGGCGTGCTGGTGGTGCGCGACGCGCTGGCCGACGAGCGTTTCCGTTCGAATCCGCTCGTCACCGGGGCTCCAAACGTCCGGTTTTATGCAGGCGCTCCGTTGCGCACGCCGGACGGATATGCACTCGGCACGCTGTGCGTGATCGACCGAGTGCCACGTGACCTTTCGGCCGACCAACTCGAAGCGTTGCGAGCGCTCAGCCGGCTGGTGGTGAACGAGCTCGAACTGCGGCGCAGCGTGGGCGATCTTTCCAAGGCAGTTCGCGAGCGCCGGCTGGTGGAAAGCGAGCTCGACCAACTCTTCAATCTTTCATCCGACCTTTTTTGCATCGCGGGATTCGACGGATATTTCAAACGGCTCAACCCATCCTGGGAACAGACGCTGGGAATTTCCCGGGAAGAGCTCCTTTCGCGGCCGTATGTCGAGTTCATTCACCCTGACGATCGCGCGATCACGCGCAAGGAAGCGCAGAAAATCGTGGACGGCGCGGTGACATTTTCATTCGAGAACCGCTTCCGATGCGGGGATGGCACGTATATCTGGTTGCTCTGGAACGCGACTCCGAACAGCGATCAAGGCCTGATTTTCGCGGTCGCGCGAGACATCACGCTTCGCAAACGCGCGGAGCGTCGGCTGGCAGTGGGTTACACGCTGACGCGCGTTTTGGCTGAAGCAGAAAACCTGGGCACGGCGTCGCCTTTGATTTTGCGGGCAATCGGCGAAGGCCTTGGCTGGGAGCTAGGCGCTTTCTGGCGATTGGACGAAATCGCGAATGTCCTGCGCTGTGTGGATCTCTGGCATGCTCCGGGGCAGGAGTTTCCCGCCTTCGAAAAAGCCACGCGAGAACTCACCTTTCACCGCGGAGCAAGTCTGCCGGGGCTCGTTTGGGCGGCAGGCCAATCCAAATGGGTAACGGATGTGCCCGAGCGGGAAAACTTTTCTCGAATCAAAGTCGCCCGGGAGGAAGGATTGTGTTCGGGGTTTGGTTTCCCGATACGAATCGACGACCGCGTGGTGGGCGTAATCGAATTCGTCAGCCGCGAGATCCGGACGCACGAGCCTCAGTTGCTGGAAATGTTCGATTCGATCGGCAGCCAGATCGGACAATTCATGGAGCGGCGTCGCGCGGAGAGCGAGTTGAAGCTGTACGCCGATTACCTGGAAGCGGCGCGGCTCGCGCAGGAGGCGGATGCGCGGCGACTTGCGCTGCTGGTGCACGAGCTGGAAATTGCAAAAGCGCGAGCGGAAGAGGCCACGCGCTCGAAGAGCGAATTTCTGGCAAATATGAGCCACGAAATTCGCACGCCGATGAACGCCGTAATCGGGATGACGGAGCTGGCGCTCGACACCAGGCTCACACCGCAGCAACGCGAATACCTTGTCACCGTGAAGAATTCCGCTGGTTCGCTTCTGAACCTGATCAACGACATCCTGGATTTCTCGAAGGCGGAAGCGAAGAAGCTGCAACTCGATCGGGTGGATTTCGGGCTGCGGGACATGCTGGAGGACACGCTGCGCGCGTTGGCAGTGCACGCGCAACAGAAAGGGCTGGAGTTGGCCTGTCACGTGGCGCCCGAAGTGCCCGACGCGCTAGTGGGAGATGCGGAACGGCTTCGGCGCATCGTGGTAAACCTGGTGGGCAATGCGATCAAATTCACAGAAAGCGGCGAGGTGGTTCTGAACGCAAGCTTGGAATCCAGAAAGAACCAGGGCGTGGTGATGCATTTTTCCGTGACCGATACAGGCATCGGAATCCCGCAAGAAAAACAGAAAGCGATCTTCGAGGCCTTTGCGCAGGGTGATGCGTCCACCACTCGAAAATACGGCGGCACTGGGCTCGGACTTTCGATTTCGTCGCAACTCTCGGAGTTGATGGGCGGCCGCATCTGGCTGGAGAGCGAACCGGGGCGAGGCAGCACGTTTCATTTCACGGTAAGCCTGGGATTGCAAACTTCTGCGGCTGGCGAGCAAGCGCCCGTGCCGGTGAAGTTGCTCGATCTTCCGGTGCTAGTGGTGGACGACAACTCTACGAGCCGCCAGATTCTCGAAGAGATGCTCGGCAACTGGAAGATGAAACCTGTGGGAGTGAAGAACGGCTCGGCAGCGCTCGAAGCGTTGAAGCGGGCGCAGAAGAAAGGCGAGCCGTTTCGGCTCGTGCTGGCCGACGGGCACATGCCGGGGATGGATGGATTCGATCTCTCGGCGAGCGTGCAGAAAGATGCTCAACTGCGTGGGGTGAAGATTATCCTTTTGACGTTCGCCGGCCACCGCGAAGATCAGGCGCGAGCGAAAAGCGCAGGCGCGGCGGCGGCCGTGACGAAACCTGTGAAGCAATCGGAATTATGGGACGCAATCGTGACCGCGCTTCACGTACCGGGGCGCCAGAAGACGAGGCCGTCGGCGGCGCGAAGCATGGCGCGGGGCGCGCATCGGAGGTTGCGGGTGCTGGTGGCGGAGGACAACCCTGTTAACCAGGAACTTGTGTTGCATCTATTGGAACGCAGGGGGCATTCGGCAATCGTCGCGGAAAATGGAAAACGAGCGCTGGCGGCGCTGGAAAAACACAAATTCGATCTGGTGGTGATGGACATTCAGATGCCCGAGATGGGAGGTATCGAAGCGACGGAAGAAATTCGAAGGAAAGAGAAGAGCGATGGCGGACACATCCCGATTTTCGCAATGACGGCGCACGCCATGCCAGGCGACCGGGAGAGATGCCTGGCAGCGGGAATGGATGGATACATTCCCAAACCGATCGACCCGAAATTATTTACGCAAATCATTGAAACGGGCGCATCACCGACTGCAGCGATGGCCGCGGAAGAAGAAAGAAGCCCATCCGATAAAGCTAAAAGGGACAGAGCGGCGGATGCGGATAAGTTGCTTGCGCGTTTTGATGGAAATCGAAAACTGCTAGGATCGCTGATTCGGACGTTCAAGCACGACTGTCCCAAAATGATGACGAAAATCCGCAGCGGTCTCTCTGCGCGCGATTCGCGCGCGCTGGCGGAGGCCGCTCACGCGTTGAAAGGCTCGGTGGGAAACTTCGGGCCGTCGAGCGCCTTCGAGACAGCGAGAGAGATTGAAAAAACCGGGCGAGAGGGTAAACTCGACGGCGCCTGGGAACTCTACGCCACCCTGGAAGACGACCTTGCGCGGCTTTTGCCGGCACTGCAATCGGCCGGCAGCCCGAAGGGTGCGCAGGCCCAGTCGAAGTCCCAGGCTAGGACCAAACCCAGCAGGCCCGGACGAAACCGCCTGCGCGGAGGAAACGATGACGCGCATTCTTGTCGCTGATGACGACCGCACAACCCGACTACTGCTGACCGAAATTCTGCGCGACGGAAAGTATACGGTGGTGGCGGTTCCGGACGGCGCAGCCGCGCTGAAGAAATTGAAAGAGGATAAGTTCGACCTGGCGCTGCTGGACGTATGGATGCCCAAGAAAAACGGCCTGGAAGTTTTGTCGGCGCTGAAGAAGAACAGCAAGAAGCCAAAAGTGATTGTGATGACCTCGGACGACACGCCGGAAACGCTCTTGAGCGCCATTCGCGAGGAAGCGTATCAGTACGTGGCCAAGCCGATCGAGCCGAAATCGCTGCTGACCCTGGTGCGCGAGACTCTGGCAAAAACATCGAAGACTTTACCGATCGAAGTAATTTCCGCTCGCCCCACGTGGGTGGAACTCTCCGTCCCATGTTCGCTCGAAGCCGCGGAGCGCATCGAAGCGTTCATGGCGCACATGAAAGCGGGATTATCCGAGGAAGTGCAACGCTCGGTGGGCCAGGCATTTCACGAGTTACTGCTCAACGCGGTGGAATGGGGCGGGAAGCTGGACCCGAGCCGCAAGGTAAGGATTTCTTATTTGCGAGGGAACCGGATGGTGCTGTATCGGATTGCCGATCCGGGGCCCGGATTTAAATTTGCCGAGCTGGAGCACGCAGCGATCACTCATCGAGCCGATGAGCCTACGAAGCATGACGAAGTGCGCCAGCAGAAAGGCTTGCGTCCCGGTGGATTCGGATTATTGCTGGCGAAGGCCAATGTAGACGATCTGCTGTACAACGAAGCGCAAAACGAAGTGGTGTTCGTGAAGTATCTCGATGACGACGGCTCGGGTGCGGCTAAGCCGGAAACTGCGAGCTAGGAGCCGTCGCTAGAAACGACCAGCGAACCCGATTGACGATCCATCGTGCGACGTATACGATGGCTGCGGTTTCACACGGAGGAGATGAATGGCAAAGAAGAATAAATTGTTGAACGATGCAGCGGAAAGAATCGGGACCGCGATGGGTAAGGCCAACCGCACCGCGCACAAAGTGAAGAAGGCGGGTGCGATGGCGAAAAAAGAGCTCGAGGACATCTCGAAGCAGGTGGAGGCGCTCAAGAAGCAGTTGCAGAAGACGACGAAGCGCCTGCGAAAAGCTCTCGCCTAGCCTTCCAGATTTTGCGGCCTTAAAGCGCGCGTTGCTCAGCTCGCCTTGCGTGATTTCTTCTGCCGTTCACCGGCGCCGGTTTTGGGCACGGCGCGCAACAACGATTTTCTTGCCGGCTCCGCCGATAGGCTTTTCTTCAGCGCCGACATCAAATCCGGAACATGTTCGCGTTTGGCGCGCGGCATCACCGTCAATTTCTTGCCGTGGGCTTTCGCTTCGATCAGTTTTTCAAGTTCCTGCTGATAGGTGTCTGAGTACTGATCGGGATTGAAGGATTCCGCGAGCGTTTCAATCAGCTGCATCGCCAGTTTGGATTCCGCCGGTTTCAACTCCGCTTGATTCAGCTTGGCGTTTTCCGCGATCCCGCGAATTTCATTCTTATAGAACATAGTGTGCAGCGTGAAACCATTGTCGCGGGCGCGGATAATGACGATGTTTTCGCGTCCGTGCATGGTGACCTTTGCTACTCCTGAATAACCGGTCTTGCGCATCGCGTCGAGCAGCAAGTTGTAAGCCCTCACGCCGCCTTCGCCCGGCTCCGCGTAGTAGGAGCTGTCGAAATAAACCGGATCGATCTCCTCGGCTTTCACGAAACTCAGAATCTCCATGGTCTGGGCGGATTCGGGCTCGATCTCTTCGAGCTCCTGCTTCGTGAACATCAAATACTGGTCTTTCTCGTATTCGTAGCCCTTTTCAATTTCGGAGCGGTCAACGAATTTTTCACAGGTCGGGCAATAAGTGGGCTGCTTGATGCGCGTATGGCACACGGAATGGAGCTGATTGAAACTGATCCGTTCCGATCGAGCTGCCGGCGTCAGTTGTATTGGGATGGAGACCATCCCGAACGTGAGAAACCCTTTCCAGGTTGCGGCCATTGTCCCCCTCCGGCGGAAAGGAGCCAATCATACACTCGGACGCCTCCCTGCTTGCATCGAATGCTTGCGGTATAACGATGCGGTTAAGAGCGAAGAGAAAGCGAAAATGGCGGCTTTGAATTTCGAAATGAATCAGGCACGCGACGAAGACACCCAATCGTTTTAGTCACCATTACCAACCCATTTGGCTCATCCGCCGGAGAATAATCCCGCTGTAATTATTCATGCGCTCGGGCCGTCGCTTCAGGGGAGCCGGCAGAATTGCAGCCAGCCGCGCCGCTTGTAGCCGGCCGATATTCAGGGCTGAGGTTTCGTCGTAGTAGCGACACGCCGGCTCCGCGCCGTAAATGCCGGGGCCCCATTCGACCACGTTGAGGTATATCTCCAGAATGCGCTGTTTGCCGAGGAACAATTCAGCCACCGGCACCAGTGTGGCCTCCGCGCCCTTGCGGAGGAAAGAGCGGCCCGTTCCGAAGAACAGGTTTTTCACGAGTTGCTGCGTAATTGTGGAAGCTCCGCGAGTGCGCTCACCTTCCAAATCGTCTTCGGCGGCGATTTGGATCTCGTGCCAATCGAATCCATGGTGCTGGTAGAAGTGCGCATCCTCCGCGGCGATTACAGCGTGCTGAAGATCAGGCGAGATTTGGCTGAGCGGAATAAATTTGTAGTGTTCGTGATACGGCTTGCGGTGGATCCAGGCCTGCAAGTGGCGCTCGATGTGCACCGCGGTCGTCGGTGGGTCAATCCAACGGGCAGCCACAAGTACAAGCGCGGCCAGCGACCATAGAAGCACCACGCCGATGACAAACCATCGAATAAAGGACCGGAAGGAGTCGCTTCCGAGCAGAGCCTTGATTTGCGTTTTCAGCATTGCGGTCGCATTTCGGAATGATAGCCTGAGCTCGCTTATCGTCATTGCAGCGTAATAATTCCCTGGTTCCAGTACCCGCAAAACATCCTCCGTCGCGCACCCCTAAGAGGCATAACCCTTTCTTCCACAGCCACTTTGAGCTACCGGCTCTGGCTTGGCAAGATGAGTGCTTTCTTTTATCGCAGATCTGCTTTGAGAGCGCGAAAATCGAGCCTGCAGCAACAAGGTGAGCTATGAACGGCATCCGAAGTTCGAACGGGACTGAAACGATTGAGAGATTCTCGGACTCGATTCATGACGCAGCCGCAAATGAGAATCAGATCAAAGCACGGCTGCAAGCAATCACGAGCTTTGTCGAAGGGTTGAATACTTCCACCGTGAATCTTCTGCTGGCTGAAAAGCCCTTCGCGCGCGAGGCGTTGCAGGAGTTGGTGGTGAAGGAAGCAGGGCTACGCTGGATTGTGCGTGTGGCAACCCTATCGACCGGGGAGAAACGCGCTCGACTATGGGCCGATGTTGACAAGGCGCTCGATGATCTGGAATTGATCATTGACCTGGTGGCGCGCGCGGATGTCGAGTGGCCCGTGAACGAAGTTCTCCAGTTCAGCGACGAGCTGGCCTACATCACGTAGCTCTCGACATAGCCACTTCGATTACTGGTTCGAGCACAAAGCTCGTCTTTTCCGGATAGCAACCCGACCATCCAATTCGCCACATTCCGCACTCTAATGGAATGGCAGAAATCACTACCTGAATCAATTTCGTTTTAGGAAAAAAGGCAGGCGGCTCGCAGCAATGCTCAAATCAATCATCTCGGCATTATCAAAATCGCTAGGCCTCGTTGCCCTTCTCGCTTGCCTGATTTCCTCTCGCGCTTATGGCGACGTCGGGGTGATCCTCAACGAAACGCTCAACGAGAGCGTCGCGCGCGTAACAGGCTCGGGCCACACCGCTGTCTACTTTTCGCGAATCTGCCCCGATTCTCCCATCAAGCTCCGCCTCTGCCGGCCGGGAGAAAATGGCTCGGTGATGAGCAACTACATTAATCTGGGCGAAGACGAGCGCTACGAATGGAACATCGCGCCATTCAACCTCTACGTCTACGGCGTAGGCGATCCCGCCGATCGCCCTATGTTCGGCACCGAAAAAATCAAGGCGGTGCTCGAGGAGCGTTACCGCAATCAAGCATTGGCGCGCTACTGCACCGTGAAGGACTGCCTGAAAGGCGACAAAGCCGAGTGGCGCGAAATGGTCGGCGCCAACATGATTCGCAGCATGTACATCTTCGTCGTCGAGACTACGATTCAGCAGGATGAAGAGCTGATCGCGAAATTCAACGCGCTGCCAAATGAAAATCACTTCAACGGTATGACGCGCAATTGCGCCGATTTTACAAAAAATGTAATCGACACTTATTTCCCGCACTCAGCGCATCGCGACGTGATCAACGACTTTGGCATGACCAGCCCGAAAGCCGTCGCGCGCACCTTCTCACACTACGCGCAGAACCATCCGGAATCGAATTTCCGCGTGCTGCATTTCTCGCAGCTGCCCGGCACGATCAAGCGAAGCACGGAACCGCGCAGCGGCACCGAACAGCTATATCGCTCGAAAAAACTCCTGATTCCGATGGTGGTTTTCGCCGACCACGAATTGCCCGTCGTGGCCGCCGCTTATCTGCTCACCGGACGGTTCAATCCCGAGCGCGAATTCGAGCAACACGCGACTGTCGAACCGGTGCAGCTCAATGCTTCCGCTCCGTCGTCGTCATCAACAACTGATAGCGCCGGTATCGCCTCCGACGGCGCGCTCGCCCCCGTCGAAATTCAAGAACGCGAAGAAGTGATAGGCGCTCCCGGCGAATGGGAAAAATATCGCAAATCTTTCGATACGATGGTGAATCAGGCGGTTCAAGACGAAATGATTCCCGACCGTGGCTACGTCGCCCGCATTTTCAAACGCCTCGATAGTTTCGGGCGTCCCTTAGGCGATGCCGACGGCAGCCTCTGGCTCGAAATCTCCAGCGCGAATGGCGCCTCAAAAGTCGGGCTGAGCCGAAACAATATTTTTGCCCCAGGTTCTGATCCTCACCTTGCGTTCGAGCTCCTGCTCGCGCGCGTCGATGCGATTCTGAAAAGTCCCAAACATAGCCGCGAGACGATGATCGAGTTCAAAGAAGACTGGGCGCTTCTTGAGTACGCTCGTATGCGCATCACTCCAAGCGCGCCGTCGGCGGATTCGTCGTCATCGCAAGGCACCGTAGCCGCGGCGGCCTCGACCGGCCAAAAATAATCTCCGCGCGAGATTTCAGCCCGAGCCAGTCGGCATGCAACCCCGTTTTTCTCGGCGCCCTGATGCTGCTATGATGTGCACGGAATCGATGCACTCGATGCGACCATTCGTATCGGCGTTTTTCGGCCTGGTTTTCCTTTCATTCGCCTTCGCGCACTCTCCTCGAATCGTATCTGCAGGCCACCCGCCCGCGCACAATTCATCTCCACCGATTGTCATTGGCTTCGTTGGCGGCTTCATCAGCCACACAAATGCCGTCCACGGCGGCGTGCAGCTCGCCGAGCGCCTCCGCAAGGAATACCCGGCACAGGTTCACATCGAAGTTTTCGAAAACCATCGCGGCGAACAAGCCCATCAGGAAATTCTGCGCCTCCTCGACGCGAACCACGATGGCAACCTCTCGCCCGAAGAAAAACAAAGCGCCCGCATCATCATCTACGGCCACAGTTGGGGCGGCTCGGAGACTGTCGCTCTCGCGCGCGAGCTGCAATCTGACGGCATCCCGGTGCTGCTCACCATTCAAGTGGACAGCGTTTCGAAAATCGGCGAAGACGATTCGCTCATCCCCGCCAATGTCGAACAAGCTGCCAACTTTTATCAGTTGGACGGCTATCTCCACGGCCGCCCCGAGATCCGCGCCGCTGATCCAACTCGCACCAAAATTCTCGGCAACATCCGCTTCGACTATTCCTCGAATCCCATCCAGTGCACCGGCTACTCCTGGCTCGCCCGCGCCTTCGAAAAGCCGCACATCGAAATCGAATGCGATCCCAACGTCATCAATCGCGTCGAATCCCTGATTCGCTCGAATCTCCCCGCCGCCCAATCATCAAGCACGGCAAGCCCGGCAGCGCAATAATCGCGCGCATCACTCGCCGTCCCGCCATCCGCCATATTCTCAAGAAGTCCGCGTGAGCAAGATTTGTGAAGAAACCCCACGTCGCGCCGAAGCTTTCCGATACAATCGCCGCCGACCGCGCCACGCAATCGCCCGCGTCGCAGCAGCTCAGGTCACGTCACGTCGAGGAGCATCGTTTGAGTTTTTCCCAGCGCCTGAAAGAAATTCGCGAAGGCTTCGAGCCCGCCTTCTGGGTCGCCAATATCAGCGAACTCTTCGAGCGACTGTCGTACTACGCCGCGTTCTCCTCTCTCGCGCGCTACCTGCACGAAGTCCTCAATTTCCCCACCGAGCGTGCCGCCGATCTCACCGGTTTTTTTGGTGGCTTGGTCTGGTTTCTCGCGATCGTCGGAGGAGCCACCGCCGACAGGCTTGGCTTTCGCCGCGCCCTCTCCCTCGCCTATCTGATTCTCACCGCCGCTTACTTCCTGCTCGGTTCAATCGGCTCGCCATGGATCGCGCCCGTTCGCAATTCCCTCCCGCTCGGGCTCTTTGTCCTTTTCATTCTCGCGCTTCCCGCGCTGGGCATTGCGCTGGTAAAGCCCTGCGTCGTTGGAACCACCGCGCGCGCATCGAAAGAAAACGTCCGCTCCATCGGCTATTCGATCTACTACACTCTGGTCAACATCGGCGGTGCGCTCGGTCCCATCGTTGCCGCCTGGGTCCATCAGAATCTCAGTGTCGAAAATGTTTTTCGCGTCGCTGCCGTCAGCGTGTTTCTCATGTTTTTTCTCGTACTGATATTTTTCAGGGAGCCTCGACAATCTAACGAAAAACAAGTAACAACCGTCGCCGAGACTCTTTCGAACTTTGGCAAAGTTGTGACGAATCCAAAATTTATGGTCTTCCTCCTGATTTTCACCGGCTACTGGATCGTTTACTGGCAGGAGTTCATTACTCTACCGCTCTACGTCCACGATTACATCGATCCCCGTGCCAACACCGAAAGAATGCTTGCCACCGGCCCCATCGTGGTAATCGCACTGACGGTCGTCATCAGCGTCCTCACCAAACGCGTCAGCGCTTTTCGCGCTGTCCTCCTCGGCACGTTGATCTCGATGGTCGCTTTTGCCGTGATTGCTGTGCATCCCACCGTGACTGCCGCGTATGTCGCGCTGGTCATCGTGGCCCTCGGCGAGCTCACGCAGCAGCCTCGCTACTACGATTATATTTCCCGCCTAGCGCCTTCCGGCCAGCAAGGCACCTACATGGGTTTTGCATTTCTACCCCTCGGCATCGGCGCATTTGTCGCGGGGCGCATCGGCGGGTTTCTCCTGCACTACTTCGGCGAAGTGCAGCATCGTCCGACGCGATTCTGGTGGGCAATCACCGCCATCGGAATAGCGACCACTCTGCTGTTATGGCTCTACGATCAAATTGTCAAACCTTCCAAAGCATAGGCTCCGCCTCTTGCTCCATCTCAGTGTTAGCCTCCAGATTTCACCGACGTTTCGCCGTGCAGTAACAGCCCGGCAATACAGGTCACCCAGAGTATCCGCGGTCTAAGACGCCGGAACAACGCCCGGCGTCGGACGGTAATTCCCCCAAAAGGAAGAACAGCCCTATGAAAATGAAAGCGGTAGTTTTGTGTCTGCTCGCGGTGTCGGTTGCAAGCGCAGCGTCGGCACAGGAAGGCGCAATACCGAAAGGCATTCCGTCACTGGATCACGTGTTCATCATCATGATGGAAAATCACGCCTACGCTCAGGTAATCGGCAATCCCAACGAGCCCTTCGTCAATAGTTATGCGAAATCTGTGAACTACGCCACGAACTACTTTGCCGTTGGGCATCCCAGCCTCACCAACTACCTCGAAGTCGTTGGGGGTTCAAATTTCGGCGTGCGCGACGATAATTCTCCCGACTGGAACAACGGCACCTGCACGCCCAACATCATGGGCAACGGAACTGTGTCCTTGGAAAACAACACGACGCCCATTTGCCCCATCTACGGCAGCGGAACCGATGCGGCCACTCCCGCGCTTGATTTCTCCAACGAAACAACCGGGCCTCCGGGCGTTATCGACGTGGACGGCAAAGTGGGTTTTGCCGCCAATCCAAAGACGGTCGGCATGACAATCGCCGACCAGCTCATCGCCTCGGGCCGTACTTGGAAGAGCTATCAGGAAAGTTTGCCGCCTACGGGCGCCGAGGGCGTGGACAATGCCGACGGTTTCTTCTCGAATCTTGACGATCTCACCACCGCTCTTCCCGGCGAGGGACAGACGCAAAACAATCTCGTCGATCTTTACGCCGTGAAACACAATCCCTTCGCATACTTCCAGAACGTCCAGGAAGGTTTCAATCCGCAACTCAGCCTGAAGCGAATGGGAGGTTTTGAAGGCGCTGGTGGCCTGTTCACCAATCTCGCCGCTGGTTTCGCTCCGTCGTATTCTTTTATCGTGCCAAATCAGTGCAACGATCAGCACGGCCGCAGCAACGCCGGCCCGGTTTGCGAGTTTGATCCCAACGACAATGGCACGCAAAACGGTTTGAACCCGGCCTTGATCTACCAGGGCGACGTCACAGTTCAGACCATCGTCACCGCCATTCACAATTCTCCCGTGTGGGCGGAAGGTCACAACGCCATCATCATCGTGTGGGACGAAAACGACTACAGCATTTCCCCCACGACGAACAAAGTCCTGCTCACCGTGGAAACAAACTACGGAGTGAAGGGTGTGCGCAGCAAAAATTTCTACACGCACTTCTCTCTGCTCAAATCCATCGAAGCAGGTTTCCGTCTGCCCTGCCTCAACCATGCTTGCGATAGCGCCACTGCCGTGATGTCCGATCTGTTCGCCGCAGCCCCCAACGCGGCCGCCACCGAGTAAGCCGCGAAACCGATCCACCCATCGCCGTCCGGTGCGCCGCATCCAACCCGCACCGGCCGGCGATTTTTTTTCGCTCGCACCCGGCGCGGCCTTTCACAACACCTATCCGATTGAGATCCTTCTGCGTTTTCCGTGCCTCGACTCAGGATGCTGACGGCGCGCTCAACGGCCGATATCGCGCGTCGCGGTATTTCAAGCTGAATACGATTGCCACGATGGCCAGGATGATCGGGCAAAAGATGCTGGCCTCAGGCCCCACCGTTCCGCCGGTCAGCCAGCTCGGCCCACTAAACGATGTGTTGAGAAGACTCTGCGAGGGTAGTAGGCCGCTATTTGGAACACCGTACAAGAACGTCTGACCCCAGTCATATCCCAGGTGGAAACCGATCGCACACCATAAATTTCCAGTCCGGCGGAGAAACAGGCACAACAACAAACCGAACGAAACCACCGACACATCCCCCAAAATGTTTTCTCCGCCATTGGTGGCGTGAACCAGCCCGAATAAACTCGAGAGCAAAAATGCGGACGGCCAGAATCCCATCCCAGTCGTCAGTGTGAACTGCGCGTATCCGCGAAACAAAAATTCCTCGGCCAAGCCGGAAAGCAAAAACGCTAGCCCCCAGCCGGCCGCTGCGATCAAAATCGCGGTGCCAGGAATTGCCGCGCTTGTGAACTGTGCGCCATGCAGGGCGAAAATTGCAAGCACCGTACTGCTGGTAGCGAGCAGGCCTATCAATAGCCCTACCCGAAAGTTTTTCCCCAGCGCTTCGCTCCTGGGAAGGCCATACTGGCCCATCCTGCGGCCTTCAATCTTGCTCATAACCCAGGCCGCGACCGCCAAGATGAAGCAGAAAAGCAGATCCGGCGCGATGATTCTCATAGGTGTCAGTTGCGTCGGGTCCAGCGCGGCCGGGTAGAAGCGCCTAATGATCATTTGCGCCACTTTCGACATTGCCATTACGATCGCCATGAAGATTAGCAGGCGCCATCCCGCGCGCAAGCCATTCGGACCAATGAAAATTCGCTGGGTTGTCGAGACCGCTGGCAGTGTCTGAGGATCATGTCGTATTGTCGTTTCTTGAGCTGACATTGATGTGCCCCCCAACTGCTTTATACGGACCAGGCTTCCATAAGTTTCAATGCCGAGAAAATCGAAGGGCAGAAGACTGGCGTCTAGTAGCCACGACAGCAACGACCTTGCCAAGGGGGTATCTCAGTCAGAGATAGCTGGTGCGAAGCGGATTCATCGACACCTATCCGGAGCTGACCTATTCCTTGGGCATTGCCCCAGGCGTGATCAGGCCGACGTGATCGATCCCTGCACCGCGCATTACGTCGATGGCGCGCGCCACCTGTGCGAAGGGAACCTCTTCGGCACCTTCTACGAAGGCCACCTTTTCGGCGCGTTCCTTGAAAATATCAAAGAGGCGCGGACCAAGCTCATCCCAGTCGCTCTGCTCCTGGTTAATCATGAGCTTCCCGCCTTGCATCACCTGCACCACGATCGTATGGGGATTGGGCGGTTCGGCTTTCCGTAGCGGCGACGGAGGCTGCGGAACCAGAGTGGGCAATCCGGTGGGCACCGTAGGCGTGATCACCATAAAGATGATAATCAGTACCAACAGTACGTCAATCAGCGGAACAATGTTGGGATCGGAAACGGGTCCACCGGTGCTTCCACCCACTGACATTCCCACGACCAGGACTCCTTCGAATGCCCGGGCGCCGCTACTCTGAGCAACCGGCGTCGGCGGCACCAGACCCGCTTTTATTTGTCTGGAGTTTTTGACACCGCCCCTGGCTGGTTTGTGCCTCACGAACGCTCCTTGGATTGAGACTGGGCTCGGGTGACCGTTGACACGGGATTATCACCATCTCTAACGAAATCGGCCCCGTCAAGAGTGGTTTTAGTTCTGTTTTTATTTCTTTCGCACACACACCTACATCGGCGCGGCCCCACCCTCTTCTCGCGGTCAGCTGCTGCGCCGCAATTCTCGAGTTGTTGTCCCTGTCCAACCTACAAGCTCGGTTCGTGTCACTTCATCGACTCGGTGTTGCCCAGTCGCGGTAGGGACGCCGGTTGTCCCGACGCCCCCCGCGCAGATCCGTACGGGCAGCATTGCTGCATACGGCTCCTACCTCGGATACTTAGCGTTGAAGCGCATGTCGGGATAGGGATGTAGGATCTGGACTCGCGGGAGCCAGCGGATAACTAATGACCAGAACCGCGCCCAGGTCACCCGGCTCTTGTGGCTGCGCCGCCCCAGTGCGCGGTGCCAGTGCCAGATCACCTGAAACCGAAAGGTGTTTAGACTATCCGTGTTGCCGGGTATCGCATGATAGTTGAAGTAGCCCTGAACAACGGACCTCAACCATTGCCCGACCTCGGCCACTGGCTCGTGCCAGCGCCGTCGAAGCTCCTCCTTCAGCTCTTTCAGCTTTGCAGAGAGGCGCTTCCGGATGGTCTTACGCATGACCGTGAACTTGCCGGTTATTCGGGTCATCCCGCATATATGCGTGAAGCCCAGAAAGTTGAACGTCTCCGGCTTGCCCTCGCCACGCTGCTCTCGGTTTGCGGCTGCGAAACGCCCGAACTCAATCAGGCGCGTCTTGTCCGGGTGTAATGCCAACCCGAACTTGCGCAAGCGTTCTTTCCATTCCTGGAGGAATCGCTCGGCATCAGTTCGCCGCTGAAATCCCAGCACGATATCGTCAGCGTATCGGACAACGATCATGTCTCCCGTTGCGCGATGCTTCCGCCAGTGCTGTGCCCACAGATCGAACACGTAATGCAGGTATAGGTTCGCGAGCAATGGCGATGCCACCGCCCCTTGCGGAGTACCTACTTCCGTCTTCGACCAGTTGCCTTCCTCCGTAACTCCTGCCCTCAGCCATTTCCGGATCAGGCGAAGTATCCTTCGGTCGGCGATCCGATGCTCGATGAACTTAACCAGTTGTTCGTGTACAACAGTCCCGAAAAAGTCACGAACATCAGCGTCGAGCACCCATTTCACTTTCTTCCGCATGAGCCCGACCCACAGCGCATCCAGCGCATCATGCTGGCTTCGCCCGGGTCGGAACCCATAGGAGAACCCAAGGAAATCCTCTTCATAAATCTGATTGAGGACCGTCACCACGGCGGACTGAACGATTTTGTCCTCCAGGGCTGCAATGCCCAAGGGTCGTTGTCGTCCATCTGCTTTGGGGATGTAGGCTCTCTTGGAGGGTTGCGCTCGATACGTTCCTTGGTGCACCCGGCCGTGTAAATCCACCAGCCGCCTGTCCAGGTCCGTCTCGTACTCCTTCCAGGTCATTCCATCTATCCCCGGTGCTGCTTCTCGCTTCAGAGAGTAGAAGCTGCCCTGTAGTAGAGGAACGGTGACGTGGTGGAGTAGCGCGGTGAAACGTAACCGCTTCTCCTTTCGTGCTACTTCCCGCACACCGAGCAAACCGCTCGACGCGTTGATCCAGCTCTGTGTCTGTGACGCGGTCGTCTGCTCGATGTTCTCCTTGGTCGGTCGCCTTCCCTCCATGCCCTCCGCCAGCGGTTTCCCGCCTTTGTTCGGGCACTTCGTTGGTACTGTACGACCGTCCGACTCCCCGCCAACGTGCATGCCGGACTTCTGGTTCATGGCCTTCTCCAGCCGGCCCGCTTACTTCCACTTCTCGGGCGTTGACGGGGTCTCCCGGTTCTCGCGCGTGGAGTTTCCATGCATGCCTGGGTTCTCTGACTGCGCAGAGTCCTGTGAATGCTCGCGTTTTCGCATCCGCCGGTGTTGCCTTCCGCCTGTCTGGACGGCGTCGGCACTCTGAAGGCGATTATTTCGCAGCTCGATATCCAGCCTGCATGTGCCCCTGTCAACGCTTCGCACCCAGCCTCGCGACTGACTACGCATGACTCGGGGACAGGATGGCTCGCTAGACCTTTCCTGTGTGGCTCTTACATCCACGACTCCTCGCCGGTTTATCCCGGCGCACCCAGCCATCTCTCCGATCACTTACGACCATGATGATGTATTCAAACTCCCTGGCCCTTGCAGGGAGGCGGGTAGCCTATTCACTTATCCGGTCACGCTTCCGCAGGACCATTGGTGATATCAGACATCCCCGCACAGACACTACCGCTTTCCTGCCGCGCCTTTCCGCGACGGCAGAACTCTTGGTAATCAATCTGATCGCGCATCATAATCCACAGCCGGATTCCGAGCTTTCGAGCGGCAGAGACTCTGGCTTTCCCCATCCCTTTTTGCACCAGTTTGCGCCGATAGAAGCGTTTCAACTCGGGGTCACGCCCGACTGCATGCATGGCTGCCTCACACCACAGATAACGCAGCAGCGCGTTCCCTTGTTTGCTCATCCCACCCAGCCGCTGCCGGCCTCCACTGGAATGTTCGCGAGGAATCATTCCGATGTAGCTGGCTACTGCTTTCCCATCCGTGAACCGTAGCGGATCACCCAAGAACACTTCGGTGGCTAACGCGGTGATCGGCCCGACTCCCGGGTGCGTCATTAACCGCCGCGCCGCCGGATGGTTTTGGGCTTGCTGGCTGACCTCCCGATCCAGTTCGTCGATGGATTCTTGCAATCGTGGGTACAACGTCATCAGTGCTTTCCGTCGCTCGTTGGCGTGAGGAGCCAGAGGCAACGCCCGCAGTTCTTGTTGGCCCGCTTGGTTCCATAGCGAGTGGCCTCGCCTGAGACCGTGATTGAGTGCCATCGATTGCAGCGTGTGCTGTACGCGGGTTCGCATGCGCACCCACTGATGACGGTGGCGCAGCAACGTGCGCAGATCTCGCTGCTCGGTCGAGGGCATCCAGATCGTGGGAAAGCGGTTCTCGGAAAGCAGCTTCAGCAGAAGTTGTGCATCCCTTCGATCGTTTTTCTGCTTACGTGGTTCGGCCGCCCGGATCTTGGCCGGATCACCGACTCGGCATTCGATGCTCAGCTCTTCCAGCAGCTCCAGGAACCACTGCATCGAGCCGGTCGCTTCGATCCCCACCAAAACAGGGCGAGTGAGTCCGGAATAAAACTTCCGCAATTCCTCGCCCTCGTGCTCGAGAGTCTTCTCGACGAATTCTCCTGTATCCGTATCCAACATCGCGATCGTCTGTTGTCGAGCGTGTAGATCGCAACCTATAATCTGCATCTCGGCCTCCTTCGACCCGAGCTCTGTACGTTGGACACCGCACAGTTTACTCGGCTCGTCGTTGAGGCCGATTTCGTTATGCCATCACCCATCTCTCACTGAGATAGCTGGTGCGAAGCGGATTCATCGTCAACTACCGCTGGGCAGCCTAATTTCCCGATCGCCGATAACGCCCTCCGAACTAATTGATGGCTTCAACCCTGACCAGGTCCACGCCTGCCAGATGACGACCGAGGTGCATACAGTTTCGATCGTCGCGAAGAACACGTATGCCGGAAAAACAGGGTCTCGAAAGTCACCGTTAGTCAGAGGCAGAACGAAGGTCAGGAAACCGTTTATAACGGTCATAATGACACCCGCGATGATATTCGTCAGCCGGTTCGCTCTAAACGGAAGCAGTCGACACGCCACAATCATGGCGATGGGTATTTCCATCAAGACCGCTGAACCCATCAGAGCCCACGGTGGGAGATGTGGGGCCGTATTCGGCGAGCCAACGAAAGCGAACAGAGCAAGCACGTCCGCATACAGGTAGTTTAATAACGCGAAGATCCAGAATAGAGACAACCGCTCCTTTGTGTCATGCATGCCAACCTCCTGCGGAAAGTTTCACTACTGCCGCGCAGTCTTCCCTACTACGAATGAGCCCTGAAAAAAGACTCATCCCAGCGACAGCGAAGAGATTTGCAACCTAGGTGACTGGAGAGAAGCCGGTCCGGGTATTCTGGTTTCTGAAGCAAGCAAAGGCGAAGTGCGCCCGCTTCGAGCGGTAGAACTCGAAGTTCTTTCGTTGCTGCAACTTGGCACGATTCTTAACCGTTGTAATCAAGCGTTATCACGACTAACCGGGATTACTGTGGAAACAATGTTCTCAGATGGATGTCGAGAATAGGGATTATCACCGTCAATGTCATTTTGAGACCCCTGCGGCGGGATGGGACTACAGTACTCACAAAAAGCCATTGGTACTTGTCAGCAGACGTAGTTTTGTATATATAACGTCAGTTTCTGGTACATCCGATTTTGAAACTAGCCACGGGAGCTCACATGGATCTTCGACTCAGCAGGCACTTGTTCTTCGGACTGCTCGGAGTGCTCTGTCTTCTTCTGCCGAGCACCGCGAAGGCGGATTCGTTTGACTGGACGTATCAAGGGACGTTTCTTCTCTCTGGGGTGCTAAGCTCCGGGGGCGGAGAGTTGAGCACAACGGATGGGGTCATTACCGAACTATCCGGGACTTTTAACGGACTGGCCATAACAGCCCTCTTGCCGCCGGGTGCCGCCTTCGGAAACGACAATCTGCTTCAGATTCCTCCCGCGCCTCTTTTTGTCACTCCAAATGGATTCTCGTTTCTCGATTCGGCGGGCAACCAGATCAACATATATGCCGCTTTGGGTGTGCCTTTTAACTTTTACGCTTCTGTAAGCTTCGACGGCAATAGCGATCTTGGGAACTTTACTCTTGCGCCGGTCGTCGCCACGCCTGAACCTGGCACCGCGACTATGTTGCTATCAGCCGTCCTGTTCTTCGGTCTGTTTCTCCAACGCAAGCGCCTTGGGACAGGTTCTGTAGCCCAATCCAGATAGCGATCCCATTCGCACTCACAATCTTTCGAAAAGTGTTCTCCCGAGTCTCGCAGGCGAGAAAATCACGGGGAACACCTGCCAATAGAACTCAGTTAACAGTAGTGGTGCCGTCCGTTGGGCGTTCTCAGCGTTGCGAACAGGATTTATCACTACCTATCTCCGCTTGAGATTGCTCGTGGTAATCGGATTTTCGCAGCACCTATCCGGATCGTTACGTCTTTCCTGCAAGTCCTAGTTCCGATTGTCCGACTAATCAGGGGTTAATCCTGCAGACATTCGTTTTGTGATAGCCTTGACCATTCACCAGCAAAACTTGCTTTTAAGCGACCCAAACATTTATCGGAAAAGAGCGCGTATGAAACGAGTCGCTTTGTTAGTGGTTGCAGTTGTGGTGGCAGCTGGCTTTCTCATATCCATGTCCCCCGTGTCCGGCCATCCGGATGGACGGGCCGATAAACAGGTTATTGAACAGGCTTCGCCGATCTTTGGAGTCAAGATTCCTGCCGGATACCGCGATTGGAAAGTGATCGCCGTGGACAACCTTCTAGTCCCGGGCAAGTTCGACCAGTTGCGCGTTCAACTCGGCAACGATATAGCGATCAAAGCTTTCAGGGAAGGAACGCTCCCGTTCCCAGACGGCGCCATCATTGCGGCGATTCATTGGAATCGTGTTCCGTCGGAATTCAACGACAAAGTCCTGGCGGGGGAGTTCCCCGGCGCTCAATCCTTCGTTGTCGGGTCTCCCGCGAATGTCCAGTTCATGGTCAAGGACTCAAAGAAGTACGCCGAGACGGCCGGCTGGGGGTTCGCTGACTTTACGGGCGCAAAACCGGCCGACAAGGCGATGCACGAGACTTGCTTCCCTTGCCACGCGCCTGCGAAAGACCGCGACTATGTCTTCACTCGTTATGCACCTTAGTGCTGAAAACTAGAATAATATCCTCAAGTTCTGAAAAACACGGTAACCGGACATCGAACAACCGAACAGCGACCGGCCCACCACGGCGACGTTACATCGGATGCGTTTGTACGTACACCCAGCAAAAATCCGGTTGCAACGGGACGTCACCGCATCTGTAGTTCACGTGAACGATCTTGCGGACGGGGATATGCTGACCGTCCACATTCAATGCGGGCTTGCACGTCCAGCCATACGTCTTCGGAGCGTCCAGTAAATTGCGGCATAGAACGTCAGTCAGGGTTCCTCTCGATTGGCACCGCGACGGATTCGAGATTTGTCCGTCTGGGCCAATCACAATCGTGAACGTGGCCCAACCGCTCTCGACTCCGGCATGCGTGCGTTGGAGATTGAGATTTTGTCCGTCGCAATTGCAAGTGCTCACGCCGCCCTCTCCCTCCGAATAGATGCCATCGCTTGGGGCGAGCGATTCAAGCGGGCCCGGAAGGTGCTCTTTCATTTCGCTGCTCATCGCGACTTTGGCCCGGATCGCCGCCACTCCGTGGGCCGGTTTGCTATTGCGATAGGCAATGCTCCTCAGCGTCACTCCGACGCCGTCGGTCGCGGGAGCATAGCTTCCGGTGATCACCGCTGCATTTTGCGAGAGCGATAGATCCTTCACTCTATTCTCGTAGCTCTCGTTGGTGTCCCCTGCGTGAAAACTGCTCAACTGCGCAGCAACTGCTTTGCGATCGACCACATCGACACCCGTCCATCCATTCGCCGACGACAGGCGGTCGGCAAGCCATGCCCCGAAAGAACTGCTACGACCATTGACGCCAACCAAATCGATAATGACCACTCTCTTGACCTTCTCTTTTTTGAGAGCGCCGGCGAACGCTTGCGCGATTTGCGCGAATGCATCGTCTCGCGACGATGGCGGATGTGCAACACCGGAAGTGAGTGGAAGGCAAGTAAGCAAGGCAATTAACATCGCGAAACCCCAGCGGAGCGAGACGCGAATCCCCGGACCGAAGCCTCGACATTGCGACTGAGATGTTTGCATGTCCTTCCTCGAATATTGGCCACGATGAACGCACGAGCGACGCTCTAACGCGTATCGGATTTTGACATGGCATATACCATAATGTGCCTGTCACCAGATATTTCGTTTTGGAATAGGTGGTGCGAAGAGGGTTTCTCAATACCTGACCGGATTCGTAACCCTACAGGTTGAATCAACTATTACCGAACTCTCAGCGAATCAAGAGCAGCCCATGCAAACCAGAGGCCTCCGATGATAAAGAGAGTCCTCCCGAGCCAAGCGGGTACTTCGTCTTCGGAGGTGCGCTCTCCCCGACGAAAAGGCTTATGGAACTTGTTGCCCGTCAGCCCAAGCGCAAAGCGAATTATGGACGCAGCTAAATCCATTGCAATCCCGGGACCCATTAATCCGATCAGCAAAGACACGCTGTTCAACATATCAAATTGACTGATGCCGGTCGGCCCGCAATGTCTCTCTCTGAGATAGCTGCTGACTAGAGGATTTCTCGACATCTCTAACGAAGTCGGCCACGTCAAGAGTCTTTAACTCTTTTTTTATTCCTTTCGCACAGACTCCTGCATTGCGCAGTCCCGCTGTTTCCTTCGGCGGGCGATGCGCCGCAATTCTCGGATTGTTCTTCCTGTCCAACCTACGAGACTCGGTTCGTGTCACTTCATCGACTCGGTGTTGCCCAGTCGCGGTAGGGACGCCGGTTGTCCCGACGCCCCCCGCGCAGATCCGTACGGGCAGCATTGCTGCATACGGCTCCTACCTCGGATACTTAGCGTTGAAGCGCATGTCGGGATAGGGATGTAGGATCTGGACTCGCGGGAGCCAGCGGATAACTAATGACCAGAACCGCGCCCAGGTCACCCGGCTCTTGTGGCTGCGCCGCCCCAGTGCGCGGTGCCAGTGCCAGATCACCTGAAACCGAAAGGTGTTTAGACTATCCGTGTTGCCGGGTATCGCATGATAGTTGAAGTAGCCCTGAACAACGGACCTCAACCATTGCCCGACCTCGGCCACTGGCTCGTGCCAGCGCCGTCGAAGCTCCTCCTTCAGCTCTTTCAGCTTTGCAGAGAGGCGCTTCCGGATGGTCTTACGCATGACCGTGAACTTGCCGGTTATTCGGGTCATCCCGCATATATGCGTGAAGCCCAGAAAGTTGAACGTCTCCGGCTTGCCCTCGCCACGCTGCTCTCGGTTTGCGGCTGCGAAACGCCCGAACTCAATCAGGCGCGTCTTGTCCGGGTGTAATGCCAACCCGAACTTGCGCAAGCGTTCTTTCCATTCCTGGAGGAATCGCTCGGCATCAGTTCGCCGCTGAAATCCCAGCACGATATCGTCAGCGTATCGGACAACGATCATGTCTCCCGTTGCGCGATGCTTCCGCCAGTGCTGTGCCCACAGATCGAACACGTAATGCAGGTATAGGTTCGCGAGCAATGGCGATGCCACCGCCCCTTGCGGAGTACCTACTTCCGTCTTCGACCAGTTGCCTTCCTCCGTAACTCCTGCCCTCAGCCATTTCCGGATCAGGCGAAGTATCCTTCGGTCGGCGATCCGATGCTCGATGAACTTAACCAGTTGTTCGTGTACAACAGTCCCGAAAAAGTCACGAACATCAGCGTCGAGCACCCATTTCACTTTCTTCCGCATGAGCCCGACCCACAGCGCATCCAGCGCATCATGCTGGCTTCGCCCGGGTCGGAACCCATAGGAGAACCCAAGGAAATCCTCTTCATAAATCTGATTGAGGACCGTCACCACGGCGGACTGAACGATTTTGTCCTCCAGGGCTGCAATGCCCAAGGGTCGTTGTCGTCCATCTGCTTTGGGGATGTAGGCTCTCTTGGAGGGTTGCGCTCGATACGTTCCTTGGTGCACCCGGCCGTGTAAATCCACCAGCCGCCTGTCCAGGTCCGTCTCGTACTCCTTCCAGGTCATTCCATCTATCCCCGGTGCTGCTTCTCGCTTCAGAGAGTAGAAGCTGCCCTGTAGTAGAGGAACGGTGACGTGGTGGAGTAGCGCGGTGAAACGTAACCGCTTCTCCTTTCGTGCTACTTCCCGCACACCGAGCAAACCGCTCGACGCGTTGATCCAGCTCTGTGTCTGTGACGCGGTCGTCTGCTCGATGTTCTCCTTGGTCGGTCGCCTTCCCTCCATGCCCTCCGCCAGCGGTTTCCCGCCTTTGTTCGGGCACTTCGTTGGTACTGTACGACCGTCCGACTCCCCGCCAACGTGCATGCCGGACTTCTGGTTCATGGCCTTCTCCAGCCGGCCCGCTTACTTCCACTTCTCGGGCGTTGACGGGGTCTCCCGGTTCTCGCGCGTGGAGTTTCCATGCATGCCTGGGTTCTCTGACTGCGCAGAGTCCTGTGAATGCTCGCGTTTTCGCATCCGCCGGTGTTGCCTTCCGCCTGTCTGGACGGCGTCGGCACTCTGAAGGCGATTATTTCGCAGCTCGATATCCAGCCTGCATGTGCCCCTGTCAACGCTTCGCACCCAGCCTCGCGACTGACTACGCATGACTCGGGGACAGGATGGCTCGCTAGACCTTTCCTGTGTGGCTCTTACATCCACGACTCCTCGCCGGTTTATCCCGGCGCACCCAGACATCTCTCCGATCACGTGCGACCATGATGATTTCTTCGAACTCCCCGCAATGGGGAGGCGGGTAGCCTATTCACTTGATCCGGTCACTATGCTGCAGGACCACTGTCGAGATCAGGCATCCCCGCACGGACACTACCGCTTTCCTGCCGCGCTTTTCCTCGACGGCAGAACTCTTCGTAATCGATCTGGTCACGCATCATGATCCAGAGTCGGATCCCGAGTTTCCTGGCTGCAGCGACTCTCGCTTTCCCCAGCCCTTTCTGCACCAGTTTGCGCCGATAGAAGCGTTTCAACTCCGGATCCCGCTCCACCGCGTGCATCGCCGCTTCGCACCACAGATAACGCAGCAGCGCGTTTCCTTGTTTGCTCATCGCACCCAGCCGCTGCCGGCCTCCGCTGGAGTGTTCGCTCGGGATCATGCCGATGTAACTGGCCAGTGCTTTTCCATCGATGAACCGCAGCGGATCGCCCAGGAAAACTTCGGTAGCTAACGCGGTGATCGGTCCCACTCCCGGGTGCGTCATGAGTCGCCGCGCCGGGGGATGTTGCTGAACCTGCTGGCTGACCTGCTGATCCAGCTGGTCGATGGATTCCTGCAAACGAGGGTACAAAGACAGCAGTGCCGCTCGCCGCTCGCTGGCATGAGGAGCCAGAGGCAATGCCCGAAGTGCGTGCAGGCCCGCTTGACTCCATAGCGCGTGGCCTCTCCTGAGACCGTGGTTGAGTGCCATCGATTGCAGCGTGTGTTGGACTCGAGATCGCAGGCGCACCCACTGATGACGGTGACGTAGCAACGTGCGCAGATCGCGTTGCTCGCTCGAGGGCATCCAGATGGTTGGAAAGCGATTCTCGGCGAGCAACTTCAGAAGCAAGAGCGCATCCCGCCGATCATGCTTTTGTTTGCGCGTCTCTGCTCGGCGGATCTTCTGGGGATGGCCGACGCGGCATTCGATCCCCAGCTCTTCCATCAACTCCAGGAACCACTGCATCGAGCCGGTCGCTTCGATCCCTACCAGAATCGGACCAGACAGTGCCGAATAAAACTCCCGCACGGTCTCGCCTTGATGTTCGAGGGTCTTTTCTTCCAGCTCTCCTGTGTCGCTATCCAACATCGCAATCGTCTGTTGTCGAGCGTGTAGATCGCATCCTATAATTTTCATCTCGGCCTCCTTCGATCCGAGCTCTGTACGTTGGATACCGCACAGTTTACTCGGCTCGTCGTGAGGCCGACTTCGTTATGCCATCACCTATACGGTCGAGCCAGCCTCTTGTACGCTTCAGGAGCTGGCGGTTGGCCCCGGCAGGCTCGCTTGACAGACTTTTATTTCTTGTAGTATATAGATAGCATGTCTACCGTAGATAGACTACCTGAAGACAAACTCGAACTGTTTCAAGGAACTCTTGAAGTGCTGATCCTCCGTAGCCTCAAGCTGGAGCCCAACCACGCCTATGGCATCTCGCAGTTTCTGCAACAACAATCTGACAGTGAGTTTTTCGTCGATAACGGCTCCCTGTACCCTGCGCTTCAACGTCTTCTTCAGCGCAAATGGATTTCCGCACAGTGGAAGACATCGCCCAACGGCCGCCGCGCCCGTTATTACAGCCTGACGCTTGCCGGGCGCAAGCAACTGGTCAAGGCAACTTCGAAGTGGCAGCGATTTGCTCTAGCCATGGCGAGGATCCTGGCATCGGAGGGGTGATTTCATGCGCCAATGGTGGTCGAAGATGGCACGTGCACTCGGAAGAAGGCGAAATCTCGCCGACGAACTGCAGCAGGAGATGGACGCCCATCTTCAATTCCTGATCGATGAGAATCTGGAGCGGGGCATGCCGCCGGAAGAGGCGCGTGCCTCGGCGTGGCGCCACTTTGGTAACGCGACAAGCGTGCGCGAGCGAAGCTATCAATCGTGGCAATTCCCTACGGTTGAATCGCTCCTGCAAGACCTTCGTTACGCGGCGCGAGGTATCTGGAAAGCGCGCGTCTTCTCGTTCATCGTAATTCTGACGCTGGCTGTCGGAATCGGCGCAAACACCGCCATCTTTAGCGCGGTGTATGCCGTCCTTCTCAAGGCGCTCCCTTTCCCTTCGGGTGAGCGTCTGGTGTGGCTCGGCGAGTCCTCCGCGAAAAGCAGCGGCATCAGCGTGACCTGGATCAATTTCGAGCACTGGCGGATGGAGAATCGCTCCTTCGAGTCGATGGCTGCCTTCCAGAAGGCCGATCTGACGCTCACAGGCCGCGGACAGGCCGTGCTCACGCACGCCGGTGTCGTCACGAACGAATTCTTTCGGCTGACCGGCTCTCGTCCGATAATGGGCCGCCTTTTAACCGCGAGCGATGATGAACTGCAGTCTCCTGCGACGGTCGTGGTGACCAGGGCTTTCTGGGCCGAAACCCTTTCAGCAGATCCTCAGATCATCGGCAAGACGATGACCCTGAATGGAACTGCATACATTGTAATCGGCGTAACTGCCCGAGATCCCGGCTTCTTCCTCCCGCCGGTCGATTACTATCTTCCATTCCGTCCTTCCGTTGCACAGGCTTCAAAGCGCGACGCACACGAATGGATGCGCGCGCTGGGGCTGCTCAAGCCTGGAGTTACGCTATCCCAAGCACGCTCGGACTTGGATACGATCATGCAGCGCCTTGCGCAGGCGGATCCAGGCCCCGAAAGCGACCATCGCGCGTTTGCCCAGTTCCTCACCGAGCACCGAACCAGCGACCTAACGCACGTGTTCGTCCTCTTGATGGCTTCGGTTTGCCTGATCCTGGTTCTGGCATGCGCGAATATCGGCGGCCTTTTGCTGATTCGCATGACTACCCGCGCGCGCGAGATGGCAATTCGGACTGCAATTGGGGCGGGGCGCCGACGGCTTGCTCGGCAGCTTCTCACGGAGACCGTACTGATTACACTGCTAGGCGGTGCTTTCGGAATCGTTCTCGCAGGCTTTGGACTCCGCGCCATAGAGATGCTCGGGCCACGCGACATTCCGCGACTTTCAGAAGCCAGCCTGAACCTCCCGGTGTTGATCTTCGCTGCGGCACTGACGCTGGCAGTGGCACTGGTGTGCTCCCTGGTGCCCTTGGTTAATTCAGACAAAGTGAATCTCACGATTCTGCTGAAAGAGAGCAGCACCGGATTGGGCACACGCTGCGTGCAGGCCTTGTCATCGCGGAGATCGCAGTGGCTGTCATCTTGCTATTTACTTCGGGGATTCTGCTTCGCAGCTTGTGGGCCGCCGAGACCCTGAATCCCGGATTCGAGCCCACGCACTTGCTTGCACTTGAGCTGCAATTGCCGCCGTTACCCTACAAAAGCGACGCGGCCATTCTTGACTTCTATGGGCGCCTTGAAGCAGCGCTTCGCGCGCAGCCGGGGGTCGAATCGGTCGGCGCAGTGAACTGTCCTCCGGCAGCTGGCGACTGTCGGGACTGGTGGTATTCCGTTGTGGAGAGGCCCACGCCTAACCCGCAGGATATGCCTGTCACGCTAGTCAATATGGCTGACGCGGCGTACCTCCGGACCATGCGCATTCCGCTCCTAGCCGGACGCGCTTTCTCCGACACGACGAACGGACCACCTGTCGCAGTGATCAATGAAGAGATTGCGCGAGCGTGGTGGAAAGATCCCCGTTCCGCTCTCGGCCAGCACATCAAAGTCGGCGGACCTTATATGGAAGGTCCCGTCGTTGAAGTCGTCGGCGTTGCGGCTAATGTGCCCCAGATTGGATTGGACAGCCCGCCCTTGCCGGAAATCTATCTCTCGGCCGCTCAGCGGGTCGATGCCGCAATGGTCGTGATGATACGGACCAAAGGTAGCCCGGAGACCATGTTTGCGACCGTGCGGCAAACATTGGCCTCCATCGACGGCAACGTTCCGATTCAGTCCTTGAAAACCGCCGATACGTGGCTCGGTGCCACACTTGTACAGCGGCGCTTTACCACGCTTCTGCTGGTCCTCTTCGCCGCGATTGCGGTGATCCTGGCCAGCATCGGTTGCTATGGTGTTTTCAACTACTGGGTTAGCTGCCGAAGGCAGGAGATCGCGATTCGTATGGCAATGGGAGCGGGCACCCTCGCCATCTTACGACGTACTGGAAGGCAAGCCGCGAGGTTAGGCGTGATTGGGTTAGTTGCAGGGCTCGCGGGAAGCTGGGGCGCATCGCGATGGCTGAACAGCCTCGTCTTCGGAGTCTCTACCCACGATCCACTCGTTCTCTCCTTTGCTGCATTGGCCGCTTTCCTGATCGTTTTGCTCTCAGCGGCGCTTCCGCTCTGGCGCGCCACGCAAATTGATCCCATCGAAACGCTTCGCGCAGGCGGATGAAGACGAGCGTGAAGCACTGGTCCGCCAACGAGAGCCCGGCCCCGGTTGGGCTGTTCCTCTAGCTGACGTCCTCGTCATCGACGAAGAGCTTTTCCATCAGGTCGTTTACGCCAAATCACCAAGTCACTCATCGAGGGTCGGCGCACCCACGCAACCGCCTGCCCCTGCAAAACCGAAGCCGGACGCCGATGGCCTCATCTGGCACCCACACCCAGGCTATCCGAATCAGGAGAGGTCGGAGCCAGACGCCCAGGGCCGCGTCTTTTACAAAATCCACATGACGACTTTCGCCTCGCAGCTTCCGCCGCGCGAGACGGATGCCCAGCGCGCCGCAAACTTAATCTACCGTTCCGTGATTAAAAAGTACGGCAACCCATGACAAGTCAGCGATTTAAGAATTTCTAATCGGCGGTAAAAGGGGGTACACGAAGATCGAAATTGCGAAGAGAAAAGGGCGCCCGCCTGAAGGCGGCCGCTACAGGGGCAATTCGAACGATTCGATCGCACGAATCGTTTCCGGAGCGCGGACAGCTTTGGGCGCGACGCCTGCGGCTGCTACAATGCTTGTCTTTCGCGTTGCGCTGCTGCCTGCTGAGGCCCACATGGCTGAGATTCGCCCCTTTCGAGCTTACCGCTACGATACGAACCGCGTTGCACTGAAGGATGTGCTGACGCAGCCTTACGACAAGATCACGCCGGAGATGCAGGAGCGGTATTACGCGGCGAGCCCTTATAACTTGATTGCGATTGAGAAGGGCAAGCCGGCGGCGGGCGATACGCCCGAGAACAATGTCTATACGCGGGCGGCGGCGAAGGTGGAGGAATGGATTGCCGCGAAAATTCTGGTGCAGGATGGGGCGCCGGCGATTTACGTCTACGCGCAGGATTATCTGGTGCCGGGGACGCAGACGCGGCGAACGCGAATCGGGTTCATTGCGCTGGGGCGCGTGGAAGATTACAGCGCGGGGGTGGTGTTCCCGCACGAGCGGACGCTTTCGGCGCCGAAGGCTGACCGCATCGAGTTGCTGCGTCATACGCGGGCGCAGACGGGGCAGCTTTTCATGCTGTACGACGACAAGTCGCGAAAGATTGAGACGCTGCTTGAAGACATCGCGAGGAGAAATGCCACGATCGAGATGCGCGATGAATTTGACGTGCTGCACCGGCTCTGGCCGGTGTCTGATGCGGAGGCGATCCGGCGAATCGAAACGGCGATGGCGCCGCAGAAGCTCGTGATCGCCGACGGGCACCATCGCTACGAGACGGCGTTGAATTTCAGGAATGAGAATCGCGAGAAGGCCAGCGCGAAAGGCGAGAAATCCGAGGCGGATTCTTCGAGTGCGCCTGCCGGAGACAAAAACGCGGCGTTCGAGTTTGCGATGATGACGTTCATCAACACGAGCTCGAAGGGGCTGACGATTCTGACCACGCACCGGCTGGTGCGCAACTTGGACGGTTTCGATTTCGAGCGCTTTCGCAAAAGCGTGGGGCCCTACTTCGACTGGTATTCGTACCCGTTTGCGAATGCGGAGGAGCGGGCGGCGAGCTACGCGGAATTTCGGCGGGATTTTGAGGGATCGAATCACGGGCGGCGGGGAATCGGAGTGTATTCGGGGTCGTTTTCCAATCCCACGCCAACGACTGGCGCGGGGCCCGGGACATCGCCCGGCACGCGGGCGGGCGCGAATGCGTTCTATTTATTTTTGCTACGGCGCGACGTGGATCTCGATCTGCTGCTGCCGGACTTGTCGGAGGCGCAGCGCGGGCTGGACGTAGTGCTGCTGCATCGCGTGATGCTGGAAAAGGGCCTGGGGATTACGGCGGCGGCGGTGGAGGCGGAGAAATTTATTTCGTACGAGCGTGAGATGGAGAAGGCGATTGGCGCGGTGGATCGCGGCGAGGCGCAGATGGCGTGTCTGCTGAAGCCGGTGCGCGTGGAGCAGGTGACGGAGATCGCGTTGGGAGGCGGCGTCCTGCCGCAGAAGTCCACGGATTTCTATCCGAAGCTGCTGAGCGGCGAAACGATTTTCAGAATCGAAGGGCGCATCGACGAGTAGCGGTAGAGCGCGACGAGGTAAGGTCAGCTCAAGTTCAGGTCTCGCGTCAAGCTCGATCGGACTGCAAATCGCTCGGCGAAACGGGCAAGCGCTGAAAAAATGCTGGCGGCGCCTTCGACTCCGCTTTGCCGAAAGCGCCGCGGAGACGTGCGAAGTTGTGGCGGCCATACCAGTGAAGCAGTTGATAGAAATTTCGCGGAGGCAGGATTAGCGCGCACGCTCCCACTGCAAACTCGAACAGCCTGTATCCAGCGCTTCGATTCTGATAATAGGCTTGAAATCTTCGGCGCTCTGTGCGAAACACCTCGAGCCTTCCTCCCTCGCCCGAGTAGAGCCTGGCCCGTTCGAATTCCACGCGTGGAGATTCCACAAACGCGTCGATCACATCCGGCGCGACGCCAAATTCCGCGAGCCGCGGCGGAACGTAAGCGAGCAGGAATCTGAGCTGCTCAAATTTTCGCCGCTCCGTGGCGCCGTCCATCGCGATAGGCGCAAACAAATTCTGCGAATGCTGCCGGTAGTAGCAAAGCGGCCGATCAAGAATCATGGCGCCGCCCAACGCCAGAGCCAATCCGATTATGGGCGAATCGGCACAAAACACCAGCTCTTCGGGCAATGCGCCGATTCGATTTAGAACTTCGCGGCGAACCGAGAGGCGGCTTGTGCCAAGCAACGTGAGCCCGGCGTCCGCAAGCCGAGCCGCCTCGACGCTGCTCAGATCCAGAAGGCACGTCTTCGCGGGCACGAACATTTCGCGCGCCGGTTCGCTGTCGTGGACTTCGTAGAATCCGTGGCCCACGGCCGCTATTGCGGGATTCGCTTCAAACGCTTCGGCCACCACGGACAATTTCTGCTTCGCCCACCAATCGTCGCCGTCAAGAAACGCGACGATCGACCCACGCAGTTCTGGTATCGCAGCGTTGAACGCCGAAGCCTGCCCGCCATTTTTTTTCCTAATGTAGCGAATCCGCGGCAGAAATTTTTCGATGATCGAAGGAGTGTTGTCAGTCGAGCCGTCATCCACTACGATGATTTCCATCTCGTCGCGCGGAAAATCCTGTTCCAACACACTCACGATCGCCTGCTCGATATAGCGCTCGTGGTTGTAGGTGTCGATCAGGATTGAGACGCGGGGCTTACTCATTGAAGATACTGTCAGTCTTGACTTCTGCGAGCTCGGAACCGCGAGCGCAGCTCGGTAATGCCGTGGTGATTCAACCCGATTGCGTGGCGCGCGGCGTGCGACGCGTCTAACAGCGAATACCAGATTTTCGAGGGCAGGTTCAGAACGAATCTCTTCACCCGGAACCATTTCCTTCGCAGCCATGTGCTGCGAATTTGCCCTTCAACCGTCAGCCTGCGCGTCGCGTGCGAGATATCGCGCACATGGCGCCATCCTCCGGCCAATTGCAGGTTCCGTTTGGAGTCTTCGCCCTCCCACACTCCCTTTTTCCCCTGGGGATGGTAATTGTAGTCGTGGTTCTGGTGCACAGCTAAGACAACCTGAGAGGCGTCCACAACCGGCAGTTTCGAGTCGAGCGCCTTCCACAGCAGCCAGTTATCCCAGCGCACAGTGCCGATCACGAAGGCAGGCATCTCGGTGCCGTACAGTCCGCGCGAGAAAAGGAAGTAATCGATCCACCACCCGTTGCGTTGATCGTTTGCGGAGAGAGCGAGGGCGCGGATTTCTTTTCGCCAGTTTACATCTGAGAACTCGAGCGGCTCCGTAATGGGCGTGTCCCACCGGCGGCCAACCATCAGAAATCGGGCGTACGTTGTTCGCACGCGCTCGACGGCTTGAATAAAATCATCCATCAAAACAATATCGCAATTGACGTAACAGAGAACGTCGTGGCGGGCGATGGCCTGGGCCTTACCGAACATGTAGTCGATGCGTTTCAGCCCTGAACCGCCGCGTTCGACCTGCACTTCGTGACGCAAACCAAGCTCGCGGCAGACGTCGGCCGCGCCATCGTCGTCACCGAAGAGGATCACCTCGACATCAGGGTGCAGCAGCGTCCAGCTCTTCAGCGCGTTGCGCTGAATTACGCCAATGTGCCCATGAAAGGGTTTAGGAGTGGAAAATATCGTAAGCATCGTGGTCAGGCTCTCCCCGCCGTCCTCACGTGCTGTTGCTCTGACGCTACAATTTCGCCCGGCGACTCAACCCTCCGCGAAGGCTTCAGCGCCTACCGCCTCTTCAAGAAGTCTTACGAGACCCATATAGGCCCCATCGGGTCCTGTCCCGCCGTCCTGGACTTCGGCTGCGGCTGGGGCAGGATTATTCGGTTCTTCTTGAAGGACGTCGAACCGGAAAAGCTGTCTGGCGTCGATCATAGCGAGCAAGCAGTTCGCATCTGCCGGGAAACGAACACATGGTGCAAATTCACATTAATTGAACCATATCCTCCCACGCCGTTGCCGCCACAGTCTTTTGGCCTGATCTACCTGTATTCCGTGTTTTCACACCTGCCGGAGGAAATGCATTGGATGCTGTTGAAGGAATTTCATCGCCTCCTCGTGCCTGGCGGCATGTTGATCGCCACCACTCGGCCCCGTGATTTTGTCCACTTCTGCAAGAGCCTCCGCGACGATCCTCGGCTCGATGAGAAACCAGATTGGCTGAAAGGGTCGGCAAAAATCTTCTTGGATGTGGAGGCAGCCATCTCAGCGTGCGACAACGGACAATTTTGCTACGACGGCTACGGGTCGGAAGGGCGATGGTCATTCTGGGGTGAGGCTTGCATCTCCAAGAGCTACGTTGAGAGACGTTGGCCGGAAATTTTCGACGTCTGCGACTATATCGACGACCGTAACGCTTGCCCTCAAAACGTCATTGTCGCTCGCAAACGCGCCTAAGTCGCTTTTGCGAGACGCACGCTTTTGCGGGACCCAACGAACGATTTATGAGATAATTGAAGCTGGCCGCAGCGGCAGACGCGTGGCGCTGTCGTGAATTGCCTGGCTGGTTTGCGATCGGCGCTGCGACGCCTACTGCCAGGGCAGCCGACGAAAAAGTTAGGAAAGTTAATCCACGGTTCCGCGATTAAAAGTCTTGCCAACTCCCTAAGAATCAGCAACTTATAAAATTCTAATAGGCGGTAAAACCGCCTTTTAGCTCGCCACAATTCCGCCGCGTGACGCAGGTCACTTTGTCGTGTAACCAGTGACACGGAAGAGCTGTTTCGGCTGCAGTAAAGTGATGCTTGGCTGCGCGAACGTTGTTCGTTGACCAGCAGAAGCAAGAAGGAGCCGAAAATGGCAACTATGATCCAGTTTGGGGTTGAGCGCGACGAGGAGTTGATCTGCGCCGATTGCGGAGCTACGTTCGATTCGCATGGAGCCAGCGATGGGCTCGAACAATTGTGCAATGCTTGTTACATTGCCCAATTCACATCCCAGGGTCCAATCAAGACGGCTGGCCTGGAGACTTCGCGAGTGGCTCCAAGCTCGTTACAGTGATCTTATCGAGTGCGCAACGCGTAGGAACTTAAGACCTTCATGTAGTTCGCTCGCTCAAATGCGGTGGGGTCGGGAACGTTTCGCTGGCTCATGCTTCCGCACATCTGCCCGATGGAAGAGTATTCGTGCTCTTCCATCCACCGAACGAGATCCTCTCGAACGGAATCAAGGTGACCAATCCCATTCTTCAGAAGCGCTGACGCCATCATTGCCACGCGTGCTCCTGCCATCACTGACTTGATTATATCCGTGGCGCTGTGCACGCCACCCGTGATCGCAAGATCTGCTTCGACGTGCCCGAATATAATGGCTACCCAGTGGAGACGCAGCAGCAGTTCTGTGGGATGGCTCAGCGTGAGGCTGGGAACCACCTCTAACGTTTCGATATCGAGATCGGGTTGATAAAAACGATTGAACAGGACAAGGGCGTCTGCCCCGGAAGCATCCAGGCGCTTTGCCATGTTCGCGGCTGCAGTGAAGAAATGCGACAACTTTACGGCGACTGGAACCTGGACAGAGTGCGTCACGACGCCAACCAGATCGCAGTAGTCTTGTTCGACTTCCGTTCCTGTGCGTCCAGGATCGGCCACAAGAGAATAAATATTCAGCTCGATCGCGTCTGCGCCTGCCTGTTCCATTTCTCGCGCATATCGAATCCATCCTCGCGGTGAAACTCCGTTTAAGCTTGCGATGATGGGGACGCGGACGCTTGCTTTCGCCTTGTGAATGAGATTGAGGTAGCCATCGGGCCCGAGGTTATAGGTCATCAGATCCGGAAAATACGTTACTGCTTCGGCAAATTCTTCGGCACCACGCGAGAGGTCGGAATCGACAGCTTCGCTCTCAATATCAAGCTGTTCCTCGAAAAGCGAAGGAAGCACGATTGCCCCGATTCCGTGATCCTCGAGACGGCGAATATTGTCAAGCGACTCACCAAGCGGTGACGCCGACGCGACGATCGGATTGCGGAGGTTCATGCCCAAATATTTTGTCGTAAGGTCGATCATTGCTCGCCTTCTTGTTTGGCTGGGATCGTTGGCGGGGGCTCAGGCGATTCTTCGACTTTGGGTCCTACAGGCTGTCCTGGCGCAGCGGCGCGATTCTGATACACGTGCCAATTTCGATTCACGTCGTCCTGCGCAAGGCGAAGCAGGGTGCGCGCGGTTTCAGGTTCGCTTCTTGCAAGCATAGAGTAACGAGCTTCCTGATACGCGTACTGCTTAAATGGAATGCTAGGCGCTTTGGAATCCAGCTGAAAAGGATTTTTCCCTTCGTTTCGCAGCGCCGGGTTATACCGCATGAGAGGCCAGTATCCTGACAGCACGGCGGCTTTCTGTTGGCTCATCCCGAATTTCATGTCGTAGCCGTGGGCGATGCAATTGCTGTAGGCGATGATGATCGAAGGCCCATCATGCGCCTCCGCTTCAAGGAATGCTTTTACGGTGTGCGTGTCGCTGCTACCCATCGCCACGCGCGCAACATAGACGGAGCCGTAGCTCACGGCTTCCATCGCGAGGTCCTTTTTGCCAGTTCTCTTTCCGCCGGTGGCGTATTTCGCTACTGCGCCACGTGGCGTCGCCTTCGACATCTGGCCGCCCGTGTTCGAGTACACTTCTGTATCCAAGACGAGAACATTGACATTGGTGCCCGAACCAAGAACGTGATCGAGGCCGCCCGCTCCGATATCGTAAGCCCATCCGTCGCCGCCCACGATCCAGATCGTTTTTCGCACCAGCGCATCGGCAACCGCTAGCAGGTCACGGGCTTCGCGCGAATCGAGGTTCGCGAGCTTCTGCTTGATCAGCACAACCCGCTCGCGTTGTGCTGCAATTTCCGCCTCCGATGAAGGATTGGCCTGAAGGATTTCAGCGACAAGCGATTCGCCGAACCAGTCTGCGTGCGATTTCAGAAGCTCTCGTGCGTAATCAGACTGCTTATCAACCGCGAGCCTCATGCCCAGACCAAATTCAGCGTTATCCTCAAAAAGCGAATTGGACCATGCCGGCCCGCGGCCATCCGCATTCTGCGCGTACGGTGTGGTTGGGAGGTTACCGCCATAAATGGAAGAGCAGCCAGTGGCATTGGCAATTAGCAGCCGATCTCCAAAAAGTTGGGTGAGCAACTTGATGTATGGCGTCTCACCGCACCCTGCGCAGGCGCCCGAGAATTCAAAGAGCGGCTCAAGCAACTGAACATCTTTGACGTGCAAATGGGATAGCTTGCCTCGCTCGACATCTGAAATCGAAAGAAAGAAGTCCCAGTTCGCCGCTTCTTTGGTTCGCAAGGGCGCTTGCTCATGCATGTCAATTGCTTTGTGTTTCACTTCGCTCTTGCTCTTCGCCGGACAGACCTCCACACACAAGGAGCAGCCAGTGCAATCCTCCGGCGCCACCTGTAGCGTGAATCGCATCGATTCGAATTCTCGCCAGCGAGGCTTGGCCGACTTGAAATCAGCGGGTGCGCCCGTGAGCGCGCTGGCATCGTAAACCTTCGATCGGATCACGGCATGGGGACAGACCAGGACACACTTGCCGCACTGAATGCACAATTCCTCATCCCAGACTGGAATCTGTTGCGCGATGTTGCGTTTTTCCCATCTCGCTGTATTGGTCGGGAAAGTTCCATCCGGAGGAAGCGCGCTGACAGGAAGGTCATCGCCCTTACCCTCCATCATGGTCCCCAGAACGCCACGCACAAATTTCGGCGCTCGATCGGACACGGGCGCAAGAATATCAAAGGCGTTGGTCACCTGGGCTGGCACGCGGACTTCGTGCAGGTGCGCAAGTGATGCTTCCACCGCCGAAAAGTTCTTCTGGACCACCGCGTCTCCGCGCTTTCCGTAAGTTTTCTGGATGGCATCCTTAATGGCCGCAATCGCTTCGTCTTTCGGCAAAACTCCGCTGAGCGCGAAGAATCCCGTTTGCATGATCGTGTTGGTGCGGCTGCCCATTCCTGTTTCGCGGGCCACCTTATAGCCGTCAATCACGAAGAAGCGAATCTTCTTGTCGATCAGCTGCTGCTGGATTTTGCGCGGCAGGTGATCCCACACTTCGTTCGGCTCAAACGGCGCATTCAACAAGAAAGTGGCACCTGGTTCTGCCGCGGCCAGGACATCCATGCGCTCCAGAAATTGAAATTGATGGCATCCGATAAAGCTGGCCCGGCTAATCAAATAGGTCGATCGGATCGGGTCGGGCCCGAAGCGCAAGTGCGAAACCGTCACCGATCCGGCTTTCTTCGAGTCATACACGAAATACCCCTGGGCATAATTCGGCGTATTCTCTCCGATGATTTTGATCGAATTCTTATTGGCACCCACTGTTCCGTCGGAGCCAAGTCCGTAGAACAGGGCGCGGACCGTCCGCGGCTTCTCGGTGGAGAATGCGGGGTCATAGTGAAGGCTGGTATGAGTGACGTCGTCATTGATCCCCGCGGTAAAATGGTTCTTCGGCGATTCCCGCACGAGTTCGTCGAACACGGCTTTAGTCATCGCCGGCGTGAATTCCTTTGACGACAGACCGTACCGCCCTCCAATCACGATCCGTGGCGCGCGTCGATCTACCCCCGCGCTAATCGCTTCGGCGAGGGCAGTCACGATCTCGGAATACATCGGCTCGCCAACAGCACCCGGTTCTTTTGTACGATCCAAAATTGCAATAGCGCGTACTGTTTTTGGCATTGCCGCCAGGAAAGCGTCGCTCGCAAACGGCCGAAACAAGCGCACCTTCAGGAGGCCGACCTTCTCTCCGTGCGCGTTGAGATGCTCCACCGCTTCCTCAGCTGCTCCCGCGCCCGAACCCATCAGTACCACCACCCGTTCCGCATCGGGGCTTCCCACATAGTCAAAAAGGTGATACGCACGCCCGGTCTGATCGGCGAAGCGGTTCATCGCATTCTGAACAATCGTTGGGCAGGCGCGATAAAACGGGTTGATCGACTCGCGCGCCTGAAAAAAGACGTCAGGGTTCTGCGCCGTGCCGCGCAGCAAAGGGCGTTCTGGGGTGAGCCCACGTTCTCGATGTTGCCTTACGAGCTTTTCATCGGTAAGCGCCCGAAGATCACTATCTTCGAGAACATGGATCTTGTTCAATTCGTGCGAGGTTCTGAATCCATCGAAAAAATGAAGAAACGGAATCCGGGCTTCGAGCGATGCAGCATTCGCAATCAGTGCGAAGTCGTGCGCTTCCTGGACTGAACCTGAAGAGAGCAATGCGAATCCAGTCATCCGCGCGGCCATCACGTCGCTGTGATCTCCAAAGATCGAAAGCGCGTGCGTAGCTATCGTCCTCGCCGCCACATGGATCACACACGCTGTGAGTTCGCCGGCGATTTTGAACATGTTGGGGATCATGAGCAGCAAGCCCTGCGAAGCAGTAAAGGTTGTTCCCAGCGCCCCCGCTTGCAATGCGCCATGCAACGCTCCCGCGGCTCCGCCTTCGCTCTGCATCTCCATGACCGATGGAATCGTTCCGAAAATGTTCTTTTTACCTTCCTGCTGCCATTGGTCCGCCCACTCACCCATGGGCGATGAGGGAGTAATCGGATAGATCGCAATTACTTCATTGAGGCGGTAGGCGACCGAAGCGGCCGCTTCGTTTCCATCGAGAATCTTCCTAGCGGTATTTGTCAATGGACACCAAAGAAGTCTTGGGGCAACGCAAAATTAAACGTAGCCTCCCAGCCCCTACAAGGGGTTCATCGGCTCATAATGAGCCAGGCGTTAAAACCCTTCTGTGATTTGCGACACTTTCAGAGGGTGACGACAGTCACATCGAGCCAAACTGGCTTAGAACGCGTTACCGCCGAATTGTCGAGGCGAGAAGTAAACAGCGAGACGCGCGGAAGAACACCAGGCACCTAGGCTGAGCTTATTATTAAACAAAGGTGTCATGGGATTGGGAATACGCCTTGAGCGATGGTTTTAGATGAGGCAGCATACTGGTGTTGATGATCGAAAAGAAAAAACCGCCGCAATGGACCAATCAGCGTTCGGTTCGTCGCTGCTCGTTGGTGGCTTCCGCTGAAGTAACCGATCTCCATACTGGCACCAGACTCTCGGCCCGCATTTCGGAACTGGGCGTCGGGGGCTGCTACGTTGACGCGTTGACTCCGTTCCCCGAGGGAACGCTGGTCAAGTTGCGGATTATCAGGGATCAGGGCGCGTTCGAGAGCAACGGTAAAGTGGTTTACGCGCATGCGAATTTTGGCATGGGCATTGCTTTCATCAATGTGGCATCAGATCAGTGGTCAATACTAGAAAATTGGATAGGCGAGATTGTGAGCAAGCGGGTTTAGCGAATTCGACTCCAACCATCCTTTCTGCGGCGGGAGCCCTGCTGCGCGAGTATAATTGGAGTAGACGTCTGCACGGTACCAAATCGTTTCGAAATGATTCAGTTTCGATAGACGGGTGAACCGATATGAAAGGTGTTGTACTTGCAGGTGGCACGGGAAGCCGGCTGAATCCTCTCACACGAGTCACGAACAAGCATTTGCTGCCTGTGTACAACAAGCCGATGGTGAATTACCCGATTCAGACGCTCGTGAACGCCGGAATTCACGAAATCCTGCTGGTCACCGGTGGGAAAAATGCCGGCGATTTTCTGCGCCTGCTAGGCAATGGCCGCGATTTCGGCCTCAAGCACCTGAATTACACCTACCAGGAAGGCGAGGGAGGAATCGCCGAGGCGCTTGGCCTGGCTGAATATTTTGCCGGGGATGGGCCGATTTGCGTGGTCCTGGGCGACAACATCATCGAGAACGACATTTGCCAGGCGGTGGACAATTTCAAAAAACAGAAAGACGGGGCGAAGATCCTGCTGAAAGAGGTGGAAGACGCGGATCGCTTCGGCGTTGCGGAAATTCGCGGTGAACGCGTTGTCGGTATCGAAGAAAAACCCAAGACGCCAAAATCGAATTATGCTGTGGTCGGAATCTACCTTTACGATGCCACCGTCTTTCAAAAGATTCGCCGTCTGAAGCCTTCCGGGCGCGGCGAACTCGAAATCACCGACGTAAATAATTTCTACATCGACGAAGGCAAGCTCACCTACGAAATACTCGACGGCTGGTGGACCGACGCCGGCACATTCGAATCCCTGCTGCGCGCAAACAATCTGGTGGCCGAAACCGGCGCAAACAAGTTCAAAAGCCGCGCTGCCGCGAAAGCCTTCGCGCACACGGAACCATCGCAATGAGGCTCTTCGTCACAGGCGGCGCCGGATTCATCGGCTCGAATTTTATCCGTCATGTTCTCGCCCTCCACAAGGCGTATTCGGTCGTCAACTACGACAAATTGACCTATGCGGGCAATCTCGGAAACCTTGATTCAGTCGCAAACGATTCCCACTATCGTTTCTTTCGTGGCGATATCTGCGATCCTGCTGCAGCCGAATCCGCAATGCGCGATTGCGATGCCGTGATTCATTTCGCCGCGGAATCCCACGTCGATCGCAGCATTTATGATCCTTCTCCCGCCATCGAAACGAACGTAAAAGGAACCTTTGTTTTGCTTCAGGTGGCCAAGAAGCTTGGTATCCACCGCTTCGTCCACATTTCCACGGACGAAGTGTACGGCGACATCGCACGCGGCGCCTTTTCGAATGAATCCGCGACGCTCAATCCGAGCAGCCCGTACTCCGCGTCGAAAGCAGCCTCCGATTTTCTCGTCCTCTCCTACGTCCGCACGTATGGATTTCCGGCATTGGTTACGCGCTCATCAAACAACTACGGCCCATTCCAGTTTCCGGAAAAATTTCTCCCGCTGATGATCACCAACGCACTCGATAACAAACCGCTGCCGATCTATGGCGACGGCAAGCAGCAGCGCGATTGGCTGCACGTGGAAGATAACTGCCGCGGCATTCTCGCGGTTCTCGAGCGCGGAAAAATCGGCGAGGTCTACAATCTGGGCGGCATAGCCATAGAAGAAAACCTTACGATGGCGAAGCGCTTGCTCCGTGTAATGGGCAAACCGGAGACCCTGCTCACATACGTGAAGGATCGTCCCGGCCACGACCGCCGCTACGCCTTAAACTGTAAGAAGATCGAGACCGAGTTAGGTTGGAGGCCTGCGATCGGCCTCGATGAGGGCTTGCGCCAAACGATTGCATGGTATGAGGCCAATTCCGAGTGGCTCGCCGGTGTGCGCGGCGGCGAATATCAGTCCTATTACGAAAAATATTACGAGAATCGCAATCCTTCGCTCAATGCGATTCCGCACGAACGGCGCAGAACGCTGCAAAATTAGTGCTTACGGTCGGGCGATCTTAAAATCCCCATGAAGGCGTGAACTCCTTGCAGAAAAATGAACTCTCCATTCCGGGCGTCTGGGAGTTGCGCCCGAGGATTTTTCGCGACTCTCGCGGATTCTTCATGGAAACCTACAATCAAAAAGAATTCGCCCAGCTCGGCATTAACGATTCTTTCGTGCAGGATAATCATTCCGCGTCCGCCAAAGGCACAATCCGCGGACTCCATTACCAGCTCCAGCACGCGCAAGCAAAACTTTGCCGTGTGATCGAGGGCGAGGCTCTGGACGTAGCCGTGGATATTCGCGTTGGATCGCCCCATTTCGGTCAATGGGCTTCGCTCGTCCTCTCCGCAAAAGAACAAAATCAAATCTATATTCCTCGAGGTTTCGCGCACGGATATCTCGCACTTTCGGAAAGGGTCCAGTTCCTTTATAAATGTTCAGATCTTTATCATCCCGAGGATGAGCACGGAATCCTGTGGAATGATCCGCAGATCGGCATCTTGTGGAACGTAACGAATCCGATTGTTTCGGACAAAGACTCGCGCTTCACCACGCTATCGCAGACCCCGAAAGAATTTCTTCCGCAATACCTCGTGAAATGAAGCCGAAGATTCTGCTTATAGGCAGGAACGGCCAAGTGGGAACTGAACTGTCATCCTTGCTTCCTCGCTTGGGTGAACTCGCTGCTCTAAATCGCCAGGAACTCGATCTGACGAAACCCGATGACATTCGACGAACGATTCAAGAAATCCGGCCCCAATGGATTATCAATGCCGCTGCCTATACCGCCGTTGATCAGGCCGAGCAAGACGAAGCGACCGCCCGGGCCGTGAACGAGCAGGCCCCCGCCGTAATCGCCGAGGAAGCCAGGAAAATTGGCGCGGCGCTGGTCCACTACTCGACGGATTACGTCTTCGACGGCTCGAAAAAGTTGCCCTATGAAGAAACCGACATTCCGAATCCGGTCAATGTGTACGGAAAAACGAAGCTCGGCGGCGAACGCGCCATCCAAGAAAGCGGCGCGCTTCACCTGATCTTTCGCACCGAGTGGGTCTACGCCACCCAAGGCCGCAATTTTCTATTGACGATTCTGCGCCTCGCCACTCAGAAACAAGAGCTGCGCGTCGTCGCCGACCAAATCGGTTCCCCCACGACGAGCCGGGAGATTGCCGCCGCAACGATGAAAATTATTTCGCAACTCATGGATAAAGAAGAGGGTGTTCGTTCTCTGTCCACAAGCGGCGGAATCTACAACATGACCGCCGAAGGCGAGACGTCGTGGTATGAATTCGCAAAAGCGATTCTCAGTGAGGCGTCGTCCGCGAAGTGCACGGTTCCGTGGGTCAGTGCCGCCACGAAGGGAATGCCGTTCCTCGCCGAACGCGTGGTTCCCATCAAGACTGCGGAGTACGCGACGCCAGCTCGGCGTCCCGCATATTCCGTGCTGTCGGCAGCGCGCCTCCACGATCGCTTCGGTATTCGTCTCCCACCCTGGCGCGCCGAACTGCAATCCTTGTTCGTCCCCGGGCCAACTGTGACGGGGCGCGCAATTTTTCTGTGAGAGACTAGGTTCGGAGGCAAGAATTGGAATCGTCATCGCGGATGAAGATTATTGTGGCTGACAAGATTAGCGAGCGCGGGTTTGCGCTGTTGCGCGAAGCGGGCTGGGACGTGGTGACTCCGGTGGCGGGTGCGCTGGCGAGCGAGCTTGCGACGGCCGATGGGCTTGTGGTGCGTAGCGCGACGAAGGTGACGGCGGAGCTGCTGGAGCACGCGCCGAAGCTGCGCGTGGTGGGACGGGCGGGAGTGGGCGTCGATAACATTGACGTGGAAGCGGCGACGCATCGCGGCATTTTGGTGATGAACACGCCGGGGGGAAACGCGGTGAGCGTGGCGGAGCACACTTTCGCGCTGATGCTGGCGATGGCGCGGAGTGTGCCGCAGTCGAATGCTTCGATACATGCGGGGCGATGGGAAAAATCGGGCGCGTCGGGAACGGAGCTGCGCGGGAAGACGCTGGGGCTCGTGGGACTCGGACGCGTGGGCACGGAAGTGGCGCGGCGAGCGCGAGGGCTCGAGATGAAGGTGGTGGCGCACGATCCTTACGTGACGCCGGCGGCGGCGCGCGAGGTGGAAGTGGAGCTGGTGACGCTCGATGAACTGCTGAAGCGGGCGGACGTGATTTCGCTGCACACCTCGCTGAGCCCGGCTACGGAGAAAATGTTTGGCGCGGCGGTGTTTGCGAAGATGAAGCGCGGGGCGCGGCTGGTGAATTGCGCGCGCGGCGAATTGATTGATGAGGTGGCGCTGGCGGAGGCGTTGAAATCGGGGCAGCTTGCGGCGGCGGCGGTGGATACGTTTGCGGAGGAGCCGCCGAAGAATTCGCCGTTGATTGGACTCGCGAATCTGATCGCGACGCCGCATATTGCGGGGTCGACGGCCGAGGCGCAGGAAGAAGTGGGCACGGCGGTGGCGCAGCAGGTGCGTGATTATCTGGCCGACGGGCTGATTCGCAACGCGGTGAACATGCCGGCGCTTTCGCCGGAGCAGTATCGCAGGCTGCGTCCTTATATCGATTTGGGCGAGCGGCTGGGGGCGCTGATTGCGCAGGCGGCGCCGTCGCCGAGTTTCAGCCGGATCCGGATTCGGTATGCGGGGGAGGCGGCGGAGCTGGGGTCGCACGTGGTGCGCAGCGCGGTGCTGAGCGGGATTTTAAATTGCGTGCTGGCGGAGAAGGTGAATTTGGTGAACGCGGCGGCGGTGGCAGCGGAGCGCGGGTTGATTGTGGAGGAAACCACGCGGCGGCGCGAGCGCGGATTTCCTAACACCGTGGAGGTGGCGGTGGCCGACGGCAGGAGGGAGTTAGCTGTTGAGGGCACGGTGGTGTCCGACGGGTCGCCGCGGATTCTTTCGCTCGACGGCATTGGGCTCGAGGCACCGCTCGAGGGTACGTTGTTGCTGACGCGCAATCGTGACGTGCCTGGCGTTATTGGGCAGATTGGAACTGTGCTGGGGAATCTGGGCGTGAACATCGCGACCTTTGCGCTGGGGCGGCGCTCGCCGGTGCACGGCGCGGAGGCTGTGGCGATGGTGCGGCTCGATGGCGCGGTGAGCGAGTCAGTGGCGGAAGAAATTCGCGAGATTCCTTCGATCACAGAGGCGCGGTTGATTCGTCTTCCGGATGCGCCGAAAGCGCAGCAGTGAAGACGAAACTCGCTGCTGAAAACCGGAACGCTTCTGAAGTGCGAAACCCGGGGCGATGAAGGCGCTTTCGTTAGCTGAAATACGCAATGAAACGTGAATGGGCCAATCGAGCTGTGCTATTCTTTTGTGTGCGCTCGAGCGGCGTTTCCTTCTTCGAGCGGCAATCGGTCGGGGCGTAGCGCAGCCTGGCTAGCGCGCCTGGTTCGGGACCAGGAGGTCGATGGTTCAAATCCATTCGCCCCGACCATATTCTTAGCTGAGGTCCTCGACTGCGCTCGGGATTTCGGCAGCGGGCTCAGACGCCCGCTTTAACGCCTCAAGTTCAAATCCGTTCGCCCCCGACCACTCCGTTTCCCACGCCTTACATTCATGGCCAATGCGCAGCGTGTCTGAATTCTGACACCGCGCTGAAATTACGTTAGTCGCCGGCGAGCGCTGCTGATGCTGGGCGCTCTTGGGCGATCGAGTCGGCCAGGGTGCGGCGAAGCGGCGCGATGACCGCGGCCGGGACGGTGCTTTCGCGGGGGATTTCGATTTCCGCGAATTTGCGCGGGTACTCTTTGCGGCGGTCGAAGCCGAGGCCGGACTCCTGGAGAAGATCGCCCGCGACGGCTGGATCGTCGGAATGCTCGACGCTCCAGAAGCGGAGGCGCTCCTCGTTCTTCTGGAGGACGCGGAGGGACTCCTCGAGCTTCTTCATCGCGCCATTGAAGGACGACGCGAGGAAATAGACGGGCAGCGACCAGGCGCCGCGCCCGAAAGCTGCGCGGACTCGGACGTTGTACTTGCCGTTCTGGGTCTTTTCGATGGCGCAAAGGTACTCGTTCGCCGATGAACCGTTTTTTGCCGACATTCGCTCCCTCAGCCTTTCACTCGATACTGGTACTCGCTGTGCTCGCGACCGACGCGTTCGCCTTGCTCGTCTGACGGCGAGCAAAGCACCCGAATTAGCCCGTGACCTTTTGGCGGACATAGTGCGCTCCTGTGTTTCATTTCAGTTTTGCCGAGCAGTAGTCAGGTCGGGGAATCCTGATCAGGTCGCACCTCGCTGGCTTCGAGGTTAGCTCTGCGGATAAGAAGATTCTAGCGAAACGGGCGTTCGGTAGGCAAGAGTGTCAATGTTAAATTATAAGTCGTTTATATGCAGTAACTTGGGAAGTACGGGCCCCTCCGCACCAGGTGACGATGTGCTCGATGCTGGCGGATTTTAAGCTGGCCGGCGCGCGGCTCGCTAGCTGGTTTTGCTGAGGCGTTTCAGGGCTTCGTTGTTGATGGTGAGCTTGCCTTCCTTCTTCAGGCGGTCTTCGAGAGCGGTGCGGAAGGCGTCAAAGGCGGCGCCTTGCTTGGCTTGAAGGATCTGCTGCTCGATCTGGTCCTTCTGCTTCGCCAGATCTTCGGGCAGGACGGGTTGATGCGCGATGATTTTGTAGACGACCCAGGTGCTACCGAGCATCGTTGGGGTGCTGACCTGGCCTACCGGCATGCTGAAGGCGGACTCGAGCTGGCGGCCTGAGCCGAGATCGGGGATCGAGCCGGTGCGGGCAAAGGCTTCGGGAGTTTTCAGGTCGATGCCGAGCGACTTCGCGACTTTATCGAATGGCTCGCCGGCGGCGGTGCGCTTCGCCAGGTCTTCCGCTTTGCTGCGGGCAAGTTGGATGGACTGTTCCTGCTGGTAATCGGCGAGGACGCGGTCATGGACTTCGGCGAGCGTGCCTTGATGCGCGGGCTGGACGTCTTTGAGCGTCAGTATCACGAAGCCCTTGTCGGATTGCAGGGGCGAGCTGAGTTCGCCGAGACGAAGCTGGAAGAGAACCTGGTGGAGGTCGGGCGAATTGCCCAGGTCGCCGACGGGGTCGGTGACGGATGAGGGCGGAGTGTCGCCGAGCTCGAGCTTGAATTTCCTGGCGACGTCGTCAAGCGACTGGCGATTCGACTGGCGAACGGCGGCGGCCATTTGATTGGAGATGTCGTTGGCGTCCTGACGGACTTTTTCATCGAGAACGATGGGAACGATCGTGTCGCGAACCTCTTCGAAGGTTTTGGTGTGAGCTGTTTCGCGGTCGAGAACTTTGATGATGTGGAAGCCGTATTGCGTTTTCACCAGGTCTGAGATCGACCCTTTCGGCAGGCTGAAGGCAGCCTGCTGGAATTCGGGCACGGTTTGGCCTTCGACGATCCAGCCGAGATCGCCGCCCTTGGGCTTGGTGGCGTCGTCTTCGGAATACTTCTTGGCCAGATCTTCGAAATTTGCGCCCTTCTTGGCCTGTTTCAGGACATCTTCAGCCTTCTGGCGGATTTCGGCGATTTCGGCGTCGGTCTTGCCGATGGTCTTGAAGAGGATGTGCTCAACGTGGACGCGATTTTCGACTTTGTACTGATCGATGTGCGCGTTGTAATAGGCGCGGAGGACGTCGTCGCCGACCTGGGTATGCGCGCGAAGTTTATCTAGATCGAGTAGCGCGTAGCGGGCGGAGCGTTTCTCGGGTACCTGATATTTTGAGGCGTTCTTCGCGAAATAAGCGGAAAGCTCCGCTTCCGAGGGATGAATCGTGGGTGCGAGCTCTTCGGGCTTGATGGCGGCATACTGGATTTGAACTTTTTCGTTGCGGCGGCGGAATTCCTGTTCGATTTCGGCCGGGCTCACGGTGATGCCGTCGGTGACAAGCTGGCGGAACCTTTCGAGCAACATTTGATTGCGGAGGAATTCTTCGAACTGGCTGACGCTCATCCCGCCGGTGCGCATCTGGACTTCGGCGGCGTAGCGGTCTTTCAGCCAAGTGTCACCGGAAAAGACGGTGGGGAGAATTTGCTTGATGCGATCCGTCATTTCTTCGGGAGTAACGGGAAAGCCGAGACGCTGGGCTTCGAGTTCAAGGGAGTGCTGAAAGACCATCTGATCGAGGACCTGCTTCATGTACATGCCCTTGAGCATGGGAGGGATGTTCTGGCCGCGGGTGGCTTGATTCAATTCACGCTGGACATCCATGGCGCTGATTTCGGTGCCGCCGACTTTGGCGACAGCGTCCGGGTTGCTGGTAGCGGAGATATTCGTCAGGCCTGGGATCAGGTACGTGAGCATACTGAGGCTGATAAGAACTAGGAGCACCGTCATGGTGATCTTGATCCAACGATTGTGCTCCAAGTCTCGCTGCTGAATGCCTTTTAGCATCGTCTATACGGTCCTCTACCGACTCCGAAACCTTGCAATTATAGAGCGTCTCGGCGAATCTCTCAAGTCGAACGGCGATTGGGTAGTAGGTCAGTTTCATGCTGCTTGCGCTTTCATGGTGCCGCGCTGTGCGCGGGCTGACTCTTCGTACGGGACATACGGAAACGCTACGACGGAATAACCAGGAAAAACCTGCTTCCTGCCTCTTAGCTGCAGAGCCGCTCTGAGCCTACCCACAGTTGAGCCAGATCTCTGAGGTTGTGTTTGTATGTGCGCGTCACCAGGTATTCCTTCCCACCTCTCACACGCAGCCTGTATTTCCCCGTCGGTAAAGCCCGGATTTCCTCCACAGCCGAAATATTCACGATGACCGAGCGGTGGATGCGAATAAAACCGTAGGGTTTGAGCTTCTCCACCATGGACGAGAGTGGCTCGTGCACCAAATAGGGGTTGGGTTGGTGTTGCAGCGAAACATAATTACCTTCGGCTTGCACCGCCGAGATGTCAGCTAGATCCAAGAGCAGGATGCTACCGTTGGCCTTGAACGCGATTCGTGGTGCCTGCCGTGCAAGGGCCTTCTGATCCTGAACTTCGCGGGCGCTCATGATGGAACCCCTTGGGCTTTGTTTCAACTTACTGGTTTCAGTTTCCTGGTTTCAGTTTCCTGGTTTCGACTTCCTGCTGCGCGTAACCAGAACGGCGATGCGGTGCTTCTGAAACAAACGGTGCTACATAACGGGAGCAGCGGATCCGTCTGACCACCTGCCCACGGGAACGATAAACACGTCGATCGGTTGAACGCCTTTGAATTGTGGAATCAGCATTACCGGTGAATTCGTGACATCGGCACCCCAAGCCTTGCCGTCGAGCGGAGGCGCATAAAACATCAAGTGCGCGACGTTGTGATCACCTCGATCCGTGAGATAAGCGTCCTTCGACATCATGTAACTCATCGAGCCGGGTTCGAGCGGCGGCAGTTCACCTTTTTCGAATGCTGCCTTGTTGCCTTCGATGATCTGAGCCTTCGTTTTCCCTGCTAATGCCAGCTCTGTTCTCTTGTAAGTAGCCGGCAAAACGGAGCGCGCGGCCTGGGGATTGAAACAGAGCGGGCCCCGAATCTTGGGGTTCCAAAACTCCGGAGCATCGGAAGGGGACATCCACCCGCGCTCGACAGCACACACGAAGCCGTTCTTCCCCTCCACGGCCGTTTCGTAGCCATGGCGGCCAAGGACGAGAATTTTTGCATCGGCCGATATGGCATCCGGTGCGGCGCTCCGCGCCAGGGCTATTTCGGCATTTCGGTCTGCCATGAGGTACTGATCGACTGGCGCCATGCTCGAATATGGCGTCTTGGCTTCCTGTGCCTGCCCTTGCTTGATTGCAATGAGCATCAGGATCAGAGCGAGACTTAGAGAAGCTACTTTTGCCAACGTTCTTCGATTCATTTTTTTTTGCCTCCAGCCAGAATCGCTGCTTTGCCCCAGTCAAAATCGCCGTTTTGCCCCGAGTCAGAATTGCTGCCGTCGCCTTAGAACATGCTTCTTCAATGTGCGCGGCCGGCCTCTCCGAGATTGACGCGGCGCGCGGAGAGACTCCAGCCACGCCACGATATTTCTTGTCCCTACTTCCCAAACCTTGGCGTCTTGAGCATTCTTTGCCAACGACGCGTGGCCCTCGACCATCGCGACCAGAAAACTGGCAGTCTCGTCTGGATTCAGGTCGCCGCGAACTGTTCCCCGGGACTGCCCTTTCCGCAGGAGCGTGGCAATTCCTTCCTGCCAGGCCAGAAAAATCCTCTCCAGTCGCTTGCGGAACTGCTCGTCCAGCGGAGACATCTCCTGCGCCAAATTGAGCAGCGGGCAACTTTCTCGAACGTCTGCGGGCCGAGTTGGCAACCCCCGGACAATACCAATCAAAATGTCGATGGACTGCCCGTCGCTAAGCAGAGGATGCAGCCACCTGTCGCGGACAAGTTTTGCGACGATCTCGTCAACGATGGCATACCCCAAAGCTTCCTTGCTTTCGAAGTGGTGATAGAGGGCGCCCTTGGTGACGTTGGTGGCGGCAAGAATTGTGTCGATGCCGGCACTCTGGAAGCCTGATCTGCGGACCTCGCGGAAAGCGGCTTGCAGCAAGCGTTCCCGTGTACGGCCCGGATCACGCGATCGTCGTTTCACGGGCGTTTCCTCACCCTCGCTTCTTTCCCTTCGCTTCCTCTCGCGCCCATCTATACATACCGACAAGTATGTATGTTAACGATTCAAAAAGTCAATCGAACTGATCTGCCTGACTCCTGGCCGCCCGGTGCTATCGAATTTCGTAACTTCTAACCATAGTGTGTGTGAAAAGTTGGAGAAACAGTCGCTCCAGGCGTTTTGGCATCGTCCCAGAATTTTGTTACTCCGCCACTCGTTTGCAAACTCTGAAGTGTTGGGCTCGTTATCTCACGTAATCACCGTGAGCGTGGAACACCGGATGCTCCCCCAGTTCTCACTCGGCAGGAGTTCGTGAAGTTGCGAGTTCATTCTGCTCGCAATTGCACCCCAACTGCCGGAGCGCCGAGTGTCACCTGACGTAACTCGCAATCATCTCGGCACGGAAACTTTACTCGGACCAAAAGGAGAAGATATGAGCGCACTAGGGCGGTTGCGGAATTTCTGTATGCCGTGGGTTGCGATGGTTGTTGTGGGTTGCTTCAGTAATGCGTTCGCTCAGCAGGGCTACAAAATTACCGATTTGGGCATTAACAACAGCAAAGACAACTTCAGCATGGCCATGGGGCTCAATAGTCAGGGCTGGGCGGAGAACATGGATGGGACCGTGAACCCTCCCGAGAATAATTTGTTTACGTCAGTTGCAAGGGGCCGCGCGGTGATAAGCATCTACGGATTCAATATCGACCTGGGCACGCTTGGAAAACCCGACGGCAACAGTTGGATTAACTGGGGCGGTATCAATGACCGCGGGGAAGCCGTTGGTCAGTCCGAAACAGCTGATCCAGATCCGAACGGCGAAGACATTTGCGGCTTCGGCACACACCTCACGTGCGTTCCGTTTCTTTGGCGAAACGGCCACATGAGCGCCCTTCCGACGCTCGGCGGACATAATGGGCAGGCCAGCGCCATCAATAACCGCGGAGAAGCCGTCGGATTTGCCGAAAACGGTCCCCTGGACACCACATGCCCGGCCGGCACAACCAACAATCGGATTGCGTTGTCGGCGTTGTGGGAAAACGGCAAAGCCCAAGCCCTTCCTCTGGTGGGTAACGATGTAGACGGTTTCGCATTCGGGATTAACGATCTAGGCCAAGCCGTAGGCTACTCGGGAAACTGCACGACGGCGACGCACGCCGTAATGTGGAAAGACAACACTGTCTTCGTGCTCCAGGATCTCGGAGGTACAGGTTCCAATTTCGCCTACGTCATTAGCAACCGCGGCCAAATCGCCGGGCAAGTCGGCAGTGCTGACGGCACAACCTTCTATGCCGCGGTTTGGCAGAACGGCGCAAATGGCGCAGTCACAAATATCGGCGTTCTGCCGGGAGATTTTGCCGCATTTGCCACCGGCATCAACAACCGGGGCCAAGTGGTGGGAAACAACTTTGACTCCAATTTCAACTGGTCCCGCGGCTTCATCTGGCAGGATGGTGTGATGACCGACCTTAATACGCTAATTGCCGCGGATTCCAATCTCTACATAATCTCGGCTAGCAATGTGAATGAGCGCGGACAAATCTCGGGCATGGCAACGGTGCAAACCGGGCCCCATGCGGGCGACATTCACGCTTATCTTTTGACCCCCACAGACGGACGCATAGGGGCCTCGATGGCGGATTTCGCACGTACACACCCGCAATCGCTTTTACCCGCGAATGCTTGCAATCACTCTCTGCAGAGATTCGGACTCGGCCGATTCCAGCGTTAACGGGCATTTTCGGGGCTAACGCGCGGTGTATTCCAGGCCTACGCTGCGCGAAGGCACAAGGGCGGATGATGTACGGGACATTCTGGGTCACGTGAATATCGACGTGACCCAGAATGTTTACCGCAAGAAAGTAGTGGAAAACGTGGCGCGTTATCGAAAGTAACGTGGTCTGTAATTCCCGCCTCCGTCGCACACAAGTGACGCAGAATTTCCTGTGCACCCCGCGGAAGTTCTCACCACAGGTGGGCGAAACCTCTTCGTGGATTCACCTGGCACACCCAACCCTGTGCGATCTTAGAGAAAGTATTTTTGAATGGCGGAGCAAGTGTGATACAAGGCTCGTGCTCCAACCGGCTGCCGTGTGTGGCCCGGTCTAACCGACCGTCTAAGTAACCAGATTTAATAAATTTGAAGGAGTCAGCGCGATGACGAACGTGCAGAAGTTGCAAGCGGCCAATATTTTGCCTACGCCCAGCAGGCTGTCGCCCTCCGATGAAAATCTCATCAACAATCTTGATCCTACCGAGGTGGATGCGTTGGTGGACGTGAAGGCTCAACTCGGGGACGACTTCATCCAGAGAAATACATCGTTGATCCTGTAGAAATCTGCGGGTGGAAGTGATGAGCCAAAGCGCGCCCCTGCGCGCGAAAATCGAGCTGGTAGCTCCCGGCATGCACCGCGCGATTGAGGCTTTCTGGGCGCACCCGCGCATGCCTGAGATTTTTCCCGAGTTCCTCTATACAACCTACTGCGTGGGGCGGACGACGGTGCCGCTGCTCGAGACGGCGCTCGCGGCGGCGAACGCGCGTCGCGACAGGGATCCTGTGGCGGTGTGTGTGGCGGAGTATTGCGCGCGGCATATCCCGGAGGAGCGGCATCACGATGAAGGTGTGCTCGACGATCTGGGCGTGCTGGGAGTGTCGCGCGAATCGGCGATGCGGCGAATTCCCTCCCCTACGATGGCGGCGCTGATTGGGGCGCAGTATTACTGGATTCTGAATGTTCATCCGATCGCGCTGCTGGGTTATTTGGAAGTGCTCGAGGGCGAGCCTCCGCTGGCGGAGAAGCTGGAAGAGGTGATTCAGAGAACGGGGCTTCCGCGCAAGGCGTTTCGAACGTATTTTCAGCATGCGGATGTGGATCGAAGGCATCGGGATGAATTGCGGGCGGCGATCGATCGCATGCCGTTGGAGAAGGAACATGAAAATATTCTGGCGATAAGCGCGTTTCAGACGGTGGAGCTGGTGAGGCGGATTTTTGAGGGGCTTGTTGGTCCTGGCGTGAATAAGAAAATGCGATTTGAAATTTAAAATTTCAGATTCCAAATGAGGGCGGACAGCGGAATCGAGGGCCCATGGTGCTGAGCTTAGCGACAGGGTGAGAGTGCCGAGGTTTGCTGCGAGGCGCCCTCACGAAAAGCGCACAGGCCCTTCGTCCCTCAGGACAAGCAAGAGTGCCTGTGCCACTGAACCGTGACGAGGGCCTGAGCGCGGCAAGGTCGTTTGCCGGGCACGGCATGCCGTGCCCTACTGTCGGAAAGAAATGCGCGGACTGTGCGCGGCTACTTTTTCTTTGCGGCGGCGGTGGCGGCGGCTTTGTCGGCGTATTTCTTCTGGAAGCGCTCGACGCGGCCGGCTGTGTCAATCAGCTTCTGCTTGCCGGTGAAGAATGGGTGGCATTGCGAGCAGATTTCGACGCGGATCAGTTCGCCTTTGCTGGTGGAGCGGGTTTGAAACGTGCTTCCGCAGGCGCAGTGGACCGTGACGGCATGATAATCGGGGTGAATTCCTTCTTTCATTGAAAGGCTCCTATCGGCTGGCCGGTCTGCGTGACAACATCTCGGAGCAGCATAGTCACGTCGCTAGGCCAGCGGGGAAACCCCAATTATACGGCATAAGGCGCGATTTTCAAAATCAGCGGAACGCGGCGCCGACGATATTCTGGGCGACGGTTTCTGACGATAGCGTGTTGCCCTCCGCATTCTTCCAGGTGACTGCGTTCCCCTCGCCGATTACCTGAGTGAAGGTGATGGCCTGCAGTTCATTGCCCCGGTTCGGATCGCCGCAATAGAAGAATTGCAACTGGAACCGCGCCCCCTGTCCTGACGGTAGGACTCCGCACAGGACGCTCGATTCATCCGGCACCGTCGCGACGAGCTTCACAAAGATGTGCAAGAGCTCTGGAGTTCGGCCGGCCGAGTACATCAGCGTTCCCGCCAGAACGTCCGTTACCGGGTGAAGCCGGTACTCGAGGAAGGTTACCACGCCGAAATTTCCACCTCCGCCGCGAATGGCCCAAAAAAAGATCTGGATTGGAATTCTGGCTGACATCGAGTTGCCTCCCATCCACTGTCACAAGTTGCGCCGATATCAGGTTGTCGCATGCAGCGCCGTACTTCGACATCAACTGCCCTTCTCCTCCACCAAGCGTGAGGCCGGCAATTCCTACGGTGGGACAACCGCCCGAAGTGGTAGCCAGGCCGAATCGCTGCGTCGCTTGATCCAGATCGCGCACCAGTGCGCCAGCCTGTGCACGGGCCACGCGCTTGTCTGCGTCGACTTCGACGTGGTTCATCCCGGAGAGGTCGACCACCACCCCGCCATCGCACACGCTGAATCCGGCTCGGTTATGACCGCCGCCACGCACCGCCAGAGGCAAATTCCGGCTCTGGGTAAATTCGAGTGATCGCGCGACGTCAAAGGCGCTGGCACAGCGCACGATCAGAGCGGGGCGCTCGTCGAAGGCGCGGTTGAAGATTAGGCGCGCCGATTCATAATCGGGCGCGCCCGAGGTGATTACTCTGCCGGTGATCTCAGAAGCAAATTGACGGATTGCCGCAGCATCTGGCGGAGATGCGTTTTGTTCGCGTGTTTCGAGGATGCGCCGCGCTTCAGCTAGCGCTTTGATCGGTTGCCCGTAAAGCGCCGCGGCGGCGAAGGCCGTTCGCTGGACGAACTGTCTTCGAGTAGTGAGCGCCATACGCGATTCCGCCAAAGCACAGTGGGAATCTTACCTGCCAACTTGACCTTCTCTATTCAGCTGGCCGGGCCGCTTTCGTTTTTTAGGCTATCACAAAGGCCAAGACGACGGGTCGCCCTTCCGCGCAAACAGCAACCAGAGAACTCGCCGGTACGTCTAATATATTGACAGGCAAAAGGAGAAGAAAAGAAGGAAATTGCCTGAGAAAGAGGCTCTTATGAATACGTTTGCTCAAATTCATAATTTTAATAATGCAGTGGTGCTTTCCGATGAAAAGTCCGACGGCCATGCGCATCATCACCCGCCCACTTTGGAAGACATTCAGCACCGCGCTTGCGAGATTCACCACGAACATGGCGCGGTGACGGGCGGATATACCTTGGATGAATGGCTTGAGGCTGAGCACGAGTTGGAAGATACGGACGGGACGGACGGCGGAAACGATCGCGTGCATTAATTTTGATGGAGGCAGTTTACTCATTCCCGCCGGTCTGAAGTCAAAAAGAGCCGGCGGGACGCCGGCGTTACGGAATGGCAGTCTCGCGATAATTTGCTGCTGGGTCTGCGTTCGTTCTGCTCTCGTTGAGCGATTACAAACTGTGAATGCGGGGCTACGAGACGAAGGAGCAGCCGACGCGGGACCGGCCGCCTTCGGCGCGTTGGGTGTAGGTCTTGTGCAGAACGACGCGCACCGGCGGCAGGATTGGAACGTGCAGGATAGCATCGAATTGTGTAGGAAGGTCTTCAGGCTTTTCGACTAGCAGCGCAACTCCACCATAGCTGAGATCTACGACGGCCGCGTGACGCTGAGCCGCTTCCGCGAGAACCGCGTAGGCTTTTGTGCCCGCCAAGGAGACGCGTTCAAACCTGCGATGTTCTACGGGCGGCGCGGGGCGCGACGGTTGCTGAGCACCGGGAAATGGGGACGGAGGCGAGGACCGCACGAACGGCTTGCGCTCGACGGGAGGAATTTCACGCGGCGGCGCCTCACGCGAAGCAGGCTCTTCGCGCGCCGCATCCTTCGGGGGAGCCTCGCGAGGAGCGGGCTCGCGGCTCGTTTCCTTCGTTTCCTTCGTCTCCTTCGTTTCCTCGCGATCGCGAGGCGGAAATGTTTCGAGCGGGCGTCCGCGCCGTGAGAACGGGGTTGGTCCCGAATCTGGGGCCGCATTTTTTAATTCATACAGCCGCTTATCCGCCAGACCGAGAAGAGTGCGCTTGGAGTCGCCGTCGTGGGGATGAACCGCGATTCCAAAATCCAGCGTTACGCCGACATCGAGCTTCATCTCGCGAATATCGTTTTCGTATTGTGCGCGGATACGGCGACAGAGCGTATTGGCCTGCTCCGGATCGGTTTCCGGAAGCAGCAGGGCGAATTCATCGCCGCCGATACGAAACGCGAAATCGGAGGCGCGCATTGTTTTTCTGAGCGTGGTGGCGGCGAGCTGCAGAATCTGGTCGCCCTGCAGATGCCCGCGACGATCGTTCACTTCCTTTAATTTGTGCACATCAAGAATCACAAAAGCGAGCTGCTGGTTATAGCGTTTGGCGCGATTGAGTTCTTTTTCGCTGTACTCATCGAAGAGGCGTCGGTTGTAGAGGCCGGTGAGAGCGTCGGTGGCGGCGTTGACCTGAAGTTTCTTGAATTCCTCGTACTCCATCAAAATCGGGACGCGAAAAAAATTCGTGGTGGCGAGCACGTCCACCATGGCGGTTTTCAGAGAAACGGGGCGCCCGAGGCTTTCAGTTAGTTCGCGGCGGCGCGTGAGAATCCGCTGCCAATATTCGTTGCTTTGGGATTCGCTGAGATCAATTTGCGCGATCGTGCGGAAGTATTGGCGCAGGAATTGGCCGCGCACCGAGACATCCAGACCCTCGAGGGTCTCAATCAAGAGATCCAGGAACGAGTCTTCGGGCGACGGCTGCGGCTGGGAAGCTTCGCCGGGCAAAGGCATCAATAGGTTCCGAATAGAGTTCTATTTTCCCCTGAAGTTATCAGGGAACCCTGCGGGGCACGGATACTATAGCAAGGAACAGCCCAATTGAAAGCCGGAAATGAGTGGAGGAAAAAGCTGTAAGCTACTCTTACAACGATAGTTGTGGCTTTATGGCGGTGAGTTGGGGGTGTTTCAAAGCGGGCACAGGATTCGAGTGAGAAAATGATTCGCCTTTTCGACGATTCCGCTACATCTTTTTTCAATTTCGGAGGGAACAGGAAGGAAGGACTTCAGCCAATCGGTTTAAGGAACTCGACGCCGATCAACTGGACGTCGCCAGCTTCCTGGCAACGCTTAACCTTAGCCTGAATGGGCGGCATGCCCGCTGGAACGAGCCCGGATGAGGTTATGGAAGGCGCCGGGATGGTAAGAGTAATCGTTTCATTGATGGCAAGAGGGCGAGGGCTCGTAATGAACGCACCTATCGCACTGATATCAAGACTTTTAGCGAGCTCGAGGAACTGCTCGCCGTAGGTGTCTTTCCCGCGAATGAACATCGGGACCTGAAGGCGGAGCCTTTGGAATCGCCGACGCTCTTCGTAAGATTGCACAATACCAATATGGTGGTGGGTCGCGGTCTCTTTAACGGACATTCACTCGGTACCCCGGTTTTAGTACTGCACTAGCTCGCAATTTGAGTGCAACACTCTGGAACAGAGGGACAAATCTCGTTAGCCTTTAGTTTCAATAGGATGCAGTGAGTCAATAAACCGACAGTAACATGACTGGCGGTCATAATTGTTGTTTTTTGCCCGCTGGCTTCCTCATTTGTGCAAAGTAGAACGCATTTACCATTGACTCTTTTTTTCCCCTTTGCGAGCATCATTCCCTCGAGCGTTGAAGCCCCCCTCTCTCATCGCAGCTCAAGCGAAAGAGTGGTGTCTTCGAGCCTGATTTGGGAACGGCCTAGGAGATCGCCTTCTGTCCAATGTGTCCAATAACGTGGCGATGGAGCAGCCTGCGAACGGGCCTGCGGTTCTAAGCCTGGTTTCGAGCCTGCTGGACGCGTTTGACCGGCCGCTGCTGGTGGCGAATCGCGGCGGGCGGATCCTGTTCACCAATCTCCATGCGCAGGACATGTTGAACACGCGTGGCCTGGACACGACCTCGGACCTGAATATCTTTACGGAGTTTCTAAACACGGACGGCAAGAGTGTCCTTACCCAACTGCAAGCCGGAGAGCAGGAGGTGAGCCTGCCATTTGCACAGGCGCAGGGCAAGGGACGCGCCCGCGTTCGCTGGCTGCCGGAGCCCGATTGGCTCGTTATCTATATCGAGCCGGCATCGGCCGATGCGCCCGCAGATGAAGCGGCGATGCGGCAGACGGTGCAGGAACTGATGCAGGAGCGCGAGATCACGTATCGAAATCTTCTCGCGGCATATCTGCGGCTGCAGGAAGCGAACCGGCAGAAGACGGTGTTTCTGGCGTCGGCCGCGCACGAGCTGAAGACTCCTCTAGCTGTGATGAAGGGTTATTACGATTTGCTGCTTTCGGGATCGCTGGGAAAATTGAGCGACCGCCAGCGCGAGATCGTGCAGGATTCGAAAGAGAGTTGCGACCGACTGGTGCGGCTGGTTTCGATGTTCTTGAATTACTCGGCGCTCGAGAGCGGCAAGCTGGTATTGCAACTGCGCGAGAACGACATGCGGGATTGCGTGACGGACCTGACCTGCCGGTGGCAGGACGCATTCAAGCGGGCCGAAGTTCATCTGGAGATCAAAATGTCTCCCGAGATGCCGCACTTCAAATTCGATTACCAGAAGGTGCAGCAGTGCATGGCCAACCTGCTCGATAACGCGCTGAAACATACCCAAGCGGGCGGGCTGGTGACATTGCGAGCGGAACAGCATTTCTGGGAGCGGCGGATTTCTGATGCACCTCCTTCGACGGAGCGGCGGCGCGGAACAGGCGCGCGTTCGAACAGCATGTTGATTTCGGTGAGCGACAGCGGAGCGGGAATTGCCGCGGAATATCACCAGGAAATTTTTGAGGAATTCGTTCGGGTCGATCCGTCGTCGTCGGGAATGGGACTCGGATTGGCGATTACGAAGAGATTGATCCAGGCCCATCGCGGGAAAGTGTGGGTGAATAGCGAAGTGGGACGCGGAAGCACATTTTCATTCTTATTGCCGATGATTACGGAGTAGACGAAATCAATTGTTGGAGCGACAATGCTCCCCCAGGGAAAATCAGGACAAATAATGGCCGACAAAGAAAAAATTCTGGTGGTAGACGACGAACCAAGCATACGGAAGTATCTGCAAACGCTGCTTGAGGTGGACGGTTTCGCTGTGGAAGCGGTGCCGAGCGGCAAAGAGGCGTTGCAGAAAATCGGTGGGGGCGAACGCCCCGATTTCGTGATTCTCGATGTGCTGATGCCGGAAATTGACGGGCTCGAGACATTGCGGCAGCTGATGCAATTGGACCGGTCGCTGAACGTCATCATGCTTTCATGCTCGAACGAAGTGACGACGGTGGTGGAAGCGATCCGGCTGGGCGCGCTCGACTACCTGACGAAACCTTTCGAGAAGCCGGAGCTGGATGCAGCGTTTCTAAAGGTGCGGCAGAAGCAGCAGCTGCGTTCGGAGAACCAGGCGCTCCGGGAATATTGCGAACAGCTGACCGAAGACCTTTCGTTCCTGGCCTCCAGCCCGCAGATGCTGAAAATCAGACAGCAGATTTTGCAGATTGCGCCGGTGGACGTGCCGGTGTTCATCAGCGGCGAGAGCGGCGTGGGAAAAGAGGTGGTGGCGCGAATGATTCACCTGCGCTCGATGCGGCGGCAATTGCCGTTTATCAAGGTGAACTGCGCAGCGCTGCCGGGCGAACTGCTCGAATCGGAATTATTCGGATACGACCAGGGAGCGTTCACAGGCGCGGTGCGGTCGAAACCGGGAAAATTCGAGCTGGCGAATAAAGGCACGATTTTCCTTGATGAGATTGCGGAGATGAGTCCGCATCTGCAGGCGAAGCTGCTGCACGTGCTGCAGGATGGCCAGTATTCGCGGCTTGGAGCGCGGTCGGTGGTAAACGTGGATGTACGCGTGCTGGCCGCAACGAATATGGACGTGAAGGAAGCCATGCGGACCGGGCGATTCCGCGAGGATTTGTACTACCGGTTGAACGTGCTTTCGATTCACATTCCGCCACTGCGCGAGCGGACGTCGGAAATTCCGCTGCTGTTCCGACACTTCCTCGTGAAGTATGCGGAGAAATATCAGAAGCCGGCAATGGAGCCTTCGAAACATTTGCTGGAAGCGGCGCTGCGCTATTCCTGGCCCGGAAATTTGCGTGAGCTGGAGAATTTCGTGAAGCGCTATGTGATTCTCGAGGACGATGAAGGCAGCTTCCGCGAGCTCGTCGAGATGACGGGGCAACAACATCGGACCGCGCCGCGTGAAGAACCGGTTGCGCCAAAAGAACAGGGCCTAAAGGCGCTGGTGCGGGGTTTGAAAGACGAAGCCGAGATGGAAGCGATTGCCGACGCGCTGGACAAAACGAATTGGTGCCGCAAGGATGCTGCGAAAATGCTGGGTATAAGTTATAAAGCGTTGCTGTACAAAATGCGGCAGTTCAATCTGGATTCGGGCCGCGGTTCGCGCAATGCAGCCGCGAGAGCCGCGAAGGAAGCGGCGTTGAAAGCAGCAACTGCTACCGAAGCTGCAGCAAAAGAACCATCGCCGGTGCGTGGTTCGTAAGCGCACCGGATCGAACCGAAGAGAATTCTTGCGAGGGCTCCACGGAAATAAAATGCGTTACTTCCCGCTCGCGTTAATGCCCAAAAGTATGGGTAGTACTAGCGAGATATAGGCCGTTCCCTGCGTCCTGGGCCCTGAAAAAAGTTGCATACGAAGAGCATCTCTCGAGAAATATCACTACACAACGTCTCCCGCTTGGTCTAGTATTGCCCACCGAAATGGGTCATGTTCCCTACGCGCTTAAACGGCCCGTGCTTACCCGTGGTTTCGAGGAATCCTTAATCGCTGTTTCCAAAGAGCTTGATAGACAGGCAAAATTTGGCTGCGTTGCGCGTGCCAGCTAGAAATTCAATAGCCACGTTGCGAGCGCATCCCAATCAGGTGAAGTTTTTTGGAAGGGCGATTGCTACGGTTTGTGATGGGGTGGTGTACTACTTCTAATCCAGTCCTGGAGGAGCAGCGGGAATGACGGAGCGTCGCTTGGCCCGCCGGTACGATTTGTCTCTGCCGGTAAATGTTCGCCTGCCGATCACGCGAGAGCCTGGAACTCACGACGGCCAGACTCGAGATATTTCCACGCGCGGCGTCTACTTCATCATGCAAAAAGAACTCTCTCCCGGAACTGAGGTCGATTTTACGCTCACGTTACCGGCCGAAATCACGCGAGGATCGGAAGTATTCGTCCGCGCCCACGGACGCGTGGTCCGCGTGGATAAACAGACCGACGATGACCACGAATCGATCGGAGTAGCAGCAGTGATCGAACGCTACGACATCATTCGAGGCGATGGCGCCCGCGCGTAGCGTCGGCAGCCGTGTCGTTCGCCGTCATTCACTCGGTCATTTACTCGGTCGTTGACTCGGTCATTCACTCGCAAACAGGAGCTGTGGCGCTCGTCGCCTGACTCATAGTCACGGCACTTCCCATTTCTCGCCCACAGGCCCTCCAGCCACAGACCGCCCGAAATTCCATTGCCTTCTCGCCGAACTGGGCCTAGCATGAATATAAATTTAGCCTAGGAGGGTCCGATGAGAATCGCGGACCTGATTTCATCCCGCCGGGAAATCTACTCGATACCAGAAGACATGACGGTTCATGACGCAGCTCGCTACCTGCGCCAGCGCGAAGTGCGTGCTGTCGGCGTCTGCGACAAACACGGAGTGCTGCAAGGTGTTGTCTCGCAGAGCGACGTTTCCGACAAAGTCGCCGCCGAAAATAAATGCCCCGCCTGGATGCGAGTCACCGAGATCATGACGCGTGAACTGGTAACCGCAACTCCAGACACATCGCTCGAGGATTGCCTCCGCCTGATGGAACAGAACGGTATCTACCATCTAGTGGTTCTGGATCACGAGAAGGGTTATCAGGGCATGATTTCTGTGACGGACCTCCTGAAGCTGTTTGCGTCCGACCAAAAAGCGCGCGCGGACATGCTTGAGGCCCTGATTTTTCCACAGAGATAGCGCGGATTGCGCCGTAATGGGACGCCTAAACCCTTGTTGCTGATGTATCTACGCCTGTCCCGAGGGAAAGCGACTTCCCGAAAGAGATAACTACTTTCTTTTCTCGCCGACGTTTCGCCTGGAATTCGCGCCAAGACGGGATTCGATGTTCGTCTTGTTTCGAATAGCGGTCGTCCATCACCACCGTAAGCAACTGAAACAAAACCTACCTGCCAACCGGCTTCGAGCCCTTGCGACGTTTGGCGTCTTATTTGCATTCCGTGTGGCAGCGCCAATTCTGGCGCGGGGCGGCTTTCAACTCGATGGCGTCTGCGGCGGAAGCAAGACTGAACTCAGTTGCTCATCCTCTAGAACTACCTCCTGAACATGTTTATTTTGGGCCTTCGGCGACCATGCAGGCTGTGCGGCAGAAGGTGTCGCGAGCGGCGGGCTTGAACGTCCCGGTTCTGGTACTGGGTGAGAGCGGCACTGGCAAGGAAGTGCTGGCGCGTTTCATTCACGAACGATCTCCCTGGCGGGATGGCCCGTTCGTGAAGGTGAACTGCCCGGCAATTCCCGGCACGCTCCTCGAAAGCGAACTCTTCGGATTCCAAAAAGGCGCTTTCACCGGCGCGCACGCCTCCAAACCCGGCCGTGTGGAACTCGCGCAAGGCGGAACGCTTTTCCTCGACGAAATCGCCGAGCTCGACGGGAGCCTGCAGGCAAAGCTGCTGCACGTCCTGCAAGACGGCCATTTCACCAGCATTGGCGACCACGAAGAAAAGCGCGTGGACGCGCGCGTGATCTGCGCGACCAATCGAAAGCTGCAGCAGGAAATCGAATCGGGCGGTTTCCGCGCCGACCTTTTTTATCGCATCAACGTGATCAGCATCACGCTTCCACCGCTGAGGGATCGCCGCGACGATATTCCTTATCTGGTCGAGTATTTGCGTCAACAATTCAATCGCCGCTACGAACGTGACGCGCACCCGGTGTCGCGCGAAGTGTTGCAACTCCTGCAACAGCGCACCTGGCCCGGCAACGTTCGCGAACTCGAAAACTGCATGCAGCGTTACGTGATTCTCGGCTCGGAAGAGGCGTTTCATCTCGAGCGTCCGGAAGAAGAGAAAAAGCCGTTCAGCTTTTCTTACGAACTCTCCGAGGACGGCAAGATCCCGCTCAAGCGTCTCGCGCAACAAGTGACGCGCCGGATGGAGCGCGACCTGATCTTGAAAGTCCTGCAGGAGAACCACTGGAACCGCAGAAAATCTGCCGAAGTGCTCAAAATCAGCTATCGCGCCCTTCTGTATAAAGTTCGTCAAGCCGGCCTGCCAGCGAAGCGTCTGCAGCGAAAAATTGACGAAGAGTCTGGTCCGCTCAACGCCGAGGATCGTTCCTCAGCACCGGCCGACTAACTCCTTTACTTCCCTCAGTTCCACCGCACCAGCAGCGATTTCGCCGATCCGCATGCTTCTCCTTCGATTCGCCCTATTGTGCACCCCCCGTACCTGATGGGAAACGTCCGCCTCGACTTCCTTGCCCCGCTGGAACAATTTCGTTAGCCTTAAATCTCCAAACTACGATGGCCAAAAACTCCTCCAAACCGCATCTGAGAGTCTGTTTGCTCTCTCCGCACCCGATGGTGCTCGACGAATTCAACCGCCTACTTTCGGAGTCGGGCTTCCAGATGGTTTCGCGGCAGCTGGACTCAATGCTGGCTCCCGATCTGCGCAATCTCGAAGTTCCCAAGGCCAGCATCTACGTGATCGATTCGCATGCGGCTCGGCAGGCTACCGGAGCGTTGCTCGGAAATATTCTCGACAAGCATGCGGGCGCGCGGCTGCTGGTCGTTGGCGATAAACTGAAGGAAGCCGACGCGTACAGTCTGCTGCGCCAGGGAGTGAAAGGAATCCTGAACTATGCGGAGGCTCGCGAGCAACTTCCCCGCGCATTGCCGCTCGTGGCGGCTGGAGGCTTTTGGGTGCCGCGCACGGTGCTCTCGCGATTCGTCGACTCGATCCTGAGCACTACACAAGGGCGGCGCCTGCGCAGCGATTCACCCGCCGAGCTGAGCCGTCGAGAACAGGAAGTGCTGAATGGCTTGCTCGAGAATCTGGCGAACAAGGAAGTAGCTGACCGCCTGCATATTTCCGAGCGTACCGTGAAATTCCACGTTTCGAACCTGCTCGCAAAATTCGGCGTCCGACGCCGCGCCGATTTGATTCTGCTGTGCTATCAGCGCCGCGCCCCCAACTGATCGCCTGCATCTCCAGACACAAATCTGCCACGCGATTCGTAATTTGAGGGGCCTTTGCACGCGCTTCCTGGGGAGAACGCCTGCGAATGGGCCACAGCGAAGTCGAGTCGCCGTGGCCCATCCACATTCGCAAAACAAAACTGAAGCTACGCCGTAATCCAGCTACTGTACGAACACGAACACCGGATTCGACGCGATTCCGTTCGCCACCACCTCGAGCTTGCAGATGCAGGGCTCCTGGCTGGCGGAAACGTCGAAGTGAGTGGACACGATTTGAGGCGACGCAACGGCCATGCTGCTGTGGTCGTGCGTGCGGGTATATTGCACGTGCCCATTGATCAGGTTTGTGAGGCGCACCAGGGGGTAATTGGTCGCGCCCTGGACGTCATCTCCGTAAGCCGCTCCCTGCGATACTCCGTTGAACCCGATGCCGAAGGCCTGATATGACTGGCCACGCTTCAAGAAAATCTGAGTGAAAAGCAGGACCGGCTGCGCATTTCTCGGGTATCCGGGCGTCGGTGTGTAAATTTCTACGTCGTCCGAGAAATCCGTGAACAGGATTTGCCCGGTCGGCAACACCAGCATGTTCCCGAAATACGAAGTGTCCGTCGGAGTGTTCGGCGTACCGGGAACCGGGTTCAGCTTACGACCATCCCATTCGAAGAAAGCTGCAGGCGCGGCCCCAAAGCCCGGGCTCGCGAAACTGAGAACCTTGCCGTTGGGTTCGAGGGCCGCAGGACCGTCGGCGATGTTGTTCCCACCCGGGAAATCGGGGCCGGGGGTCCAAGTCCCCGTGTACGAGTTATAGATTGCCGTGTGGCCCGATGCGTAGACTGGCGGCGGTCCGGCAGAAATCTGGCATGTATCCGAACCCATATAGAACACGGTGCCGTCAGGCCGCAGAACCGCAGGTCCCACCTCGGAGGTGGAATTTGGTAATCCTCCGCATGCTGCCGCAGAATCCCAAAGTTGCACGATCGTGCTCCCTGCGCTGGACCATGAGCCGGTCTTGGGAGTGTAGATTTCCGAGTTGGTGCCTGTAGGGTCGTAAGCAAACACATAAGCATCGACGGTGAGTACTTTGCCGTTGGGAAGCAGGTTCCAGCCTTCTTCGTCGTTAATGTCGAATTTATTGCTGCCGGTCGGTGTCCACGTGAGGGTTTTGGCATCCAGCAACGCTTCGTCGACGGTGCAGCAATCGGCCTGCATGTAGGTGCCGTTGGGAAGAATCACGCTCTGTGCATCGCCAATCGTTTGTGGAAACGGCCCAAAACCGCCGAAAAACGCAGGAGGCGCAACCGGCGTCCATGTATTGGCGATGGGATCGTAAATCGAGCCTTGCGCCGTCCAGCTGGGAACGAGCGCCGTCTGGTCAGCACTCAGCAGATATTCACCCCCCTCGATGATTAGCCGGCCATCCGGAAGCACAGCTGAAGAGTGATAGAGCGGGCTATAGGTGGCGGGCAAAGAGGCCACCTGGGTCCAGGTGCCATTCACGTAACTGCCGGATTTGTCCGGCGTCAGTTTCCACCAATCGGGGAAAGCGGTGTCTTGGACGAGAATGCTGCCGTCGGTGAGGAGAATCGGGTTGGAAGCGCCGTTAATCAAGAAATTTGGCTGATTGGTAAGGGGCGTCCAGGGCGATGCGGGGGTCTTTGACGAGGTGGCGGATTTTGCCTCGGCCCGTGCCTCCGGGCTAGCTTCGGCTTGCGCTGTCGCCTGAGCCTCACCGTTAGGGTGCTGCATGATGCCGATCGGGTGTGGAATAGGTCTTAGGCGCTGCGCAAAGGCGAATTGCGGCAACGCCAGCGCGAACGCAAATGCAACCACTGACAGCGGCGATAATCTGGCAATTCTTCGCATGTAGTCTCCTTGAGAATCTTTAAGTCTCGAATTTGGCCCGCGATAGCCTGCAGCGACCGCAGAAGAGAAACTTCTACTCCATTCGCTATGGCTAAGGACCAAAGGAGAAGTCGCTGCTGGTGCTGTCAACTCTTCGAAGGATTGCCAATCAAGAAACGCAGGAACTAATCGCTGTCTTCAGGCTGCGGAGACGTTTCAAGACGCTCTGAAGGTCAAACGGTTTAGTCCTCCTGCGGAATTCCTCCGTTCGCCCCACTATCGAGTTTTGTGTCCAGCTGTAACCCACCCCTGTGGTGCTGCGGGGTATATCACGGTGAAACAGAGTGAATCAATAAGTAAGTATCTGTAGACGCTGGCATCGGAGGGTGGCGGCGATTGAATCAAAGCGAACGTACGCTGCTATAATTCCTGGGCTATCTCTCGCGGATTGTTCACTTGGTCCCATGACCACATTTTCGATTGAAAATTTTGGCTGCCGCGCCACAGACGCGGATGCTGCCGCTTTGCGCCGCGATTTCCTCGCGAGCGGGCTTGCGCTCGTTGACGAGCATGCGTGCGCCGATGTCGTAGTGCTGAATACTTGTACCGTGACCGCGGCTGCAGATGCCCAGGCGCGGGAAGCGGTGCGCAAGATTCATCGCGCGAATCCCGGCGCGCGAGTGGTTGTCACGGGTTGCTATGCTCAGCGCGCACCGGAGGAAATTGCGCGGCTTGAGGGCGTTGATTTCGTCGTCGGCAATTCGCATCAGACGGAAATCGCGCGCCTGGTCTGCGCTTCGCTCGATTCGCAGGCGGCATCGAGCCCGAGAATTCGGCCGCCGGATTCCTCGGAGGATTTCTTCCCCCTCGCGGAAATCGACCGCGAGCCTATGTCGCTCGCGCGCGGCCCGGCCAAGATTCTTACTGGCGATATTTTCGAGCAGACCGCGGTACAGATCGCGCCTGCGGAATTCGCAGAGAGCGGGCGCACGAGGCCCATCCTCAAAATTCAGGATGGCTGCAACAACCGCTGCTCCTATTGCGTGATTCCCTTCGTGCGCGGCAAAAGCCGGAGTCTGCCTCCGGACGCGGTCATCGCCGAAGTCCGAAACCTTGTCGATGCGGGCGCGAAGGAAGTCGTCCTCAGCGGAATCAATCTCGGCAGCTATGGCCGGGACCTCGCACCGCGCACTGAACTCATCAACACGGTGCGCCGGATTCTGGACGAAACAACTCTGGAACAGCTGCGATTCAGCTCCATCGAGCCGCAGGACGTCACCGAGGAGCTCGTCGAGTTAGTCGCGTCGGCGGAACGCATTGCCCCGCATTTTCACGTCCCGCTGCAGTCTGGCTCCAACCGGATTTTGCGCGCGATGCACCGCTGGTATCGCTCCGAGCATTACGCCGAACGGATTCACCTAATTCGCCGCCATTCTCCCGGCGCTGCGATAGGTGCCGACGTGATCGTTGGCTTCCCCGGCGAAACCGAAGAAGAATTCCAGCTAACGTCCGATTTCATCGAGCGCCTCCCGCTAACTTACCTGCACGTTTTTTCGTTTTCAGTGCGGCCCGGCACCGCCGCAGCAGCGCTTCCCCAGCGCGAATACGTCGCGCCCGGAGTTATCCGCGAGCGCGCCCGGTTTCTGCGTTCACTCGGCGAGAAAAAGGCCTCCGCGTTTCGCGCCGCTCAGTCTGGGCGCACCCTCCGAGCGCTCACGCTGGCGCGAACCGGCGAAGATTGGACAGAAGCGCTGACGGGCAATTACCTCAAGGTGAGAATCGCAGGCCTGCGTCCGTCCAACGAATGGTGCGACGCACGCCTCTAGTCTGGCGGAAACGCCGTGTCCAATTTTAAGATAGGTGGTTCTATAAAAGCAGTTGACCGCGCCACGGCACAGTCACTGGTGCCAGAAACTTGTCTCGAGTTTCCATTAACCGGAAAATCTAATCGTGGATTCGGTTCGGCAAGCTAAGGCCGACTTCCTACTGGTGCTTCGTGCCCGGATAAAAGCATGGCTCCGGTACAGGCGATCGCTGGCATGGTGGCAAGGACCGTCGATGCTGATGGTCCTCTGACCCCGTTGGAGAGATTCCTCAACCTATCGTCACCGGGCCGAACCGGATCCCAATCTTTCACTAAGGAGCGGCATGATGACAGACAAGAAGCTGTGGCGGAACCGGAAGGAGAGAAAGGAATGGGCGCGGCGGTTGCAATCGGAGGATCCGGGTCTGGAGGTGGTCCACCCGCATGCGGCGGGGATCGATGTGGGCAATGGCGCGCATTACGTTGCCGTACGACCGGACTGCGATCCGGAACCGGTGCGCCGGTTTGAGTGTTTCACCGCGGACCTGCATCGTCTGGCGGACTGGTTAAAGAGCTGCGGAGTGAAGACCGTGGCCATGCAGTCGACGGGAGTGTACTGGATCCCCATCTACGAGATTCTCGAAGACCATGGCTTCGAGGTGTATCTGGTCAATGCGCGGCACACCAGGAATCTGCCGGGACGCAAGAGCGATGTGCAGGAGAGCCAGTGGTTGCTGAAATTGCACACCCATGGGTTGTTGAACAACTCGTTTCAGCCGCCTTCGGAGATTCGTGTGCTTCGTACCTACTGGCGGCAACGGGGAGAACATGTGCATGGAGCGGCGACGTGCGTTCAACGTATGCAGAAAGCCTTGACGCAAATGAACGTACAATTGGCTAACGTAATCAGCGATGTGAGCGGTCTGACCGGACAAGCCATCATACGGGCGATGGTAGCCGGAGAACGCGATCCGCGGAAGTTGGCCGAACTCAGTGATCCGCGGATTCAGGCCAGTCGTGAGGAGGTTGTGAGAAGCCTGGAGGGTAACTGGCGTCCGGAACTGCTGTTTGTGTTGCAGCAGGAAGTGGAGATGTACGACACCTATCAGCAACGGATCGCCGAGTGCGATGAGCAACTGCAGAAGCATCTGGCGAGTTTTGTGGATACTATTCCGCGCCAATCATCGCAAGCGGAACCTGAGAGAAAGAAGACAAAGCCAGCCAAGAATGCCCCTCGATTCGAGCTCGGCCGTGAGCTGCAGCGCATCACGGGAGTAGACCTAACCAGGATCGACGGCATCGACGTGATGGTCGCCCAGACTTTGATCAGTGAAGTGGGGCTGGATATGAGCCGGTGGAAAACCGAAGCGCACTTCTCCTCGTGGCTGGGATTATGTCCGGACAACCGCACCAGTGGAGACAAGGTGCTGGCCCGAGGCACTCGGCGTGTGGTCAATCGCGCCGCCACAGCGTTGCGGATGGCGGCCCTCACCTTGATGCGCAGTCGCACCTACCTCGGAGCACAATACCGCCGGTTGCGCACCAAGCTCGGTGCCCCGAAAGCCATTACGGCGATGGCCCACCGGCTCGCCCGATTGGTCTACCGAATGCTGAAGTACGGTCAGCGGTACGTTGACAAAGGTGCTGAATACTACGAGCACAGATACCGCCGACAACAGATCGACTTCCTCAGAAAGAAAGCAACCAAACTGGGACTCCAGATTACGTTGGAAAAACCTTAAAGAAGTTTCTGGAGAGGGGATGTCAACAAAAAAGCTTCTCCCTCGGCCGGTAGCCGAGAAGTTTTTTTGTCTCGATATCCAGCCCACTGTTTGCAGATAGCCCCTCGATCGCTCGAGAGATTTTGCTCTGGCTTGCTCTTCCGTTCCCTTGCTTTCATTTTCTCGTGGTGACAACGCCCCTCGGTTCTTGAAACTTGGCAAGCGATTCAATTCCGTGGCAACCATGGTTCTATCCGAGGCTCATGGCCTATCGCTATTTCTGGTTCTCCGAGGAGGCATAGCGTGAGAACGGTGACTCGGTGCCGAAGCACACAGGGTCGGACCACCTATCTGATACTCCCCTCGAAACCGAGCGTCTCAAGAACCGAACCGACCACCACTCAGGAGGATGGAACGTCAGAGACGCTCAAGCCGCTTGCCGATGTAATTCTTTGGCGTCGAAGCACACTCCTTTCTTCCAAATCGTCAAGGTGATCGATGCGATCTTCCGTGCCAGGGTGAGGCGTGCCATCGCCGGCCTTCTCCCCTTGGCCAGAAGCCCCGCGTAAAACTCCTGGAACGGTCCTGGCCGAGTGCTGGCGGATATCGCGGCACTCTTGAAGATATTTTTCAGATCGTGATTATGGTTTTCGTTCAAGCCCAGCACGGTGACTCGCTCCCGGTTTCGTCGCAGTTGCCCTCTCACATAGCGGTATTCGCCGCTATCGTGAGTCTCGAGTCCGAACCCGCTGTAGGCCCATAGCTGTCGCTTGGTGCGAAAACGATGCGGTGTCCCCAGCAGCGCCACCAGCAAGGCGGAACGAATCGGGCCCAGATAAGGAATCTGACGCAGTAATTTCACCGCCTGATGTTTCCGGCTCTCCACCAGCAGATCGCGTCGCGCTCCCTGCCGCAACGGCTCCAACGCATCCAGTTGCTGGTAGAGCCGCTCGGCTCGCAGGCGAACTCCCGGTTCTACAATCTTGGCCAACCATTCCGCACGATGACGCGGTCGATACACCGCTGGCCCGGCACAGGGAATCGCCCAGCTTCGGTACACCGCCTTGATCCGACTCATCACCCGCGTCAGATCTTTCGTGATCGTTAGATAGCTGCGCGCGAGTTCCTTCAAAGTGCGTACCCCGTTCTCTCCGTGGTAGATCGGTGAGAGAAGGTTGCCGCGCAAGAGCTCGGCCAGCTTCCGAGCATCGATCCGATCACTCTTGCTGCCATCCTTTAATAGAGCATTCTTCCGGGGATCGCAGACCAGGACATTCGCGACGTGAGGCTTGAGCAGGTCATACAACCAGGCGGCGGAAGTGCCTTCTTCGAAAGTCACCAGCAAGCTGCCGCACAGCCCGCCGATGAACTGCAGAACGGTGGCCGCTTTCGTTTCGAGGATGGACTCCAAGATCAACTTGCCGGCGGAATCCATGACGGCAACTGAGATCGTTGCCTGATGAACGTCCATGCCAATATACTTTGCTTGGTTCATAACGGCGCTCCTTTCGGTAGGTGGTGATGCGAACGATCAAAACCTACCGCAAAGTGGGCGCCTTTTATATTGCGTGATAAGCGGATTTCTCGACACCTACCCGAGCCGGAGCCATTCCTCTCACTCAATCAACTGTCGGCGTTTCCACGGGTTTATGAATGCTGGCCTTGACAACGACCGCACCAAGGAGGAGCATCAGACTGCGTTCGGCGGTCCTACCCACCGCACTCCTGTCGCTCTCGGGTAACCCTTCGCGTTAACAGTGTGCGCTTCAGCGAGTAAAATCACTGACCCGCAAAACAATTCTCTCCAACGATGTTCGAGTTTTCGGGACCCGGGCCACTCAGTTTCTATCTCTTTTGCAGAAGAATATGGACGAAGGACATGTCTCCGGGTGTGCTTTGGCATTATCACTTCGCGTGCGACGGGCTTCAACTGCCTGGCTAATAGAAACTAGGCCAATTCCGATCGATGGCTGAATGCGGATACATCTAGCTAAAACGAAAGTATTCACTCAAAAAGGAAAAAGGGGCGGAATTATGAGAAAAGACAGCAAGAGAATTCTGTGGTTCTCAGTGGCAATCGCGTCGACGCTCGTACTGGCGGTCCCGAGTGGCCTTCAGGCAGCGCCGCAACAGACAGCAGCTGGCCCTCAGGTGCTGAGCAACGCGGTGGTAAGTCAGCCGATTCAATTTGATGTATCGCGGCCGTTGGCCGAGATGCTGAAGGAGGCCCCGGCACAGCAGGGCGTCCGCATGATGCACGCGCCCATGAAGCCGAAGATGCAACATTTGACTGCTCAACAGAGCCGGATCGAGAAAGCGGCAAGTGCCGCCCAGCCATCGGTCGCTTCACTCATCAGTGCCACCATCGGCCTGAGCTTCGAGGGGGTCGGGAACACCTCTTTTCTCAACTGCCCGAGTGTTGCAGGCCAGGAGGTTGCGCCTCCCGACACCAACGCGGCGGTCGGCGACACTCAGGTGGTGGAATGGGTAAACACCTGCTATGCCGTGTTTGACAAGTCTAGCGGAACCCTCATAGCGGGGCCTTTCTCGGGAACTAACTTCTGGGCGGGATTTGGTGCACCATGCGAGACCAACAACGACGGCGATATCATCATTCAGTGGGATAAGAGTAATCACCGCTGGCTGGCAGCTCAGAACGTTTTCAACGGGCCTCCCTTCTTTACCTGCGTCGCAGTGTCGCAGACTGCCGACGCAACGGGCAGTTATTTCCGTTACACCTTCCCACAGCAGGCTGGGTTCCCCGACTACCCGAAGTGGGGGCTCACGCGCAGCGTCTATTACCAGACTCAGAATATCTTCAATGTCACGATCCCGAGTGAGCCTTTCATAGGTGTGAATGTCTGCGCTTATGACGGCAAAAGTATGTTGAAAGGCAAAAGCAACGCGCAGCAGGTCTGCATTCTCGACAACTCCAACGGCACGTTGTTCGACGACAGCATGGTGCCAGCCGATGACGACTCGGATTCTGGGCCGACGAACAGTGAGGTCTTACTGGGAGCCATCGACAATTTTCTGCCTGGTGACACGCACGTATATGAGTTCGTGTTCTCAGCGAACTTCGGTAACCCTGCGAAGTCGTCCCTCGCTGGGGTCGCAGGAAGCATGCCGATCAACGTGCCCGCGTTCATTTTAGCATTCTGCCCCGCCGGCAGCTTCAACACCTATTGTGTCCCGCAGCCGGGCACAACGGCTAAACTGGACACGCTCGGCGATCGACTGATGTATCGGTTGGCGCACTTCAACGAGCGCGGCACGCAGCACTTTGTGATCACCCACAGCGTGAACAACACCACTGCTGTGGCGGCGACATGGTACGAGTTCCGGGCCCAGGGTCTAGGCACGACAAATTTATCCCTGTATCAATCGGGCCAGACGCCAGACGACGGCGAGTACCGCTGGATGGGTTCAGTCGCCATGGATCAGGCGGGGGACATCGCCATCGGTTACAGCCGTTCAAGCGCGGCCTCAGGTGACTACCCGTCAATCTACTTCGCCGGTCAGACGGCGGGCGATCCTCTAGGCACGACGGAGACCGAGGCTCTGATCAAACAGGGCACGGGCTTCCAACCGGACACGGACAATCGCTGGGGCGACTACACCAGCATGGCTCTCGATGGCGCGGACTCGTGCACATTTTGGTACGCCAACGAGTACTACGATACAGACCTAAGGTTCAACTGGGCCACGTGGCTCGCCTCGCTGAAGTTCCCGAACTGCCGATAGAAGTGGACGAGCGTCGGCGCGAACGATGTAGAGGCGACAACTGACCTTACGAAGACAGCTGGGCGGGGCCGATGGAAAATTTGCGCGGTCCCGCCTAGTTCACTCTGTCACCATCTATCCTCAGGGTCCGTGCCGTACCCGCGAGACGTTAGAGTTCGCACCAAGCGGGGTTCCCACTCAAGTATCGATAACAGGGGTGGCTGTTGAAAAAGTCGGTTTTTCTCAAAAAAATCGAAAATCGGGTGATAGCAAATGTCCAGGAGACTGAGAAAAATCGTTTGTAGAGCTTCCTGACGCGATCCAATTTTTGCAAATTCCGAGTGAGCGAGTTTTTCAACAGCCACAGGGTTTGTCACCACCAATCTCAGAACGAGATAGCCGGTCGTATGAGGATTTCCCGAAGGCCATTTGGGTCGGCAAAAGGTCAATGACTTCGCATCATTCCTGGGCCGCGCTCTGACGGCAAATTCGTTGTGTCCCGGGCGGGGGAAGCATAGGATGCCCACGAGCAGGAGGTCCAAGCCCGGAAAGCACAATGGACCCTGAGCAAATGCAAAGGAGGAACGAACGATGACGATGCAATGCATTACTCGCCAGACTGGTGACGTTACCATCCTTGATTTGGCAGGACGCTTAAGTCTCGGTGAAGCGGTCGCCTTCGGCCCCGGTAGTGGCGTGGTTCTCAGTGAGACCGTTCGAGAATTGGTCAAAAAGGGGCAAAAAAATATTTTACTGAATCTCGCAGGAGTCTCGTACGTAGATAGCTCCGGCGTTGGTCAGCTCACCGGCGCGTTAACGAGCGCACATAGGCAAGGAGCGAGTCTGAAGTTGCTTCGTCCCACCACCCGGGTACTCGATCTCTTGAAAATGTCGAAGCTGGACACAATCTTCGACATTAGTGACGATGAAGCCACCGCTATCGCTTCGTTTAAGAGGGCGGCAGCTACAGGGGGCTAGTCTGAGCTCTTCTTCCCCCTTGAGATCAGGAACGTGTATTCCGCCCCGATCGGATTACGAGCTCGGCGGTCTTAATTTCGTTGGGCATGGCGCGCTGGACCTTCACGCCCCGTTTTCGAAAATCACTTCGGCGAGGGCAAGATTCCCGCTGTGCGTGATTGTCAGCGAAATATTCTTCACGCCCATTTTGTCTGCACGTTCTCGTGCGACACCTTGCAGCTCCAGAGTCGGCTTTCCGCTGGGCTCGCGGATTACTTCGATATCGCGCCAGCGTATTCCTGCGCGCCAGCCTGTTCCCAGAGCTTTCATCGCCGCTTCCTTCGCGGCAAAGCGTCCGGCGTAACGCTCGAATTTATCTCGATGGCTTTCGCAGTAAGCGGCTTCGCGCGCGGTGAACAGCCGTTCGATCAGCGGAGTGCCGTGCCGCTCGATGGCTGCTTTGATGCGATCGATTTCTGCGATATCCAGCCCCAGCCCGACGATCACTCTTTGCCTCTCCGTTTCAAAAATGCGCAGTCGATACGTCAGAAAGCGGCGCTACAACCCGCCGCGATTATACCTATAATTAGACGCCGCAATTTGGCGGCAGCATGGCCGCTTTTTACGATTGGAGACATCACCAGTGCCGGCGAGAACAGGTACGAAGAAATCGGCGGAGCGCAAACGGCCTGCAACGACCCGGGGCGCGACTGCGAGTGCGAAATGGAACTTACGACGTGCCGGCGGCCTGCAAATTCTCGAAGCACCTGAACTCGCGGGGCTCAATTGGCTGGTTCACGGCTTCAGTACAAGGCCGGGTGGCACAAGCGAATTGAAAGTGTCGCGCGATGGTCGAAATACTTCCGAAGCAGTCCTTAATCTCGGATTCACGGACTGGGACACGAGCGAGCATGTCCGCGACAATCGCCAGGAATTCTTCCGAACCATTAGTGCGAGCAAAATGCCGGTAGTCGCGCTGCGACAGATTCATTCCGATATTGTCCATGTGGCTGATTTGGGTTCGCCAAAAACTGAATTACAGGAGGAAGCTCCGCAAGGCGATGCTCTCATCACGCGCGAACCGGGCGTCCTGCTTGTAGTTCAAACCGCCGACTGCGTCCCCATCCTGCTCGCAGATCCGAAGCGCCACGCGATCGCTGCGATTCATTCTGGCTGGCGCGGCACAGTTCATCGCATCGCTGCAAAAGCCCTGGGGCGCATGCAGATGGAATTCGGTACGAAACCCGATGATGTCGTCGCTGCTCTTGGTCCCGGCATCGGCCAGTCGTGCTACGAAGTAGGCACTGAAGTAGCCGGGGAATTTCACGCGCAATTCCCCAACGCGCGCGATTGGTTCGCAGGCCCCTTCGACCAACTCGCGGACAGCGACAACGACCCCAACTGGCTCCCCTGGCTCACGATGAAGCCGCCGGGGCACGCGCCACCGCCGCTTCGCGTGCATCTCGATTTGATCGCAGCCAACCGCGCCATTCTAGAAGAGGCGGGTATCCCGCCACGAAACATCGCGTCATCCGGATTTTGCACCGCCTGCCGCAGCGATCTTTTCTTCAGCTTCCGCAAAGAACGCACCACAGGCCGCATGATGGCTGCCATCGGCATCCGCTAGAAGCACGCGTTCTCTTTTGGTAGCCACGACGACGCTCCCTCGTCGTGGGTTTTTGCGCTCCGCGAATCTTGGCACTTCCTCGCCCTCAGTCACCGCGGCGAAATCTGCGCCAGTTTCGGAGCGTCCGCGCCCATTTCCATCAGCGCCAGCTGCCCGCATGCAGCCATCACATCCTGCCCGCGCGAGTAGCGCACAAACGCTCGCACGTCCTTGTCGACAAGAATTTTCCGGAACGCCTCAATGCGCTCCGGATCGGGTTTGGCGTAAGGCAAATCGCCGGGATTCCACGGAATCAGATTCACTTTCGCGCGCAAATTTGCCAGCAGCTTCACCACGCGCCGCGCGTCGTCAATCGAATCGTTGAAGCCCCCAAGCAGCACATATTCAAACGTCAGGTGCTCCCACGGCCGCAGCGGATACCGCCGGCACGCGTCCAGCAACGCCTCCAGCGGATATTTCCGATTGATCGGCATAATTTCGTCGCGCTGCTCGTCAGAAGAAGCATTCAAAGAAATGGCCAGCTTCGGCCGCACTTTTTCGTGCGCAAGCCGTTCGATGCCCGGAACAATCCCGCTAGTCGAAAGCGTAACCCGCCTCGGCGAAATCGCCATCGCGTTGGGATCGAGCAGGACGCGCAGCGCGGCCATCACCGGATCGAAGTTCAAGAGCGGCTCGCCCTGGCCCATTAGGACGACATTCGTTTGCGGCTTGAGTGCCGCGCGATTCTCATCGAGCGCAATCAGCACCTGGCCGATGATTTCGCCGGCGGTCAGGTTGCGGATCAGGCCGAGCGTGGCCGTCAGGCAGAAATGGCAATCCACCGCGCAGCCTGCCTGCGTCGAAACGCAGATCGTCTGGCGATTCTCTTCGGGCATGAATACGGTCTCGATCGTCGCAGGCGTCGGCAGACGAGCATTTGTATCCGAATCTTTGCCCGCCGAGTCTTTCGGAGCATCATCAAGCGCCAGAACATAGCGAATCGTGCCGTCGTCCGAGCAGTGTTTCCGCACGATCCGCGGCAATTCAATCACCGCTTCGCGGGCGAGTCGCTCGCGCAATTTCGCGGGGAGATTCGTCATGCCCGGAAAATCAAAGCGGCGCTCGGCGTAGAGCGCATGATAGATTTGCGCGCCGCGATAGGCCGGCTCGCCAAGCGTTTCAAGAAACGCGCGCAGCTCTTGCGGGGATTTCCCCAGCAGATTCGAGGGGCGAGCGGAGGCGGATTCCGGATTTTGCGATGCCATCTTTTTGATGATAGCACGCCCGATATTCGCGATTTTTATCTCCGGCGCGAAACGCGGAGAGATATAATGGAGTGTTTTGGAATGGTTCTTTGTGCGCGCAGGAGGCGAACGCGATGGAACAAATGACGATGCAGCAACTGACAATCGATGAGTGGACAAAGCAGCTTTGCGCCATCCCCAAGCAGGATTTCACGATTCCGCGCGTGCTGAAATTCACGCAAGAAAAAGCGATTCGCCCGGAGACGCTGGCGCCCTATCTTTTCTATGCGAAAAGCCACTACACCCGGAACCTGATCTACAAATGCGAACTGTTCGAAGTTCTCGCGATCTGCTGGAACGTCGGCCAAGTCAGCCGCATTCACAATCACCGCGATCAGAATTGCTGGATGGTGACGCCCATCGGCCGGCTGCGCGTCCAAAATTTTCGCGTGGAAAATCGCGACACGGCACATGGCGCCTGCAAGCTCATTCCCACGGATTCCTACGACATGGATGCCACCCATCCCGCTGCCGTTTCGCCGGAAGAACCTGTGCATCAGGTGTTGAACCTTCCCGAATTCGGCGCGCAGGCGACCAGCATTCACATCTATTCCTATCCGTATGCGAGCTGCGAAGTGTATTCGATGGAGCGCGGGTCGTACGCGGATGTACCGCTGCACTATTCGAGCGAATATGGAAAGTTGTCGCCTGAGGAGAAATTGATGTAGTGCTTAAGACCGAAAGTGACAGTCTTTGTCGTCGCAAGTGCAGCAACAAGGTTGCCGCAAAAAGCAGTTTTCCGAGCTTTTGAAGCAAGAATCTGATTGGAAACACCGCGCCGTGCCGCCCGTGACTTCGCGACGGCTGCATGCGAAGATTTGGCTCCGACTTACCAGGAAAATTGATGGCTGAAACGAAAAACTCGGTTCAAAAAGAAGTGCTGCCGAACGGACTGGTGATTATCACCGAGCCGATGGAGCACATGCACTCCGTTTCGGTGGGAATCTGGCTGCGCGCAGGTTCGCGGCGCGAGCCGGCGGAGCTCAACGGCATTTCGCATTTCATCGAGCACATGGTTTTCAAAGGCACCGCGCGGCGTACGGCCGAAGATATAGCGCGGGAAGTGGACAGCGTGGGCGGAATGCTCGACGCGTTCACTGCAAAAGAAATGGTCTGCTTCAATACGCGCGTGCTCGACGAGCATCTTCCAAAAGCTTTCGACGTGGTTGCGGACATGGTGCTCGAGCCGAAATTCGCCAGCGAAGATATCGACAAAGAAAAATCCGTGATCCTCGAAGAAATCCGGATGACGCAGGACAATCCCGAAGATTTGGTTCACGAGCTTTTCACGCAGAATTTCTGGACGCCGCACGCACTTGGAAAGCCGATCCTGGGCACACCGGAAACAGTTTCGTCGTTCACGCGTGAGACGCTCGAGAGCTGGTTTCGCCACTGGTACGCGCCGAATCATCTGGTGATCACCGCGGCGGGCCGGCTAACCCATCAACAGCTTGTGGATCTGGTCAGCGAGCGCTTCGCCAAGCTCGTGCCATCGTCGAACGGCGCCGCTGATTCAGTTCCCGTAGCTGCTCCTCACATCACGCAATGCACGAAGCATGAACTCGAGCAGGTACACATCTGCATCGGCGTGCCGGCATTGCCGATGACGGATGAGCGCCGGTTCGTGGTTTCGGCGCTGAACAATGTGCTGGGCGGCGGTATGTCGTCGCGGCTGTTCCAGAATATTCGCGAAAAGCAGGGCTTGGCGTATGCGATTTTCAGCGAGATGAATTCCTACCGTGATTCCGGCTCGTTCGCTGTGTATGCCGGCACGTCACTTGAGAATGTTTCGAAGGTGGTTCGTTCGGTGCTCGACGAATTCCGCAAGATCAAGGATGAGCCGCTTCCGGAAGAGGAGTTGCGCCGCGCCAAGGACCATCTGAAGGGCGCGACGCTGCTGGCGTCGGAAGGCACCGGCCAGCGGATGACCAGCCTGGCTCGTTATCACATGTATTTCGGCCGCTATTTCTCGCCCACCGACCTGATTGCGCTGCTTGAAAAAGTGACGCCTGAAGACGTGCAGAAAATCGCGCAAGAATTCTTTCAGCCCGAGCGCATTGCGGCAAGCGTTGTGGGCAACCTCGACGGCTTCGAACTGACTCGCCACGACCTTACCCTCTAGAACACTGACGGTACGCTTTGATTGATGGCACGGCCGAGGTGTGGGCTGCGCGGGCACGGCATGCCGTGCCCCTACTGTATAAATCGCAGCGCGCCGATTCAATTCGTGACGCCGATTCAATTCGTAATGACGCGTAGTAGAAACGACCGCTGTGCGGGTTCATGTTGACCTGAAGGCAGCAGTTTGCCATCATCCATTGCGAAGCTGGTGCTGCGGGAGCACGGCCAGCGGACGGAGAGAGCGCATCGCGTTCCGCATTTCGATTCTAGCTTCGGGTAGTGCGGGCAACTCCACGTTGCTTGAGACCGAACACACCGCTCTCCTCATCGATGCCGGGCTGGGCAAAAAAGAAATGCTGCGGCGCTTTGAAGCGCTGGGCCGCGCGAAACCAGATCACCTCGACGGCATCCTGATTTCCCACGAACATTCCGATCATTCGAACGGCCTTGGCCAGCTGCAGCGCGAATGGAAATGCCTTGCGTTTCTTACCGAGCCAACGCATCGAGTAATCCAGCAGATGCTCAAAGATCAGGGAATCAAGAAAACGATCGATTATGTGCAGTACGTGCACCCCGGCGAGAAATTTGAAATCGGCGATATTGAAGTGACGCCATTCGCGATTCCTCATGATGCATCGGATCCTGTGGGCTATTGCTTCAAGGCCAATGGCATCAAGGTAGCGATCGTTACCGATCTAGGTTATCTGCCGGAGCTTGTGAAACATCACCTGCGCGAAGCCGATTTTTTGATTCTGGAATCGAATCACGATCTCGATATGCTGAAGGTGGGGCCGTATCCCTGGCACATCAAGCAGCGGGTGATGAGCCGCACGGGGCACCTCTCGAATGCCACCGTGAGCGATTTCCTGGCGGATTGTGAAGTGTTTGACGGGCTCGCGCGGCATCTCGTTCTGGCGCATCTTTCCGAGCAGAATAATAATCCTTCCGTGGCACGTATTTCCGCTGAAGAGGCGCTGGGGCGGCGCGCTAGTTTGTTTGCGTTTGGCGGCACTTTGCATATTGCTTCGCAGCATTCTCCGCTTGGCCCGTTTGAGCTGTAGCTACCCCTTAAAGATAGGACGAACTGCAGATTCCTCTCTACGCCGCGCGCCCATCGCTTTGCGATGGGAAAGGCAGAGGCGCGCGCGGCTTCGCTCGGAATGACAGGGTGAGGTGGGATTGCAGCTGAGATCCTTCAGGGCGGGCATCCTGAACGGATGCCTTCAGGATGACAGGGTTTCGCGGAGTGCTCGTAGTGAAACGCGTGGGGTTGGCGGCTGGAGTGGGTGGGGCGTGGCGAGTGAGTGGATCGAAGTCAAAAGAACGAAGTCGCGATGCTTGCCAAGAATCGGTGAGGTGTGGCGAGTTTCGGCGTTGGCACAGGCAGGAATGCCTGTGCTACTGGGCTTCTTCGCGGCGCGCAAGATTCTGGTAGAACATGTCGTGCATCTGGCGGGTGGTGCCGTCGGCGAGATCGGCGTTGCGGACGATTGCGGTGCGGGCGTCGAACAGAGTTTCTGGATTCACCGCGACACCTGGCGCAACTTCGATTTGGACCAGGTTCGGCCCGCAATTTTTTTCTCCAGCGATTTCGCGGAGGCCCTGGCACTGGTAGCAAACGCCGGTTTTATTGATCAGGGCGCAGAGGCCGTCGAAGGCGTGCGTCATTTTCGCGCGCGCATCGGAAAGACGATGGCGGAAGATGGGCTCGGACACGCGCAGGATCGCCGCTGCTTCCTGGTTCGTGAATTCGAGAACTTCTTTCAGCATGACGGCTGCTTGCTCTTCAGGCTCGAGCGACCGAGCGATACAGGAAAAGCAGAAAGCGATGTGCTCGCGGATTTCATAGATGAACCCGGGCGAGCTCATCAAATCGCGGAGGCCCTCGAGCTGTTCGGGATGCTCGGTAGTTTCCTGCTCGCCAATGCGCTGCGCTTCCACGCGCCAGCGTTTCCGCTTGCGCAAATGGTCGAGACAGGCGTGCGTGGCGATACCGAAGAGCCAGCTCTTGAAGCGCGCTTCGCCACGATAGCTGCGAATATCTTCAAGCACGCGTATGAAAACGTCTTGCAGCAGATCTTCGGCATCCTGCCGCAAATTAACCATGCGATAGATGTAGCCGAAAAGCGGTTTGCGCCAGGGTTCAACGAGCGAGCCAAATGCAGCGCGGTCACCCTGCTGAGCGCGCTCGACGAGTTTTAGTTCGTCATCGTGTGGAAGCGCTGGCTGCGAATAGCTTGTCATCTTACTTTTCTCGCTTGGCGATTTTCGCCTTAAGGGTTCGGGCCGCGACAGTTTACATCGGTTCCTACCGGGAGCCGATGATCTGCCGCGGCCCGCGAGATTTTTTCCGCGCATCATGCTGCTGCTTGAAACGCGCGTTAGGATTTCACCAACACCTGGCAAAGCTGCAAGCGATTGCCGGAAGGATCGCGAAAAATGGCGAGCTTCACCATGCCCGGAATTTCTTCCGTCTTGCCTTCGAATTTCACGCCGCTTGATTCGAGGCGCTTGCGTTCGCGTTCAATATCGTCAACGCGCAGGACGATCGTCGCGCCGTGCTCTTTCGGCGTGTATTGCCCCGTCGAGATGCCGACGGCTGCTTCATCTTGGCCGCCGCCATTGAATTCCGCCCAACCATCCATTTCGAATGATTTCTTGAGGCCGAGCACGCTGCCATAGAATTTCTTGGCTTGCTCGAAATCGTTTACGCTGAACCATGCCACTGATAGCTTCATTGTGGGTCTCCTGTTCGGTAGAATTTGTGCTGCATGGAAGGTATGTCGTTTGGCAGCGGAATTTCCGCCAAGTGGCTGATAAAAAGGGAGTTGAAGAAGCTTTTCCTAGCAGCCAACAGTTAGGCTTTTGGCGTGCTGTTAGCCCTTGGCTGATCTGGTCCGAGCGCGCTGCGGATCTCCGCTAGATTCCCGTCCTTGTCAACGAAGAAGTCGATATATTCATCATGGCTGAAAAACGCGTTTACGTAATCAGCCTCTGTCAAGACATAACCACCCCATCCGTTCAGCATGGATAGTTGCAGGAAGGACGCAAGATCTTCCGCTTCGTGTTCCACAAATAAATGGCCCGGGGCTTCGCGAAGTAGGCGATTGTCGCCATAGCTCTGACGTAGCCTGTAATACAAATGCCAGTTCTCGCTGCTCGGCCAGATGCCCCACTCAGTGATAAAAACGAGCGTTGGTCTACGGTAGGTCAATTCAGAGGCAATCCGATGGGCAAAGAAGAATACTTTATGGGGTTCGATCGGGTAATCGATGCGCTCAATGCGTATGTCGGGTATCAAGTCCGGTTTCTGTCTTTGTCTGTCCGACAACCACGTTTCACATTCAACTGTTGTGTAAAAGCGCAATTGTCCTCCTTCGAGTAACGACCATCGTAAGCCGAAATGAATGCGCTAGCAATTCATCCGAGTTCGCCCAGAACCGAGTAACCCGACCTGAACGGCTAAAGTGAGAAACACTCGCCATAACCGGATATAATCCGCTTCGATGATTCCGCCTACCTACAAACCAAAAAAGAAATTCATGAAGCTGGCGATCGACGAAGCGAAACGTGCCGGCGACCGCGGCGACTATCCGATTGGCGCGGTAATTACGCGCCTCGTCGGGAAGCGCGAAGTGGTGATTGCCAGCGCGGGCAACCGGGTGAAAACTTCGGGATCAAGCATCAAGCACGTCGAGCTCGAAACGCTGAAATATGTGTCGAGCGGCTACGGACGCTACCTGCCCGACTTCGTCCTCTACTCTACGCATGAGCCATGCGCGATGTGCGCCGGGGCCGGCGTGTGGTCACGAATTGGCGCGGTGGTATATGGGGTGTCGCAGGAAGACATCGCCGCGTATGGGAACAAGCACGGCACCGAATATTACAAGTGGCGAGCTTGTCTGATCCCCTGCCGGCTGATTTTCGAGAAGGGCAATCACCGCATTCCTGTTTTTGGCGGATTTCTGCGGCGCGAATGCCAGAAACTCTTCAGCTACCGGCCTGCGAAGCGGTGACAGTCGTCTTCAGGCATCGATTACGGGTATGATGGAGCAGGGAAATTCCCCGCCGTTTGCAAGCTAGCTTGATGACCTGCGCTAGGAAGAGTCGCGTCAAAAGGTTGCGCCAACATGACCTGCGCTAAAAGGAGCTTGATTTGATCCCGCGATACACACGCGCGGAAATGGGCCGCGTCTGGAGCGACGAAAATAGATTTCAGAAATGGCTCGAGGTCGAGCTGGCCGCCGCAGAGACGCTGGCGGAAGCAGGCATCGTACCGCGCGAGGCTGCGCTGAAGCTGCGCGAACGCGGTCGTGTGGACGTAGCGCGCATCAACGACCTTGAAACCAAGGTTCGCCACGACGTGATTGCGTTCACGATGGCGGTGCAGGAATCGGTAGGCGATCCCGAAGCGGCACGCTGGCTGCATCACGGGCTGACGTCAAACGACGTGGTGGACACGGCGCAGGCGCTGCTGGTGCGCGAAGCGTCGCAGCAGATCGAGAAAGCGCTGGAGCGGATGGGCGAAGTGCTGGAGCAGCGCGCGTGGGAATTCAAAGACACGCCGCAGATTGGCCGGACGCACGGCGTGCACGCGGAGCCGATTACATTCGGGCTGAAAATTGCCAACTGGTTTTCTGAGAACCGCCGCGACCTGGCGCGATTTCAAGTGGCTGCGCGGCAGATGGCGGTTGGAAAGATTTCAGGCGCGGTGGGGACGTGCACGCACCTGGGCCCGGAAATCGAAGAGAGGATTTGCGCGCGGCTGGGGCTGGCGACGGCGCCAATCACGTCACAGGTAATTGAACGCGACCGGCACGCGCAATACCTTTCCACGCTGGCGATTGTGGCGGGCGGGCTGGAACGGATCGCGCAAGAAGTGCGTCATCTGCAACGGACGGAAGTGCGCGAGTTGGAGGAGCCGTTTGGCGGGGAGCAGCGCGGCAGTTCGGCGATGCCGCACAAGCGGAATCCGGTGTCGAGCGAACAGGTGTGCGGGCTGGCGCGCGTGGTGAGGGCAAATTCTTTGGCGGCGCTCGAAAATATCGCGCTGTGGCATGAGCGTGACATTTCCCACAGTTCGGTGGAGCGGGTGATTCTGCCGGATTCCACGATTCTCGCTGATTACATGCTGCATCGCACGACGGAAATCGTGGCGAACATGAAAGCGTTTCCCGAGCGGATGCGGCGGAATCTGGACGCGACGAAGGGCCTCGTTTTCTCGGGGCAGCTGCTGCAGGATCTTGTGGAGCATGGCGCGCCGCGCGAAGATGCTTACAAATGGGTGCAGAGCCATGCGATGGCGGCTTGGGATTCGGAGACGAGCTTCAGAGATCGCGTGGCGTCGGACGCGAATATTCGCAAGTATCTCGACGGAAAAGCGCTCGCGCATACGTTTGACTTGCAGCGGCAGTTGCGCGCTGTGGATGCGATTTTCCGGCGCGTGTTTGGGACGAAAGCTTCGGTCGCGATGTAATTGCGCCGCACTGCTAGCTACCAATCGCTCGCCTTGAGGCGTCGCACAACTTCACAAAAGCGCCACCAGCGGCTGAAGCCGCATGGATTTCTTTCGATCCTGCGGCACGACCGAAGTCGTGCCCTGACGCAAGCAAGTCTAAGCGACGGCGAGGTAGATGTAGCGCAGGATGAAGAGGGCGGTGAGGATCCAGAGCAGCAAGCTGATCTCGCGAAATTTTCCCGCGCCGATTTTTACCACTGTGTAGGAGATCACGCCGAGGCTCAGGCCTGTGGCGATGCTGAATGTGAGCGGCGTTGCCAGCACGGTGACGAACGCCGGAAAAGCGTCGCTGAAATCGTCCCAGTTGACGCGCGCCACCGATTGAATCATCAGCGCCCCTACTAAGATCAGCACCGGAGCCGTCGCGAAAGCCGGAATCGCGGTTGCGACCGGCGAGAAAAACACCGCTCCCAGGAACAACGCAGCAACGAGGACGTTGCTTAAGCCTGTGCGGGCGCCCGCGGATACTCCCGCTGCGCTCTCGATATAGCTCGTGACCGTGGATGTGCCCGTCATCGAGCCAAGAACGGTTCCCACGGCATCCGCGAGGAGCGCGCGGCCGACCCGCGGGATCTTGCCATCTTTGACGAAACCCGCCTGTTCGCAAACGGCGACGAGTGTGCCGACGTTGTCGAGGAGATCGACGAACAGAAATATGAACATGATCTCGAAGAGTCCTAGATGCAGTGCGCCGTGCAAATCAAATTTAAGAAATGTGAGCGATGGATGCGGAATCGAAACCACCGCGTTGGGCCAGCGCGACATTCCGCGCAGGATGCCCAGCAGCGTGGTGCCGAGAATGCCGATGAGCATCGCGCCTTTCACTTTTCGTACAATCAAAATCAGCATTAGCACCAAGCCGAAGCAGGCAGCCTGCACTTCGCGGTCGGAAAAGGTTCCGATACTCACCAGCGTGGCCGGATTGGCGACGACGATTTTCGCGTTCTTCAAGCCGACGAAGGCAATGAACATGCCAATGCCCGCAGCCGTTGAATGCTTCAGCGAATCGGGGATTCCGTTGACGATCTGCTCGCGCACGCGCGAAACAGTGAGAAGCACGAACAACATGCCGGAGAAGAACACGACGCCGAGCGCCGTTTGCCACGGGATGTGCATGCCGAGGCAAACGGAGTAGGTAAAGTAGGCGTTGAGCGACATGCCCGGCGCCAGCGCGATAGGATAATTTGCGTAAAGGCCCATCACCAGAGTGGCCGCGGCGGAAGAAATGCACGTCGCAAAAAGAACGCCTTCCGGCGGCATCCCAGCTTGCGCGAGAATTTGCGGATTCACCACGATCACGTACGCCATCGTCATGAACGTGGTGAGCCCGCCGAGCATTTCCTGGCGAATGGTGGTCTGATTCTCCGCCAGCTTGAAATAGCGCTCGAGCACGCCGCCTCCGCAATTCGCGAAAAAGAATTTTCACTCTAGAGTGGCCGCGCGGCAGTGTCAATGATGGTCACTTTCAGAGTGTGACGTCAAACGGCTCGGCTTACTAAGTAGGATCAAGGAAAGAGGGGCCAATATTCGGACTTGGCGATGAGTTTCGAGTACGGAATGACGAACTGAGGAAGTTCGTCAGGGGAAACGGGGCCCTTCGAGAGCGTAGTCAAAACTTGAAGGCCGCCCTCAGCAACCAAATCCTTCGGATGTTCAGCGAGCACGGCGGCGTATTGGTCATGCGCTTCAGTTCTCTTTCCCATCGCGCTATAAACCACTCCAAGCACATTTTGAGCTTCAAAGAAATCTTTGCGATCCTCGATTGCCTGACGTAAATACTTCTCGGCCTCGGTGTAGTTTTGAATCCGATACGAACTAAGCCCAGAATGAAGTTAGCTGCAGCCTTGCTCTCTGCTTCTGACTTGAGCGCCCAACCAATCTCCTTCGGAGCGTATTCGGGAAATCCCGCCCCCATATACGCCAGCGCCAGATTGTGACGGAGTACCAAGTTGTTAGGGTCAAGGTCAACAGCCCGGCGCAGCACCGGCCATGCCTGAGTGGGATCGTTCTGATCGAGCCGGAGGATGCCGAGCATTTCAAGCGAAAGAGCGTTATTCGGATCACGGACGATCGAATTTTGAAGGCTGGGAATTGCCGCCCCCGGATCGTTCTCGCGAATAAGAGCTACCGCAGCACCGTATTGCGCAATGGTGGTGTTGTGTTTGGCAAGACCGAAGGCTCCGACGACAAGCGTTACGCCAGCGATGATAGCGACCATAGCCAGACGAAGATCTTCCGCTCGTGAAGTTGCAGGATCGCCGAATGAAAGGGGTCGCTGCGAGAGGTCCGGCTGCGAAGACGTTTCTTCACTTCGCCGCGTGACGCATGGGAGCACGACGCCGAGAATCAGACCTGCAATCAGACCGCCGACGTGCGCAGCATTGTTCACGCGAAGCGCGACGGCTCCAAAGAACAAGTTATAGAAAATGAACACAGCGACGCTCTTCAGTCGTCGCCTTGCGAACTCTGGGTTGATGGGCGCTTTCTTTAGCAAAAGGAACGAAAAAAACGCTCCCGCGACACCGAAAATTGCACCCGAAGCTCCCGCCCCGCCTCCCAGCGGCTTCCACACCAAGCTGGCCTCGCTGCCTGCAATCCCACAAACGACGTAAGTAAGCAGGAAGGCCTTCCAGCCCATTAAGCGTTCGAGAACTGGACCGAGACTCCAAAGACACCACATGTTCAGGGCGATGTGAATGATGCCGATGTGGACAAAAGTGGACGTGAAAAGCCGCCACCACTCTCCGCTTAAGGTTAGTGGACTGAAATCGGCACCCCAACGAACGAGTTCCAAATAGGTGGGTTCAGTCCAAGACAGACCCGAGATTCCCATTGCCAGAAATATGAGCACGTCGATCGCAATAATTGCGCGTGTTACGAACGGCGGCGATCCACCGAGTAGCAGCAGTTCATCTCCGGCAACGGCGACCCGATTATTCGGGGACTGCTGAAGAATCGCCCGCGGGAATGCTCGGCGACACTCGCGGCACTCAGTTGGGGCCTCAGAACCGAATGAAAAGCCGCTGAATTGTTTTCCACAGCGAGCGCACGCGGGCATGGTCGTTACAGTGCTCTCCCGTACCGCGAGGGGTAAATTCTAAATAAGTGGACTTGAAGACATCTTTGTTTTGGTCGCGGAGGAAACGAAAATCGTCGTGGTGTTTCTGGCGCTGCAGCTACGGAGGCTATGGATTCTTCACGGGGTTGGCGGGTTCAGGACCATCCGTGACCGGCGTCGACGGGCCGATTTTCGTTTCGACACGAAATTTTTTGTAGTCGCTGTAGCGGTCGATTTCGTTTTGGCGGACTCTGACGAAGACCACGCGGGCGGCAGCGTGAACTTCGGCGTAGGACGGCAGCCAGACTTCGCCATTGATCTTCGTTTGCTCGAAGACGAGGTTGGTGCCCTTGTCGAGCGAGGCGAGCAAACCGCCGCCGATTTTCACCTTGTCGCTGAAGCGAGCTTCGAGCCGGGCCACGTCGCGAGCCTGCTCGTCAATCCACACCACGCCAACTAATTTTTGAACGATGGACTCGACCAGCTTGCGCGGCTTGTAATCGGGATTCGGGCCGAAATCGAAGACGATCACATCCTGCCCGCGAAATCGTTCGCGGCGCGGATTCGTGAAGCTTTCGGCGCGAAGAAAATCGGAAATCTGCGCCTGCTGGCGTTCGTCTTCTTTTTCCTGTTTCTTGGGATCGTTCGCGATCTCGGCCTGCTTCTTTTGGAATTCGCTGAACTCTTTATTGAACCGCTCATCCTCCTTGTGCTGCTGTTCGGCACTAAGCGGCCTCGAATCGTCTTTCACGAGGTGGCGAATTTCATCACCGCCGCAGTTAAACACGTCGTATTCCTTCACCTCGCGCGACGTGACCCCTCCTCTGGAATCGAATTTCTCCTCTTCCGCGACCACATGACAGGTGTATTGCTTCTGCAGCTCCTCGATCGCTTTCTGGTTTTTGGCCACATCGAGAAGAAGCGCTTTGATATCGGGAAGTGGGCGGCCTTTGCTGTTTGGAAAGTCGAACACGGAATCGTTCACAGGTGCGTTCCACTCGATGCGCGACACAGAAACGGTATAGCTGCGACCAGCGCGGTGCAGCGTGATCCGGTAGGGCGCTTCGATGCCATCCACGCTCCGGTAGTCGGCATAGTCCAGCTCTTCTGAGGCAGCATTCTTCGACCCCGGCTGCTGCTGGGCTGCCACTGGAATGATTTCGCGAATCAACAGGTGCGTTTGCGCGTCGAAAAAGAGTTCGCGAGAGACCCGAGGCGAAAGCGCAACACGAACGTGGTAGGCCTTGCGCCCGGCCACATCCTCCGTGTCAATCAGCTGCAAGCCGAATTTGGATTTCTTCGCGTCGGCCAGCCTGCTGTTCAGGTACCGCCCCGCTGCTTCCCACTCCGAAGCGATGGCGCCCGTGAGGGTGTGCGGTGCGCCCGTAGAGTCTGAAGAAGGATCGGCGCCCGTGTCGTGGCCAGAGGTATCCCGGCCCCAAGCCGATTTCCCGTTGTACGCCTCGATCATGCGACGGGGCTCGACGATAATTTCCGAATGGAACTTATTGGGCGCCTTCGTGATGAGCGAATAGGTGCCAGACTGGCCGGTGGCATCGTCAGTCAGGCTTCCGGTGACGCTGGCGGTTTGGATTTTCGCGAGAGCTTTCGCGCCGCCTTCGGCGTGAACGTATTCGTCAACGATCTTCTGCGCGGATTGCGCGAAACACGGACCGCCGCCGGCACTGAAGAGAACAAGCCAGAGACCCAGCAAACGCTTTCGAAAGGTCGCGATTTTCACCGAATGAGCGTAGCACGTTGTAGAGAAGCCATTAATACGATGTCGGGCGGCTTGACTTGCACCGGGAGCGCAGCCTAATATCGCGCGCACTCAACTGACCGCAATCCGGAAAAATGATCGGAAAAACCCTTTCGCACTACGTGATCCTCGAAAAGCTCGGCGGCGGCGGCATGGGTGTGGTCTACAAGGCCGAGGACACCAAGCTAGGCCGTCAGGTGGCGCTGAAGTTTTTGCCCGAAGGATTTTCAAAAGATCGATCGACGCTCGAACGATTTCAGCGTGAAGCCCGCGCAGCCTCGGCCCTGAATCACCCCAACATCTGCACCATCTATGAAATCGACGTCGTGGACGACGGCGGCGAGACAATTCCATTCATCGCGATGGAATTACTCGAAGGCCAAACGCTGAAGCATCGGATTGGCGAGAAGCCGCTCGCATTCGACCAAGTACTCGACCTCGGAATCCAGATTGCCGACGCGCTCGATGCCGCGCATGCAAAGGGTATCGTTCATCGCGACATCAAGCCTGCGAATATTTTTGTGACGCGTCGCGTCCAAGCCAAAGTTCTCGATTTCGGCTTGGCGAAACTCGCTCCCGAGCGAGTGGGTATCGGAGCCAGCTCTTCTGCGATGCCCACGATCGCAGCCGAAGCGCTGCTCACCAGCCCGGGAACAGCAGTGGGAACGGTTGCATACATGTCGCCCGAGCAGGTGCGCGGCGAAGAACTCGACGCGCGCTCGGACCTCTTCAGCTTCGGCACGGTGCTTTACGAAATGGCCACCGGGCGGCAGGCTTTCACCGGCAACACCTCGGGCGTGATCACCGAAGCCATTCTGAACCGCTCGCCCGCACCTCCTACGCGCGTGAATCCCGATCTACCCGGAGAATTCGAAATCATTCTCGCGAAGGCGCTCGAAAAAGATCGAGAAATGCGTTGCCAGACGGCCGCAGAACTGCGTGCCGATCTGAAGCGCCTGAAGCGGCAATCGGAATCCAGCCGCTCGGGAAGCGGTTCCGGCTTCTCGTCTTCTGCGGCTCAAACATCGACCGCCGTGCAAGCGTCGCCGTCAGCGTCGTCAGCACCCGCATCAGTCGGCGCCCCCAAGCGTGGCTGGACGATAACGGCCATTGCAGCAGCGGTATCTCTCGCCGCCGGTCTTGCCGGAGGACTTTTCCTCGCGAAGCGCCAAGCTCCCGTATCGCAACCGGTCTATCACCAGGTTACCTTTCGCCGCGGCACTGTTTACTCGGCCCGGTTTGGTCCCGATGGCCAAGCGATTTATTTCAGCGCCGCCTGGGACGGAAATCCCGTCGACATTTATTCCACGCGGGCAGGCAGCCCCGAATACGCTTCCCTTGGCGATTCCGGGGCCCAGCTTATGGGAGTCTCCTCGACCGGTGAGATGGCTGTGCTACTTCGCAGCCACGCCGGAGTCTTTGAGCAGTTCGGCACTCTGGCGCGAATGCCTCTCGCCGGTGGCGCACCCCGCGAGATCCTCGACCAGGTGAATTGGGCGGACTGGTCTCCCGACGGTTCCAATCTTGCGATTGTACGAGCGCAAGGCGGCTTTACTCAGCTCGAGTACCCGATCGGCAAGGTGCTTTACAAAACCACCGGTTGGATCGGCGACCTGCGAATTTCTCCCAAGGGAGACCGCATCGCGTTTCTCGATCATCCCATTCCGCAGGACGACGGAGGCACGGTTGATGTCGTCGATCTAAGTGGATCCGTGAAGAAGCTTACAGACTCCTTCATCAGCGCCGAAGGGCTCGCCTGGTCGCCGGACGGCAGCGAAATCTGGTTCACGGCTACACACGAAGGCCTTTCCCGGGCCGTTTTTGCCGTAGATCTCTCCGCGCGCAGTCGCCTCCTAGCGCGCGTTCCCGGCACGCTTTCGATATTCGACGTGGCTCGCGATGGCCGCGTCTTGCTCAAGCGCGATGCGAATCGCCAGGAGGTAAAGGCCTTCATCAACGGAGATACGCGAGGCCGGGAGCTTTCCTGGTTTGATTTCTCCCTCCCCGCCGCGATCAGCAATGATGGAAAGACTCTTCTCTTTGCTGAAGTCGGAGAAGCGGGAGGCTCTACCTATAGCATTTATATTCGCGGTACGGACGGTTCGCCCGCCGTTCGTCTGGGCGATGGAAATCCTCAGGCGCTCTCCCCGGATGGCGCGTGGGTCATGGCTCTCACGCACTCTACGCCCGCTCAGTTGTTCCTCCTTCCCACGAAGGCGGGCGTGCGTCGTAGCATAACAAACGACTCGATCAGTCATATCGCTGGCGGCTTCACTCCCGATGGGAAACGGATTGTCTTCGCCGGGAACGAGCCGGGCAAGGATGTTCGCCTCTATGTTCAAGACCTCGCCGGCGGCAAACCACGAGCCATCAGCCCGGAAGGGGGCGGGCTTCCGGTGATCTGGGTCTCGCCGGATGGAAAATTCGTGCAGGGAGTGGACGCGGAGGGTCGGCGTCTTCTCTACCCATTGGACGGTGGCGACCCGCGCCCGATTCCTGGTATTCACTCCGATGAACACGTGAGCGGCTTCACCGCCGACTCCAAGTCCGTGTTCGTTCACAACTTCGCTGGGTTGCCCAGCACGATCACCCGCGTAGACCTGGCCACGGGCAAACGCACGGACTGGAAACAGATTGCTCCCGCAGACGCCGCGGGGGTGGACGCCATGGGCGGCATCGGCATCACGCCCGACGAAAAATCCTACGTCTATTCCTATACGCGAAACCTTTCGGATTTGTACGTCGTGGAAGGATTGAAGTGACAATCCGATCAGGATTGTCATCCCGAAGAGCAACGCGACGAAGGCTCTCTCTTAGCTCACTGCACGCGCTGGATGTAACGCGCTTCCGAAGTATCCACCTTCACCTTATCGCCGGTTCCGACAAACGGCGGCACGTTGATAACGAGGCCGGTTTCGAGTTTTGCAGGTTTCATCACTGAGCTCGCCGTCGCCTTCTGAATGCTGGGCTCAGTGTCGACCACCATCAAATCCACCGTGTCCGGAATCAGCACACCGATCGCCTTCTCGTCGTAATACTCGATTTTCACCGGCATATTCGCGATTAGATAATCCTTTGTATCGCCCACGATGTCGTTCTGCAGCGCCAGTTGCTCGTAGTTCTCCGTGTTCATGAAGTGGTGGCCGTCGCCGTCGCTATAGAGATATTGGAATTCGATCTCATCCACGATCACTTTCTCCACGAATTCCTCAGCGCGGAAGCGGTAGTCGGTCATCGACCCCGTGCGCAGGTTGCGCATCTTGGTCTGCATGGCGGCGCGCTTGTTGCCGGGCGTGCGGTGATCCACGCTGTATACGTGATACAGGTCGCCCTCGTGCTGAATGATCATGCCTGCGCGCAGTTGGGTAGCCTTTAAGGCGCTCATCGGATGCTCCTGAATTTCGCTGGGTGTTTCCTGCAGAGTCGCAAGCAGCGGCGCCTGCCAAGCAAGAAATTCACGCTATGACGAAACACCAATTATAGCGGCCCTTCGCGCATCGGGTCAAACATAGTAGGAAAGTTTAGGGCGTGAAAATCGCGGGAATCCAACGCTTGCGGCTCGCGTCAAACCAAGTGGCGGCCTGGCGTGGGCGGAATTTCAGCCCGACAAACTCGCTCGACTCGAAAGAGGCATCAAATAACTATGGCTCGCAGAAACCGCTTCTACGCAATCTTGGCAATAGCGCTCGCACTGGCGTCCTACGGCTTTCTGAAAAATGCCGCACATCGCGCCGCAGCCTCCGCAAATCCTAGCGCTCGAACCGAAATCTCTCGCCTCGCCGAGGAAATGCAATGGAAGCCGGGCATGACCATCGCGGACATCGGCGCCGGGGATGGGAGCTATAGTTTCGCAGCCGAGAAAATCGTGGGCGCGTCAGGCTACGTCTACGCCACTGAACTCGACCAGGCCAAGCTAAAAGCGCTTCGCGACGAAGTTGCCAAGCAAAAACTCGCCAATGTCACGGTCGTGGAAAGCGCAGCCGACGACACCAGGCTCCCCACCGCATGCTGCGACGCGATTTTCCTGCGCCGCGTCTACCATCACATCACGGCGCCCGAAGCCTTCGACAAGAATCTGCTGCGCTCGCTGAAGCCCGGCGCGCATCTCGCCATCATCGACTTTGCTCCGGACAACAGCCTGCCCCCTGTCGAAGGCGTCCCCGCCAATCGCGGCGGCCACGGCATCCCGCAAAAAATCATGATCGATGAATTAACAGCGGCGGGATTCCACGCCGAGAAAACCATCAATCACTGGTCGGGCAACGACTACTGTGTGATTTTCACGAAACGAGGTATGTGACTTGTTCCTAGGATGAGCGGGAAAATCAGACAACTCGCCGCAGGCCAGCCATCATGCGGCTGATAATCGGAACACGGTGTCTCGGGATCTCGACGACTTCTCCCATCAACACCGCTACCTCCAATTTTAGCGTCATATTCGTCCTCTGAGGAATCGACACGCGCTCGTGCTTCGTCGCGAATCCGATAGACGTAACGGACAGGTCGTAATCACCGGGAGAAAGGTCAGATAGGCTCAGCTGGCCGCTCGAATCGGTATCACCCTCAAAGGTTTTTCCGCTGGCGGTATTCGTCAGGGTTACGTGCGCGTGGGGAACGCGAGCACTCAGCGCATCTTCGATAATCAAGTTGAGGCTGTACGCCCGGTTCTCCTGGATTTGTGTTAACTCATTTCCGAGACTCTTCGGCGTGGATTGTGCCATGGCCGGACCGACGCTAACCAGCGCGGCAAATACCGCTGCTGCCGCTCGCGACGCCCGTCCCAGCATCGCCCGCACCCCAACAGGACAATCCTGGGTCAACATCGTGCCGTCAGCCCGTTGATAGAAGCGAGCGCACAGGCGGCCTTCCCCATTCGAAACGATCCGGTCGATTTCCGCGCTTGTCATCACCGAGAAGTTATAAACGTCCAGATTGCATTCAGGGCAGTGGCGGACCCGGTCGTCGCCGGCCATGCGTTCCCAATTCGCAGAACACGGCGAGGCGATTTGAATTCTGCGGGACATTGGGTCGAGTATACCTCAGTTCACAGCGGGCCATATTACATACTTATCTTAGTATGGAATCGTTATGGCTGCGGCTCCGGATGCGCCCGGCCCTCCGCCATCACCTTTTCCACTTCATCCGCATTGCGCGGAAGCTTTTCCGTCATTAACCGGTGCCCGTCGGCCGTCACCAGCACATCATCCTCAATCCGCACGCCGAGATTTTCGTCGCGAATATAAATCCCGGGCTCGATCGTGATGGTCATTCCCGCCTTCAGCGGCTCGCGATACTCCGTCGGGTCGTGGACGTTCAATCCCAACCCGTGCCCCAGCCCATGCACGAAATATTTCCCGAGTGGCTTGCCATCCTTATCCTTGCCGTGCGCGTTGATGTAATCGGCCGCAATCGATTGCAAGCTGCCGGGGCCGCCGTAGAGATACACGCCGGGCTTCACAGCCGCAATCGCCGCGTTCTGCGCGCCCAGGACGATGTCGTAAATTTCGCGCTGCCTCGCCGTGAATTTCCCGTTGGCCGGAAGAGTTCGCGTGATGTCCGCATCGTAGCCGCCATATTCACCAGCGACGTCCAGCACCACCACGTCTCCATCCTTGATCTGATTATCGAGCGCATCGTAGTGCAGCACCGTGGAGAAAAATCCCGCACCCACGATCGGCGAATACGCTTCGCGCGAGCACCCTTCCCATTTGTGAACTTCTTCCATCTTCGCGGCCACTTGATATTCCATCAGCCCCGGCTTCATCATTTTCATCGCCGCGACCTGCGCATCCACGGACGCATCCACCGCCTTTTGCAGCAACTCGATTTCTCCCGGCGATTTCACCATCCGCATTTGGGTTAACGTGGGCTGCACATCCACGATCGCCGACTGCGGTGGCAGCGCATCCTTCAGCCAATCGTGCCAGGTCTGCAGCTGCGGATAGCCATTCTCCGGCCCAGTCGGCAGCAGCGCATAAAATTTTGGATTCGTCTTCGCCAGCGCAGCCAGATCGCTGCGCAATTCCGCAAACGGCCGCACCGCCTGAAAGCCCGTCTTCTCCGCAACGCCCGGATCATTCGGCCCGAGGTGCGCGCCGCCCCAAATGGCTTCGCGCGGATCGCGCGGCGGCAAATATAGAATTTCCGTCGGGCCGCCGGAAGACTTCGCGGCCGCCGAATCCGGAATCAGAACGAGCGCCGCATCCGGTTCGCTATATCCGGTCAGGTAATAAAAATCCTCGTCCTGAAAAAACACCGCCACTTCGCCCGCGTCATTCCGGCTCGTATAACCGAAAAGCACCACCGGCCCATCCACTTCCGCGCGCAATTTCGCGCGCCGCCCCTGATACTCCGCGGCCGGTTGCGGAAATCGCGCCTGCACCAGCACCGCCACAAATAGCAAGGCCAGCGCCGCGATTGTGCCGCGAAGCACGAGCGTCCGAAATTTCATACGAGTTCCTCCGATGCTAGTAGACGAAGCGCGATGGTAAAAGGGTAGGTAGGATAACACTACTAAATTAAAACCCCGGCGCCCCCGTCGAAGCCGGCCGCACTTCGCCAGCCTCCACTACACCAAAGCGCAGCCGGTCAATATACGTCTGCCCCAGCGACATCAACCCGGTATACAAATACCCCCAGACAAACAGCACCAAAAACGGAACCGTGGCGTAATTTTCCATCTCGATCGCATACACCACGGCCGTCGCAAAATAAATCCCGAGTCCCACTTCGGCCCACGGCATCCATCCCGCCTTCTTCCGGTATTTCTTCGAGGCCCATCCACCCGCGCCGTTCGATCCATTCGCGCCCGCTTCCACGCGATACTTCGGCGTGCGCACGAATTCCGATTTCACTCCGAAAATCGCTTCCATCACCGCCACCGCATTGCGCACCGAAAGTCCGATTCCCACGGCCATGATGAACGGCAAATAGAGAAACGTCCGCTTCCACGTCTTCGGGAAAATCGCGCGTTCCGCCGCCAGATAAAATGACGAAATCGAGCACGTCGACGCGATAAACAGCGGCAGGTCGATCACCAGCACCTGAAACCATCCCTGATAAAACCGCACAATCATCGCCGGCAGCAGAATCATCGAGAGCAGCACCATCAGCGGGTAGCTGATATTGGCCGTCAAATGGAAGAACGCCTCCGCCTTCGCCACTCCCGGCATATCCGATCGCAGAACGCGCGGCATGATTTTCTTCGCCGTCTGCATCAAGCCCTTCGCCCAGCGCGCTTGTTGCGATTTGAACGCATTCATCTCTACCGGCAATTCCGATGGGCACTCGATGTCCGGCAAATAAATAAATTGCCAGCCGCGAAGCTGCGCGCGATAGGAAAGATCGGTATCTTCCGTCAACGTGTCATGCTGCCAGCCGCCCGCATCTTCAATCGCAGAGCGCCGCCAGATGCCGGCCGTGCCGTTGAAATTAAAGAAAAGGCCGCTGCGATAACGCGCCGAATGCTCGATCACGAAATGCCCATCGAGCAGCACCGCTTCCACTTCCGTCAGCTTTGAATAATTCCGGTTGATATAACTCCAGCGCGTCTGCACCATCGCCAGCTTCGTATCCGCAAAATACGGCACCGTGTTGCGCAGAAAATCCGCAGGCGGAATGAAATCCGCATCAAAGATCGCGATATGCTCGCCGCGCGCCACCTGCAATCCTTCCTGCAAAGCGCCGGCTTTGAATCCCTCGCGGTTGTCGCGATGAAGATAGAAAATCGGCAGGCCTAGCTGCTGATAACGCTCCACGCAATTGCGCGCCACTTCCTGCGTCTCGTCGGTTGAATCGTCGAGCACCTGAATATCCAGCAGCTCGCGCGGGTAATCGAACTGCGCCACCGCATCCACCAGCCGCTCGATCACATAGCGTTCGTTGTAAATCGGCAGTTGCACTGTGACGCGCGGCCACTCGCTGATTTCCGGCGGAGGCGGAGCGATTCGCTTGCGGTTCTTGAAAAAGTTGTAGACCAGCACGTAGCGATGGATCCCGTACATCGCCAGAATAATCATCACCACGAAGTACGGCGTCATCACCGCCACATCAAACGAATTCACCTGGTAGAGCCCCTTGAAAGGGTTCGTCAGCGGATCGAGATTCCGCCGCCAATAATCCGACACAGGATTCGCCACAGGCGCGAACCAACTCGCAATCATGTACACCAACGTCAAGCTGCACCTGCTCCTGAAGGGGTGATGAATCTGAACTTGATTCAAGCTGCTCTGTTAATTTGAACCGCTCTGTCGATCTAAGCGGCTTTGTAGGTCGCGGTTTCAACCGCGACGCAATCGCGACAAACCACGAAAACGGCTTTAGCCCCTGAAGCCCTCGCCCGAAATCCTAGCGCATACCCATCCCTAAACGATTGATCATGCTACGTTTCCCCGCAGGGACAGGCACGCAATTCCAATCTATATGACAGGGCGAAACCCTGTCAACGAATCGTTATCGAACCAGCCGTCGCTGGACGGCGAGCCTTTGGAGGGCGCCGATGTCGCTCACCTCTTCAGAGGTGAGGCTTTCGCAGTTCGTACCGCCGACTCTTTCTTCTGACGTTATAACTAGCCAAAGAGAATCTCATTTACTTGTCCGCTCGTCAGCACCGGCGCATCAGGCCCCGGACTCAAAACCGGCAAACCCGTAATCGGGTCTACCATAATCCTGGCTTTCCCACGCCGGGTTTGGGGCGTTAACACGATCCGCCCATCTCGCACCGTTATCTCCAGCGGATCTCCGGGCCGAAGCCGAAGCTTGCGCCGAACCGAGTGGGCAGTGCAACCCGGCCATGTCTTAAAACCTAAGTTTGCATAGGAGAGAATCTTAGCTAATTTGCGTGCGAATCAGAAACCTTATGGATGCTCTGAATCACGCGATTGATTTCAGCCTGCGAAATGTTTGGAGCCGCTCCGTCTAGTTTTAGCATGAATATCAGGTCAATGCCGCCGTCGTTCGAATACAGGTAGTCTGAAATCCTAAAGGGTCTTTCCTTCGGATCTTCGAACTGGAATCCTCGAAAACCGGGAACCTGAAACGAGAAGATGCCCGATTCGGCTCTCGGAATGGCGAGAGCTTTGATTAACAAAAGCATCGACTCAGCTGCGGCGCGGTTGCGTGGCATGAACGGACTTATATCCCGCGGCGTAACCCCAAGCATCCTGCACTGGAAACCATAATCCGATTGGAATGCCTCATCACCCCAGAGTTGACGGAACGCCTCGGGGCTGAGCTTGTCTTCCTTCATTATCCCGTTTACAAACTCTTTCGGGGGAAACGTAGAGAACCAAAATCCGTTTCCGGAATGAAAATAGGTCACGTGGATTGTGTTGACGATCTTTTCTTTCTGCTCGTCCACATCGTCCCAGGGCAACTCTAGTTCATATCCGAAATAAGAAACCCTCTTGTGCGGAACATCTGAAACCGATAGATCCGTTAGGGCCACCGGAGTTTTCCAAACGGGGCTTTTTCCGAATTTGTATCGTGTAATCAGCGCCATCCCGGTCTGAACGCCGAACAGCCACAAATACATGCCGCCCGCAACAGCTACAATCCCGAAGCCAATAAGAACCCGCACCCACTTAGGCATCGGGGCCTTTTTCCCAGCGGCATAACTAACGGCTTGTGTGCCCATCCTTTAATTTTGAGTCATCCCTAAGAGGGACAGAACCCAATTCCAGCCTGTTGTTGCCCTATTACCAACGACATACGTATCGGTGAGATGTAGAAACCAGACTGCAAATTGAAGGTGGTGCTGCCTTCCTTCCGGCTGAGCGCTCTGTGCGCCGCGTGGTAGCCCAGAAATCCGTTTGAACTATCGGTACGAGTATGCTACCGTAACGCTTGAGTTATGAGAAACAGCGGCCAAGGCGGACAGAGGGCGGCAGGACGCGGAGCAACCCGCGCCTCCCAATTTCTAATCGCAAATCTGGAATTAGAATTCCACCTAAGCCCCATAAGAATCAGCAACCTAGATTTTTCTAATCGCAAATTTTTCGCGATTTCTTGCCATGAAAAAGGAAGGTCTTATCACGAGTCACGAAGGGTTCGCCCTGCGTCGGCCAGCTTATGCCCGGGTTTGCTAGCCACTAGTCACTCGTCACTAGCCACTACCTTTCTAATCGAGACGCCGCGACTAGAATTTCTCACAACTCGCAAAAAACAAAGCCCTATGTCATTTCCTAATCGAGACAAAACGGGCACTTTGCCTCCCAGATCTCTTCTCGCGCCACGGCCTTCGCCCTCTGATCCTGCGACCCAGGCAAAGCTAGGTCTTCCACGAATCACGAGTTACGAGTCACCAGTCACGAGTCACGCTTCTCCCGCCTCTTGCATCGCGCCCCCTCCACGCCTAACATGGCGTCTCGCAATCCTTCCATTAAGGAGTTCTGCTGATGCGATCCAATCGCAATCGTTTGCCATTTATCCTGATGCTGCTGGGACTTACCGTTTTCGCGGTTCAGCTCCTCGTTGTGATCCACTCATCAACCGTCGAAGCGGCGGCGCAACCGCTCGGTGCCACAAACTCCCAGAAAAATTCGAAGCCCGCGCCTGCTGACGACGCCCTGCTCGCGAAATCTTACCGCTTCGAAAGCGGCGGCTGGATTTACGTTCACCTCGAAGGCTCGCCCCACGATATCGGCTACCAGCACGGCTACTTGCTCGCGCCGGAAATTGGCGACGCCTTTGCCGCCGTCAGCCTGCAGATGACTCACGTGACGCAGCGCGACTGGGAATTTTTCCGCGCCGCCGCGCGCACGATGCTCTGGCCGAAAATCGATCCGGAATATCAAGCCGAGCTCAAAGGCATCGTGGACGGACTCGCAGCACGCAAAGTAAACCTCGATCTCTACGACATCGTCGCCCTCAATGCGTTCGAGGAACTGCCCGGCTACTACGTTCCGTGGGTCAACGAGCAGACTCACGCGCAGAACGCTCCGAAAATCAACAGCCCGGAAAATTGCAGCGCGTTCGTCGCCAATGGTAGCTGGACGAAAGACCACCAGATCGTTATGGCGCACAACAACTGGACCAGCTACCTCAATGGCGAGCGCTGGCGCATTATTTTCGACATCGTTCCGCAGCAGGGTTATCGCATGCTGATGGACGGCTTTCCCGGCGTGATCGCGAGCGACGATGATTTCGGCATCAATTCCGACGGCATGATGATCACCGAAACCACCATCTCGAATTTTCACGGCTGGGATTACAACGGCAAACCGGAATTCGCGCGCGCCCGTAAAGCGATGCAGTACGCCGGGTCGATCGACGACTACGTGAAAATCATCATGGACGGCAACAACGGCGGCTACGCAAACGACTGGCTGCTCGGCGATCGCAAGACCGGCGAAATCGCGCAGTTCGAGCAGGGATTGCAGCACACGAAACTCTACCGCACCTTGGACGGAGTTTTCGTCGGCTCGAATTTCGCAAGCGATCCCGCCGTGATGCGCGACGACACCACGTTCGATCCGAAAAACATGGCCAGCTCACCCAACGCGCGGCACGCTCGATGGGATGAGCTCATGAACGAAAACAAAGGCAAGATCGATATCGCCATGGCCCAGGCTTTTCTCTCCGATCATTACGATACCTTCACAAAAAAAGTGATGCCGGATCATCGAACCCTCTGCGGCCACGGCGACATGTCCGTGGATGGCGACAAGACATGGGACATGCCGCCTTACGAGCCAATGGGCGCCGTGCAAGGCAAAGTGATGGACAGCAAGATGGCGGCGAACATGAGCTTCGTCGCACGCATCGGGCACCCCTGCGGAGCAAAATTTGATGCCGCGGAATTCATGCGCGAGCATCCGGAATTCAATTGGCAGGCGCCCGTAATGCGCGACATGGACGCCGGCCCCTGGACGCAATTCCGCATCGGCGAAACCGATCCGAAATCAATAGGCACCGGAAATTAAAAACTCGAGCTGATTGTGACCGCCAGCCTCACAACTTTCTTCGGTCTGCTGGGCGCGCTGCTGGTGTTGGCGTTTGTCGCCAACCGGCTATCGAAATGGACGCGCGTGCCCGATGTGATCGTTCTGCTGATCACAGGAATCGCTCTCGGGCCGGTGTTGCACTGGGTGGATGGGTCGAAGTTCAGCGAAGTTACCCGCGGATTTGGAACGCTCGCGCTGATCTTGATTCTCTTCGCCGCCGGGCTTGAGCTCGACCTTCGAACAGCGTTGAAACAGTTCGGCGCCGGAACGGTCCTCGCTCTGCTCAGCTATTCACTTTCCTTCGTCGGCGTCGCCTACTTTTGCATCTACGCGTTGCATCTGGCTCTGATGCCCTCGCTGCTCGTCGGCGCGACGCTTGCTTGCATGAGCGGTTCGGTGATTCTGCCAGTGCTCGAGCAACTCGAGATGCGCGACACGGTGAAAACCACTCTCGTGATCGAAGCGTCGTTTGGCGACGGGCTTGGCGCACTCGGCGTCGGTGTATTGATCGATCTCGCGCTCGGCGGCAGTGAAATAAAAAGCCGCCCGCTGCCGGATTTGCTCGCGCGTGCCGGACTCGCACCCGGAAGCCATGGTTCGATCGCAGGCGCAGTAACTGCAATTCTGCTGTTCAAGTTTTTGCTGGCACTCGCGATCGCCGTCGTCGCCGGATATCTTTGGCTGCGCTTGTTGCCCCTCGTTTCCGACAAGCAGTTCTGGCAGGTGCTCACTTTCGCGGCCGTGCTCCTGCTGTATGCGTTCACGCACGCGGTTGGTGGCACCGCTCTCTTTGCGGTGATGGCATTCGGCGCGGCCCTGGCCAACCTGCCCGATGCGCGCCATTCCGCGGATTCGTTCGTCTTCCGGATTCTTCCGCCGGACCCGAGCAGGGCGATTCATTCCTTTCACGCCGAACTGGCATTTCTGGTGCGCAGCTTCTTTTTCGTGTTGCTCGGCGTGCTGGTGGACTTCAGCGGCTTGCAGAGGGAGTTCCTCGCGTCGCTCGGAATCGTGGCCGTGCTGTTCGTCGCCCGATTGATCGCGGTGCAGGTCAGCCGGGTGGCCTGGCGAGGCACCACGCCTCGCGAACGGGAAGTTGCTACCTTGCTGATTCCAAGGGGCTTAATTACGGCAGTGCTGGCTCTCGACGCTGTCCGCGCGATGAAGCCTCAGCTCGACTTCCTCACGCCTCTGGCTTTTGCCATCATCTTGCTGACGAATGTTCTGGTGCTTCTTGCTGCGATTCGCGCCAAGGATCTTGTGCTCGAGGTCGCGGCAGCACCGGTTGCTGTCGAGTCCTCAGAAACCACTCCTGCGTAGCAAATCGGCCCAGCAAGTTGGCTTTCCGTCCCGCTATCTGATTGGTATCAATCCGCTTCCACCCTGTGGAAATCGCCTTGTAGAGGTGCTACAAAAAGTGTGAGGTTTATCTGGGTGCGCTGTGGCTGAAATCTGCACGTCAAAAGGATGCAAAATGACAGTCCCCGGCGGGTTTGCCGGAGACCATCTGTGCGTCCTTCATTACACGCTCTTCGTCGAGCAGGAATGCGCGGAGATGCGGCGCGAATCGGCGCTGGGCAAAAATAGTCACGAACGGCAGAACGAACTCATGGGCAAGATTGCGGACCGAGGCGAGGCGCTGGTGCACGTGGCGACCAGCGGCTTCCCGATGTCTGACGAACTGAAGGCGCGAATCTTGAGCACGCTGCTGACGCTGATGAATACGCGCGAGAATCTGGATCGAGCGGTGATGCGACAATCGGCGCAGCGGCGTTTCGTCGGCTAAGCATTTTCTACGAAGCTCTTCTCAGGAAGTTCGCTTACGAAGCTCTCTTTGCGAAGTCACTCCTCGAAGAATCTTGGTTCGACCCAGTAGGGGCGGGTCTCAGACCCGCGCCTACTGGATCATGTGAGACAGAAGTTTCTTTTACGAGATTACGAACCGATGTAGCGCGCATAGAGCGAACGCGCAATGGCGGGATCTTGAGTTCCTTTGATGATGGCGCGCCCATCGGGAAACACCGTCATTTCGTAAGGCGCCACGCGGAAGCGCAGAAGAAACTGATTATTGCGGACTTCGGAAGCGGAAGCGCCGGCGACGCGGCGGCCCAGCTCAGCGAGATCGAGCGCGCGCCGGCGCTCGTGGATTTGCACTGAATCGCGGCCGCACATGCTCACGTGCGGGCGGGCGCGCCCTTCAAGGTGAACGAATTCGCGCCGCACGCAGGCGCGGCAATCCGGATTGCGCGCTACGCGAATGGATTGGAACCTTCCGCTCCAAACGTCGCAAGAAATCAGCTTGTCGTTCAGCGCTTCCAGCCGGCCGGCAAGAAACTTCGTCGCTTCGGTGGATGCAATCGAAGCGATCACTCCCGCGGCTGCGTTGAGAACTCCGACCGTATCGCATGTATCTTCCGGGCCAAGCGCCGAATGATTGCTTCCACTTTCGACCATGCACGCAAGGCATGCGGTTTCGCCCGACCGGATCGTCATGGTGACGCCGTAGCTGCCAACAGCGGCAGCGTAAATCCACGGAACACCGAGCGAAATCGCGGCATCGTTCAGGAGCAGGCGCGTCTCGAAATTGTCGGTTCCATCGAGGATGAGCGGAAATCCGCCGAGCAGCTCGAGGGCGTTATCGGGCGTCAAATCAGCGACGATCCCTTCTACTCGCACACCGGAATTGATGGCGCGCAGGTGACGCTCGGCGGCAATCGCTTTCGGTATGGCCTCACGCGCGTCAGCTTCTTCGAAGAGTGTCTGGCGCTGCAGATTTGAAGTTTCCACGAAGTCGCGATCGATAATTGCCAGGCGGCCGAGACCGGCGCGCAGCATCAGGTTCGCAGTCACGGTGCCCAGGGCGCCGCAGCCAATCAGAACGGCGCTGGAAGCCAGCAGTTTCTCCTGGCCTTCTTCGCCGATTCCACTGAAAAGAATCTGCCGGGAATATCGTTCGCGCTCTTCGCGATTCATCGCGTCCTTTGGTGCCTAAAGCGTGATGATAGCGCCTTTTCGAGTCCGGCAGGCAACGGGGCTGTGCTAACCTGACTTCTTACTCTCCGGCGCATGAGATTCCCATGGAAAATGCCGAATTCAGGGGTGAGGGCGCGAATCTGGTTCGGTTTCGCGTGCCTGCTGGCAATTTCTCTCTGCGCAGAAATCAGTTTGGCAGCGACTTTCGAGGAAACAACGTTTGAAGGCCGGCGCATCACGGATATCCGTATCGTGGATGAGCATGGCGCGAACGTTGCCGTGAAATCGCTGGCGCTAGAGGTTGCCGTCGGAAAACCGTTCGATTTCGGAGAGGAGCGCGAAAGCCTGCGCACCCTGTATCGCACAGGGGATTTTGCCGATATTCGCGTGGCCGCGTCGCCGGAGGGCGATGGCGTGCGAGTGGATTTCATCGTTCGCCGCAACTTCTACAACAACGTGGTGCGTATCGACGGACTCAAAGAGCCTCCCACCGATCCGGCGGCTCTGGCTGCATTGCGGCTAAATCTCGGAGAGCCATTCCGCGAGAGCGCTTTGCGCGAAGCAATCAGCCGCTTGCAGGACCTGCTCCGGACGGACGGGCTCTACCTCGCAAAAATTAGCTGGGATTTGGGTCCGCATGACGATACCCGGCAGATGGACATCACGGTGCACGTCGATCCGGGCATTCGCGCGCTCGTGGGCGATATCACCGTAAAGAACGAAACACACTACCCGGATGCGGAACTGATCAAGCGATCCAAGATCACGAGCAAAAACACGCTGACATCCGCGCGGCTCACTCGCGGCTCGCAGCGAATCAAGAAATACCTCGTAAACCAGGGATACCTGGGCGCGGGAGTGGTCATGACGCCGGGAACTTACGACACGGCGACGAATCGCGTGCCGCTAAGTCTGGATGTAACAGCAGGCCCACACGTGCGGGTGGAGCTGATGGGAGCGCGCCTTAGCAAAGGCCGCCTTCAGAAGTTGCTTCCCATCTACGCTGAGGGCGCGGTGGATGAGGACTTACTGCAAGAGGGCCGCCGCAATATCCGCGATTTCTTCCAGCGGGAAGGATATTTCGATGCCGAGGTGAAAGTAGCCTCACGAGAGGAACCGAAAACGGCGGATCGCGTGATCAGCTATGAAATTACGAGGGGCGACAAGTTTCGCCTCGCAGCGGTCTCGTTCGACGGAAACCGGTACTTCGGCAGAGACCTGCTTTCGGGACGCCTGCAATTGCAGACTGCGTCATTTGCGTCGAGTGGACGTTTCAGCCAATCGCTGGTGCGCGCCGACATCGATTCGATCAAAGGTCTTTATATTTCGAACGGCTTTCGCGACGCGCAAGTGACCGCTGCGGTTGACGACAACTATCACGGGAAGAAGGGGAACCTTTTCGTCGCATTTCACATCGAAGAAGGCCCGCAGACGCTGGTGAGCAGCCTGGAGGTGGTGGGCAACCATGCGCTGAACACGGAAAAACTGCTCGCAGTGGCAGGCTCTACGCCGGGGCAGCCGTTCTCCGAAGCCGGCGTGGCGAGCGACCGCAATAATATTCTGGCGATGTACTACAACGAAGGATACCCGGAGGCGCATTTCGAGGATCAAGTCTTGCCGGGGAAGGATCCCCAACACGTTCATCTCGTTTACCACATCAGCGAGGGAACGCAGATCGAAGTATCGAAGGTTCTGCTCACAGGCTATCAGTACACGCGTCCGGGAATCGTTGCGCGCCAGGTGAAAATCGTGCCGGGACCGCTGCGCGAGGGCGAGGTGGTGGACACGCAGCGGCGGCTTTACAACCTGGGAGTGTTCAGCCGGGTGACGATCGCGCCGCAGAATCCGAGTGGCACAGACCCCGAGAAAGTGGTGGTGGTAGATGCAGAGGAAGGAAAACGATACACGTTCGCTTACGGCGGTGGATTCGAAGTGCAGCGGCTTGCCAGCACTTCGAGCCCCAACGGAACGATCACTGGCGCGAGTCCACGCGGAATCCTGGAGCTTTCGCGCGCCAATATGTTCGGCAGGGCAGAGACCCTCTCTTTTAAAGTGCGGGTCAGCACGCTGCAGTACCGCGCGGTTATCAGCTATACGGCCGACAATTTTCTTTCCGATCGAAAGCTGAGTCTGCAGCTCACCGGGTTCGCCGACAAGACGCAGGATATCAATACGTTTACATCGGTGCGTTACGAAGGAGCGGTGAACCTGGTGGAAACGGTTTCGCAGCGCACTAACATCGCGTACCGGTATTTTTTCCGGCGCGTGGACGCTTCGAACCTGAAAATCGAGGAGGAGGAAATCCCGCTACTGAGCCAGCCGACGCTGGTTTCGGGCTTTGGGGTGACGTATGCGCGCGACCATCGCGACAACGCGGCAGACGCGAAGCATGGCAGCTTCAATACCATTGACGCCAGCATTGCCCTGAAGTCACTCGGTTCAGCGGCGAGCTTTTTCCGCGGCTCGTTCCAGAACTCCACATTCACGACTTTTGGGCGCGCATTCGTCTTCGCGCGTTCGGTGCGCTTCGGCGTGGAGCAGACCTTTCGTGGCACGGCAGAGGTGGACATACCGCTGCCGGAACGCTTCTTCGCCGGCGGCGGAACATCCATTCGAGGCTTCTCGCTCAACCAAGCCGGACCTCGCGATCCGGTGACCGGATTTCCAATTGGAGGGCTTGCGCTGCTCGCGTTCAATCAGGAGCTGCGCTTTCCGATGAGGCTGCCATTTGTCGGAAACCGATTGGGCGGCACGGTGTTTTATGACGCTGGGAACGTGTATACCGATATCAATCACATCTCGTTCGCATGGAAACCGCCGGCCAACAACAATAACCTGCCCTACTTCTCGCATACGATCGGCTTCGGCGTGCGATACCCGACGCCGATAGGGCCGGTTCGCGTGGACTTCGGATATCAATTGAATCCTCCGCATTATGCGGGAGAAGATTTCCCGCCACCGCCAGCGCCGCCGATTCCGAAGGAGTTCGCCCTGCCGCATTTCCAATTCTTTTTCAACATTGGACCTGTCTTCTAATGCGGCGACTACTCTTCTTCTTCGTATTGGCAGCAGGGGTGGTTGGCCTCGAACCAAATCACGCTTTTGCGCAAACTCATTCCGCGTCGGAAGCTTCGCCACCATCGTCCGAGGGCTCTGCGGGTTCGTCCGCCGGTAATACTTCCGGGGAGCAGACAGTGGATGGCATTGCTGCGCGGATCGAAGACGACATCATTACGGACAGCGAAGTGAACGAGCTGAGCGCATTTCAGGAGCTGGTGGAGGGCAAGCCGAAGCCGCGCGACGAAATCATCAAAGAACTCGCCGACCAATGGATCGTGCGAGGCGAGGCGGCGCTGGCGGCGTTTCCGTCGCCATCGAACGCGGATGTGGATCGGGCTTATCAGCAATTCGTGAAGCAGTTCCCGTCTGAGAAGGAATTTCAGGATCGCTGCGCCGCGCTGGGGCTCACGGAAGCCGCGGTGCGGCGCATCCTCAAGCAGCAACTATTTCTCTCGCGATTCATCGATTACCGGTTCCGTCCTGCGGCGCAAATAGATGAAGCGCAAATCGAAGCGTATTACCACAGCGAGTTCGCGCCGCAGCTGGAGGCAAAGAAACAGCCTGTTCCGCCGCTTGACGAGGTGGAAGATACGATTCGCGAAGTTCTGATCCAACGAGCCATCAGCGAGCGAGCGGCGAAATGGCTCGATGACACGCGCGAGCACCTGAAGATTGATATCGTCGCTCAAGGCGCGCAATCGTGAGGCTGGGCTGGCGGCACTGGCTCGGGCTGGCAGCGCTTTCGTTGGCGGGTGTGGCCGTTTTCCTTCTGATTGAAACGGGAGTCGTGCAGAGATGGGTGCGCCAGATTATGGCGAGCCAGATCGAAGAGCACACCGGGGCGCGCGTGGAACTCGGCGGCTTCCATCTGCACATCTGGCAACTCCGCGCAGAACTCGATGACTTGACGTTGCACGGGCTTGAAGCGGCGGGAACCCCTCCGCTGTTTCACGCGGCGCATGTGAATGTGGCGATCCAGATTCTGTCGTTCACCGGCAAGGAAATCGCGATTGATGAGCTGGTGTTCGACCAGCCGCAAGTGGCGGTGCGGATCGACAAAAATGGCAAGAGTAATGTGCCCACACCGCGGGTGGCGGGAAGCAAGCAGCCATGGCGCGAGACTCTTTTTAGCTTGCGCATTGGCCATCTCGAGTTGCGCGGCGGAAGAGTTACTTTCAACGACCGCGAAGAGCCGCTGGGCATGCTCGGGGAAAACTTACAGTTCCAGTTGCATTTAGATCGAGGATCATCGCCTGGGACGGAATCGTACGTTGGAAATCTGGAGTGGAAGCAGATTGAGCTGGCGGCGCGTCGGGACTTGCCGTTTCGCTTCGATATTTCCGCAAAATTCACTTTGCATCCCAATTCGTTCGAGCTCGATGACCTGGCCTTGAAGCTGCCTCATTCGGATTTGAATTTACGCGCCGAGCTTCCGAGCTTCGCGCAATCGGACTGGGACCTGCACTATCGCGGGCGGCTGACGCTTGCGGATGTGCGCGCGATTTTTCGTTCACCGCTGACGCCGGATGGGATTGCGGATTTTTCAGGGCAGGCGCGCTATGCGTCGGGCCAGTGGACCGCGAACGGGCATTATCAGGGGCACGATTTTCTGATGACGTACAAGTGGTTCCATGCGGGCGGAATGGAAACGTGGGGCGATTACGAGATGGCGAAGAATCGCCTGGTGGTGCAGAAGATAAACATTCGCGCGCTGGGCGGCACGATTACCGGGCACTTGCAGATGGACACCGAAACTCTGGTGTTCAAGACTGAAACGCAGGTGCGTGGCGTGAGCCTCCGGACCGCGTTTGCCGCAGTGCAAAATCCGAGCTTTCCCGTGGTGCCGTTGCACTGGGACGCGAGGGTAGACATCGATTCGGTAAACACGTGGACCGCAAATTTCCAGCATTTCCGCTCCAAGGGCGAGTGCCTCTGGTCGCCACCCGAAACACTCGAGGCCGGATTGATTCCGCTAACGGCGCGGATCGAATACGACACGTCGGAAGACAGCCGGGGAGTTTCGTTTGGCGCAAGCGAAATCTCCACGCCCAAGACTGATATTCAGATGGACGGCTACCTGGCGGCAAAAGCTTCGGCGCTCAATCTGAATCTGCGCACAGATGATGTGTACGGGTGGGATGATTTCATCAATGTGATCCGCGGAGCTGATTCCACGCCGAGCCGGATTGGGGGCGCATTGACGTTTCGCGGAAAGATCGAAGGGCCGCTGGGCGGGCCGACTTTCAGCGGGCATTTGCAGGCGACGGACGCGCGGTTTGATAATTTTTATTTCGACTATCTCGGAGGCGACCTGGAATATTCGCCGGACGATTTCCGCCTTACAAAAACCACGGTGCGCCGCGGGCAGGCCAGCGCCGACGTGGACGTCTTTCTGGAACTGGACGGCGGCTGGGGATTTTCTCCGGCGAGCAAGTGGACATTTGACGCGAAGCTAGCGCACACGCCGACGAGCGATGTGCAAGAGGTTTTTGGCTTGAACTATCCCGTGAAAGGAATTCTGAGCGGTACTTTTCATGGCGCGGGAACTCGCATTGCGCCTTTGTTCGACGCAAATTTTGCGCTTGATGATGTGGACGCCAAGGGAATTCATCTGGACCGGTTTGCCGGCCTGCTGCATGTGACCCATGACCTGTACCAGATAACAAATGGCGAAGTACGCAGCGGACAAGGCCTCGTGACCGGAAATATTTTGTACCGGCCGGTAAAACAAGAAACCGAATTCAACCTTACCGGTGCGAACATTCCTCTTGAAAAAATCGCCGCGCTGCAGAGCCAGTCGATCCCGGTTTCCGGGCGGCTCGATTTCGATATTCGGGGCAGTGGGCCGATTCGATCGCCCGCCGCGGAAGGCAACGTGCGGCTTGTGGGCCTTCAAGTTGGCACGGATTTGCAGGGAGACTTCCGCGGCCGGATCAAATCGGATGGCGAGAACGCGAAAATATCGCTCGTGTCGGAAATCAATGCGGGCCGGCTGCAGGGTGAGTTTTCCGTCGGGCTGCACGGCGATAATCAAGTGGCCGGACAGCTCACAGTGAAGCAGTTCCAGATGGATGCGTTCATTATGACGGGCCTGCATTTAAAACAATTGACGGGACACAGCAGCGTGGATGGCCAATTCACAGTCTCGGGAAGCCTGCGCCATCCCGAAACAATCGAAATGAGCGCCAACATTGAGGAGATTTCGTTTAACTACGATTTGGTGGAACTGAAGAATGACGGGCCGATTCGGCTCACCTATCGGCGCAATGAGGTGCGGATCGATCAGGCTCGGCTTCATGGCCCCAATACCGACTTGCAATTCAGCGGGTCGGCGCGCTTCGATCGCGATCGTCCGCTGCATCTATCGCTGGCGGGCAGTTTGAATCTTCGATTCCTCGATCGCATGATTCCGGAACTTTTTGCGCTGGGGCGAGCGGACGTGAATGTGTCGGTGGAAGGAACGATCTCGCGCCCGCGAATCACGGGGCGCGCGAGCCTGAAGGATGCGTCGGCAACTTATTCGGATTTTCCTATGGGGTTGAGCCATGTGAGCGGCGATCTTGTGTTCGATCGCAGCCGGATGCTGTTTGATCGCATCTCCGCGCAAGCGGGCGGGGGCAAATTGCAACTCAACGGCGCTGTGAACTACGGCGAAGGACCTCTGCGCTACGAATTGAATGTGTCTACGACGGTGGTTCGCATCCGCTATCCGGCCGGCATGAGCTGGCTTGCGAGTGGAGCGCTGCAGCTCTCCGGCTCGAGCACCGCTGCGATATTGTCCGGAAAAATTCAAATTCAGCGGCTGCTGCTGGCGGAGGGCGTGGATTTAGGGGCTCTGTTCACCACCGCTTCAGAAACGAGCGCCAGCCCGGCGTCCAGTTCGACGCTGATGCGCAATCTCACGTTCGACATCGAGGGGCAAACGACGCCCGGGGCGCGCATCCAGTGGACCGGCGCGCAACTCGAGGTGGATGGCAACATGCGGCTGCGCGGTACCTGGGATCGTCCCGTGCTGCTCGGCCATATCCATTTGCTCGGCGGCGAAATGGCGTTTCGCGGCAACAGCTACACGCTTACGCGCGGCGACGTCAATTTCGCGAATCCGTTTCGCCTCGATCCGGTGCTGAACATCGAAGCAACTTCCACAATTGGACAGTATCAGGTGACGATCAATTTTTCTGGAGAAGCGAGCCATCCTACCCTCAGCTATCGTTCCGATCCTCCGTTACCGGATTCGGACATCATCGCGCTGCTCGCGATCGGCAGCCCTGGGCAGGAGAGCGGCTTGCGGTCATCCACTTCAAGCTCTCAAAACTATGGCGCCACAGCCCTGCTTTCAGAGGCAATTTCGAGCGGGCTGGGCGGGCGAATCGAAAAGCTTTTCGGTATCAGCCATTTCCGCGTTGATCCATTCCTGGCGGGCACGGCGACGGAATCGAACGCTGCCGCGCGCGTGACGATTCAGCAGCAGTTCTCGCGGAATTTGACGGTGACTTACTCGACGAACGCTGCTACGACAAACCAGTATCAGCTGATCCAGGTGGAATATGCGATCCGGCGGGATATTTCCGTGATTTTCTTGCGCGATATCAACGGAACGTACGCGTTTGAAGTGCGCTTCGTCCGGCATTTCAAGTAGTTCTTGTTTCGCTGCGATTATTCCTTCATCCAGAATAGCGAATCGGACGGCAGGCGAACGTGCCAGGGCAACGGCTTGTCGCGAAATCGCTGCCACTTCTCCTTGTAGACCTCGGCTTGCAATTGTGCTGCTCCTGGCTGCGGCGATTGCGAGGAATGTTGCTGCAGAGTCAAAAACAGTGTGACGCGGAATGGCGTCTCTGACGATTGGACGAGCCAACAGGGAAAAACATTTTCTTCGCTGGAAGCACCGTTCGCTTCCACAAATTCGATGTGATGGGCGCGAATTCCGACGAAACCAGCGGGCTGCGCTGTGGACTGAGCGGCGGATTGCGTAGCGGGTTGCGCCAGCCGCAGCGCGCAGCCCCAATCCTGGGCTTCCACGCTGTGATCCGAAATCACGCGGGCGCGGGAAATGTTTTTGCATCCCGTCAGCCGCGCAACCTCCACCGACGGTGGTCGCTGGAATATTCTTTCTTTAGCACCCGAAGCCGCCACTCTTCCTCGCGATAAAACCAGCAGCCTTGCGCCGAGGCGATACGCTTCTTCCATGTTGTGCGTGACGAGCAGCGTGGGCCGGCGATATGCCGCAAAAGTTTCCTGAAGCTGTATTTCCATCTGGCTTCGCAAATGTGTGTCGAGAGCTGATAACGGTTCATCGAGCAACAGTGCATCGGGCTCGATCGCGAGCGCGCGTGCCAGTGCCACTCGCTGCTGCTCGCCGCCGGATAGCGTGCGCGAGTAGCGGTTTTCGAAACCAGGTAGATGCGTCCGTTCAATTAATGCCGCAACCCGCTTCGATCGCTCATCTCGCGGCAACTGCTCCAGACCGAACGCGATATTCTGCGCCACGGTGCGATGCGGAAAGAGCGCGTAATTCTGAAACAGCATGCCGACGCGGCGCTGCCTTGCGGGAATATTCAGATGAGATTCGGAATCGAAGAACACGCGATCATTCAGCTTGATTCTTCCGCAATCGGGCCGCTCGAGTCCCGCGATGCATCGCAGAAGCATGGTCTTGCCAGCGCCCGACGCGCCCAGAATACTCAGCGGTTCAGCCTCGGCACGAAATGAAACCTCGAGCGCGAAATCGGGGAGCTTTTTCTCGATCTGGACTTCGAGCGCCATCAGCGCCGAGCCCACCGCAACCGCTCCGGCGATTGCAGGTGCGTCCAATAGTAAAGCCCGGCGAGAAGAACGAGCGAAATTCCGATATCGATCAGGCACCAGGTGGCCGCGACCGACATGTCATTTGCTTCCACTGCGAAATAAATCGCGATCGGAATCGTTTCGGTTCTGCCCGGGATATTGCCAGCGAGCATCAGCGTGGCCCCAAATTCGCCCAGCGCTCGCGCGAAGGAAAGAATCGTCCCTGCAAGCACGCCGGGCCACGCGAGCGGCAGGGCCACTTCACGAAACACGCGCCACTCCGAAGCGCCTAGTGTACGCGCGGCTTGCAACAAGCTGGGTTCCACTTGTTCGAGTGCCGCGCGAGCCGTCAAGTACATCAGCGGGAACGCCACCACGACTGCGGCGATCACGGTGGCCGGCCAGGAAAACACGACGGTCGCGCCAAATTCGAGAAATAATTTTCCGAGCGGCCCGTTTCTACCGAAAAGCAGGAGCAGCAGGAAGCCAACCACGGTGGGAGGCAACACAAGCGGCAGGAGAAAAACGCCATCAACAAGGGCCATGGCCGGGCCCTTGCGGCCTTCGCGCCAGGCGGCAGCCGCGAGCCCCAGGAAAAGCGTGATGACGGTTGCCGTCACGCTCGTTGCCAGCGAAATCCGAAGCGGAGACCAATCCATCAGCTCAGGATTGTAGCCGGAACCCGAGGAACCGGCTCATTTTTCGCTGGCGCCGGATCGGTTCACGCGGCGAGAGTTGGTGTATCGAGGATTTTCAACTAATGCAAGAATCGCTCAGAGCAGATTTTCAATTCGGATCGGCAATTCGCGGACGCGCACACCAGTCGCGTGATAGGTAGCATTTGCCACCGCCGACGCACAGCCCGTCAATCCAATTTCGCCAATGCCGCGCGCGCCATACTCATTCAGCTTCATGTCCGGATAGTCGAGGAAGATGCAATCCATTTCCGGAATGTCAGCATTCACGGAGACGATATAGTCCGCAAAGTTGTTGTTCACCGGCTTGCCGTTGCGCGGGTCGTAAATCGTTTCCTCGAAAAGCGCCATTCCGATTCCCATCACCACCGCGCCCAGAATCTGATTGCGAGAGGTCTTGAGGTTGATCATCCGGCCGCCGTCAATCACGGTGAGCCATCGCGTTACGCGCAGCCGCGCGATTCCGGGATCCCAGGCCACCTCGCAGAAATGCGCGCCGAACGAATGCATCGAATATTCCTTGGCTTCGGGCGGCGCTTCCGTTCTGGCTTGCCCATCGAGGCCGCTCAATTTTCGAAGCTTCAAAATGTCGGGAAAAGGCACGCCGTTTTCGGGCGATTGATCTTGTCGGTGAACGCGGCCACTGGTCATTCTCAGCGATTTAGGATCGGCCTTTTCGAATGGCGAGCCGGCGGTTGATGCCGCCACTCTTAATACCTCGCGTACCGCCTGATCGGTAGCTTTCACGATCGCAGGTAACACGGTCGCGGTCGCGGATGATCCACCGGACGTGGGACCCGGCGGAAGAGCGGTGTCGCCCAATTGCACACGGATTTTGTCGAGCGGGATTCCAGTTCTGTCGGAGACCACTGCGGCAAAAACTGTGTAAGTGCCGGTGCCGATGTCCTGCGTGGCGCAACCGGTGCGAGCCGTTCCGTCCGCGAGCAGCGAAACGCGCACTTCAGCATTGTGGCGCCCCGCTGGCCACGTACATGTCGCCATGCCCCAGCCGAGAATTTCGTTTCCCTTCGTCATCGAGCCCACTTTTGGATTGCGCTGGCTCCATCCGAACTTTTCCGCGCCTGTCTGATAAGCCTCGCGCAGATGCTTGCTCGAGAAAGGCCGCTTCGATTCTTCGTCGGTCTCCGCGTAGTTGCGCATCCGCACCTCGATCGGGTCAAGGTTTAGTTTTACTGCCAGTTCATCCAGCGACGATTCGATCGCGAAAAGCGATGGCGTGCGACCAGGGCCGCGCATGGGAGTGGGAGTGCCGATGTTCTTGTGAATCAGGTACTGGACAGCGCGCAAGTTCGGACAGCTGTAGAGCATCGAGGTGACTTCAGCGCAGTTTTCGACGTAATCATCAACCATCGAAGTGGGCTGAAATATTTCGTGCTGAAAGGCCGCGAGCTTTCCATTCGTGTCCGCCGCCAGCCGGATGTGCTGCCGCGTAAACGGACGATGCCCCACTGTGGTGAACATCATGGTGCGGGGTACGGAAACTTTTACGGGCCGGCCGAGCTTCTTCGACGCCAGCGCGGCCATCCACGAATGCGGCCAAGGAAATAATTTTGATCCGAAGCCCGAGCCGATGAATCTCGAAATCACCTCGATGGACTCGAGCGGAATTGCAAGTACCTCCGCCGCACAGTTGCGGTGATTCACGACGCCCTGGGACGTCTCGTAAAGGGTGAGCTTGTCTTTCGCCCACGACGCAATGGTGGCGTGCATTTCCATCGGATTGTGCGTTTCAACGGGCGTGGTATAGGTGACGTCCAATTTCACTGCGCCGCTGCCCAGCGCCGAGTCCACATCGCCGCGCTCATTCTTAATGGATGGCGGATCCTTTGGCGTTAATTGATCCGTTGACACGTCGGGAGTCCGCGCATCGTATTTCACGGCGACGCGAGAAGCGGCTGCCTGCGCACGTTCGAAAGTATCGGCCACGACCAGCGCGACGAATTGCCCGTAGTAGTAGACCTGTTCGTCTTCGAAGGGCGGCCTGCTTTCCCCGGGACGGCTGCTTTCTTCAAAACTATTTGCCGGGCGATAGAGCTTTTCCGTATTTCCGTGGTGCAGAATCGCGAGAACGCCTGGCATTTTTTCAGCTTCGCTCGAATCGACGCTGACGATTTTCCCCGAGCCGATCGTGCTTCCGATGCCAACGCCCCATGCCATATTCTCGAGCGCGTATTCGACGCCATACTTCGCGGCGCCGGTGACTTTCATGACGCCGTCAACACGCGTGATCTCTTTTCCGATGACTGTCGATTCTTGCGGCACGCGAACCTCTCTCAGCTCGATCCTGTTCTAAGCGGAAGCGGTAACTGTTTGCAGCGCGCGCACGAGGGTACGCTTCGCCAATTCAACCTTGAATCCATTGTTACGATAGGTTTTGGCGCCGTGAAGCGCAGCGTCGGCTGCGTTGCGGAATGTGCGCTCGTTGACCTCACGTCCCGCCAATTCTTTCTCCGCTTCCGGCGAACGCCACGGCCTGGTGCCTACTCCGCCCAAAGCAATCTGCGCTTTTCCGATCTTGTTGCCATTCATTTCCACGATAACGGCCGCGGAGGCAAGCGCGAACTCGTACGAAGCGCGATCGCGGCGTTTCAGGTAGTGCGATTTCGCTTTGGCAGGCAGAGCCGGCAGCGTGACGTGCGTAATGATCTCGCCTTTTCGCACCACGTTTTCGCGATCCGGCGTAGTCCCCGGAAGCAAATAGAATTCAGTGATGGGCACGTTCCTCTCTCCGGCAGAACTATTCAAATGAACCGTGGCGCCCAGCGCCATCATCGCCACCGCCATGTCCGACGGGTGCGTAGCGATGCAATGTTCGTTGGTTCCCAAAATCGCGTGGATGCGATTGAAGCCGTCGATCGCGGGGCATCCCGATCCGGGCTCGCGCTTGTTGCATGCGTAGTTCGTGTCGCGAAAATAGTAGCAGCGCGTTCTCTGCAGCAGGTTCCCGCCGGTCGTCGCCATGTTGCGCAGTTGAGGCGAAGCTCCGGAAAGCAGGGCTTCCGAGAGCACCGGATACATCTGCTGTACGCGCGAATCGTGCGCAAGGTCGCTATTGCGAACCATGGCTCCGATTTTTAGTCCGCCCCCGGCCTCGGGCTCGATGCGATCGAGCGGCAGGATGTTGATGTCGACGAGCGCGGTGGGACGCTCGACATTCAACTTCATCAGATCGATCAGGGTGGTGCCGCCTGCGACGAATTTCGCACCGCTGGTGTTCGCGTTCGTCATCGCGTCATTTACGGTGGCCGGCCTTGTGTATTGGAAGGTGTCCATCGTGATCCTTGCCGACTGACAATCTCGGCTACGCGCGGCCTCGCACTGAACGCACCGCAGCCACAATATTTTCGTATGCCCCGCAGCGGCAGATATTCCCGCTCATGCATTCGCGTATGGCGTTGTCATTTGATTCGCACGGCTCTTTCAACAGCGCCACCGCCGACATGATTTGCCCCGAGGTGCAGTAGCCGCATTGAAAACCGTCGTGCTCGAGAAAAGCAGACTGCATCGGATGAAGTTGTCCATCTTTCGCGAGCCCTTCGATGGTAGTGATTTCATCCTGCTGATGCATCACCGCAAACGTAAGGCAGGAGTTGACGCGCCGCCCATTCACGTGCACCGTGCAGGCGCCACATTGCCCGTGATCGCATCCCTTCTTTGTGCCGAAAAGGCCAAGATTCTCGCGCAGCGCGTCGAGCAACGTCACGCGCGTTTCGATTTGCAACTGGTGAAGGTGCCCGTTGATTTTCAGCTCGACTGGAACGGTACCAGCGGGATTCGAGACTGCGGGAGCTTGCGGGGACTCAATAATGTGTGGAGTGGCGCGCAGGAGCGGACTCGCCGTCGCGGCGATTCCGGCGGTGGCGACGTTGGTCAGAAACGAACGGCGCGTGACACCGCGCATGCCAGGCACTTTTGCGCTTTCTACTGCGTCAGGCGGGACGGCTACCGGATCTTTCCGTCTAGGCATTCTCTCCGCCTCCGACACGGCCACTATCGAGCGAACGGGGAGCGTACCAACGGCGGATACAGGGGACAATCCAGCAAAACCCTTAGCTGATTACTACAGCTCCTTTTCAAGCCGGGAGAGAAACTTCAATACTTCCGCGGGGCTTTGCACATAAAACGAGGCGTGCGTATTCCTTCCGCCTCCCACGCTCACCGTGATCTGGCCCGGCAACACGGAGAAGGCCTCTTCATCCGTCTCATCGTCGCCAAAATAGATTGCGACTTTCTTCTCGGGCAGCCGCGCGAAAAGCTCAAGAACCGCAACGCCCTTGCCCGGAAATTCGCGCGGTAGCAACTCCCACACCTTCTTACCGCAAAGAATGCGCAGCTTGTCGTTAGACGTCGCGACTATATCGGCTACCACGCGGCCGGCTGCTTCAATGGCGGGCGGGCGCGCGCCGCGATAATGGACGGCAAAGCTGAGCCGCTTATCTTCAATCTCGATTCCGCGCAGGCCGGCGAGCCCCGTTCGAGCGGCTTTTAGCGCAGTCTCCACCATCTGCCGCGCAGCGATGCTAGGAACCGTCTTTTCTCCCGCACGCTCGGCTCCGTGCAAGCCCACGTACCGTATGCCTTCCACACCGACGAGGGTCTGAATTTTCTCCAACTCGCGGCCGCTCACAACCGCGATCGTAAGGTTCTCGTGCCCCGCGAGCCGTTCAAGAATTTTTCTGCCGCGCGCTGAGAAACGCACGTCGTCAGGATGCCGCCGCAAACGCACAAGCGTTCCATCAAAATCCAGCAGCAAAAGCCGGTGTTCTGCATCGCGAATCCGCGCGATCACCTTAGGCCATGCACCCGCCAAATTGCGCACATCGTGTATGGGCCGCCGCTTGCGTGGCACTAACGGTAAGGCCGGCGAGGAATCATCAACACTTTTCTCCTGCGCGCTAGTCGCCACCGGCGGCGCCTGCCTTTCTCGAAACGATGGCCAATCGCGACGTGGGATTGCTCCGCTCTTTCTCTTCGCGGTCCTGGCCGTCTTCGGGCCGCGGCTCGTCAATTCGAATTTCGGACAGATCCGTAATCAAGTTTCCCGCCCAGCGATATACATTGTGCTCTTTCACATTGCGCCGCATTCGCTGCATGCGCCGGTGCCTCTCCGTGGCGTCCATCTCGAGAGCCATGCGGATCGCATCGCTGAGCTGTTCGATGTCGTATGGATTCACGATGATTGCGTCGCGCAACTCGCGGCTCGCTCCCGTGAAGCGGCTTAGGATCAACGCTCCCTGCTCGTCTTCGCGAGCCGCAACAAATTCTTTGGCCACCAGGTTCATACCGTCGTGCAGCGAAGTCACCATGCAGAGGTCCGCTGCCTGGTAGTATGGCAGGATTTCACTGTGCTCGTGATGGCGGGCGAGCAGGACAATCGGCTTCCATTTCGACGTTTGGAATCGCGTATTGATGCGCAAGGCTTCGGCTTCCACTTCCATCACAAAATCATGATAGCGGGGAATGTGCGTGCGGCTCGGCGCGCCGATTTGAACGAACGAAAATTGCCCGACATAAGAGGGCCATCGTTCGAGGAAGCGCTCGACGCCGCGGAACCGCTCGATAATTCCCTTCGTGTAGTCGATGCGGTCCACTCCGACGCCCATAAAGCTTGCTTCGATTCCCAGATTCTTCAAAAGTTCCGTGCGCCGGACGTAAGGAGAGACCGGTCCGGCACTTTCCACCTGGCTTTCGCGGAAGTCCACGCTGATTGGAAACGGGCGAACCAGCGTCGTCTGGCCGTGCCGCTTCACCGCGAACCGCTCCCATTCGATCCGGGATTCGAGCGCACGATTCACCGTCTCGAGGAAATTGTTGCAGTGCGCCTGGATGTGAAAGCCAATCAAGTCGGCCCCCAGCAACCCATCGAGCACTTCGCGCTGCCAGGGGCAGATACCAAATGCTTCCGGATTCGGCCAAGGGATGTGCCAGAAAATCGCCACTCGCGCATCGGGACGCGCCTCTTTGATCATCAGCGGCAGCAGCGCGAAATGATAGTCCTGCACAAGAACGAGCGGATGCTTGGCCGTCTCGATTTCCTGCAGCACCGCATCGGCAAATTTGCGGTTTGCTTCCTGATAGCTTTTCCAGTCTGACGCGCGAAAGATGGGTCGGGTGTAAGCGATGTGGCACAGAGGCCAGAGCCCCTCGTTCGAAAATCCGTAGTAGTAGCCTTCCTCTTCTTCTTTAGTCAGCCAGACGCGCCTCAACGTGTACTCAGGCTTGTCAGGCGGAACGCGCAGGCGATCGTGCTCGTCGACCGTTTCGCGGTCCGCATCTCCCGAGCCCGACGCGATCCATGTTCCGTCGCACGCGCGCAGGATCGGCTCGAGCGCCGTCACCAGGCCGCTCGCCGGAACAAGCGCCTCGATTCCTTTGTTTCGGTGCACGTGCATGTAAGGCTCGCGGTTCGACACCACTACGAGCGGACTTTGCAGCGTCTTGCTCTGCATGCTGACTCGCAGCCGCTCCGGCGTCCACATCGCTTGCCCCGTCTCGCGAAGCCGGGCCTCTTCTTCAGCAGCCGCGCGCGCTTCTGCGAGGCTTTGCGTTAGATTCATCACTTCTTCGGAGAAAGGCGCCAGAAAATCTCCCTTGGGAAGGTCAGGGCGGGGAGAAATCTTGCCCACTCGCACTTGCTTCATCCACTCGGCAGTTCGCGAAATGGGTCCGATGATCGTCCACTGCACGATCAGAACCGTGATCAGAACGATCAGAAGCACCTGCGCGATTACGTGCCAAAGCGTTTCGCGCCAGATGCGCAAGCTCTGTGCTTCCACGTAACTGGCGTCGTGGTAGATGGCGAGGAAGCCGGCTAATGTTCCTTTTCGATGAAGCGGTAAAAAGAAGACCTGCATCTCCTTGCCGCCCAATTTTACAAATTCGCCGAATCCCTCTTCGTGCGACTTCACTTGTTCCACTGGTATTTCAACTGGATCCAGCCGGGAGACGAGATTCGAACTTTCGGCGAGCACTCCGCCGCGCGCGTCATACACCACCACGCCCGCCAGCCGCTCCCTGTTTCCGAATCGTTCGACGATGTGGCGCAGCTGGTCGCGCGAGCCATTATCGAGCGCCGGTTCTATTAGTTCTTGCAGGCTTTCGCCTAGGGTTTCGGCGCGCCTCACTAGATCGGCGCGCAATGCGCGTTTTTCCGAGCGCACCTGGTTTCTGGCGACGATGAATGTAACTAGGCTAATGCCGGCTACAAGAAATACGATCAGCCGTAGACTGAGCCTCACGGCGTTTCCTTCGCTGCAAAATTTGTGGAAATCCGGCGCGATTAAGCAGCGGCGATTTCGATGGTTTCTATCCTGATTATGTTATTGACGGTGTCCAAAATTCCCTTCACTCGCACTTTCTTTCCTGCAAACTTCTCCGCCGTCTGTTGGTCATCGAGCGAATAGGAAAACTTGCTGGAAGCGTCCGTCAGAACGAACTGATCGTCCTTTTTGGCAATCGTCCCGGTAAACGTCTCCATCTTCGAATCGTGTCTCTGACTCACTTGCAGGCGGGTTTTAGTGTTGCCTACGGCGTTCGTTGCAGTGTAAGCGGATGCCCCGGCCATAAGCGTAAGCCCCAAGGCAGCCGCGCTTAAAGTGATTGCTTTCTTGATTTTCATCTCTGCTCTCGCTTTTCTACTCCAGATACTGGGCGAAGACGATACACGGAATCCTTCACTTTCTGAGTGCATCGCGCGTGCCATTAAAACACCATCTAATCCACTGCAGATAAAAGGCTTAATGCGATTTCCCGTCGTACCCGTAGGAAGAATAGTCGCAGAGCCCGAAGATTATGCACGGTAACAGCGCCCCGAGTCCCAAACTGGGGCTCCCATTAGCTGCGTCTGGCCGCCGTTTGACCCCCCAGGTGCGCGATTGGACGCACAATGCTAGACGGCTGGTTCAGACAGGCGCAAACTTTAGTACTGTAACTAGTTACGGGTGTAGTTCACTCGTTGTAGTGAGCTCGGGGTCAGGCCTCCGGGGGAAACACGAGGCCGCCGCATTACAAGCAGGTTAAGACAAGGTGGAGGAGATATGGCGAGCGCAGTTTCTAACAAGCTCTGGAAATCGTTCGATTGGGCGCTGTGCAAGACGGCGGGGATAACCTTCGACACGATTCAATACTTCAACAAGTTCAATCCCAACCCTTCATTCACTCCGAAATGGTCAGAGAAGCCGCTGCTGAAGTCGTGGGAGAAGTCCAAGCCCACGCTCGGCTGGCCACGCACCACGGACTCGCTTTGTCCGGACTGTGTGCGGGAAGCGCGCGATCTGATCCTCAACGGCAAGAAGGATTGGACCGACCTCGTTCACGAGAAGGTCGGCGAAATCAAGGCGCAGATCATCGAGCGCGACGGCCAAGTCTGGATGGTGAAAGAGTGCCCCATCCATGGCAAGTATGAAGACCTGATGGCCATCGACGCAAAGTTCCTTGAATGGATCGAAGGCAATTTTCCGGGCCGCGACATTCCAGCCCACAACGACGAGGATCTGCACCGCCACGGCTCGAGCACCGTTCGTCACGGGCGCGGCTCAGTTCTCACTGTTGACCTGACCAACCGCTGCAACATGATGTGCGATCCCTGCTTCATGGACGCCAACCAGGTTGGTTACGTTCACGAGCTGAGCTGGGAAGAAATTCAGGAAATTCTCGAGAACGCCACCAAGATCAAGCCGCGCCGCCAGATGTCCGTGCAGTTCTCGGGCGGCGAGCCGACGATGCATCCTTACTTCCTAGATGCGGTTCGCTATGCGCGCAAAGTGGGCTACAACAGCGTGCAGGCCGCCACGAACGGAATCGAATTCGCCAAGAGCAAGGATTTCTGCAAGAAGGCCTTCGAAGCGGGCATGCGCTACGCATACCTGCAATTCGACGGCATCGGCAACGACGCGAACAGCCACCGCCAGGTGGGCAATCTCTTTGACGTGAAACTGCGCGCCATCGAGAACATGCACGAAGCCGGAATCGAAATCGTGCTCGTCACCACGATCGTCAACAACGTGAACAACGATCAGGTCGGTCCGATCGTGAAATTCGCGATGGAGAACCCGAAGAAAATTTCCTTCGTTTCGTTCCAGCCTGTTTCTTTCACCGGGCGCGACGAGGAAATTACTCCGGAGCGTCGCATCCGCCAGCGTTACACGCTTTCGCACCTGGCGCAGGACGTCAGCGCGCAAGTCGGCAAAGTAGAGCCCACGCGCGACTGGTTCCCGATTTCTTACATCGCCACTTTCGCGGGTTTCTCCGATCTTTCGCATGGCCCCGATTCGCAGTGGGGTTCGCTCTCCTGCGGTTGCCATCCGAACTGTGGCGTCGGCACTGCGCTCATGATCAACAAGGAAACGAAAGAATGGGCGCCGGTTCCGCGGTTCCTCAACGCGCCTTCGCTTACGAAGGACGTTACGGCCATCACTGACGCAGCGCGCAGCAAGAAATTCTCAAACTTCATGATGGCACTCGCCATCCTCAAGAATTACAGCCCGTTCCAGGCGCCGCCGAGCTTGAGGTTGAAGGATTTATGGATCAAGTTCGACAAGACCTGGGCTCTCTCAAAGAACGCCGACAAGAAGTACGGCCGCACCAGCCCGGATCGCACCTTCGAAGACGCGATGAAGCGCCGCAAGGAGGATCCCTGGAATTTCCTCTTCATCGCCGGTATGTGGTTCCAGGATCTTTTCAACTACGATTTCCGCCGCACCGAAATGTGCATCATCCCCTACGCCACGCAGCAAGGTGAAATTTCCTTCTGCGCCTACAACACCGGCGTGGGCTGGCGGAAGATCATCGAGAACATGTACAAGAACGCGACCGTCGCGCAGTGGTACAAGACGCACGGCAAGCACGACATCTTCGCCAAGGGCAAGAGCGTCGATCTCCAGAGCTACGAACACTCGCTGCGGATCGATGCCGATGACGCCGCCCGCGTTCGCCACCTCGAGCACGACATTCCGCTCACGGCAGCCGAAGAAGACCGCGCTCGTCGCCGCAAGGCCAACGAAGAAGCGGCCAAAGTTCGCCGCATCTACGAAGAGCTGGTGCTGAAGAAGCCCACGGAAGCTGTCGTTCAGATCGGCTCAATTCAGCAGATTCAGATGGCGGTCCCCGGCGCAGCAGTAAAGCCAGTCCAGATCGCAACAGCCAACGGCAACGGCAACGGTCACGCGAACGGCAACGACGCAGCCAAGGTGGCCAACACCGAAGCAGAAGCCGCCGTCGCCGGCGACTAACAGAGCTTTGTAGCCCGCGGTTTCAACCGCGGGAAATGCTGATCTATACCGACAGCCCCGGCCAAATCCGGGGCTGTTGCTTTTTCATAGCAGCGCGTTGTTTTGATAGAATGACGACTCGAGGACAAAATGCCAATCTACGAATACGTCTGCGACGATTGCGGCGCTCATTACGAGCGCATCGTCATGAGCCAGAAGCAATCCATCACATGCCCGAAGTGCGAGAGCGCGAAGCACACAATTCAGCTCTCCGTATTCGCCGCACCCGCCAACGGCAGTAAAGCAAGCGGCGGATCTTCCTCAGGTCCCGCATCCGGCTCAGGCGGCTCATGCTGCGGCGGCGGTTGCGGCTGCAACTGATTGAGTCTCGGGTGCCAGCCAACAAGGAATTGCCGGACTTCCCTAACCGCGACCCGGAATCAATGGTCGGTATCGACGGGCCAATTGTCGCGATTAGGCGCTAAATTCTAATCGCGAACGCGCGATTAAGATTCAGCGTAACCCCTTCCGCAGCAGCCAATTGGAAATTTCTAATCGAGAACGGATTCGATTTTCTGGGCAACGCGGGCTCATTTCGTCGGTCACATCACCGCTATTTCGCTGCGACCTTCACTGATGCCTGCGTATTCTCCCACTTCATCTGCAGCGTGCATCCGCCGCCGGCCTGATCGAAGTCAATCGTGAAGTTCTCCACCGGCGCAGATGTCTTTGAAACGGCCATATCAACGCGCGCCAGGTCGTTCGCCTCGCGAGGATATGCGGTGCCCCATTCGCCGGTCTTCTTGCTGATCACCAACGTCCACTTGTCCGCGGTCGGAATCACGAAGATTGTGTAGCTGCCTGCCGGCACAGTCGTCCCGCCAACGCTCGTGTCTCCCGTCGTCACGAACGTCGTCGCTTCATTCGCACCTGCGCGCCACACTTTTCCGTACGGCACCAATTCGCCGAAAATCTTCCGCCCCTTCATGCGCGGACTCGAATAATCAATCGTGATCGTCTTGCCATCGGCCAACTTGCATTCGGCCTTCGCCGGAGGGCTCGGCCGATTCTTGTCTTGCGCGCAGCTTGAGGCTGCAAAAACCGTCAGCCCCATCAACGTCATCGCACACAGCGCCAACATTCTCTTCATGTTTTCTCCTTGAGCAGGAAATAAATTGCCAGATACGCAGCGATCAATCTACTCTGGATTCTGCCCCGCCCGCGTGCCGCGAGTCAAACCGCGCGCGCCTTACCCCTAGGTTTCTACCGAGTCCAAAAGGCTCCGCTCGACATCACATCAACATACATTGAAAAGCCACCAGTCAATATGGAGGGAAAAATAAATGGCCACGACACCTGTAAAGACAGACTGGCAATCGCTACCAGCCGCCCAATCCGGACAATTCCGAATCGGCGGCGATCTCATCGTCAACCGTCTCGGCTATGGCAGCATGCGCCTCACGGGAAAAGGAATTTGGGGTCCGCCGAAAGATCGCAACGAAGCAATTCGGGTTCTGCGCCGCGCCGTTGAACTCGGAATCAATTTCATCGATACGGCCGATTCCTATGGCCCCGCAGTTGCCGAGGAACTCATCGCGGAAGCGCTGTATCCATATCCCGCCGGGCTCGTGATTGCGACGAAGGCCGGCTTCGATCGGCCCGGTCCGGACAAATGGGTGACGAACGGCAAGCCGGAACATTTGCGCGCGGCTTGCGAAGGCAGCCTCAAACGGCTGCGCCTCGACCGGATTGAACTCTTCCAGCTTCATCGTATCGATTCGAAAGTTCCCGCGGATGACCAGCTCGGCGCGCTACAACTGCTGCAATCGGAAGGAAAGATTAATCACATCGGTTTATCGGAAGTGAGCGTCAAAGAGATCGAACACGCCGGCAGCATCATTCCAATCGTCTCGGTTCAGAATCGCTACAGTGTGGTGGATCGCGCGGCAGAAGACGTTGTCGACTATTGCGAGAAAGCAGGCCTGGGATTCATTCCCTGGTTTCCTCTGGCGTCGGGCGACGTATCCAAATCGGGGACATCACTCGAACAAACAGCAGCCAAACTGAAAATCACGCCCTCGCAGCTTGCGCTCGCATGGCTTTTGCATCGGTCGCCCGTGATGCTGCCGATTCCCGGCACTTCGCGCGTGGAACATCTCGAAGAGAATGTGGCAGCAGCAGCCGTTACGGTTGATGAGGCTACATTAAAAGGCTGTCAAAATTAGCTCGCGGCGCGTAGTCGCGCCGCCCGCCTCGAGCTACTGCAGCGATACGAATCGCTGCGTCAAGTACGTAACGGCAGGAGTGCGCGGAGCCGCGCATCGCGCAGATAAATTCCCAGCCATGCCAACACTCCGATCGCAAACGCCATTACGAACGCCGGTTGCTCGAGCCTCACGTGGGTCGCAATCGCGCCGCCGAAATAGCCCGTCAGCAGAACTGCGCCCAGCACGCAGGTGCGAGGAATCGCATACAGCAAGGTGGATGCGAGCAGCGCAATCGTGATCGGCATCCCCACAGACTGCGGATAGCCCATGTCCTTCATCCCCTGCCGCGACATCTCCGGTTTGATAAATCCGAAACTCGTCGCGAAAAGCATCAGAGCAACGATCAGGCCGCTAAGTATCCGTCCCGTCCAAAGCATTCCTTTCGAGGTGGGCGCAGCAGGTGCAAGCGATGACATAGTTTTATTCCTTTCGATTTTGAATTGGACGGCTCAGTAAAGCATGAAAGGCTGGACCTGCAAATCGGTTATTAGACGTGGCTGCTTGACCTTTGATGCAGCTTGCGGCCACTATTGTGAACTCACGTTGGGCGTGAACGCATGCCGGAAGGCAAAGGACTTCTCATCGTCTACACAGGGCCAGGCAAAGGCAAAACCACCTGCGCCCTGGGCACTGCTTTTCGCGCGGTGGGGCAGGGCCTGCGTGTGTTGATGGTTCAATTCATCAAAGGTTCGTGGCACTATGGCGAACTCGACGCCGCGAAAATGCTAGGCGATGATAAGTTTGAGATCCGCCCGATGGGACGCGGGTTCGTGAAGGTGGGCGGTGCGGATACCGATCCTGAAGATATTCGGATGAGCGAGCAGGCCTGGGAATTCGCGCGCGATCAGATTTATGGCGAGAAGTACGATTTAGTGGTGCTCGACGAAATCAACTACGTAATCAGCTATAAAATGCTTGATGCGGAGGTTGTAGTTGACGCACTGATCAAACGCCCTGAACGCATTCATGTGATCTGTACCGGTCGCAACGCGCATCCGAAGCTTGTCGAAGCCGCTGACCTGGTCACCGAAATGCGCGAAATCAAGCACCCGTACACGAAAGGCATCCTGGCGCAGAGGGGAATCGACTACTAGCTATGACTTGGTTCAAGCGCGAAAAGAAATCGATTGAAAACCCCACGCCGGTGGAAGAGCGCCGCGTCCGCACCGAAGGTATGTGGACGAAGTGCAGCTCGTGCCGGGCCATTATCTGGAAAAAAGATCTGGAATCGAATTGGAACGTATGCCCGAAGTGTGACCATCATTTCCGGTTGGGGTCGCGCCGCCGACTCGAGCTTCTGCTCGATGACGAACGCTACGACGAATTCGACCCCGATCTTGCCTCGAGCGATCCGCTTCATTTCTCGGATACGAAGCCTTACGCCCAACGGCTGAAAGACGCGCAGCACAAGCTGGGCATGAAAGATGCAATCCTTACCGCCGAGGGCCTGATCGATGGGCGCCCCGTGATCTGCTGCTCGATGGAGTTCGGCTTTATCGGCGGCTCGATGGGAGCGGTGGTGGGAGAAAAAGCGGCTCGCGCCATTGAACGCTCGATTGATAAGAAATATCCATTGGTGATCGTTTCCTGCTCCGGCGGCGCGCGCATGATGGAAGGCGTCGTCAGCCTGATGCAATTGGCGAAGGTCTCGGCAGCGCTCGCGCGCCTGGACGATGCGCGCATACCGTACATCTCGATCCTCACCGATCCCACCACCGGGGGCGTTACGGCCAGCTACGCCATGCTCGGAGACCTGAATATCGCCGAGCCGGGGGCATTGATCGGCTTCGCAGGCCCGCGCGTGATCGAGGATACGATCCGCCAAAAACTTCCTGAAGGCTTCCAGACCGCGGAATTCCTGCTGGAGCACGGGTTTCTCGACGCGATCGTGCCGCGCAAGGAACTGAAGCCTTACGTCAGCCAGGCGCTCACGTTTTTTCTCGATTCATAGATCGAATCACGAAAACCAAATCACGAAGTCCGATTACGACGACAATCACGAAGATGAATTACGAAGATTCCGTCCGCTCGCTTCTGGCGCTGGGCAGAGAACTCGCGGCGCCGCAGCAGGCTCGCGTCCAGAAATTCGGCTTGGAAAACATTTCGGCGCTCGCTGCCGATCTCGGAAATCCGCATCGCGCTGTTCCCTGCGCTCACATCGCCGGTACAAATGGCAAAGGCTCGACAGCCGCCATTCTCGAATCGATCCTCCGCGACACCGGCCTGCGCACCGGGCTCTACACTTCGCCTCATCTTGAACGCATCAACGAACGCATCCGCCTGAATGGCGAGCCGGTCTCGGACGAAATCTTCGCCGCCGCATGGACACGCGTGCACGCCTCGATCGAGTCGCTGATGGCCTTGGGAAAACTAACCGCGCATCCCACTTATTTCGAATGCGTCACCGCGATGGCTTTTCTGATTTTCGCCGGGCAGCACATCGATTTCGCTATCTACGAAGTGGGTCTCGGCGGACGGCTGGACTCGACCAACATTGTTACGCCCGAAGTGGCCATCATCACGCCCATCGATTTCGATCATGAGAATTTTCTCGGCCATTCCATTACGGAAATTGCCTCGGAAAAAGCCGGCATCATAAAACCCGGCGCGATAGTCGTCAGTTCGGTCATTCGTCTGGAAGGACGCGCCGTGATCGCTCAAAAATGCGTGGAGATGCGCGCGCGACTGGCGGAAATCGACGAGGAGTGGCGCCTGGAAGAGATATCGTCGTCCGAGGGCTTCCATCGCGCTCTCGCCATCTCCAAAGATTCACGCGCTAAACTCACCATCGCCCCCGCACTCCCGGGGCGCTTCCAACTTCGCAACGCTCTGGCCGCCGCCACCGCTGCTCGCACACTTTTAGAAAGCAGCCATTTCCGAATCGAAGATAGAAACATCGAGCGCGGAATCGCGAACGTAAGCTGGCCGGGACGCCTCGAGCGGCTATCGGAAAAGCCCGCCGTATATCTCGACGGCGCGCACAACCCCTCCGGCGCCCGCGAACTCCTCGAATTCTGGCAGCGCGATCTTGCCGGCCGTCGAATCATCCTCATTTACGGGGCAATGCGCGATAAAGCGGTGGACGAGATTGCGGGCGTGCTCTTTCCTCACGCGCACGCGGTGATTCTTACCGAGCCGCGACAGCCGCGCGCTATTTCAGTAGCTCTGCTATCGGAAATGACAGCTCATCTGGCGTCTCAGCGTCCCGCCGTCATTCAAGACCCATTCCAGGCGTTCGATCATGCGATCGAAGTAGCGAGCGAAAACGACGCCGTTTTCGTGACCGGTTCTCTTTACCTGGTCGGCGATTTGCGAAGTCACTGGCGCAGTCGAAGACTTGCGACACCCTCACGTTCCTGACCCCGGCACGGCCAGCATTCAGCAATTCATATACATAATTCAATTTCCTGTAACGACTACCAAGAACCCTTTATTTTGGCTCGGAATCGAACGTAGTCCGAATCCGGCACTCGGATTTATGCGTCCCAAGCACGGACGAATTTTTCTCATCTTCGAACGGAACTATATTTTTGCGCAAGGAATTACGAATGTGCGGAAACAATTAACGCCTTTTGTTCGTTTATTTAACTGGAGCTTGGTACCCAATCTGCACGAACGAGCGTCTAAGTGATATAGCTGGAGGGCCTAATGACACGCGAGGAGAGACGAAGCAAACTGGAATCTTTCGGCCATGCGCCCATATTGCTAGCCGGCGCACTGCGACAATTTCCCAAGAAAATGTGGCTGTACAAGCCTTCTCCCGAAAAGTGGAGCATTCACGAAACGATCCTGCATCTCGCTGACAGCGAAGCCAGCGGCTACGTTCGCTGCCGCCGCTTTATAGCGGAGCCGGGAAGCCCGGTGCTGCAATTCGATGCAGCTCGCTGGGCAGGCTCGCTCGGTTACTTTCACCAAAGCACGCGAGAGGCGCTCGAAATCATTCGCCGCCTGCGCAAGATGACCTATCAACTGCTTGCTTCCCTACCCGATCCGATCTGGTCCAATTCCGTCGAACAACCCGATGACGGCCTGCTTCGCCTGGAAGATTGGGTGGATATCCAGGAGCGCCATATCCCGCACCACATCGAGCAAATGAAGCAAAATTATGATCTCTGGCTGAGGGCCAATCCACCCAGGAAGCCAGCATCTCCCTCCGGGAGATCGAGTGCGGGTGTGCCTTCGCGAATGATCTCGCTGTCCGCGGGACTTTAAGCGCGTCCCGACTTCCAAAAGCCACTCGGCTGAAATTTGCGCGAGTGGCCATGGCTGGTTGGGCTACAGGACTGTTCAAGGCCCCTTCGCTCATCCAAGTTGCCGCCTCGCAACTCTGATGGTACGATTGCTCTTTCATGGCCCCTGATACGTCTCCCAAGCCGCGTGTCGGAATCCCGTACCGCACACGAAACGAAGAACTTAAGGGCGAACGCGGCAAGTATGATAAGTACCGCGACGCCGTCGTCAGAGCGGGCGGTGAACCTGTCGAAGTCTCTCTCTTACTTTCGCCAGATAAGCTGCGCCAACTGGCCGGCTCACTCGATGCGGTAGTCCTGACGGGCAGCCCCGCAGACGTAGATCCGTCGCTCTACGGCGCTGCTCGAAATCCTGCTTCTGCCGACGCTGACCCGGACCGCGAGCGCACCGATTTCGCGCTTCTCGAACACGCTTTCGCCGAGCACAAACCCGTTCTGGCAATCTGCTACGGCGTTCAGAGCATGAATGTCTTTCTCGGCGGCACGCTGATTCAGGATATTCCCAGCGCGCTTCACACGCCGATTCAACATCCATGGTCAAACCGCGATAAAGGCGCTCCGGAACCCTTTCATGCTGCAAAAATTGAATCTGGTTCGCGGCTTCGGGAATTGGCGGGGGCCGACGAAGTTGGCATCAACAGCTCCCACCATCAGTCGATCCTCGATCCCGGCCGCAGCCTGCGCATTGCTGCTCGGGCTCCGGACGGAGTGATCGAAGCGGTGGAATGGACAGGAGACTCGAACTGGATCACAGGCGTCCAGTGGCACCCGGAGCGGATGGCTGAGTCGGATGCACTCGCCCAGCGTTTGTTTGGCAGCTTGATTGGAGTCGCACGCAAATCGGCGGTCAAGACGGCCTAGCGCCGCGTTTTTCGATTGGCGACCGCTCTTGCATCATCGCTGTTGCCCGGGATGCGCGAGCAGCGAATTTGGCACCCACGCAGCTGCATGGCCGCTTCATCGTTCATCATCATTTTGTGACATCAGTCTTTGGGGGAAACATGATTTCGCTGGCAGGCAAGGCGGCTCTCATAACCGGCGGCTCACGCGGCATCGGAGCTGCTACGGTGCGGCTATTTGCGCAGGCGGGAGCTGATGTGGTGTTCAATTACCACCGCAGCCGCGAAGCCGCTACGCAGCTTGAACAGGAAACGCGCAAGAATGGCACGCGCATCGAGTCGCTCAAAGCCGACCTAGGCAAAATGGCTGACGCAAAAAAACTGGTGGAATTCACACGCGAGCGGCTGGGGCGCATCGACATCCTTGTGGCTAATGCAGGCATCTGGAATGAGGCGGATGCCCCCATCGAAAAGCTTACCGAGCGCGAGTGGGACGAAATGATGCGCGTGAACGTGAAGAGCGTCTACTCCGTGATTCACTTCGCGGTGCCGCACATGATCGCTCAGCGCGGCGGCCGGATCATCGCCATTAGCTCCACCGCGGGACAGCGCGGCGAATCTTTTCACACGCACTACGGCGCGTCGAAGGGCGCAATCATCAGTTTCGTGAAGGGACTTTCGACGGAGCTTGCGCGCCACAACATCCTCGTCAACTGCGTGGCGCCTGGCTGGGTGGATACGGACATGTCGGCTTCAGTTCTTCGCGATAAAGCTGGACTCAAGCAAGCCGCTGCAGCGATTCCCCTGAAACGCCCGGGCACGGCGGAAGAGATCGCGGGTCCCATCCTGTTCGCGGCGTCTGACCTGGCAACCTTCGTGACGGGTGAAGTAATCAACGTAAATGGAGGCGCTGTACTGTGCGGATAATTTCGCGCGTTCTAATTCTTTCTATCTTATCTGCCGCTGCCTGGCTGCCGGTCGCGCCATGCGCCTTCGCTCAAAACCCTCAGGACATGATGCCGGCGGAAAGCGCCGCGAAAGCGAAAGAGATCTTGCAGGCTGCGATTCAAGCTTTGGGCGGCACGGCGTATCTCAACCTTCGCGACGTCACTTGCGAAGGCCGCCTCAGCCAGTTTGGCCATGCCGGCGAACTGAATGGATTCGAAAAATTCGCCGATTACACCATTCCTCCGTTCAAAGATCGCACCGAGAATCTGCCCAAGCGCAATATTATCGAAGTCATGAACGGCGAAAAAGGCTGGACGCTCGACCGCGGCGGCGTTTCTGAGGCTTCTGGCGCCGACATGGCCCGCTTCCAGGAAGATACGAAGAAGGATCTCGACTACATCCTCCGCAGCCGAATCAAGGAACCCAACATGATTTTCCGGTACGCGGGCCCGGATATTGTGGATTTAAAAGAAGCCGACTGGGTGGAGCTCGTTGACAGCGACAACCGGACGATCAAGATGGCCTTCGCGCGGACTACCCACCTGCCGATCCGAAAGATCGTGGACACGCGCGACGCCAACACGCGCATGAAAACGGATGAACTCGAATACTACTCGAATTATCACCCGATCAATGGTATCGAGACGCCTTTCCAGATTACCCGCGAGCGCAATCACATCAAGATTTATCAGGTCTTCTTCGATAAGTGCGAGTACAACACGAATCTCCCTGATTCGCTCTTCACTAAGGAATCTCTCGACGAGCGCTGGGAAAAAGTCGGCAAAGGCGCCCGCAAAAAAGCGGAAAAAGACGCAAAGAATAATTGACGCGATATCATCTTTTGCGTTCTTCGCTCTTCAGGCCGATTTTCCTTTGCGAGCGACGGGTTCAATCTTGGCTTTCATGGACTTCACGAGATCGGCCGACGACGCTCCTTCGAGCGACAATCCATAGCCGACTTCACGCACAATGCGTTCCTTCAATGGTTGAATAAAGTGGATGCGCGTGTTGCGGCGCGTCACTTCCGGAGCTTTCAAGTACAACTCGGCGAGTTCGCGCGCCCGGCTGAGCGCCTTACCGCTCGGCACAACTTCGGCAACCACTCCCCATTCGTACGCGGTACGCGCCGGGAGCGGCTGTGGATTCAACAGGAACGCTTCCGCTCGTCCTGCGCCAGCGCGATAACTCCAGGTGGTAAAGATTCCGTCGCCGGGCGCAACGCCCGCGGAGAAGTGGGCCACATCCTGGAAGGTCGCACCGTCCGCCGCTACAATTACACTGGCAAGTAGCGCGTAGTCTGAATGCACATGGGCACGTCCCTCGATAGCCGCGATGACTGGCACTCGTATGTTGGCAATGTTTTCCAAAACCTGAACGCCTTCGTCGTGAACCTGACTCCAGACGCCGGGATCGGTGACATCGCCGAAAGAGGACCAATCGACATCAGTAATGAACTCCCCACCTGCGCCCGTCAGGATTACGATCTTGTTCGCCCTATCTTGCGCAATCCGATAAAAGGCATCGACAAATTCTGTGTGAGCTGGCGCGGTCATGATGAATGGTCCGCCGTTGGTGTGGAATTCAGCAACCAGCACACCTTTGTCATCGCGTGTCAGTTTTAGGTTGCGATATTCTGCAAAGTAGTTATTTTGAAGCGGCATTGCATTCTCCTCTCTGTGTTGCCCTGACTGTGTTCACCCGAATCTGTTATTGCGACGCCAGCACATTGCACTCAGGTGGCTACAACGAGACCGCCTGCGGCGCGAATGACCTCGTCGGTGATTCAGCTAATCAGTATTCTACTGCGAGAACGTGGTCCTGGCGATTGTGCCTGGTAAGTCGCGTAATCGGAAACTAGGCTCAGCAGAGAAGCCGAGACGCTTTTGGATAGATGTTGCGAAATCCTCTTGTCGCCAGACTGTCCCGCCGCTCGGTCCTTGATAACTCCTGTTTAGTCGAGTTGGCGGAAACTAACCCACTACATAAGACCCACCGAATTCGCCCAATTGCGCCGCACGCGGTATAATCGCCTGATGCACAGGAAGCGAAAATCTCCGCAGATACACAGCACGACGGTGCTTTGTGTGCGCCGCGATAATAAAGTAGTTCTGGCTGCTGACGGCCAGGTGACGCTGGGTGAAGGCGTCATCAAGCACAACGCCAAGAAGACGCGCCGCCTCTACAACGATAAGATCCTCGCCGGTTTCGCCGGCAGCACGGCCGACGCGCTTTCGCTCTTCCAGCGCTTCGAGAATAAGTTGCAGGAGTTTCACGGCAATCTCTCGCGCTCGGCCGTGGAGCTGGCCAAGGAGTGGCGCACGGACCGGTCGCTTCGCCACCTCGATGCGCTTCTGGTTGTCGCCGACGCGAAATCCACGTTTCTGCTGTCTGGCAATGGCGACGTGATCGAGCCTGATGACGGCCTTACCGCGATAGGCTCCGGCGGTCCTTACGCTCTCGCCGCGGCCCGCGCTTTGATCAAATTCACAAAAATGAATGCGAAAGACATTGCCCAGGAAGCCATGCGCATCGCCAGCGAAATCTGCATCTTCACGAACGCGCAATTCAGCATCGAAGAACTATGACCGGTAAATCGGAGAAAGATATGGTGATCTATTTGGCCGGAGAATCGCAGGCTTCGGAGCCCGAACCGCTTCCATCGTTTGACGAGCTCACGCCGCGCGAAATTGTCGTCGAGCTCGATAAATATATCGTCGGCCAGAACGCGGCCAAGAAAGCGGTCGCTATCGCGCTTCGCAATCGCGTGCGCCGCCAGAAGCTGACTCCGGAGCTTGCCGAAGACATCCTTCCCAAAAATATTCTGATGATCGGGCCTACGGGCGTGGGCAAGACGGAAATTGCGCGCCGCCTCGCCCGCCTGGCAGGCTGCCCATTCGTCAAAGTGGAAGCCTCGAAATATACCGAAGTGGGGTACGTCGGTCGCGACGTTGAATCCATGGTGCGCGATCTCGTCGAAACTTCCATCGACATGGTGCGCGAAGAGAAACTCGATGAAGTAGCCGAGCGCGCCGAGCAGTCCGCCGAAGAGCGCCTGCTCGATCTGCTCCTGCCTGCTTCGCCCATCCCGGCGGACGCGAGCCCGGCTTCCGAATCGCAGCGCCGCGAGCAAGTGCAGCGCACTCGCGAAAAGCTTCGCGTGCAACTGCGTGAAGGCAAGCTCGATCAGCGCATGGTGGAAGTGGAAGTTCGCGAACGCGCGATGCCTTCCTTCGAAATCATCACGAATCAGGGCGTCGAGGAGATGGACGTCAACGTGAAGGACATGCTATCCGGCATGTTCGGCCAGCAAAAGAAGAAGCGGAAGATGACGGTGGCTGAGGCCTTTGATTACCTGATTCAGGAAGAAGAGAACCGGCTGATTGACATGGACCAGGTCACTCGCATGGCGGTCGACCGCGTCGAACAGATGGGAATTCTCTTCATCGATGAAATTGATAAGATCGCAGGCCGCGAATCTGGTCATGGCCCGGACGTTTCGCGCGAAGGAGTTCAGCGCGACATTCTTCCCATCGTCGAAGGCACCACTGTGAACACGCGCTACGGCATGGTGCGCACCGATCACATTCTTTTCATCGCTGCCGGCGCGTTCCACACCACGAAGCCGTCCGATCTGATTCCCGAGTTGCAGGGCCGCTTTCCGATTCGCGTCGAGCTCAGCTCGCTTTCGGAAGCCGACTTCATCCGCATCCTTACCGAGCCAAAGAACGCGCTGATCAAACAATATGTCGCGCTTCTCGATACCGAGGGTTTCAAGCTTGCGTTCACGGAGGACGCCATTGCGTCCATCGCCGGGTTTGCGGCCAAAGTGAACGAACACACCGAAAATATCGGCGCGCGCCGTCTGCACACGATTCTAGAAAAAGTGCTCGAAGAAATTTCCTTCGAGGCTCCGGAAATGAAAAAGAAATCCTTTAAGCTCGATGCTGCCTACGTGCAAAAACAGCTTGCGAACATCGTGAAGGACCAGGACCTGAGCCGCTACATTCTCTAGAAATCAGAAAAATGCAAATCCGAAAAGGGGCCTTCGCATCCAGCCCCGCCGCTCACTCTTACGCCCCCCACCTCCCGATTTTCTATTTTCTCTTTTCCATTTTCATTCTCTACGGCTGTGCCGCTCCCGGCGAACCCATCGAGCGCAAGCCGCCCACCCCGAGTCCCGTCACCGACCTTGCTGCTTCTCAATCCGGCGACGACGTGGTTCTCACCTTCACGCTTCCACGCGACTCCGTCGAAAAGCGCGAGATTCTGAAGCCGATCTCCGTCGACGTGTACCGGAATTTCGAGCCAGTCCCGCCGGCCAATTCGCAGGCAGCAGCCGCTGCTCCAGCAAACCCCACTCTGCTTCTCACGATTCCACCCGCCATGGTGGATCGCTACATGGTCCAGGGGCGGATTCGGTTCGTCGATTCGCTTCGCGCGGAAGATTTTTCGGCCGGCGGCAGCCAGGCTGTCTACCTCGTTCGCACGTTTGTCTCGCCTAAAAAACTTTCCGCGAATTCCAACGTCGCGGCTCTCGTGGCATATCCGCCCGCCAACCCGATTGCCGACCTCAAAGCGGAATTTAAGCGCGCAGGCGTCACTCTCTCCTGGACGCCGCCCGGAAAAAATCTCATCGGCGCAGCGCCCAACATCGCTTTTTATCGGGTCTATCGAGCAGAAACCGAATCGGCCCAGATTGCAGGCGCGAATTCCACCCCGGCCAGCGGCACGGAAGCTCCCAATACAAAAGTCCCCTTTGCGCGCATCGCAGAGGCCGCGTCTCCGCCCTACACCGATACTCAAACCGAGCTCGGCAAGACCTACATCTACTCAGTGCGCAGCATCGCTCAGTATCCAGGCGTCCAGATCGAGTCGCGCGACTCAAATTTCGCCACGATCACTCCGAAAGATGTTTTTCCCCCGCCTGCCCCGCAGGATCTTGTCGCCGCCTTTGTTCCTGCGCTCGGCGGAACACCGGGTTACCTTGATCTTTCCTGGTCCATCAGCGCAGCAACCGATATAGCGGGTTACAACGTCTATAGAAGCGATGATCCTGCGCGCCCTGGAACACGGGTGAATTCCGAGCTGTTGCTTACGCCCGCGTTTCGCGATATGAATGCAGCGCCTGGTCGCACTTATTTTTATACTGTCACCGCGGTCGATCGCACTGGAAACGAAAGTCCGGCCAGCCCGCCGGCGTCCGGCAGCGTTCCAGAGCCCGATCAGCAATAGTTGAAAGAAAATCGGCGCAAAAGATGACTGAACACCTAATCCCGGATCCACTGAAGGTTGGCCGCAAAGTCCTGGCCCCGACGAATCGCACTGCCCTGCAGACCGGAATTTTTATGGGCGCCCTCCTGATCGCCGTCATGATTGCCGCGCTCTTCGTCGCCAACCGCGTCCCCGGCACCGAGCGTTATGCCCTCGAACGCAACGCCATTTTCTGCGCGCTTTTCTTCATCTGCATGCTGATCCCGATCGCTCGCTACTTTAATCGCCCCATGCCGATGTTCATGTCCGCAATGGTGGGATGGATTGCATTCGTCATCGCTTATGACGTCGCCGGCATGTTCTACCAGAATCTTTTTCAGGCTTTGCGCAGCCCATTTCAAGCGCTCATCGAAGGCACCATCGTCTATGGCGTGGCCGCCGTCGGAGCCTGGGTGATCGGCATGTTTCTCGAGGCGCGCCAGCACCCGCTCGCTCCGCGCCGCCGCCGCACCGATCATCTCCATCAACAACCGTGAAGCCTTCACCGTGAACCCTAAATCATGAATCCTAAATCATGAAACTCTGCCGCTTCCAGCCGCAAGAATTCGCAGCAGCCGATATCGCCCGTGCTCCTCACGAATCGCATCCGCGCGTGCGCCACGGCATCATCGAAGCCAACACAGTGCATGAATTCAGCGGTGAACTCTGGGGCCCGCGCGAACGCACCGGCCAAAAATGGCCGCTCGACTCCGTAAAATTCCTGCCGCCCTCCGTCCCCTCGAAAATCGTCTGCGTCGGCAAAAATTACGTCGACCACGCCGCCGAAATGGGCGGCCCTCCGCCGAAGAGTCCGATAATTTTCCTGAAGCCTCCGTCAGCGATCATCGCCCCCGAAGAGCCCATCATCCTCCCCCGCATCTCCCAGCGCGTCGACTACGAAGGCGAAATCGCCATCATCATCGGCTGCCGCTGCCACCTCCTCCCCCCAAACGAAGACGTCCGCCCCTACATCCTCGGCTACACCTGCTACAACGACGTCACCGCCCGCGACCTCCAGAAACTCGACGGCCAGTGGACCCGCGGCAAAAGCTTCGACACCTTCTCCCCCTTCGGTCCGCTACTGGAGTCCGACCTCAATCTTGCCGATACCAGGGTAGAGACCTACGTCAACGGTGTTCGGAAACAGTCCGCCAGCGTCTCAGAAATGATCTTTTCCGTTGATGTTATAATTCGCTGGATAGCTGAAGTGATGACGCTCGAACCCGGCGATGTGATCGCAACCGGAACGCCAGCGGGAATCGGCTCACTCGTCGATGGCGACGTCGTAGAAGTCAGCGTCACCGGAATCGGCACACTTCGCAATCCGGTAACCAGCTTTGAGTAGGGGCACGGCATGCCGTGCCCGCTCGACCGCCGGCAAGACGTCATCGCTCAACCGGGGGCTGAGAGTTTGTGGCAGTCCCGACGCGCCGGCTATCAGCTGCCTGACAAGAGCTTTGTAGGTCGCGGTTTTAACCGCGACGCTCACATCACGTTTCTGACGAGGGGCTGTAGCCCCTGAAGTACATCGCACCAATTACAGAGGTGAAAAAATGAAATTCTTCCTCGACACGGCAAATCTCGGCGAAATCCGCCAGGGCGCCGCCTCCGGCGTAATCGACGGCATCACCACCAACCCCACCCTCGCCGCCAAAGAAAAAAAGCCATTCCGCGAGCTCATCATCGAAATCTGCAACATCGTAAAAAATGGCGCCATCAGCGCCGAAGTCGTCTCCACCGATTACGACGGCATGCTTCGCGAAGCCCGCGAAGTGGTCAGCTGGCATCCCAATGTCGTCGCCAAAATTCCCATGACGCCCGACGGCGTCCGCGCCCTCAGCGTCCTCTCCAAAGAAGGCATTCGCGTCAACGTCACTCTCGTCTTCTCCGCCTCGCAGGCGCTTCTCGCCGCCAAAGCCGGCGCCTATTTCGTCAGCCCCTTTCTCGGCCGCCTCGATGATATCTCTCAGGACAGCATGATTCTCCTTCGCGACATCCTGCAAATTTATCGCGCGTATGATTACAAGACGCAGGTGCTCGCCGCGAGCCTTCGCCATCCGATGCACGTGGTCGAAGCCGCGAAAATGGGAGCGCATATCGGAACGATGCCCTACAAAGTTTTCGAAATGCTCTTCAAGCATCCGCTCACGGACCGGGGCCTCGAATCGTTCCTGAAAGACTGGGAAAAAGCGCGCGATACGCTCGGCGAAATTTCCGAGCCAGTCGGCGCGCGTAAAGGCGGGCGTTGAAACACCTTTTTTCGAATTGGAGCGAACTGCTGCCGGTTGCCGGCCTCATCGCCATGGCCGCAATCGGCTTCATCCTCTGGCTGCGCCGCAAGCCCATCGACGATTCCGAAATCGAACGCCAGCGCCGCGCCTACTTGAACAAGGTCGGCCGCATCGTCGAAGGCCAAATCCTCGAAATCTCCGAAGATGGCCTGCCAGCCGACGAAGCCAAGCAGCATTCAACTCCCGCAAAATATAATTCCAGCACCAGCAGCGGCGCGAAGGTAACGACAGCCGCATCCACCAACGGAACACAGCGCCTCATCTACTACACGTACTCGATCTCCGGCGTCACCTACGAAACCGCGCAAGACGTCACCGGCCTCGAAGAGCGCCTCCACCTCAAGCGCGCCGCCGTCGGCCAAACCGCCAGCGTAAAATACGACCCCTCGAATCCCAGCAATTCAATCCTGCTAGCCGACGACTGGTCCGGCCTGCACTGACCGAATCAAATCTCAGAGCGGGCGCCCTGCCCATATGGGCGTTAGCTCAGCTTCCTAAAAATCACGACAAATGCCACAACGCCCGCAAGCAGAGCAGCGGGAATACCAAACGCCATCGGTATTCCATAAGTCCATTCATCGCGAAAGAATTTCGCGCCTACGAATATAGTCGCAAACCAGGCACCGAGCGACGCAAAGCCCCCAATCACCGTCGCGACACCCAGCGCCGCGACGTTGTCCTCAAACCATTCAAAAATCTTCATCACGGCCCCTCGAATCCTAGCAACTCAACGATGCTCGCCAGATCTTGAAAACACCTAACTAACTACATCGGACGGTTCTAGAGGGATGATTGGCTTGGTCAGCGATCTCAGTAGTGCCCTCAGCGGGAGAATCAGTAAGATAGTGCCCACGGCAGCGACCCAAAAATCAAGATGCATCGCCTTCCAAAGGAAGATGAGCGCAAGGGTTGAGGCCAGCGCGTGACTTAGCCAAGCATAGAAGGACGAAACATCCAGCATGGCGTCGCAACTTTGACATCTAAACGGCGTGTCGTAAGTGATGCGTCTTAGTTCCACTGGCTTGCCACAAATCGGGCAGCACCGACCGCAGCGAATTGTTTGCGGGGGTTGATTCGTAGCTTTAATAACTTATAGCATATCCACAGAACCAGGCGGCTGCTCAGTCACTTCCCAATTACCAACATCTCTAACGCAGTGCTACACTTTGTACCTTGGTACAGGAGAAAACCCACGAGATGCGCATCCGCCCATCGCGCTTAGCACTCATAATCCTCGCAATAATCGCAGCCCCGCTCACCGCCTTCGCTCAGCAATCATCGCAGCCCGTCGATCCCAGGCTCTATTCCGCCATGCGCTGGCGCCTCATCGGCCCCCACCGCGCCGGCCGCGTCACCGGCGTCGCCGGCACCTCCGGCGACCCGTCCACCTACTACATGGCCACACCCGGCGGCGGCGTCTGGAAAACCACCGACGCAGGTGAAGTCTGGTTCCCAATTTTCGACGAGCAGCACGTCGCCTCCATCGGCGCGATCGCCATCGCTCCCTCGAATCCAAAAATCATCTACGTCGGCACCGGCGAGCAAACTCCCGGCGACGGCGTCTACAAATCCACCGATGCCGGCGCCACCTGGACCAACATCGGCCTCAAAGAATCGAAATACATCAGCTCGATCATCGTCGATCCCAAAAATCCGGACATCATCATCGTCGGCGTCCTCGGCCATCCTCTTCTCAGCATCGCCCCCGCCAGTCCCGATCGCGGCGTCTACAAAACCACCGACGGCGGCAAAACCTGGAAGAAAACTCTCTACAAGGACGATCTCACCGGCGTCGCCGATCTTGAAGTGGACCCGGAAAATCCGCGCATCCTCTACGCCGCGCTCTGGCATCCCACCGATTTTTTCGCCGGTGACGACGGCCCCGAGAAACCAAACTCCTGGATTTACAAATCCACCGATCAAGGCGCCACCTGGAAGGAACTCGCCTATACCGGGTTCCCCAAAGGCCCGTGGGACCGCGTCGGCATCGCCGTCGCCCCAGGCAATCACGGCCAGCGCGTCTTCGCGATTCTCACGCAAGGCCTCTATCGCTCCGACGATTCGGGCGCCACATGGAAGCAGATCACCGAGGACACGCGCGTCATCGGCAATCCCTATTTCGCCCGCGTCTTCGTCGATCCGCGCAATGCCGACGTCGTCTACGTAATGCAAACTTCTCTCTACCGCTCCACCGACGGAGGCAAGACGTTCATCTCCTTTAAAGGCGCTCCCGGCGGCGACGATTACCACAACATGTGGATCGACCCGCAGAATTCCGCGCGCATCATTCTCGGCGTCGATCAGGGCTGCGTAATCAGCGTGGATGGCGGCAAAACCTGGACCTCTTGGTTCAATCAGGCAACCGGCCAGTTTTACCACGTCTCCACCGACACGAATTTCCCCTACATCGCCTACGCCGCGCAGCAGGATAGCGGCACCGCCGAAGTTCCCAGCCGCAGCGACTACGGCTCACTCACCTATCGCGATTGGTTTTCCGCCGCCGGATTCGAATATAGCTACATCGCGCCCGATCCGCTGAATCCCGACGTCGTTTATTCCGGCGGCTGGTACGGCAGCGTCGTCCGCTTCGACCGCACCACCGGCCAATTCACGCACGTCTTCGTGCGCGGCTCGAAATATCGCACCACCAATATGCCGCCGCTCGTTTTTTCGCCGCAGGATCCGCGGCTTCTGTATCTCGGCGCGCAGGTCGTTCTCACAACGGCAAACGGTGGAAAAAACTGGCAGGCGATAAGCCCCGACCTCACCGCCCGTGCCGGTGCCAAAGAAAAGACCACTGAAAAAACCACGAAAGAAATCGAGCGCCGGCAATCGCCGCCAAATTCACTCGAAGCAAGAAACGAAGAAGCTCAGCGCGCTTCGGAAGTAAGCCCGGGCCATTCGCCCGAAGCTGAATCGGAAACCTTCGCGCCCTTCGGCGACGACGAGAAAGATTTTGGCGACGAGCAATCCGCGCGTCGCCCCGCCGCCGTTTCCACTCTCGCTCTCTCCCCCGTGCAATCCGGCCTGATCTGGGCCGGCACAACCAATGGCCTGATTCAGCTCACTCAAGACGGCGGCCTCACCTGGCGCAACGTGACGCCACCCGATCTCAACGAGCACAGCAACGTGGTAATTCTCGAAGCTTCGCACTTCGATCCAAATGTCGCGTTTGCCACAGTGGGAAATCGCCGCGACGAAACGCCCTACCTCTATCGCACACGCGATGCCGGAAAAAGCTGGGAGAAAATCACAGCGGGACTGCCGGCCGGCTGGATCGCCAATGCGATTCGCGAAGACACCGTGCGCAAAGGCCTGCTATACGCCGCGCTCTCCAATGGCGTCTACGTTTCATTCGACGACGGCGACCACTGGCAATCGCTCCAGCTGAATCTCCCCACCAGCGACGCCCGCGACCTCGTCATCCACGATAACGACCTCGTCGTCGCCACCTACGGCCGCGCTCTCTGGATTCTCGACGACCTCTCGCCCCTGCGCCAGGCCAGCCAGCAAATCTCGAATGCCGATGCCGCGCTTTTACGTCCCGCCACCGTCACTCGCATCCGCTGGGACAACGACCAGGAAACTCCGCTTCCTCCGGAATTTCCCGCCGCGCAGAATCCGCCCGACGGCGCCATCTTTTACTACACGCTGAAGTCCGCTCCCTCAGCAGACATCACGCTCGAAATTCACGACGCGCAGGGAAATCTAATCCGCCGCTTCTCGAGCGCCATACCCGCGCCCGATACAGTCGTAAAAAATGTTCCCGACTACTGGTTCGGCCCGCAGGCTCAGCTCCCGAAAAATTCCGGCCTGAATCGTTTCGCCTGGGATTTGCGCTTCGAGCCGCCCCCCGCCTTGCAATACAGCTACTACGGCCAGCCGCTCAAATATCTCGAGTACACGCTCTCCGATCACGCCATCCCCGGCGAAACTCCGCGCGAACAAGTCCTCGGGCCCATCGTTCCTCCGGGACAATATGAAGTCGTCCTCAACGCGAACGGCCAGACGATCCGCCAAACTCTCACCGTGGTTCCCGATCCGCGCGTCCACATCGCCCCCGCCGATTACATCGCGCAATATTCAGCCGCAAAGCGTGCCGATGGCGGCCTGCGCGCCAGCTACGCCACATTCCAGGAAGTAGCCGCGCTGCGCAAAGCGGTCACCGAGCGCGAAGAAAGCCTCGACGCGATTCTGAAGCCCAAAGGCGAAGCTGCCACTGCTCTAAAAGGCGCACCAGCCGCAAATGCGAGTGGCGCACATTCTCAACCCGCTTCTGAAGCCGCCGCCCCTCCGCTCAAGGAGGCCGCCGAAGCGCTCAAAAATCTCGACGCAAAAATCGCAGGAATCCTCAGCGGCACCAACGGCTCAGAAGGCATCGGCACAGTAAACCGCGACCTCGCCCGCACCTCCTTCATGATCGAATCCGGCGACGCCGCCCCAGCCCCCACAGCCCTAGAAGTAATCGACGAATCCTGCACCGCCCTAAACAAATCCATCACAGCCTGGCGCACCCTAAACGCCGACACCCTGCCCGCAGGCAACGTCGTGCTGGAAAAAGCCAAGCTATCCCCTCTACCAATCACCTCGCCCCCCGCAAGCGCGGCTCAAGACGCCTGCCACATGTAACCGCCGCCCGATCATTCCCTCGTAGCGCCGGTTCATCCTGAGCGTCGAAGGGTTTCCCCTGAGGCATGAAGGGCATCCTGCCGGCTCTTTTGACGTTGCCGTAGCTTTTGATCTTGAGCTCGCTCAGGTAGCCACGACGACGCCTTCCTCGTCGTGGGCCTTTCGGGTACGTTTTAGCCTACGTGCCCAATGACACGCACAACGGCCCCGCTATTTTTGACGGTGTACAGAGGGCGCGCTACCCGCTACCATCCAGTAACTTCAAGCGCGCGAGGAGAAACCATGCAAAACACAATTAAGACCAGCCTGACCGCCGCCGTCGCAATCGCCTGTTTCGTTGCCCTGTTGACCTTCCACAGCGCAGCACAGGAAGAACAGCGCGTAAACGAAGTGTATCAAGCCCAAGCTATGGGGCAGAACACACAGTTCGGCCAGACTTTCAATGTCACCATCAACATCGAGCGCTACTCGAGCCCGGAAGAACGCCAGGTGCTGGTCGAAGCGTTCCAGCAAGCCGGTTCGGAAGGCCTCTTCAATGCCCTCGAAAAAATGCGCTCCAAGGGAAGACTCGCTATCACGGGCACCCTGGGCTACGACATCAGCTTCGTCCGCAGAATTCCCACAGACACTGGCTACAAAATTCGCATCCTCACCAATCGCCCCATCCGTTTCGGCGAGGCCTGGGTGAATGGTCGCTCGATGGACTACAACCTGTCGGCCGTCGAACTGGACATCAGCAACGAAAAAAATAAGAGCACTGGTGTCCTGCTTCCCGCTTGCCAATTCAAGATCAATAAAAAGACAAACGAACTCGAAGTCGAAAACTATCAAAACCCCTGGAAACTTCAGAACATTATGGACAGAAGCAAAGAGTAGCGCAACCGAACCGCAAAAGGGGATCGTTATGAGATATGCAACCGTGGTCTTACTAATCTGTATTCTCGCTTCCCCGACTTTCGCACAGGATCCTGGGTGGCCGCGCGAAAAGAGCAACGCCGAAGGCTCGATCATCTACTACCAGCCGCAGATCGATGAATGGAAGAACTTCAAACTACTCGAGGGGCGTATGGCTGTCTCTATCCGGCCGAAGGGTGGCCAGCCTACTGTGGGTGTGATCTACGTTCAGGCCACCACGGACGCCAACACGGACACGCGCAACGTGCTGCTGAGCAACGTCCAGATTACTGAAACGAAATTCCCGTCCCTCGATGCTGCCGGTTCCGCCGCGATGGATAAGCTCGTGCGAACTTTTTTGACGCCCGGCGCGTCCATCAATATCTCGCTCGATCGTCTGCTCGCTGATTTGGAAGTGATCAAGAATCCGCCTCCCTCCGGTGCCGCAGTCAAAAATGATCCGCCGAAAATATTCGTCAGCTACCAGAATTCGATTCTGCTGCTGGTGGAAGGCGAGCCGGTCCGCGTTCCGATCGAAAAAAGCAATCTCGAATTCGTTGTGAACACCAACTGGGGATTATTTTTTGATAAGTCGACATCCAAGTTTTTCCTGCTCAACGAAAAACAATGGCTCACATCGGCGGCTCTGGAGGGCCCGTGGACGGTCACCACAAAGTTGCCCAGGGAAATGTCCAATCTGCCGGATCAGCCCAACTGGGCAGACGTGAAAAAAGCGATTCCTCCGGCAGCCACCACGGGTGGCACTCCTAAAGTGTTTTACAGCACTACGCCGGCGGAGATCATTTCGTTCAAGGGCCAGCCGAAGTACGCAAAAATTCCCGGCACTCAGCTTTCCTACGCCACGAATACGGAGAGCAATCTCTTCCTTCAGGGCGGAGAGGACCAATACTATTTCCTGGTGGCGGGCCGCTGGTTCCGCGCCAAGAGTCTCGACGGCCCGTGGACCTTCGCCACGGCAGACTTGCCCGCTGACTTCGCAAAAATTCCCCCGGGCAGCCCGGCCGCGCGCGTACTCGTGTCAGTTCCAGGAACAGACGAAGCCGAAGACGCGGTGCTTCTGGCGCAGGTGCCGACCACTGTGATTGTGGACCGCGCAAAGGCAGAAGCGGAAGTGAAAGTGGAATACGACGGGGCGCCTGAGTTCAAGCCCATCGAGTCAACCTCGATGTCATATGCCACGAATACCGCGGATAAGATCGTCAAGGTCGGTGATCTGTATTATTTGTGCTTCCAGGGCGTCTGGTTCATGTCTACGAAGCCAGACGGTCCTTGGAAAACTGCCGATTCCGTTCCCCAGGAAATTTACACGATCCCCGCGAGCTCTCCGGTCTACAACATTACCTACGTGACGCAGACCACCACTTCCAGCGGCCAAACCGAAGCGAGCAGCACGGCGGGATATCTTGGCATGTTCATCATTGGTGCGTCGGTGGGAGCCACACTGGCTTACGGCAGCGGCTACTACTACCCGCCGTATTACTATTACGGCCGCTATCCTTATCCGATTTATCGTCCCTACCCGGTTACCTACGGAGTCGGTGCTTTCTACAATCCCTACAATGGCGCTTATGGTTACGCGCGCGGTGCCTATGGTCCGTATGGAGGAGTAGCGGGAGGCGCGTGGTACAACCCTTCGACGGGAACTTATGGCCGTGCTGCGGGCGGCTGTAACGCCTACGGCTGCGCGGGAGGAGCCCGTGCCTACAATCCTTACACCGGAGCTTACGGCGCCACGCGGCAAGGCTCGAACGCATACAGCCAGTGGGGAAGTTCGGTTGTGACAAAGGGCGACAAGTGGGCGCAGACGGGTCATTATTCCGATTCGCGCGGCACCGTCGCGGGTGCGCGCACCTCCGAAGGCGGCCGTGTCGTCGGCGGCAGCGGACAGAATGGCAGCGGCTTCGTCGGACAGACCGGCAACGGTGACGTCTATGCCGGGAAGGACGGCAACGTCTACAAGAAAACTGACAACGGTTGGCAGCAGTATCAGAATGGCGGCTGGAACTCCGTAAATTCACCAGGCGCGAATTCCAGCACGAATTCCAGCACGAAGTCCAGCGCGCAAGCTCAGACGAACAGCACGCAGAATCAAAGAGCTCAGAACGCGCAGTCTGCCGCTGCAGGCCGGCAGCCCAGCACCCAGCCGGCGGCCAATGGCAACACTCCGGCTGCGGGTCAGCGAGGACAAAGCGGACAAGCTTCTGCTGGTGCGTCTGCAGGTACTTCCGATCGCGCGCAGCGGAGCACTCAGCCCAATGCGACCCCCGGTGCAAGTCAAAGACCTGCAGGCGCGGGACAATCCGGCGGTCAATCCAGCCAGGTGCCAGACCTGAATCGCGAAGCGCAAGCCAGACAATCCGGATCTCAGCGAACTCAAAACTATGAGCGCCAAAGCCGGAGCAGCAGCGCCGGAGCTGCACGCACTGGTGGCGGAGGTTCGCGATCACGCGGCGGAAGGCGCTAACTGCGAGACAACGGCGCATCAACGCCCAAGGACTACTCCGACCGCGCCGGCGCGTACTTCAACAAACGTCGGTGAAGCGCGCGGTGGTCAGGCGAATAGGTCTAGACGCTTTGAAACTCGATGACTTGGCGGGAACAATGGTTTCTCTTCGTTTCGACGCCACGCAATAAAGTTGCCACGAAGGCTACTCTGCTTTTGAATTTGGCTCAGCTCGGGCAGCCACGACGACACCTCGCTCGTCGTGGTCTTTCGCCTCATTTCTAATCTTAAATTTCAAATTTGAAATTCTCCCCGCCACCTGATCGAAAGCGAGCGCGCCGTGCCAGAAACCGAATTCCCCTGGGTCTCCGAAATGGCCGGCGTCCTGGAAACCATCAATCAGGGCATCATCATCAACGACGATTGCCCGGCTTACACGGAGGACCTTCAAAGCAGTACCTTCGCCTGAACATCTGCTTCCAGCATCTATTGCATTGAATCTAACTTAACAGTATTTTTATCCACGCTATTTTTGCATTTATGTATCAACCGTCCAATACCCGCCGGGCTGTGAGCGCACTCGCCCTGGTATTTGCATCAGGCTTTGCAAACGGATCCCTTAGCCACGCGCAGGACCATGCTCCAGAAGCCACCTCAACCGCTGTTCCTCAGGTGACGAGCGCCTCCCAAGATGGCGTGCAAATTCTCACGCCAACCAATGGAGTGGACTTCAAGCCGTACCTCAACGCTTTGGTCCAACAAGTCCGAAGGAAGTGGTATGCCTCGATGCCCGAAACCGCTCTGAAGGGCGAGAAAGGCGAGGCGATCGTTCGATTTCGGATCGAGTCGAATGGAAATGCGGAAGGGGTTGTACTCGAAACGAGTTCGGGAAAAGATGTGTTCGACAAAGCGGCAATCCAAGCGATTCGCGACTCAGGCCCCTTTCAACCGCTGCCGCAAACCTTCGAAGGCCCCTCCCTTTCTCTCCGCTTCATCTTCAACTACAACGTCCGTCCGGCGGCCGAGGAGACGCTTGCCGCGCTAGCGGATTGTGGCGACATCCAGAATGCAACATCGCCAGAACCTCCGTTCGATCGCCTGGAGCTGCTCGCGTTCACTTCTCACACGCTTGATAATACCTATGCGAAGCAGACCGTCTGCCGCCGTGGAATCGACTTCGACCCCAATGCGGGCGAGGTCAAAATTCTTCAAATCAATGGTTTGCCAGCCGCGATTGTGAGGGCGGTAAGCGAGCTCAAACCAAAGACAATCAACCATCCCTCTGCAGATCGGGAGCGGGCTCTCGTAAGTCTCAAGCTGGCATTGGAGGACGAGAGAGGCGGCCAGCCGAAGGCCGCAGATGTGGACTTCAAACGAGCACTCGAGTACGCAGACAATTCGGCCGCCTTGCATGCAGCCTACGCAGGCTACCTTTTATTGCAGAAACGATTCTCCGAAGCAGAGGTCCAATCCCGCCGCTCGCTCGAAATCTGGCCTGATAACGCAGACACGCATGTGATGCTCGCAGTGGCGTTGACCAGCGAGCGCAAAAGCGCGGAGGCAGTCCCCGAAGCCCGCGAGTCTCTCCGGATCGATCCGGACCATAAATCAGGGCTGGTCATTCTCGGGTTCAGCCTCTCGGGCAGCGGACAATATGCTGAGGCAATCCCGGTCCTGCGGAAAGCCCTGGTTTGGCCACTGAATCTGCCCATTATTTATAAACATCTGGGCACCTGTCTGGTTCATACGCGTGACTTCGACGGCGCGATCAAGGAACTGACCACTTTTCTTGAGACCAATCCCAACGATGCCGACACACATTATCTCTTGGGTGTGGCTCTTCGGGAGAAGGGCCAAAAGAGTGAGGCCGAGATCCAATTCCGCGAGGCGAACCGTATTGAACCAGCCAATCCCCTCTATTCGGCAGTGGCGGATACCACCGATTCCGCAGAGACTCAGCTTGCTGATTCGAAACTGCCGGGGCCCAAGCCTGAGGACAGCTTCCTTTCGGGAAACATTTATACGAATACGTTCTTTGGCTTTTCGTATGGGTTCCCAAAGGGGTGGCTTGTTCTGAGCGCCGACAGCAACAAAGCACTGACAAGAATCGGCGGATCGATTTTGGCAAACGGCGATCCGGTATTGGCTGACGTAGCGGAAGCGGCAGCGAGAAACATGCACTCACTCCTCTTTGTCGGCAAGAGAGCTACGAAGGGCATATCCAGCGGCTTCAATACAATTCAAATCTCAGCCTTGGATAAACGATTTGCGCCGGACGATAAATCGGGTAAAGAGTTTGCCACCGCGATGGCTGCCGCTTTGCAGTACAGAGTGCAAGCCATCACGGTCGTCGGACCGCCCGAGCCATTCGACGTCGGCGGCCGAACTTTCTGGAAGGTAAAATTGGGCGTCTCGATGGAAAATCGAGTCGCTCACTGTGTAGAAGCCGTAACAATTGAGAAAGGTTACGTGCTTCTATTCGTCTTCACCAGTATCGATTCCTCAAAACTCAATGACCTGGCAGGAACAATGGTTTCTCTTCGCTTCGACGCCACGCAATAGGGTTGCCCCGAAGGCCACTATGCTTTTGAATTTGACTCAGCTCGGGTAGCCACAACGACGCCTTCCTCGTCGTGGGCTTTTCGCCTCATTTCAAATCTTAAATTTCAAATTTGAAATTCCCCTCGCCACTACCCCAAGCCTCTCATCCCGACCGAAGTGGAGCGATCTCTCCTCCGCCTTCGCAGCCAATCACCTCCACCCCGTTTCCACTTCCCCAACGCCTGCGCTAAACTGACACTGCACCAAATTTCCCCAACCGCACCATCGAAAGCGAGCGCGCCGTGCCAGAAACCGAATTCCCCTGGGTCTCCGAAATGGCTGGCGTCCTCGAAACCATCAATCAGGGCGTCATCATCAACGACGATTGCAGCCACATCGTTTTTGCCAATCGCTTGTTCCTGAAGATGATTGGCATCCCGGAAGAAGAACTGATCGGCCGCAAAATGTTGGACCTGTATCCGCCCGATGACGCGGACATATTGCGTAGCCGCATCCAGCAGCGACAAACGGCAGGACATAGCCAGTACGAGTTCTACCTTCCGCGGGCCAACGGCGATCGCCTGCCGGTTCTCGTCACCGCGCGCCAGATCGAAGACCCCGACGGCAACGTCTTCGCCGTGATCACCGCCACCGACATCACCGAACAGAAGCGCGCCGAAAACGCGCTGCGTGAAGCGAACGTACAGCTTGAAAAGCGCCACCAGGAAATCGAAGAAGATCTGCTGCTCGCCGCCCGCGTGCAGCAAAGCCTCGCGCCCACAGGACTCACCTGGGGCGGCGTGAACGTCGCCACCTACTATCAGCCCGTTCGCACCATCGGCGGCGATTTCGGCTTGGTCGCGCCGCGGCAGGATTCGCTCAGCCTCTTCGTCTGCGACGTTTCCGGTCACGGCATCGGCTCGGCCCTCGTCGCCAATCGTATCTACACCGAAACCATGTCGCAGATCGAACGCGGCGTCGCGCTCGGCCCCATGATGCACCACCTCAATCGCTTTGTGCTCCGCAACATCGGCTCCTCTGTCTTTTATTTCACGATGATCGCCGCGCGTCTCGATCGCGACAACCGCACACTCGAATTTGCTAACGCCGGTCATCCTCCTGCCATGATCGTCCAACCAGGACAAGTGCCGCGCCTTCTCGAATCGGGCAGCGCCGTTCTCGGCCTGCTCGAAGACGCGGTAGGCAAGGAAGCCACCGTCATCGTTCCCGTCGCGTCCGGCGATCGCCTCGTGATTTACACCGACGGCTTCACCGAAAGTTTCAACCAGCAGCGGGATATGCTGGGCGTCGAAGGACTTAGCGAAATCGTTCGCGAGACCTCCAAGTTGCCGCTGCAGGAAATGAAAGAACAGATCCTCCGCAGCGTCACCGCGTACCGTCACGGCCCGCCCGACGACGACATGTCACTGGTAATCATCGAAATCCCGTAGCCACAAAGCTTCGCTCAACGAGTCATTTTCCAGTTGGGCGAAGCAACGAAGGCAGCAAAGTGACGCATCAAATCACTGGCGGTTTTTATTGCTTTGTTTCGGCTCCTGCCACGAGCGACTGCCACCGGGGACATCGGTTTTAATCCACGGTTCCGCGATTAAAACTTCCGCTAACCTGTTTAGAAACAATTTGATAGCTTTTTCTAATAGGCGGTAAAAGGGGTACCTAAGAAACCGCGCTGCGCTTGCCTTGGCAGCCCAAAAAGCTGATATTGAGAAGCCATTATGAGCACACCAAAACCAATTGAACACCGCAAACATCTCGACCGCCTCGAAGAGCTTCGCCGTCGCAACTCAGAAGCCGAAGAAGGCGGCGGCGCTGAACGCCGCGAGCGCCAGCACAAGGAAGGCAAGCTCAGCGCGCGAGAAAGAGTTGATCTGCTCCTCGATGAGGGTTCCTTCGAGGAGCTCGACAAATTTGTGCGGCACCATTGCACCGATTTCGGCATGGAGGAGCAGCGGCCTGCGGGCGACGGCTTCATCACCGGCTACGGCCACATCGGTGGCCGCCTCGTTTACGTGTTCGCGCAGGACTTCACCGTGTTTGGCGGGTCGCTCTCGGAGGCGAATGCTTCGAAGATTACGAAAATTATGGATCTGGCGATGCGGCAGGGCGCGCCGGTGATTGGGTTGAACGATTCTGGCGGGGCGCGGATTCAGGAAGGTGTGATGTCGCTCGCGGGCTACGCTGATATTTTTCTGCGCAACACGCTGGCGAGCGGCGTGGTGCCGCAGATCAGCGCGATCATGGGGCCGTGCGCGGGGGGCGCGGTGTATTCGCCCGCGATCACGGATTTTATTTTCATGACGCGCGACAGCTCGTACATGTTCGTCACCGGGCCCGACGTGATCAAGACGGTGACGCATGAGGAAGTGACGAAGCAGGAACTCGGCGGCGCGATGACGCACAACGAGAAGAGCGGTGTTGCTCATTTCGTTTCGCGCGACGATGCGGAGTGCGTTGCGATGATTCGCGAGCTGTTCAGCTATTTGCCGTCAAATAATCTCGAAGATCCACCGCGCCGCTCGACCAGCGATCCGTGGGATCGCGCTTCGACGGCGCTGAACGCGCTCGTGCCTGAAAACCCGCAGAAACCCTACGACATGAAGGATGCGATTCACGAAATCGTCGATGAGGGCGAGTTCTTCGAAGTTCACGAGCACTTTGCGAAGAATCTGGTGGTGGGATTTGCGCGGCTGGATGGCCGCCCCGTCGGGATCGTCGCGAATCAGCCCGCTTTCCTTGCGGGCGTGCTCGATATCAATTCGTCGATGAAGGGCGCGCGCTTCGTTCGTTTCTGCGACGCGTTCAATATTCCGCTCATCACGTTCGAAGATGTGCCTGGATTCCTGCCCGGCACGCAGCAGGAGTTTGGCGGCATCATCAAGCACGGCGCAAAGCTTCTCTTCGCTTTCGCGGAAGCCACGGTGCCAAAAATCACGGTAATCACCCGCAAAGCCTACGGCGGCGCCTATTGTGTGATGGCTTCGAAGCACATCCGCACCGACATCAATTTTGCGTGGCCCACCGCTGAAATCGCGGTAATGGGACCGGAAGGCGCGGTCAATATCGTCTACAAGCGCGAAATCGATCGCGCTCCCGAAGCCGATCGCGAAAAGCTGCGCCGCGAAAAAACCGACGACTTCCGCGAGCGCTTCGCCAATCCCTACGTGGCCGCCGAGCGCGGCTACATCGACGCCATCATCGAACCGTCGCAAACCCGCGCCAAGCTCATCACCGCATTGCGCTCGCTCGAAAACAAGCGCGACACCAACCCAAAGAAGAAGCACGGCAACATCCCGCTATGACATTGGCAGGCGCTGACGCTCCCGATTCCACCTATGTTTCCGCGTGGGTTGGTCTCGGGGGCGTGTTTCTCTATTACCTAGCTGCAGCGGTTCTGTGGCGCTGGGCGCCTCGCCGGCCCATTCTGACGACGTACGAACCTCCAGCGGGCACATCGCCTGCGCTCGCTGCCTACCTCTTTGAAAACGGCAGATGCGAGAGAGCATTTGCGGCGGGCCTTGCTGCGCTGGCCGTTAACGGTTACCTCGAAATTCGCCAAAGAGGAGATTGGTTTACACTGAGGCGCTTACGAGAGCCGAACGACCGCCTCGCCCCAGAAGAATCCACTGCCCTTGCCGAACTTTTCCCTTACGGCAACGATATATATAAATTCGATGAGCGCGAAAATTCACGCCTCTGCCGCGCGTTCTACAAGTTCAAGGATGCGCTCGAGAAAATTGCCGAGCCCAAGCTAGTCTCTTCGCACCGAGCGATCTGGTAGATTGGAGTGGCGTGCCTTGTCTTTCTTGTGGTGCGAGTCGCGCAATCGCTGTCGTTCGCGACAAACTTGACCGCTCTCGGGTCGATTGTATACGTGAGCATTTGGTGCGCCTTGGGCGGCCTCTCTCTGGTCGCAGCTGTCCGGGCGTGGCCGTCAACCTTAAAGCGAATCGCTACATGGATCCCTATGACAAGAGGACCGCGACATCCTCTAAGCTGGATAGACCTGAACCCGCTCTGGCTGACTGCCACTGCTGCGTTGGCGTTTGGGTTTCTCGCGACGACGACGTCTCCCCGTTTTGCGGCTTTCGTAGTTGCCTGCACTCTGCTGGCACTTGCATTCCGGAATGGTCTCAAAGCGCCGACAGTTCAGGGTCGCCGCTTGATTCGTGGGCTAACGGGCTTCCGCGAATTTCTAGCACGTGCGGAAAGCGATCGACTGAATCGCGCGAACGCAGTGGGGATTACTCCAGAACAGCTTGATCGCTACACTCCTTACGCGGTAGCTCTCGACGTCGAACACTCCTGGGGAGAAGAGTTTACAGAAGATCTGATCGAGATGATTCAATTCGGGCGGGTAATGGAAATCCAGGACATAGACATACCCGTTCCTAGCTATGAAGGAAGTGATACGGAATTCGGTGATTCGATAATCCAGCTGCGTTTGGGACCAAAGTGAAGGGTGCTGTGAGGTACCGTTCGACAAGAGCGGCGAATGCGACTGCCAGTCATCGTGGCTTGCGGATTTGTAACTCTGGGTTGTCACTTACTGGACATTCGAGGGGCATTTCTGTAGGATTGCGGGGTTTTGCGTCATTATTATCAGGTGAGATAGGAGATTTTAATGCCCAGGTCCGGCCAGAAGGACGGCGCGAAGAATGCGCCGAAGACGCTGCTCGATTCGCTCGATACGCTGATCGAACGCTATCATTTGCTGAAGCACCCTTTTTATCAGGCTTGGACTGAGGGGAAACTCTCCAAGGAATCGCTGCAGCTTTACGCGGCGCAGTATTACCAGCACGTGCGCGCGTTCCCGGAGAACCTGAAGCAGCTTGCTTCGCGCACAAACGGCAATTTGCAGACGCTGGTGAATGAGAACCTGGCGGAAGAGGTGGAACCGTCGGCTCCGCACCCGATGCTGTGGCGTGAGTTTGCCGCGTCGCTCGGAGTGAGCGATGTGGCCCTCGATTCGAGCCGCGCGCTTCCGGGTATCGCGGCGCTGCTGGATACCTTCGACGAAGTTTCGACCGACGGCTCGATGGCGCAGGCTGTGGCCATGTTCTACAGCTACGAAGCGCAGGTGCCGGAAATCGCGACGCAGAAAATTTCGGGGCTTCGCCAGTTCTATGGAGTCACTGATTCGCGCTCGCTACGATATTTTGCTGTGCATGAAGAAGCAGACGTGCGGCATCGTGCGGCCTGGCGCGCGTGGCTCGGGGCACAAAAAAATATCGACGAGGTGGCGGTTCTCTGCGCTGCGGAGCGCAGCCTGAAGGCTCTGTGGGGCGCGCTGGACGCGGTGTATCCCGAAGGCTGCGCGCCCAAGAAGCAATCGCCGAAAAAGCAATCCAGCGACGCGTCCGAGCACGGCACGCAATCGCACTATCCCGGATTCTAATCGAGCCTGACGGTTACTTGTGCGAACGCCGGCGCGCTCGCTTCGATTTTTTCTTTCTTTTAGCGCCCGGCTTCCAGCGATTCGCGGTTTGCTTCAGAATTCTTACTCCGCCGGGCCCGCCGACGAAGACCCGTTTCGCGAGTCCTAGAAAAAGCCCATGCTCAACCACTCCGACGGTTTCGTCGAGTTGCCTCGCTACTTTCTTCGGATCTGAGATGGGCCCAAAGGCGCAATCGAGAATGTAGTGCCCGCCGTCGGTGACGTAGGGCTTGTCGTCAAGCCCGGGCCGAAGCTCGGTACCCGCGCCGATGGCTCTCAGCTTTCGTTCAGTGGCCTCCCAGCCAAACGGAACCACTTCCACGGGAACCGCGAGCGTGCCGCCCAGGCGCTTCACCAGTTTCGTCTCATCCACAATCACCGCCATTCGCTTGCTTGCGGCGGCAACGATTTTTTCGCGTAGCAGCGCTCCGCCGTGGCCCTTGATCAGCGCCAGAGTGCCCAGCTGCACTTCATCGGCGCCGTCAATGGTGAGATCGATTTCTTTTACGTCTGCAAGGGTCGCCAGCGGAATTCCGAGGCTGTGGGCCTGCTCGGCTGTGCGTTCAGAGGTGGGGACGCCGGTGAAACGCAACCCTTCTTCCGCGACGCGCCGGCCGAGTTCAGCCACGAGGTAAGCCGCGGTGGTGCCGGTGCCGAGGCCAACGATCATGCCGTTCTGCACGAGCCGCGCCGCCGCCTGTGCGGCTTCTTTCTTAAAACGGTTCTGCTCGCTCGCGTCCATGATTCCTCCGCCGCGACTTTCGAGACGCGACGCCATGATAAACGCTGAAATGAAGGTTGCCAACTAGCGGCGTGTGACATGTCAGCTTTAGAAGAGGCCGCACGACTTGGTGATCATTGATCGTCTTTGTGAATCATTGATGATCAGGAAACTCAAATCGCCACCTGAGGATCTTTTGCAGCATGGGCATGTTCGCGGGTGCGAATGCGGCGCCGCGGCATGGAACTGCCGGAAGGAAGGGGCGGCGAGGTTGCCAGGTAAGCCTGAAGCAGAAAAAGCAACGCGTTCGAAGGAATGTGCAGATTGAAATCTACAAAACTGTGCAGGAGAATCCCGCAAACAGCAGCAATCGCGGCAGCGTGAAGCGCAGTGGAAAAATGGCCCTGTTCGGCCACGAACGATCTTCGCGCGCCTGTAACCAGCAGCCAAAGAAACGCGATGCCGCAGAGACCGCCCAATGTCCCGGTCTCAGCCAGCGCTTCGATGTAGTCGTTGTGGACGTGGTCCACGACGAGGCCATCGTAGTCGGTGTCGTAGCCCGGAAAGACGGTAACAATCGTGCCCAGTCCAACGCCCTTCACGGGATGATCCAGAAAAATGTGCTCCGCGCCTCGAAACATTGAGGCACGCCGAGACGTTGACACTTCGCCAATCCGCGTCTTGGAAAACCGCTCGATCGCTCTTCCCACGCCCAGCCAGGCAATTAGAGCGATGGAAGCAAGGCCCACGAACGCAATCGCGATCAGCGTAGCGCCCCGCAGCCCTTTGCGAGTGCGCGCAAGGAGCGCCAGCACAGCCACTTCAAATGCAAAGCAGATGATGCCGCCGCGCGAACCGGCAAGAATCAGCGCGCCCACCGGAATGATTGTGAGCAGGCCGGTCAACGGGAAAAGCTCCCTGCGCACGCCGCGGAACACCATCAGAGCCAATCCCACAGGCGCAACCAGCTCGACGAATCCTGCGAAGTGATTGCGATTCACGTAAGGGCCGAACACATCGACGCTCTGGGAAAGATGCCGGAACCAATAAATCGTGTTCCGGGACGTAAAGTACTGGATGATGCCCAGCAGGCTGGCTGAAAATCCCAAGATCACCAGAAACCAGGCCAGCTTCACGAGATCTTCTCTTTCTCGAAAGGCCTGGGCGACGAGGAAGAAAATTATGAAGTAGGCGCTGAATCGAAGCAGTTCGACGCGCGTGAAAAACGGATTCGCGGTCCCATGCAGCGTGAATTGCAACAGGCCGATGGCGATGAATCCGAGAAAGGGCCAGTTCAGCGGGCTCCATTGAATGGCTGTTTCCGAATCCCGGTAAGCGAGAATGGCCCAGACGATCAAAAGGGCGGAAGCGCCCATTTCGAGAACGGACTCCGACCACACTTCCACAACGCCATGAGCCAGAACGCTGAACGCGAAAAGGACGCAGAGCCCGATGCGGAGGGCTTTCATCTGGACGGAGGCGGTTCCGCAGCGTTCGATGCTGCAAACCAAAGATTGCCGACTCGGCCCGATCCAACGCTTGCAGAGAAACTCGGGTTTTCAGACAGGCTCGCCATAGCCTCCGTAATCTCCTACGGAAATTGGCTTCCCGGCAAGCGGTATCTGAAAACGCCAGTCGGAAATATGTTCTCCTCGTAAGCGCGGACTGAGGGAATCGCGAAGAGCACTGCGACGCTGTGAAGGTCGCAGTTATTTTTGGCCGATGTGATAGACAATGCCCGCGGAGATGCGGTAATTTCCTTGCGTGTTGGTTGTCTGATTTGGATAGTTCGAGAATCGGGTTTGCTCGTAGTCGAACTCAGCCAGGCGTATGGCCCAGTTGGGCTTGAGTCTCCACTGCACTCCGCCGCCGCCCGCCCAGGCGAAGTCGCCGCTTGTGGTTGTAGTCTTGGGAAATCCGGCGTTCAAAGGAAACGTGAGGCGATCGTACCCGCCGCCAAACAGAACCTGTCCGTACGGTATGAACCTGTGGCGGTGTCCCAGAAAATATATGCGGGGTCCAACCATGAACGTATAAATCTGCGAGTCGCCATTGACGCCCAGATTGCGATAGGTGCCGGTGAAATCTCCGGCGACACCGATCCATTTTCGCAAATTGTGATCGAGGGAGGCGTTCCATCCGTTCGTTGCGAACCGCGGAGCGTTCGTAGGGTAAAAAGAGCGGAAGAGATAGGCGCCTTCCACGTCCCATGCGGGTGTCTGTTGCGCGAGAGCGGGCCGGGTAAAAATAAAAAGTAGTGCGAAAAGGCCGAACCATTTCTTCATCCGCCAATTCCTCCTGAAAATGCGGCGCTAACTGAGCCCTTCTATGATGTCGCCGAGCATGAAAGGGTCTCCTATCCGAGTCCGGCACGCAAGCAGAAATGAACTCAGGAGAGACGAAAGGAACGAGGCGAATAAGTGCCTAAGAATGGAAAAAGCCGGGCGGCTCTCGCGAGATGCCCGGCTTTTCCTCAGAAACTATTTCGTAATCGTGAGAGCAACGGTTGTCGAGTGGGTCACCGTGCCCGATGTTCCCGTGAGCGTGAGGGTGCCCGTCACCGGTCCGCCGCCACTGCCTCCGCAACCCGCCACAGCGAATACCACCAGCATCGCTCCGGCAAGCCCGATTCGCGTGCGCAGGCGCCGCGTGGCAAAAATCATCGCCAGGAGCGCAAGGCCCACGGCGAACAGCACGATCTGGCGGTTCGACGGCGGCAAATGCTGCGCAGGGACGGACGGTAACATTCCCATCGAAGCGACTGTGACCTGCGAGTTGATCGGATTGGTGCCGTCTGGCATGACAGAGGTTGGCATCAGCATGCACGTGGTTTTGACCGGCGCGCCTGTGCATGTGAGCGCAACGGACTGGTTGAATCCGCTCACAGGCGTCACCGTCACATTGAACATTTGACTCGAGCCTCGCGGAACGCTGAACGTAGCCGGCGCGGTAACTGTGAAATCCGTACCTGTGCCAGTGAGCGGAACAGTGCGAGGGCTGCCGTTAGCGTCGTCGGTAATCGTGATTGTGCCGTTGCGAGCGCCCGTGGCGGTGGGAGTGAATGTCACGCTGATGGTGCAGGACATGGTAGCGGCCAAGGTTGCGCCGCAGGTGTTCGTTTCGGCGAAATCGCCGGAGCTTGTGATCGGCATGAGGTTCAGCGTCGCATTGCCGTTGTTCTTCAGGGTGATCATCTTGGCCGGCGAGCTTGTGGTGGTGACGAGCTGGCCACCGAAATCCAAGCTGGTGGGCGTCAGGAGCACAACGGGGGCCGAGTTCGTGCCTGTGCCGGTGAGCGTGGCGAATTGCGGGCTGCTGGGATCCGCGTCTGTGAAGACGAGCTTGGCAGATTCGGCGGAGGCGACGGAAGGCGTGAAGGTGACATTCACTGTGCACGACATACCAGCCGGCAGGCTGGCCGCGCAAGTGCCGCCGGGTGCGATGGCGAAATCTGTGGCTGCCGCGGGGGGAGCGGTGGCGACGATGGCAATACTTGTGATTGCGAGAGCTGCGGCGTTGTTGTTCGTCAGGGTGACGGTTTGCGGAGCAGTGGCTGCGCCGACGAGCTGCGTGCCGAAATCGATACTGGCCGGCGAAACGACAACAGGAAGTAACAGCGGCAATTTCGCGACGTAGGCATCCGATGTGCCCTTCAACGCGGTTTGAAATGCGCCGGCTGTTGTCGGCATATCGGCAGAAAAAGTTACGCCGGTGATATACGCATTACCATGGGAATCGATGGCGATGGCGTTGCCCTGATCAGCGTCGTTGGGATTCCCATCGCCGGTTCCACCGAAGTAGCTGGCGTAGATTCGATCGGCTGTCCCCTTACCCTTGGGGCTCAATTTCACGACGAAGGGGCTGCCAGTTGGATCCGGCAGTGTGGCCGGCAAGGCAAACGGGGTAATCGGGAAATCGTTTGAGGATGTCGTGCCGACGACATACGCATTGCCGTTTCCATCCGCGGCGATGCCAAAGCCATTGTCGCTATTGGTGCCGCCGAAAAACGTTGAGTATGTGACGGACGAGTTTCCGCTCATCGTCGTGTCAATTAGAGTGATGAATGCAACGCCAGTCATTTCCCCGGTTGTTTGGAATGCTCCCGTAGTGGTGTGGAAGTCCAGCGAATTGGTTGTGCCTGTTACGTACACGACATTGTTCGGGCCGAGCGCGATCGCAGTGGCCGCGTCAAGCGTGGAGCCTTCCAGGTACGTCGAATATATCAGTGAGGCTCCATTAGCCTTCGTCGTGTCGATGCGCGTGACGAACGCGCCGCCGTCCACGTTGCTCGGATTTGCTGTGCTCTGAAATGCATTCATAGTAGGAAAACTGGTTCCAGTAGAAGTCGTCGCGCCGGTCACATATGCATTATTCGAAGTATCGACCGCAACTCCAGTAATCGAGTCGCCAAAACCGAACGAGTTCGTGTTGTTATTACTATTCGCACCGTTTCCGCCCAGATATGTGGAATAGATTAAGCTGGCACCGCCGGACTGTGTCGTGTCGATTCTGGTCAGAAATCCCGTTCCAAAGGTATTTTGAGGCGTTTGTTGGAGCCCGCCGGTCGTCACCGCGAATCCCCCAGAGCCCGCCGCGCCAGGGTTTGAAAAAGTCTGACCGCCGATGTATGCATTGCTATTTGCATCCGCGGCGACTGCGTTGGCGAGGTCTCCATTCGTGCCGCCGATGTAAGACGAATAGACCAGCGATGCCATGCCGCTCAACGTGGGATCAATCTTCGTGAGGAACGCAGTTCCATTTGGATTCGTCGTGAGAGGGGACTGAATCAAGGCGTTTGCTGTAGTCGGAAAGTCGGTGGAAGCGGTGAATCCTGCCACATAAATCTTGCCGTTCGGGTCCAGAGCAATGGCGAACGCCTCATCCATGCCTGACGTTGTTCCGCAGAGGTAGTTGGAATAAAGCTGCGCCGTGCCCGCGGGGTTGAGCTCGGTGACAAACCCGCAACCTGATACAGGGGCAACGTTGGTCGTTGGCGGAAAGTCGGTCGAAGTAGTCGAACCGGCTATAAAGGCATCCCCGTTGCCATCTACTGCGACACCCTGGCCACTCTCGTCACCTGTGCCGCCGAGGAATGTGGAATAGGTGAGTAGCGGGTGGAACAGCGGATCGATTACCAGCGGCAACGATCGGTCATACTTCGCGATTGTGAAGCTGACGCGATTGCCTGAGGCGAGAGCGTAGTTTCCAGCCACTTCGTGGCGTTCTGCTCCGGCCATTTGATACACGAACGGTTTCTGGAATTTCGAATCGCCGTCAGCGGTGTGCAGGATCAAGTCGCCATGCGAATTGATCGCGAGTTTTTGGGCACCTTCGATTTTCAGCGAGATGACTTTCGGATTGGCGCCGGGAGCTACGGTGAAATCGTATTCAAGACGCCGTTGATTACCGTAAAACTCCAGATCCACCCCGGGGTAGATTCCGGAATATTTCACACGTTCAAACGACGGAACGTCGGTGACCCATTTGTCGCGATTGCTGCCAATGAAATAGTTGGACCGCCCGGGCAGCGGCTCGTTCGCTGCGATAGCTGGCGCAGGATTTGCGCCCTGCAACTGCATCCGGATGACTGTGGTTTTCATCGCTTTGCGCGCCTCGCGAAGTGCGCGCAGTGCGGCCGGACGATGGAGCGGAGATGCGGTCATTGCCCGGCGGCGAAGGACAGCGATGTCAACTTCCTGAGGCGCGAGCGAAAGAGCGTACCCGCTGCCGTGTGAAACGAATTTTACTTCGCGGGCCGCTTGGCCGCGATTCTCCTCGAATCCCATGGGAAGTTGGGCAAAAGCTCTCTCCCATCGCGGCGTATCAACACCCGTATTGAGAAGTGGAGCAGTCGTGTTCTTGCGTGAACTTGAAGTATTTTTACGGGCAGTAGTTGTGATGTATAGGAATGAGAGAAGCACTGCAACGGCTGTGGTAAGTACTGCAAATCTTGCTGATCGAATCCCCATTTTCATTAGACGCCCCCTCTGAGCCTTTGCGATTCCCGCAGCGGGCGACCCCTCGCCCGTGTCGGGCGCAAATGTTAGCTCGTTTCAAATCGGCATACAGCAGGACTTCTCCCCAAAGTTTCCACAATAGCTACGTATTGTCCGAGGGTAATCGCTCCGCTATTCCAATCTCCAGAGAGAACACAGCGAGGAACACCAGCTAGTTCAAGCTGGAGGGGTGGTACGAAGCTGGAATCAAGATGAGGTTAGAGAGGTGAGGTCGTGGAGCACTGCCTGGCATAGATCGGCGGGCGCCAGCTGGCCTTTGCTTGTGAATAAGCGTCGCAACGGGACCTTCGCAACCAGGCTGGAAAGGGTTTTGAATTCATTCGCGCGCATCTCGCTGTCCAGCATATTTGTCGCGAAGCTGTTGGCGACGAGTGAGAGAAGGCCCACCTGCTCGGTGACGCCTTCCACAGTGGGACCTGGCTCATCGCGAATCTCATCCAGGATATAAATCGCGCGAAGAGGCAAGGCGCCATCCTCGAAGCGAGCGCCGCCATTTGCAAAAGAAAGGCGGCGTTTTTCCCAATTTGGAACGAAAGGAGGGAGGGCATCGGCTGTTCCGTACAACATTTCCACCGATTCCGGCCAGAGGCACAAATGCGGATAGGAGGGCGAAACAGAGAAGTCGCCGTCGCGCTCGACCAGTGCCACAACGTCGTCGGAAACCGCGGCATATCCGGCCCGCGCAAAGGCGGCGGCTGTGGTGGATTTCCCGGCCCCTTCCGCGCCCACAAACGCGATCACCGAGCCGCCGATTGCCACAGCGCTTGCATGGAGACAGGTAACCCCCCGGAAGCGCAAAAGCAGCCCCAGAACCGGCCCCAGGATGTAAGTGGCCGCCTCTTCGGCAGAAGATTCGTTCGGCCAGGAGGCCCAGAGTTTAGTGCCGTGGCGATCCATCCAAAATTGCATTCCGTCGAAATAGACCAGATGGATGAGGCCGTGTTTTTGTTCCTGAAAGATTCGCAGGGCAGGACTTCCAGACGGGCTCGTATAGGTGCTAGTGTAAATTACTGATTCAGATGGAGTTGGGGGTGGTTCGTCGGAGGAGCTTGGCGAATGACCCAGAAGAAGTTCGATGTCCGGACGCCCTGTGAGACCCTGCGAATGAATCAAACCTGGGATGGACGCACTGGAGCGGACCGTGAGACCGAAAACAAGGTAAGTGAAGCTCACCGAAATCCGATTTTAACTGGAGGTGAAATCAGTACCGAGCCTTTAGACGTGCGTCCTGTTGCGTGGAAATCGCCCGCCGTCACGGTTGCCCCGGAATCCTATCCTCTTCGTGAGTTCCTGAACAGTTCCGTAGATAGTTAGTTTAGGGGACACGTACGGCTTCTTGGGTCCCCCCAGAAGGGGCTTATCCATTACGGGCCTCCGCACTTAAGTTATACCGGACTCGTCGAACTGACTGCAACCAAAAGTTAAGACAAATCGGGCGAACCGCGGCTTGTAGTTCGTCCGTTTCGCCTGCGCGAATCAATGGCGCGATGGCACTACGAGTTACATAACGATTTGTTTCTTCGCTCCATAAAGTTTCCGCCATCCAGTTTGACTCAGAACGCTTCAGCCATTCGGCCAGCGGGTCGCCCGCGAGAGGCGTTTTGGGCCGCCTTCGCACGCTTTCGGGCAAGCAGCCGACCATAGCTTCGCGCAGCAGGTTTTTTTCAAAGAACCAAGGGAAGGGCGGAAGCGCCAGCAAATATTCGACGATTCGCAAATCCAGGAACGGATAACGTACTTCTACCGGGCGGCGCGTTACACCCGGATTTTCGTGCTCGAACAGGTAAGCCCATTGCGGCGAGTCCAAAGATGCGTGGGCTCGCGGAAGAATCGGATGTTTTTCCGATGCGGAAGGAGAAACAGCTTCTTTCCAGCGTCGTTCGAGGCTCATCCTGCGCGAAAACTCCGGCGCGATCCAGCGCGGAAACCTGGGCGAGTTATGATCATTGCCAAACGCACGCTTCACTCGCCGGCGAATCCCTGGCCACGGCGATCGCCGCATTGACGCGTACCGCAGCGTCTCACTGAACAACTGCCGCCATTCGCGCCGCGCCATCAAATCCTTGGCGTGCGGCCACATCTCGAAATCCATCAGGTTGTCGCAGCCTTCTCCGGACAGCACTACGCGGCAATCTTCCGAAATCATCTGAAACTGATCGAATAGCCCGGCGAAAAACGGGTCCTCTGCCGGCTCCGGCCACGTAGATTCACTGCTGTCCCAACCATCGAACGGCTGCAAATTGTCCAGAGCGAGATAGCGCGCCGGGATATTCAAGAACTCCGCAGTTTCTTTCGCGTGTGCGCCGTCGCGGTCGGGAATTAATGATTCGTATACGAGCGTGTAAGCGCGCAAATCAAGCTTTTCGCCCTGTCCCTTCGACACGGCTCGTGCTGTGGTAGCGACCGCGGCGGAATCCAATCCGCCACTGAGCAGAACGCCAACGCGATCCGTGCGAACGCGATCCTTCACCGCCGCTTGAAGCAGAATCTTGAATTCTTCGATGTAATCGTTCGCATCCCGATAGCGAATGTGCCCCTGCGTGGGCGGGCTCCAATAGCGCTTCAGAAAGAATTCATCTTTTTTGATTGTCAGTGAATGCGCGGGCAGCAGGCGCCTGACGTCGCGGAAGGTGGTGGTTGCGCCATCGTAATTCAGGCCAAAGAGCAGAAAATCGCCGATGGCAGTTTCGTTGAGCGTGTCCGAAACATCCGGGTGCAGCCGCACGCAATCCAGCACGCTGCTAAATACGAAGTGATCGTCGAGATCGGCGTAATAGAAGGGCTTAATGCCGAAATGATCGCGCGCGCAAGAGAGAGTTTTCTTCCGGCTGTCCCAGATCGCAAATGCGAAATCCCCTCGTAGATGGTCAACGCACTCCGATCCCCACGCCGCATAAGCATGAAGAATCAATTCGGAGTCCGTAGCAACCCGGCTACAGCTACGCCCTGCCTTCTCGATTTTCTGCCGAAGCTCGTCACGGCAATCAAGCCGCGCATCGGCCGTAATCCAAAGATGCCCATCGAGACTCGCCGGCTGCCGTTCATTGCTCTGTTCATGCAGCGAGTCGCGTGTGGTTCGCAACATCGCGTGCCCGAGTCCAACCGGCCCATCGCTCCACGTATCGCGGCCATCGGGACCGCAGTACGCGAGAAAATGCGTCAGGCTCCGCAGAAGAGCCCTTGGCACTGGTGCTCCCTTGCGATCGAAGATGCCGACGATTGCGCTCAATTCGTTTGCGTCTCCATCGAGGATTCGGAATGCTCGAACGGCATAAAATGCAGATGTTCGGTACCGCCACCATCGACAACGTTTCCTGCCATCTCTACCCAGGCGTGGGCCTCGAAACGATCTGCCTCTTTCCTCGCTCCGATGCGCAGGCCCGCATTCATGCCACGGCGCCTGAGCATACGGCAGAGAACGAGCGACTGTTCGAGGCAGCTAGTGCGGAAAAATAAATTCGTGGCCGTCACTGCTTCAAGGTGCGCGATTCGTCGCGCGATATTCAAAGTATCTGCTTCGCGAGACTTCGAATCCTGCGCGGCGGCGCGACGTTTCTCGAAAGCAGCCCGGCAAATCCGGAAGCCCACCAGACGCACCGCGAGCCATGCAATCGGCAACGTGATCACAGCTTCAAGCACAACTGCACGCTCGAATCCGCTCAAACGGCGAAAGCGACGAAACCTCTGCATCATCTTTGGAACCCTTGGCCTTCGAAAAAGTCGTGCACGCCTCAGTGAATGGCCCGGGGCTGGTTGCCGGCAAGTCCCCAAGGGCCGGGGGGACAGCCTTTAGAACATCTCGCCGTCGCTCAGACGGCAGAGACCGATCGAATTTCGATCAATCCTTCGCTACGCATTGTTTCCAGCAGTGCCAGCAAGTCCTGCTCGCACCGCCTTGCCTCTACGTCATATTCTGAGAGCAATGTGTCGCGAAGCTCGCCGACGCTTCTCGGCTGCTGCAAAAGCGTCCAGACCCGCGCGCCCACGGAATCCAATCCATAGTACACGCTGTTCTTTAAATTCAGAATAGCGGACTCTTCGCCGAGAGGGCAGGAAACCTGCTCCTTCGCCATTACGACAATTGAACTTGTGCGGAGAGACCCGTCCATGGCGAAGTTCCTACCTGTTGGCGTCACCCGGCGTTCACGGTCGGTATTCGGGAGAAAGAGATGCCCGTACGCCGCGGAGCGCGGTTCCGCAGCTGGCCACTCTTCCGTCCCACACGCCCTGTAACCATTCTACCGGGAGTCGAAGTCCACAAGCAATGACGGAACTGGATTCGCCCCCGCAAAGCCGGTATAACGGGACGCGTGAATGATTCGCGTGTAATCACTGTCGAATCTATCGAGAAATCCTTCCCACCGGCGCTTTCCGGATGGCGTGCGCTGCTTCAGCCAGTCGCGAAACCCACGGAAAGCGCTCTAACGGGGGTTTCCTTCAGGGTAGGGGCGGGCGAAGCTGTTGCGCTGATGGGTCCAAACGGGGCCGGCAAATCAACCCTGCTTCGCATACTTGCAACGCTGATTATTCCCACACAGGGCCGCGCGTTGCTTGGTGGCTTCGATGTCGAGCGGAACAGCGCAGAAGCGCGGAGACAATTCGGTTATCACACCGGGGGCGACGAAGGGTTTTACACGCGGCTAACTGCGCGCGCGAACCTCACATTTTTTGCGTCCATGAACAACATCATAGGCGCTCGAGCGGGCGAAAGAATCGCGAAAATCTCCGAATGGATGGGGTTTGGCGACGATCTCGATCGCCAAGTTCGCACGCTTTCCACTGGGATGACGCATCGCCTCGGCCTTGCGCGCGCCATGCTGCATGAGCCGGGCATCCTTCTGCTCGACGAACCTACGCGAAGCCTCGACCCCGTTGCCGCTTCTGAGTTCCGGCGGTTGCTAAAGGACGAAATCGTTCGCCGCGAAGGCACGACGCTCTTGTTCGCGTCGCACACGCCTCGCGAAGTGGAAGAGGTCGCCGATCGCGTGGTGCTGCTCCATGAAGGGCGTGTGGTGGCGAATGAGGCGCCGCAGCGTTTGTGCGCCTCCGCTGGTACGCACACGCTGGATGAAGCGATTGGCAGGCTCGTTCGCCATCCGGTGCATGCGGAGTCAGTGCAATGAGCGTCACCGGCAATCTCCGCAAATTGATGGCTTTCTTCCGTCGTGACTTCGCGATCGCCCGCGGCTACCGCGGTGCGCTTGTGCTTGAGGCGTTCGAAGCGCTCTTCGGCGTCGCCACTTACTACTACCTTTCGCGCTTCGTGCAGTCTCCTGAACTCACGAATGCTCTACCGGCCGGCAGCAACTATTTTGCTTTCGCGCTGGTGGGCTTTGCGTTTTTCGACTATTTAAATGTTTCGATCGACGCGTTTGACACCAGCCTCAATGAAGCAATGCAGAATCGCACGCTGGAAGCGCTGCTCGTCACTCAGACTCCGCTCCCGCTGATTCTCGCAGGCTCAGCCATCTATCCGTTCGTGACACTCGCATTGCGCACCTGCGTCTATCTTGCGTGGGCCGTTCTGCTTTTCGGATTCGCGCCTCGTTCGGCCAACTGGCCCGGCGCTGCGGCGGTCTTGCTGGCTTCGATCCTTGCATTCTCAGGACTCGGAGTGCTCTCAGCCAGTTATCAAATTTTGTTCAAGCGCGGGAATCCGGCGAAGTGGATTGTTCTAGGCGTTTCGGGGCTGCTTGGCGGAATGATGTATCCGATTTCGGTGCTGCCCAAGCCTCTGCAGGTGGTGGCGCATTTGATCCCCGTCACGTATTCGCTCGAGGGGATGCGAGCGGCGTTGCTTGATGGCGCAGGCTGGAATCGAATCGGCCCTTCGATCTTAGCGCTGCTTGTGTTTGCCGCGATTCTTCTGCCGCTTTCCTTTTTGGTTTTCGCCTGGGCGCTCAATCGGACGCGGGTCACCGGCACTCTCACTCATATTTAGTTTTAGACCTCGACAACGTTTCGCGGCTTCGGGCGTCGCTCCTTGTGAATCGTGGGCCGCTCAAGTAGAGTTTTTGCTGCGGTACGTGCGATACAAGGGCCACCGATGAAGGTTCCGCTTCTCGATTTGAAAGCCGAATACCACGAACTGCGCGACCAGATTCTTCCTGCGCTCGATCGCGTCTGCGAAAACTCTGCATTCGTGCTGGGCGCGGATGTGGAGCAATTCGAGCGCGAGTTTGCGAGCTACTGCGACGTGAAGCACTGCGTGGCTCTCAGTTCCGGCACGGCAGCGCTACACCTCGGCTTGCTGGCGCTGGGCGTTCAGCCCGGCGATGAAGTGATCACCAGCCCAAACACATTTTTGGCTACTGCCGAGGCAATCACGTACTGCGGCGCGCGGCCCGTGTTCGTGGACATCGATCCGGCCACCGCTAATCTCGATCCCGCGCGGATTGAACGTGCCGTCACTCCACGAACGCGCGCCATCATTCCGATCCATCTCTACGGCCGCCCCGCGGATATGGATGCGATTCGTTCGATCGCTGAGAAACTGAAACTTCTCATATTGGAAGATGCGGCTCAGGCGCACGGAGCGAGATATCGCGGGCGGCGCGCCGGCGGGCTGGGGCAGGCCGCGGCGTTCAGTTTTTATCCAAGCAAAAACCTGGGCGCGTATGGGGAAGGTGGCGCTCTCACGACGAACGACGACTCGATTGCGCAATACGCCCGCGCCGCCCGCTCGCACGGCCAAACCGCGCGTTACGAACACGAGTTCGTCGGCTACAACTATCGCATGCAAGGATTTCAGGGCGCTGTGTTACGCATCAAGTTGCGCTATCTCGACCGCTGGACTGCGCGACGGCAGGAAATTGCGCGCGAGTATCGCCGCGTGCTGGCCAACGCGAAACTTGGAATGCCCACCGACCCGCCGCAGGACGAGTGCGTCTACCACCAGTTTGTGATCTATGTGGCCAATCGAAATTCAGTGATTTCGCAACTCGCCGCTCGCGACATTGAGACCGCCATTCACTATCCCAAGCCCCTGCATCTTCAGCCCGCCTATTCTTCGCTGGCGTACCCTCGCTGTTCGTTTCCGCTTGCCGAACGCGCTTGCGAGCACGTCCTGAGCCTGCCGATTTATCCCAGCATGACGGCAGAGCAAGTAGCGCATGTTGCGAATTCGGTTTTGGAAGTGGTGGAAACGAAGCAGTAGTGTTGGAAGTTGCAAACGGCAGCCGCAGTTTGCGCCAAACTTAAACTAGACGCTTGCGCGTTTCACTGGTGCGACGAAGGTTGCTCGCCCGTTTCGCGATTCGGTGACGGAGCAAACGCGCTGGACGCGTTGGCCGACACCCGCTCCCGAAGCATCTCCGACATTCCGTCAAAAATCTTCGCGAAAGAGTCACGCAGCGTTTGATCGGCAGAGCGCATCAGCGATTCGATCACGTTTTGTCCATGCTCGTTGAGCCGGCGCACGGAGGAAACGCTCCAGGAATCGGCCGCTTTATTGAGCCGCTCCTGATAGTTTCCCTGCGCTTCTTCGGTTAACTCATTCAGCTTTGCGCCCCATTGCTGCTCGTGTGCATCCCTTTCGGCGCGATATCCGTCCATCGCCGAGGTAAATTCACTGGCAAGCGCGCTCCGGCCTTGTGCGATGCGGCTTTCAAAATGCGCGCCGAACTGCGCATGAAACTGTTCGAGCGAACCTCGAGCGCCGGCTTCGAGATTGCCCAGAAGCTCGGTCGAAGTTCTTTCGAATTCCTGCGCTCGATCCTGCACGGCAGCGCGACTTCTCTGGCCGAGGAAATCCATTTCCTGGTCGGAAATTCCACGCACGATTTCTCCAAACGACCTGGCCGCCGTCTCCGCCGCTGCCTCGAGGCGAGTCTTGGTTCGTTCAGCGACCTCGTTGCCGAGTCCTTCTATATGCTGGCTCACCTGTGCGACACGCTCACTCGCCTGCTCACCCAGCCGAATCTCAAACTTTTGACTCGCATCGGCAACTTTTTCATCCAGCCCGGTATTTGCGCTCGCGAGCGCTTGCTCCACAAGCACCTGCAAGCGAGATCGCGCTTCCTGTTGAAACCACTCCGAGGCCTGGCCCAATGCTTCAGTCGCCGAGTGCGAAGCTCTTACACCGCTCGCGTCCAATTCCTCATTCCATTTCGCGAGCGCCTGCGTGCGCGCAGATTCAAAATCTCGTTGGAGCTCAGCAAGCGTGAATACCATCCGCGAGGCCACGTCGCGCTGGCTGTTCTCCGACATCTGCCGCAGCCTCTCGCGATGCAGCCGCAATCCTTCCTCCGCCTGCAGTTCCCGCGCGTCGAGCTCGCGCAGCAGCGCCGGAACTCGCTCGAGGTGTGGCGCGAACTTCGCTTCCATCTGCGCCACGGCTCGTTCCACCTGCTGATTGCCCATCGCCTCGATCGCCGGCGAAATTCTCTGCGACATCCCCGACGCCAGCGCTTCCACGCGACGCGACATCTCGGCCGTCTGCGCGTCGAGCACGTTCTCGAGCCGCCGATGCAGCTCGTTCACGCTGTCGTGGCCGGCGGCTTCAAACTGCGCCGAGTTCTCCCGAATGCGCGCCGCGGATCGCTCCATTTCTTCCAGCGAAGATCGCGCCGCCGCCACCTGCGTTTCGAGGCCGAAGCGAATCTCCGCCAGCGCCTGCCCTGCTTTCGCGGCCGCCTCGTTCACCGGATGAATCAAGTCGCCAAAGCGCTCGCTCATCCGGGTCTCTTCGCCCCGTTGCACTTCTTGCGAACGTTGCGACAATTGATCCAGCAGGCGCTGCAGGCTCCCGTCGAGCGAGGATTGCAGCAGCTCGCTCCATTCCGCTTGAGCGAGATTCATCTCCGATCGCAGACGGCTGCGCCACGCTTCCAGTTCACTCTGCGTTGCCGCGTCGCGCTCTTTCGAACCCTCTGCCGCCGCCTTCGACAAACGAGCGGCTTCTGTTCCTTCCATTTCGAGGCGCGTCTGTGCCAACCGCCCGATCGATTCTTGCGCGCTGTTCGCTTCTGTGCGCAAAGCATCGATGTTTCGTTCGAATTCGGCCATCAGTTCCCGAGCGCGCGAAATATTTTCTTCGAATCCAGACTTCAGCTCGTTCAAAGACTCGTCTCGCATGGCCGCTAAGTGCTGGGTAAAATGCTCGCGAGCCTCATCCGCCGTCTTCGCAAACTCTTCCTTCCATTTCTGGAAGGATTCGTCGCTTGCCGCCCGCCGTTGATGCTCCAATTCATCCGCATTCTGCCGGATTCTTTCCTGCGCGGTGGCCGCCGCATCCTCCACGGCTTTCTCTGCGTGACGATTGAGTTCCGCGCGCAATTCCCGCAGAAACGGGCTGTCCGGCGCGGGCGTGAATTCGTTCTCCGAGCCTGATGCTGCCAGCGAATTATCCTGAATCGAATTTTCATTAATATCGGTCATTGGTTTTCCCATGTACGAGGCGAGCCTCGCCGGAATGGCGCCGGAGTTTACTTCTTCGACGGCGCGGATTTCTGTTTGTGCTGGGATTTCTGCCATCCGCCGGTAGGACGGCACTTCGGAGGACCAGTCCGCCGGCGGCGGATCGAGTCCCCAGATGTTTTCCGGGCTTTCAAGCTCCACGGCAATCTGAAAAAGTTCGCGCACAGAATGAGGACGCTGGATCCACGCCACCCGCGCTCGCACGTTACGCCGCGCGGAGTTCTTCGGCGACTCGATCGTGAGCCACGTATTTTTGGGAAGATGATGTTTCGAAGAGTACCGGCATCCGTGAAGATTAAAATTTAACGTTGCTGTGCGTTCTTCAAACGGCTGCCCCAGCAGATCGCTTCCGCGAATCACAAGAGGAAATGATTCCGACACACGAGCGCTACGTCGTCGTTCTGTGCTGGATTGCGTGGATCCCACCGATGGCACCGTTCCCTGAAGCTTCAACGCTGCGAGCATAGCACTGTCGCGTGGATGGGTCGAGAGCGGAGAACTACTGCTTCGCGGTGCATCTTGTGCAAATCTACGGTTCTATGAGTTTACCGCGCCGCACTAGGAGTTCTGTAACCGCCTCGTCGCGCGCGTTCCGAATCTCTCGCTTACGATTTCTTCTTGCTCTTTTTTGTCGATAGCGAGGTCGCGTCGCCCGCTCCCATCGCTGCGAGTCCGTCCAGCATCTGCTTGGACTGCTCTGCAATCGGAGACCCGGCCGGCGCCGTCTCAATAGCCTTGTGATATGCCTCAGCAGTGCCCGGCGGAATTTCATACGTCATCTTGTCGCCTTCCTGTTTTGGAGTAATCTCCGCGGAAAGCGCTCCGCCCAGCAGGAACCACGCCTGCGCATCTTTCGGATCCAATTGCGTCGCTTTTTGGAGAGGCGCTACTGCATCAGGCTGATGATTCTTATTGCTCAAAATGATTCCGATGTTCTTCCAGCAGCGAGCAGCTATCGTTGGATCGGCGGCCGCCGCCTTATCGCAAGCCGCACCGGCTTCTGCCAGTTTCGCTTTGTCCAGCGTAGGCTGAGCCGCCGCCGCATTCGCGAGATTGATGCTCAAATGGTCGTAGTACGACGCCTGCGGTTGCAGCTCCGACGCTTTCTGGAAAGCTGCGGCCGCCTCGTCATAACGGCCCGCGAATTCATACGCTTGGCCAAGGTTCGACCAAACAATGGCATGAGTCTTTGTATCTTTCGCTATCACACCCTGCTCGGCCTGCTGCAGTTCGGTAATCGCAGTTTGATAGTCTGTGTTCAGCTTGTCTTTTATTCCGCTTTGCTGATCCGCGGGCGCAGTCTTCAGTTGCGTTCGAAGCGTCGTTGAATCATTCATCGCCGCCATGCCGGCATCGAAATGCGCCTTCATGTTCTTGAACTTGTTCTCTTCTTCATCCCGTTTTTTTGCTTCTTCAGCACTGGGCCCCAGCTCGCTCTTATGTTCCGACAGATCGAGCTTGAATACATTTTCCTGATCTGGTGCCACTCGGAATTTCACAGCGAAGTTCAGGTGGTCCTTTTCATTCGTCAACGTGACGACATAGATCCCGCTTAACAATCCCAACTGTGTGAACCTTCCGTTCTTGTCCGTCTTGGTCGTATACGTCTGCCCGGTGTCGGGGTTCTTGGTCTCCACATCGACGTCGGGATACGGCTTCCCGTTCACATCCAGCACCTCGCCCGCGATACGTCCCGTCCCCTGCGCTCGCGCAATTGTCGCAAACGAAAGCGCGAGAATCAGTGCTATCCAGGCTGGAATCATTCGTCGCATGTGGTTGAATCCTCCGTCCTGTTGTCTTAATGCCGCAATCTACCAAGCCGCCGCGCCGTGGCGCAATTCAATTATCGCGCAACTCGGGCCTGTCCTGCGAGCCGGACCCGATACTCAATCGGATCAGCCGCGCCAGCTTCCGCAAACGCCCGCAGCCGCAACCGGCAACTATCGCACACTCCGCACGCCTCGTCCTCAAATTGATAGCACGACCACGTGCGCTCGAGCGGCGCGCCAAGTTCCACTCCTCGCCGCACGATTTCGCTTTTGCGCATCGCGATCACCGGCGTCACAATCTCGATTCGCGTCTCCGGCCGCGTCCCTTCCCGGATCACATTCTCAAATGCCCGGTAATACTCCGGACGGCAATCCGGATAGCCCGAACTATCCTCCGCCACCGCCCCGATGAAAATCGCATTCGCGCCAATCACTTCCGCCCAACTCACCGCCGCGGAAAGAAAATGCGCATTTCGAAACGGCACATACGTCACCGGAATCGCCGCATCCGCCGCCCCCACCGCCTCTCCCGATTCAGGCACCGCCACGCGCGCATCCGTCAGTGCCGACCCGCCAATCTGCCGAAACACGTCGAACCGCGCCACCAGCCGCTCGCTCACGCCATAAAAATCCGCAATCTCGTTAAACGCCCGCCGCTCCCGCTTCTCGGTCCGCTGCCCATAGCTCGCATGCAACAGCGCCAGCCGGTGCGTCTGCTTCGCTATCGCCGTCGTCACGCACGAATCCATCCCTCCGCTCAACAGCACCACCGCCTTAGCTTTCTTGCTCATCGTTCGCCACTCGCCGCACGCCACTCATCACTGCCTTCCTCACACTCCCTTCATCGCCGGATCCCAGATGAATTTGTGCAGCTGCAATCCCAGCCGCACCGGCAATCCGTCCGCCAGGATCCATTCCGCTAGTTCCCGCCCCTCAAGCCCCGCCCATTTCCCCGCCGGGTCGGGAAACACAGGCGAAAACAGCACCTCGCGCACTCGCCGCGCCAGCCCGTGCTCGCGAGTAAACTCGCGCGCGAATTCATAATCCCGCCGCGTCGAAATCACAAACTTGATTTCATCCTTCTCATCAATCGCCTCGAGATTCGCGAAGTCAAACGTATCCGCCTCCCCCGAGTCCGGGCACTTCACGTCCACGATCTTGATCACCTCGCGCGGCAGCGTCCCCACAAACCGTTCGCCGCTCGTCTCGATCATCGTCGTATAGCCCTCGGCAAGAAGCCGCTTCGCCAGCTCTGGCGTTTCCGGCTGCAACAGCGGCTCGCCGCCCGTAATCTCCACCAGCGAAACGCGCCGCCCCACTTCACCGCCCGCAACCTCGCGCACCTTCTCGAGCACTTCGTCCACCGAAGCTTTCGCCCCGCCATAAAACGCGTACGCCGTATCGCACCACGTACAGCGAAGATTGCACCCCGTCAGCCGCACGAACACACAAGGCAATCCCGCCCGCGTCCCTTCGCCCTGAATGGATTTGAAAATCTCGGTGATGACCATCGCATGCGTACCGTTTACTAAATTCCGCAAGAAACTAAGAAGCTTTCTTTGGCGCCGCCCTCTGCCCATTCTGCCGTCGCGCCAGAAAAATCACAGTGGCGACGACGAGAACAATCTCAGCCCCGGTGATAACCGCCGCAAGCCGCCAGCCCCATCCAAACGTCACCCAGCCGAACGTAGTCACGATCGCCGGCACCACAATAATGTAAAACGCCCGATTCAAATGCTCCACCAGTAGGGGCACGGCATGCCGTGCCCGCTGTCGCTAACTCTCCGTCCGCCCCACCGATTACAAACCATTCTCTTCCCGAGCGACTTCCACTGACCGCTGGGATGAACATACATATAATTCACAGCCCGCCCGTCGGCATCACTGCTGGCCGTTGCCCTGCCGTTGCCTTCATTTCAAATCCAAAATTTTAAATTTCAAATAGCATTTTCCCGCCGCAGCGGACGCGGTAACCCGAGCCCTCACGGCCGGTACGTCGCCGCCGTCACATCCGTCTCCCACACCGTAATGCTCGCCACCGCCGCCCCATTCGACGTCTGCTTCAATTGCTTCGCCGTCTCCTCATAAATATGCCGCGCAATATTTTCAGCCGAAGGATTCAACACATCAAACGGCTTCAATTCGTTCAAATATTTGTGGTCGAGCGTCTTGATCACAGCCTGAATCACCTGCTTCAAATGCACAAAGTCATACAGCAACCCCACCGAATCCACTTCCTTACCGGCCAGCGTCACGCGCACCTTGTAGTTGTGCCCGTGCAAATCCTCGCACTTCCCCTTGTACCCGCGCAGGTTATGCGCCGCCGCAAAAGATTCATCCACATAAACTTCGTACATGAATTCCTTTCCCGGTGCCTCTCGCTCCGAAATAACTCCAAAAGCGATACAAACTCTCAATTACTCGACGGTCCTACGTCAGGGCACGGCTTCAGCCGTGTCGCAACCAACGCTGCGCGATGCGGCTTTAGCCGCTGAAGGACGGTTCGCTAATCCTGATAACACTCGTCGACCGCCGTCGCCTACTTCGGATGATTTTCCATGAAGCGCGCCACTTCGGCCAGATCCTGCGTGGTCTTGTAGGGAGGCAGCGACTCGAGAAAAATTCTACCATACTGCATTCGCCGGATGCGGTTATCGAGAATCGCCAGAATTCCGCGATCCATCTTCGACCGTATAAGCCGCCCGAATCCCTGCTTCAGCGCCAGCACCGCCTCCGGTACTTGGTATTCCGCGAACGGATTTCGCCCGTCCTCCTGCAGCGCCTTCACGCGCGCCGCCACAATCGGATCGCTCGGCACCGCAAACGGCAGCTTATCGATAATCACGCACGAAAGCTGCGCTCCCGGCACGTCCACGCCCTGCCAGAAACTTGCTGTCGCAAACAGCACCGCATTCGGCGTCGAGCGGAACCGGTCAAGCAGCACCGTTCGTGGCGCGGAACCCTGCAACAGCAGCGGAAATTTCACCCGTGCGGACACGCGCTGGTGGACATCCTTCATCTGCGCGTAGCTGGTGAAGAGACAAAATGCGCGGCCCTCGGAAATTTCCAGCATCTGCGTGATCTCATCCGCCGCGCTCGCCGAAAATTTCGCGTCGCGCACGTCCGGCATCGTCGGCGGAATATACAGCAGCGCCTGTTCTCGAAAATCAAATTCCTGCGGCAGCACTTTTTCATTCGCGGGTTGTATGCCGAGCCGCTGCTTGAGATAGTCGAATCGTCCGCCCACCGCGAGCGTCGCCGACGTCAGCACCACCGTGTCGAACTGGTCGAACAGCCTCTCCCGCAAAATCTGGCTCACATCAATCGGCGTCGCTGCAAGAAACACGCCTTTCCCGCGCCGCTCGTACCAGTAAACGTAGCTTTTCTCCTCGCTTTCCAGCAGGAATTCCAGCTCGCGCCTGATTTCCGACGCCCGCCGCGCCAGCGTCAGCACTTCCTCCGGCTTTGGTGAAAGCGCCGAGAGTTCCGTCTCCACTCGCTTTACCGCGCTGGCCAGCTCCTCATACGATTCGAGATTCCGCTGGAGAAATGCGGCGCGCTCAGCCTGCTCAAACGGAAAGCGCCCTTCGCGCTCAGGGAAAGTCTCGAAGAAGGCATGCCCGCGCTCACGCATCCGGCTCAGATACCGCCGAAGCTGCTGCGCAGCAATCTGCAGCACGCGCAGAGTGTTCTCCGCGTCACGCGCCAGCTCGTCGAACCGGTAGCTCGAAACCTGACGCCCAAAGTAATCGCTGGCCACGTCCTCGATCTCGTGCGCCTCGTCGAACACCACCGCCGAATATTCCGGAAGTATCGATCCGAAATCGTCTTTGCGGATCGCAAGGTCGGCGAAAAAAAGCGCATGATTCACGATAATCAAGTCCGCTTCCTGAGCCCGTTGGTGCATCGCGGTAATGAAGCAATTCTGAAATTCCGCGCATTTCTTTCCCGTGCAAAGATCGCTGCGCGCGTCAATCCGGTGCCAAAGTTCGGCGTCGTCCGGCAAAAAAGTCAGCTCGCTGCGGTCGCCCGTCTCCGTCAGCTTCTCCCAATCCTTGATCTGTGCGAACCAGTCCACCTCGTCGATGCCCTTCAGCACCGGCTGCCCTACCATCTGGTGCACTTTCTCCCGGCAAAGAAAGTTCGACCGCCCCTTCATCAACGCCGCTTTCAGATTCGGTGCGAAATGTTTCTGCAGGAAGGGAACGTCCTTCTGAAAAAGCTGCTCCTGAAGCGATTTCGTGGCAGTAGAAATCACCACCCGCCGCCCGCTGCGTATCGCAGGAATCAAATACGCCAGCGTCTTCCCGGTCCCCGTCCCCGCCTCGATCACCACATGCTGATGTTTCTGAAACGCGTCATCGGCAATCTGCGCCATCTCGAGCTGCGAGGCGCGAAACTCATATCCAGGATGGCGCCTTTCAAGCAAACCTCCGGCTCCGAAGATCTCCTCGATCGTTATCTCTTCAGCCTTCGCCGCCGCTTCTTTTTTTGCCATCGCAATCAGACCGCCGCCGCTCAATCCGCCTTTGACTTTGTAGCGCCGGTCTTCAGACCGGCAGCCTTCGATGTTGTTTTGACGCGGCCTGTATCACTGCGGCGGAGGCTGCCCCTTACGCGCCGCTACGCTGGCACGCGCGTTTGCGCTCCCCCCGACCAGCGCCGTAGGCGCCCCAGAAGTTAGCCCAGTCCGTAAGGACTGGGTCCGCGATATATATAAATTCCCCAAGCGCCGTAGGCGCGACACAACTTAACTACCCACACTCCATAAGGCCCAATCCATAAGAATAGACCAATCGTTAGCGACAAGCACTCAATGCCTATCCTCACCGGACGCTTAGGCTCAACCGAAATAACCGTTGCAACCCTTTTTATAATTTGCTACCGTGATGTTCGAGTTATGTTTATACGGCAAAATTCGGGCAGTAGAGCGGCGAGAATAGCCAACTTGCGATCGGCTGGCTGCTCAACACGCTGCTGCGCGCGCTGCCCATCCTGCCACTCAAGTGCATTGAGACGCATCGCCCCGCTCACCACCAAATTTCTAATCGCGAATCCGCGATTAGAATTGAACGCAAGCCATAGCAAACTCAGGCGTCTACAAATTTCTAATCGAGAACAAATCGCTCTTTTTCTATCGCGACGCAAAACAAACCTGCCTCGTCCAACGGTTCGCCCCCGCATTTCTAATAGGAACAATCGACAAATTAGAATTTCACCTAAGCCTCTTGGAATCACCACATACGCATTTTCTAATAGGGACAAAAACGGCTTTTTCGGAAATTCGCACAATCCGACCGGCCGCGGTTTCATCGCGGTTCTAGCTCGAGCCCGTTGCGAATTTCCACACAAATCCCGCCGCGAATCCGCCCAGAATCAGCCATGCCGAGTTGATCTCAAAGCGCCTCAAGATCAGCAGGCCCACGATCGCTTCCACCGCCGTGAATGCGTCGAGAATCGCCCCGCGCGCGAGTTGCCAGGAAACCGCCGCCATCAAACCCACCGTCACTGCATTGATCGCGTCGAGAAATATTCGCGCCCCCGGAGCTTTCTTCAACTTGGGGATGAGCGGGAAAACAATCGCGATAAAAACGAACGACGGCAAGAACATTCCCAGCGTGGCCAGCAGCGCGCCTTGCAAACCGCCGGTCAGGTACCCGACGAAAGTCGCGGAAGCGAAAGCCGGTCCTGGCGTCACCATTCCCGCCGCGATCGCATCCAGCAGTTGCTTGTCCGTCAGCCAGTGAAGATGCGCCACAAAGTCCGCGCGCAAAAACGCCAGCAGCACATATCCGCTTCCGTAGGCAACCGCCCCGATCTTGAGAAATGTCAGGAACAGCCGCGTCATGCTGAACGGAATTGCGCTCGCCGCAGCAACCGCAACGGTCGTCCAGGTAACCTTCGTCAACGTAGTCCTCGCGCCGCCAGCCGACAGCGGGAAAATGCTCAAAGCCTTCTGCTGGCCTTTCGTCTTCGAATAACCGGCGATGGCCGCGAGCACTGCGGTCACCGCGATGATCGCCACAATGGATACGCCGCGAAAATAAAGTGCGAGCGAAGCGACCGCCATCAGCGCGAGCCACACCGTCTTGAGCGCCGTTCGCCCCAGACTCAAGAGCGCATCCGCGATGATCGCAATCACCATCGGATTGATTCCGTACAAAATCCACTGCGCCGCTGGGAGAGTGCCGTAGCGCACATACGCCCAGGAAAGCGCGAGGATCATCAACATCGCGGGCAAAATGAACAGCACCCCGGCCAGAATCAACGCCGGCCAGCCCGCTCGGAAATAGCCGAGCGCGATCACCGTCTCCGTGGACGATGGGCCGGGAATCAGATTCATGATCCCGAAAAGATCCAAAAAGTCCTGCTCCGAAATCCATTTCCGCCGGTCCACGAGTTCGCGCCGCATCATCGCGATGTGTCCCGCAGCTCCGCCGTACGCGACCAACCCGAGCTTCAGGAAAAACGACGCCACCTCGCGCAAATTTCCGCGGTCCATGCTCGGCGCAATTGGGTTGGTCTCCACCATCTCGCTTGTACGAAGAATCTACGTTCGATTCAGCCCGCGCTAAAGTATCATGTCTGTTCCGTCGCGAAGACCGCAGCCGTTGCTCAATCGCAGCGCAACGCGTACGCTCTCCCGGATTCAATCGACATGAACGACACGCCCAAGCTTCCATCCATCGTAATCGCCGGCCGCCCCAACGTCGGGAAGTCGACGCTCTTCAATCGCCTCACCGGCTCGCGCCGTTCGATCGTCACCAACGAGCCAGGCATCACGCGCGATCGCATTTACGGCACCGGTCACTGGGATGGCCACCCGTTCGAAGTAGTCGACACCGGCGGCATCGTCCCCGACGATAAAGCCCTCATCCCCGCTGAAATCTTGCGCCAGGCAAAGGTCGCCTTTGAAAACGCCACGCGCGTGGTGCAGGTAGTCGACGGCCGCTCCGGTCCGGTTCCCTTGGACGCGGAGTTGGCCCAGCTGCTGCGCCGCGCCGGTAAGCCCCCGGTGATCGCGGTCAACAAAGTGGACATGCCGAATCAAGTGACGATGGCCGCGCCGTTCTACGAGCTGAGCGACGAAGTATTCCCGATTTCTTCGGAGCACGGCTTCGGCATCGACGTCCTTCTCGATTCGCTCACCGCTGATTTTCCCAAAGGCGAGACATCCGAGGATCGCGCTGACATCAACATCGCCATCATCGGCCGGCCCAACGTCGGCAAGTCGACGTTGCTGAATCAGCTCGTTGGCAGCGAGCGCTCCATCGTCTCGCCCGAACCCGGCACCACGCGCGATATGGTGGACACCGTCGTCGATCGTCAGGGTAAGACCTATCGTTTTCTCGATACCGCCGGCATTCGCCGCAAGGGCAAGACGAAACTCATCGCCGAAAAGCTCAGCGTCATCATGGCGCGACGCCACCTCGAGCGTGCGGACATCGCCGTTCTCATCGTCGACGCTTCCGTAGGCGTCACTTCGCACGATGCCACCATCGCGAGTTACGCCGAACAGTCCGGTCGCTCAGTGATTATCGTGATGAATAAGTGGGACCTCGCGCTGAAAGCAGCCGCGGAAAAAGCCGCAGCCTCGAAAAAGCTCGAAGAAAAAAGCGCTGGCGCAAATCCCCAGAAACTTCTGGCGGATTACGAGCTTCTCGTGCGCTCAAAGTTAAAATTCCTCAGCTACGCTCCGATCGTTTTCCTGTCCGCGCTCACGGGCGACCGCGTCGAGAAGCTCTATGCCATGCTGGATCGAGTCGCAGCAGCCAGAGAGCGTCGCGTCTCAACCGGCGAGCTGAACCGCTGGCTTTCCAATGTCGATCTGGAGCGCGGCACGTCACCAGCCAACCGCGAAGTGAAAATTTTCTACATCACGCAGGCCACAGTCGCGCCGCCCACATTCGTTCTCTTTACGAATCAGCTGAAGCCGCTCCATTTCAGCTATCAGCGCTTCCTCGAGAACCGCCTGCGCGCCGCTTTCGATTTCATTGGCACGCCGCTACGTTTCAATCAGCGCCTGAAAAAGCGCGCCGCGCGTACCCACATCGCAGCGCGAGGCGAGGACCGCGAGCGACGTAAGCGCCAGGGGCCGCGCCGCCAGCGGAAGCACGAAAAGCGCCGCGGCAATCGCGATAAGAACAGGCGCAAATGAGGAGCAGCCGCTAATTTCCATCTTCTAACTCTCAACCCGGAGTAGTACGATACAGAAAACATATGGCCACCGCTGCACATGCCGCGTCTGAAATTCCGGAGAAGAGCCTTTTCCGCATCGGCGAAGTGAGCCGCCTGACGGCTACGAAAACCTTCGTCCTGCGCTACTGGGAGACCGAGTTTCCGACGCTGCAGCCGGTGAAGAGTCCGAGCGGTCATCGCCTCTACCGCCGTGACGACATCGAAACGGTTTTCGAAATCAAGCGCCTGCTCTACGAGGAAGGTTTCACGATCGCCGGCGCCCGCAAGCATCTTGCTGATCTCGCAAGCGGTCACAGCGGCGAAGTTGCGCACTCGGGGCGAGAGGCTCACGCCGAAGCGCCTGCCTCGACCGCGCGCCGCGAGCCAGCATCGCGCGCGCAACGCAAATTCCTGCTCGATTTGCACGAAGAGCTCCTCGCTGTCTTGACCCTTCTCGAACGCGAGTGATACGCTGATTGGCGCTGGTCGTCGGGACGTGGCGCAGCCTGGTAGCGCGCACGCTTGGGGTGCGTGAGGTCGCTGGTTCAAATCCAGTCGTCCCGACCATTCGTTATTCGGTTGTGCCCTTCGCCGGTAGTCCACGCCAGATGACGCGGCCGGAACTTCGCAGGAAGCAAGGGTGTCACCTGGCCCGCTTCAGCAGATTGGAACGTAATCAAGAGAATGCCCGAGAGCTTGCCAAAAATTCTAATTACCAACGATGATGGGATTCATGCCGCCGGCCTGCGCGCGCTGGTCAACGCGTTCAAGGATTGCGCCATTGTCACGGTCATCGCTCCTTCGACGGAACGCAGCGCCGCGGCGCAGTCGCTCACGCTTCGCCAGCCGATTTATTGCGAGCAGATTGGCGAACGCGAATATGCGGTGGAGGGAACTCCTGCTGACGCGATGATTCTCGCCTTTCACACTTTGCTGCAGGAGAAGCCGGACCTGGTAATTTCCGGAATCAATCGCGGCGCGAACATGGGCGAGAATGTCTACTATTCCGGAACCGTGGGCGCCGCGCGCGAAGCGGCGATCAACCGCGTTCCGGCCATTGCCGTCTCGCAGTCTTATCGCACCAAGGAAGTAAACTTTGAACCTGCCGCGGAATTTACTCGCAAGCTGGCGCCGGTGATTCTGAAAGAAGGATTGCCGCCAGGCGTCTTTCTCAACGTGAATTTTCCGCAGCCATGGGGCGGAAAGGTGCGCTTCACGCGGCAGTCTTCAAAAATCACGCGCAATTTGTTGCAGCCCGGCACCGATCCGCGCGGCCGCAAATACTACTGGCTTCACGAGCAGCACCGCGTGGAAGGCATCGAGCCGGACACGGATATCGCAGCGCTTCGCGAAGGCGCGGTCTCGATCACGCCGCTCGTTCTGGATCACACTGATGTGCCGTCGCTGAATCATCTTTCCCATTGGGCCAAGTTGCTCGAAGAAACCGTCAAGCGCTGAAGCGATATTCCTCGGAAATCAAATTCCTGCGGTTTTCGATGATCGCTTGGCGTTGCTTTTGGTGGCTTGTGGGGCAGGCTGGAGCGTGCGCTACTGAAAGGCCCACGACGAGGAGGCGTCGTCGTGGCTACCCACGAGGATCCGAGCCTGCGCCGACCCAGAGGGTAAATGTGTGGGCCGGGCTGCCGGCTTCGCACTGCGTCTCAACTGCAATCTCATAAATTCGGAGAGCGTCGCGCAATGCTTCCGCGCAAGCCGGCAATTTCGCATTGCGAACCAGGAGAACGAGGGCGGAACGGTTTTCGGGTGCCTCGGCTTCCGGTCCGGTGACGTCCCAGCCGATTGCTTTGAAAATCGAGAGGAAATCCTGCGCATACGAGAGCGCATCGTCCGCTTCTGGCGCGTAGAGGATTTCGACGCGCTCATCAGGAAACGTTCGCAGCACTTGAATCAACACAGCCTTCTGATGCGTCGTCAATTTTCGCGCATTGTGTTCCGGGGCTCGGCCTGATTGGTTCATGCGGCTTCCTTCACGACAAATCCAGCGGGCTCGGTGACTTGTACGGTAAAGATCTGATCGAAACCCTCGTCCTTGCGCGGCGGTTCGAGTTTCTTGTGCGTGCCCGCGACAGCGACGGGAGGGATCTTTTGCCGGAGTTTGCGTTGGCTGTTGCGGCGCATCGCGTCGCGCAGCGGCACATCGAAGAAATACGCGATCACGCGAAATCCCTTTGCGCGGGCACGTGCTATGTATCGTGCACGATCGCTCGCCAGCGGGTTGGTGTTGTCTACCACGAAACTCTGGCCGGCATCGAGGCAGGCGGCTAGTAGAAGCCGTTCGCGTTTGCGCGTGCGGAGCATGTCCAGGTTGATTCGCACATGCGTATCGAAAAATTGCTGGCGATAGAAAGTGCTTTTGCCCGCGCCTTGCACTCCCACTAGTATCACGGCTTCCATCGCGACCTTCCAAATATTATGACTGCACCTCTAGAATCCGGCACGGGATGCCCTTTTCGCAGCGCAGGTTAAGAACTTCAGGGGCTGAAGCCCCTGCTGATCGCCTTTATTTTACGTCGCCCCTGAAGGGGCGACCCACAAAGCTTGTCGCGACACTAGTCGCGAGCGTAGTCCTTCAGACCTGCTCGCCCGGGCTGCGTTTCAGCTGTGCGTAAAAATCGCGGGGCAACCTAGGCAACTTCGGCGGCTTGGGCCCGTGCCGCACTGCGCTTGCGACTGGAACATATGTCAGTTGCTCGCCGGACCGAGCGCTACGCAGCATCAGGCCGCCGCGGCTCATGTCGCCACGCCCTACGAACTCGATTGGGAATAGCAGGCGCTCGCCAAAGATTTCCATCAGCGGCTCGACGTATTTCGGTGTCGCGATGCTGCCGAGCAGCACAACTTCGCATTTTGGTCCGGCCTTTTCGCAAATGGCGCGGGCGTCACGCTCGAGCGGCTCCCGGTAGCGGCGTTCGGTAGCGCTGATCGAGGCGGCGGAAAGAGCTGCGAGTTCTTTGGACGTGATCAAAGTCTCGGGTGGAATCAGGCCGCCGGACGCGGTGATCACGAAGGCTCCCGGGATTCCATTTCGCGCCTCGGCGAATCTTTGTGCATAGGCAAGCTTGCCACGGAAATAGAGGCCGCTGATGAAACTGAATACTTCGCCGAGGGGCGCGCCTTCGCTTCTGAGGCGGGTGGCGAGTTCGAAGCTGGCGTTTTCGCTTGCGACGATGCGCGCGCGGATGCCGGCTGCATTAGCGGGCGAGAGTAGGAAGATGCGGCGCGGTGGCGATTGGGAGGCGGCGCGGGTGCCTGATTTCTGTGCGGGTTTTGTTCGGCTGGGGCGAATGCGATTGTTGCTGGTGGATTTTCTCTTCATGTTGTTTTGAAGGCTTTACTTTTTGATGCTAGTCCAATGGCGGCTTCTTTGCAAAATGGGAACAACGGTCGGCGATGAATGGGCGGCGCTGTGCCAAGCATGGCGTTCGGGCACGGCATGCCGTGCCCCTACTGCGGCAAAAAACGAAAAGAACGATGTCTTGCTTGTGCTTAATATCGCGATGAGCTTGTGTTCTTGCGTGGGCACAGGCAGGAATGCCTGTGCTACTGTTCTCCATTCATGAAGGCCAGCCTCTCGTTAACCACGCGCGTCGCTTTTACCCTGAGCCTTTTTTTCTTGGGCGCAAGAAACGTCGCGGCGCAGGCGATTCCGCCGATCTACGCCACGATGAAGAAAGTTCAAACGACGATACCGATGAAGGATGGGGTGCCGCTGGCTGTAAATCTGTACATGCCTGATGGCGCAAAGGCAGATGACAAGTTTCCCGTGATTCTCGAATATTTGCCTTATCGCAAGGACGATTGGAGCCTGGCGCGCGATTGGAATCTGCATTCCTATTTCGTGCGGCGCGGCTACGTGACTGCGCGAGTGGATATTCGCGGCACGGGAGCGAGCGAAGGAAATCCTCCTGATCGAGAGTATTCGGGCCAGGAGCAGCAGGACGGGCTGGAAGTGATTGACTGGCTTTCGAAGCAGGCGTGGTCAAACGGGAACGTGGGGATGATGGGAATTTCGTGGGGCGGATTCAACGCGATTCAGATGGCGCTGCTTCATCCGCCCGCGCTGAAGGCGATCATCGCCGCCTGCGCCACAGAAGAATTATTTCACGACGACATTCACTACATTGACGGGCTGATGCACGTGGATGAATACGAGCTGGGCATGGATTTGCAGCTGGGGCTTACGCGCGCGCCGGATTTTCCGACTGACGACAAATCGCTCGCAGCGCGATTCGATGCGGCGCCATGGTTCCTGCTGTACATGCGGCAGCAGCGCGATGGCCCGTTCTGGCGGCGCGCGTCGGTGGCGCCCAATCGTTACGCGGATTACAAGGTGCCCACATTCTTAGTCGGCGGTTTTCTCGATGGCTATCGCGACAGCATTCCACGCTTTTTCGAAAACGTGAAAGCGCCGGTGAAAGCTATTTTGGGGCCATGGAATCACTCGTTCCCGCACGATGCCGATCCAGGGCCGGCGATCGAATGGCGTGACGAGGCGACGCGCTGGTGGGATTACTGGCTGAAGGGCAAACAGAACGGAATTCTCGACGAGCCGCGCTTCGAAGTTTACATGCGTCACTGGTACGCGCCCGACCCGAATATTTCCAACGTACCGGGCGAGTGGCGCGCAGAAAAATCATGGCCACCGCGTAACGCAACGAAAGAGACGCTTTTTCTCGAGCGGGATCACTCACTGGGCGCGGTGGCACCGGCCACGCTCGATGCGGCTCAGCAGGAGCTGAAATATGTTCCGTCTATCGGACTCGAGGCAGGATTCTGGTGGGGCGATTTCACCACGGACCAACGGCCCATTGATGCGTACAGCCTCGTTTACGATTCCGCGCCGCTTGCGAAAGACACCGCGATTCTTGGCTGGCCAAGAGTGATTTTGCAGGCGTCGGCGAGCGCGCCACTGGGGGATTGGTTCGCGCGTCTTTCCGACGTGGCGCCCGACGGGACCGTGACAATGATCACGGGCGCTGGGCAAAGCGGCGCACAACTCAAGGACGCGTCGAATCCAACGGATCTGGCGCCCGGGCAGGCGTATCGAATCCCGATCGAGCTGCACGTGACGAGCTGGGTGTTTCCCACCGGACACAAAATTCGGCTGGCGATTTCCAATGCGTTGTGGCCGATGATCTGGCCCACTCCGTATCCGATGACGACTGCGTTGTATCTGGGCGGCACAGATACTTCGCGGCTCGAACTGCCCATCGTGCCTAGCGAGTCGGCGTCGCGACCGAAATATCCGCCGATCGAGACTGCGCCACTGATGCCTGAGCATGTTACGTCGAAAGGCGACACCTGGCCGCCGCAGGACTGGACGGTGACGCGCGACTTGATGAATGGGACGACGCGCGTTTTCTGGAGCGGCAACGACGAGAGCCAATTTCCCTGGGGCCGAATGAAGGATCACGAACAGATGAGTTACGAGGTGGCTGATTCAAAGCCTGAGGCGAGCAAGGTTCACGGCGAAGGCTCGACGACTGTTGAATTGCCGAATCGGGCGCTGCTGTGGGGCGTGGTGCTGGATGTTAGCAGCGACGCGAAGAATTTTTATTATCATTTTGAGCGGCACTTGACGGAAAACGGGAAGGAAATTCGGACGAAGGCATGGGACGAGACGATTCCTCGCGATCATCAATGAGGATCTCTTAGGCGGAGCTGTGATTCAGTAGCGAAACATTCCCTCAGCGGCTAAAGCCGCGCTCGTTTTGTATCAATATGCGGCACGGCTGAAGCCGTGCCCTGACGTAGACCATAGATTTTAAACCCACACTTCATCCGCCGAGAAAATGTGTTCAGTTTTTATTTCTTGTGAAGTGGAAAACCATCGGAGTGTCTTTTCCTTTTGAGCGCCACGTCCATGTTTCTGTGATGTGATTCGTGTCCTCGAACTGGATTACGAGCTTATGCTGATGGCCGGTTTCTTCTGACGGCAAGTTTCCTGCGCCTTGAAATTCGAACGTCAATTCCTTCACTTCGCCCGTGCCCGGCGTTGCTTTCATGCGCGGCTGATTGTTCGTCGGGCAGTAATGGACGAGCACGATTGAATCGCCGTTGACGCTGTAGAGCGTCAGCATGTCTTCCATGCCCATGCCAGTTGGGGAGATGGTTTCCATCACCGCCGTGCCCGCTGCCACGATTTCAAATTTGGTTTTCGCTGCGCCTCCGTCGCTGTCCTTGCCTTCCCAGTTGCCGGCGAGTGCTTGCAGTTGCTTGAATGCAGCTTTTGGCGGCTGACCGGCCGGCGAAACAGGAGCGCCGATCGCTGTCGCTATAGCCAGAACGGCCGCAACGATTCTGAATCTCATATGTATCGCCTCGCGATAGAGAGTGGTATCAGGCTTAGACGGGGGATGCGGGGAATGGTTATTGCTGTTTGTTCAGAAACTGTGGCCGCTAACACTCTCGCGAGCTAGCCCACGACGAGGAAAGCGTCGTCGTGGCTACCCGGGCAAGATCTCAGGAGGCCGTAGCTGTCTTCGTGTCTTTGAGATCTGCTGCGAGTAAGCGGTGGAAGAGATGCTCGCCGGTTTCGCGGCGCACGGAGAGGCGTCCTACCTGGTAAGCGCGCGAACTGAGGCCGCGTTGGACGCCATCGCAAATGACGATGTCTTCGATTTGCACCTGGTGACTTACTTCGATGCTCTGGTGGATGTAGGGCATCTCCGATTCGGCAGTGTTGCCGAAGAAAAAATCGAAAATCACTTCGCAACGATCCACACCGAGCGGGATTACGAGATTCGTGTCGAGATAGCCCTCGTACCAGTTCAACATGAAATTCGGATATTGCCAGAAATAGTAAGCGCGATCGCCTTTGCGAGTGGCGGCGGCATTCGCTTCGGAAGTGCTGTCAACAGTGACCGGGCTCGATTGCACGCAGCAGCGATCGACATTTTCAATCGTGTAGTTCGTGTAGTCGAGGACGCTGTTCAGTCCTTTGTGCATGTGCGGCACGTGGTAGCCGCCGTCGAGAAAATTGTTGACGTAAACTTTCCAGTTGCAATCGAGTGTATAGCTGCGGCGCTCGACGAATTTCAGCTGCGAAAATCCGAGCGGCTTTGCGAGACCGACGAGCTTGCCTAGAAATTCTTTCAACGGCGCGGCGTTGGGATCGAGATTCACGAAAACGAATCGCTCCCAGATTTCTGCGCGGATTGGAAGCAATCCGTTCTTCGCGCGATCGAAATCGCGGACGCCCTCGAATTCAGTCATGCCCTTGAGTTCGCCTTCGAGATTGTAGGTCCAGCCGTGGTAAGGGCAGCGCATGTGCGGAGCGTGGCCGCAGGGCTCGTTCATCACTGTCATGGCGTGGTGCCGGCAGACGTTGAAAAATGCGCGGAGTTTTTTATCGCTTCCGCGCACCACCACGATCGGCTCACCAGCTACCGTGGTGGTGACATATTGTCCCGGATTTTCAAGCTGCTCGAGCCGGGCGGCGAATTGCCAGGTGCGCGAGAACACGTTGAGCCGCTCGAGGTCGGCGATTCGCGCATCGGTATACCACGGTGCGGGAATTGTGTAGGCTTCGGCGAGCGGAGCGTTGGCGTTGTAGGAGGCGAGAATTTCCTGAACAGACTGTTGGGCTGGCCGCTCCATCTGCTTCGCTCCGAACTTTGAGAAATCTTTTTAGACGCCGATCGCGCCGCGCAGCACCTGCAGGAATTGCGTGATCCGTATCTGATTTTTTTCGGGCTCGGCGGGATGCGGGAAGAGACCGGGGTCGAGTTCTTCGGTGAGCAACGCATCCTGAAAGCGCTCCATCGTCCAATCGAGAATCGAAACGATTAGCGCGGTGTCGATATCGGAGCGCACTTCGCCGCGCGCGACGCCCAGGCGCACGAACGCGGCGCTGCCGTACGGATCCTCGGCGAGCAGAAACCGATTGATCTCGCGCTTCAAACTCAAATCGACGCCGTAATTTCCAAGCAAGGCGACGCGGTATGGAATCCAGTCCTCGCGCAAAAGCCGCTCCGTGCGCAGGAGCCAGTAACGCACGATTTCGAAGAAACCTTTCTCGCGAATATTGGCCGGGCAATCGAGGTACGCGGGGAATGATTTCACGGCCTTTTTGTATGTTTCGAGGAAGAGACCGGCCTTGCTGCCGAAATATTGGAAGATGGAACCTTTTGCGAAGCCGAGTTGGGCGGCAAGATCCTCGATGCGCGCGGCGTGGTAACCCTGCTCGGCGAAGTGCCTGAGAGCGGCGTCGATGATTCGAGCGCGTTTGGCTTCCAGTCGCGGCCCGGGCTCGGGACGAAAACGCACGGGCGGCTCCAGAAGAGCGCGGCGCGACCTTACGCGTTGATGTGACCCAAGGTCATTACCTGAAGCTGGCATTGGATTTCTTCCCCGCCTATGTTATCTACAGTCAGCGATACAATTACCTGACTAGCGGTCATGCTAGTCGAAACGCCTGCGATGTGCAAGTTCATAACGCGAAAAAGAACGTGACGCGAAAAAAATACGACGCGATTGTCGTCGGTGCGGGCCACAACGGCCTGACGGCGGCGGCTTACCTTGCGCGCGCCGGACTTTCGACGCTGGTGCTCGAGCGGCGGGCGATTGTGGGCGGGTGCTGCGTGACGGAAGAAATCGCGCCCGGGTGCCGCGCGTCAACTACCTCTTATGTGGCGAGCATGCTGCGGCCCACCGTGATTCGCGATCTCGACCTCGCCTCACACGGGCTTCGCATGGTGGCGTGCGATCCGGCGCTGGTGGTTCCATTTCCCGATGGGCAGGTGGTGCCCTGGTGGGCGGATCGGGAACGCGCTGTAGCTGAATTTCGGAAAATTTCGCCCCGCGATGCGGAGACTTTTGTCCGTGTGGACGATCAGTTGAAAAAACTGGCGCGTTATCTGCAGCCATTTTTTCTGGAGCCGCCGCCTGATCCTGCGTTTCGCGGGGCGGAAGGCTGGTGGGAGCTGCTGCGCGTGGGAAATCGGTTTCGGGGGATGACGACGGAGGAGGTTGGGCAGCTTGTTTCATTCCTGACCGGCAGCTTGGGCGATTTTCTCGACCGGCATTATGAATCCGAGAAAATCAAAACGATGTTTCTTGCGAATAATGTGTATGGCAAGCATGGCGGACCTTACGATGCCGGCTCGGCGCTGGGCCTTCTCTTTCATTTGTTGAGCGGGGGCGATGGCGAGACGCAGGGGTTTTGCGGGCATGTAATTGGGGGAATGGGAGCGATCACGCAAGCGCTTGCATCGGCGGGGCGAAAATTGGGCGTCGAAATCCTCACGTCGAGTCCGGTCGCGAATATTGACGCCCGTGGAGGCCGCGCTCGCGGCGTTTTTCTCGAAGACGGAACGGAGCTCAAGTGCCGGATCGTTCTCTCGAATGCCGATCCGAAGCGCACGTTTCTCGGGCTTGTCGAACCGAGCGAGCTCCCGGACGATTTTCGCGAGGCCGTCGCCGCGATCAAAATGAACGGGCCGTGCGCGAAAGTGAATTTCGTCTTAAGCGAGGAGCCGCGCGTTATGGGAATGCCCTCGGATTGGACGGCGCCGCAACGTTCGCTCTTCACGCTTGTGCCTTCGCTTGAATTCGCGCAGCGCTGTTACGACATCGCGAAATTCGGCGAAATTTCGGAAGAGCTGTGGGTGGATTGCGTCGTCGCGTCAAATGTGGATTCTTCCCTCGCGCCTGCGGGGAAGCACATCATGACGACGTTCGTTCAGTACGTGCCTTACAAGCTAAAGCGCGGAACGTGGGATGAGAATCGCGAATTGCTGGGCGATCGCGTCGTGAGAAAAATCGGCGAGTATGCACCGACTTTTGCAAAGTCCATTCTTGCGCGCCAGGTTCTGACTCCGCTCGATCTCGAACGCACTTACGGCTTGACCGAAGGAAATATTTTTCACGGTGACTTGTCACTCGACCAGCTTTTCTTCATGCGCCCTGTTGCAGGCTGGTCTCAATACCGCACGCCCGTGAACGGACTCTACTTGTGCGGCGCCGGAGCGCATCCCGGGGGCGGTGTCACCGGTGCTCCCGGCTACAATGCGGCGCATCAAGCGTTGCGCGATTTGAAACGCGGCCGCGTGAAAAGAGCTGTGGCATGAAATCGAGAGCGCCAAGAGAGACTCCCGATCAAAAGGTACGAGAATGACGAACGCAACGAAAAAAGGAATTCTCGAAAAACTGGCACAAGGCCCGGTTCTGGGCGATGGCGGCTACCTGCTCGAGCTTGAAAAGCGCGGCCGCGTTCGCGCCGGACCGTTCACGCCCGAAGTGGCACTCGAAAATCCCGAAGCTTTGCTCGAGCTTCACCGCGAATTTCGCGATGCGGGCTCCGAAGTTCTCCAGTCGCTCACCTTTTATGCCAGTCGCGACAAACTGGCCACTGTCGGCATGGGCGATCGCGTTGAGGAGTTGAATCGCGCGGCCGTGCGCATTGCAAAACAAGCTGCGGGCATTCGCTGTCTCGTCGCCGGAAATATCAGCCTTACCTGGATGTATGAACCGAACGACAAGGCTGCGGCCGATCGCGTCCGCAAAACCTTCGACGAGCAACTCGATGTGCAAGTCTCCGAAGGCGTCGATTTCATCATCGGGGAGACTTTTTCCTGGCTCGGCGAAGCGCTCTTGGCTGTTGAACGCGCGAAGCGCACAAATCTGCCGGTGATGGTGACCATGTCGTTCGAAAATGAAGACGTGACGCCGGAGGGTAAGTCAGCCGCTGATTGCGCGCGAGCTCTCGTCGATGCGGGAGCGGACATCGTCGGGCTGAATTGCCTGCGCAGCCCCGAGCACACGTTGCCGCTTGCGGCCGAAATGCGCCGCGCTGTGAAGAACTACATCGCGTGCCAACCCGTCGCGTATCGCACCACGCGCGATCATCGTGATTTCACCAGCTTGCCCGCGTTTCCCGACCAGCTCGATCCTTTTCAATTGAGCCGCCGCGAAATGGCTGACTACGCGACGAAGGCACGCGAGCTCGGCGTCAACTATATCGGCGCATGCTGCGGCGCGGTGGCCTCGCACATCCGCGAAATGGCTCGGGCGCTGGGAAAACTTCCCGCCGAGGATCGCATCTGGAAAAAAGGCGGCGAAAAGCCAATGTCGGCTTACGAATATTACGAGCACGACAAAAAAGCCAAAGTGTAGCCGGCGCCGGCGCTTGCGGTAAGGCGGCATGCGGTGCGCTCGCAATTGCTACCAGCTGGAACCCGCTCGCTTTCAGATTCCGCTCGATGCATCATGTGCGTCGCGCATGAATTCGACCGCACTCGCCGCCCATGCCTGAATCCCCCGCTCCCACTCGCCCTCGCCGAGCGATGGGCTTCCGCGACCTCGTCCTCTTCTATATCGTCACGGGCATCAGCCTGCGCTGGATCGCCACGGCAGCCACCGTCGGCGCAAGCGCGATCGTAATCTGGCTGATCGCATGGTGTGCGTTTTATCTTCCACTCGCGCTTTCCGTGATGGAACTTTCCTCGCGCTATCCGCAGGAAGGCGGGCTTTATGTTTGGAGCAAACGTGCATTCGGCGAATTTCCGGGATTCATCACCGGCTGGACGTATTGGGCCAGCAATCTTCCCTACTATCCCGCGGTGCTCTACTTTGCTGCGAGCAACGCGCTTTTCATCGGCCCCGCGCGCTGGCAAGCACTCTCCGAAAATAGGACATATTTTCTTGTCTTCGCGCTGCTTGGCCTCGCGCTCGGCACGTTCCTGAATCTTATCGGGCTCTCGGTCGGGAAGTGGTTACACAATGTCGGCGCCATCGCCACATGGCTGCCGATCGCCATCCTGATCGGCATCGCTGCCATCGCCTTCCATCGATTCGGCTCGGCTACCAGCTTTACTGCGACGAGCCTCGTGCCGCACATGCATTTCCGAGACGTTCTTTTCGTCGCCACGATCATTTTTGCGCTCGGAGGCTCAGAGTCGGCGTCATTTCTCGGCGATGAGGTACACGACGCGCGGAAAAATCTTCCCCGCGCGCTTCTCGCCGGAGGAGCGTTCGTCACAGTCGGCTACATAGTCGGCACGATTGCTGTTCTCGTTTCGCTGCCTGCAAGCGAAGTGAGCGGGCTCGGCGGCATCATGCAAGCCGTTTCAAAATCAGCGGAACGCGTAGGCTTCGCCGGGATCGCGCCGCTGGCGGCCCTGCTGATTACGATCAGCAACCTCGGAGCGCTCGGCGCGTGGCTCGCCGTCTCCGCGCGTCTGCCGTTCGTGGCAGGACTCGACCGCTACCTTCCGCCCGCCTTCGCTCGCATTCATCCGAAGTGGGGCACGCCGCATATCGCTCTGCTCGTGCAGGCATTCTGCGGAGTGATTTTCATTCTGCTGAGCCAGGCTGGAACGAGCGTTTATGGAGCGTATGAAGTTCTCGTCAGCATGGGGATCATTTCGTATTTCATTCCGTATTTGTTTGTCTTCGCCGCGCTGATTCGATTTCAGCGCGAGCCTGCGAGCTCGGAAGTGATTCGCGTGCCAGGCGGTAAGCCGGTTGCGATAGCGCTCGGCACGCTTGGCTTTACGACGACGCTTGTGACGATTATTTTTTCGGTGATGCCCGCAGCCGATGAGCCACACAAGCTGCTAGCCGTGGCGAAAATTGCCGGGTTGACGTTCGCGTTGCTGGGTGTTGGCTTCGTAGCGTTCCTTTTGGGCAAATCGCGTAACCGCTTGAATGCTTAAAACCCACGACCAGGGAAGTCGTGGTCGTGGCCACCCGAGCGGATGTTCGCGACGCTAGCGGTGAAATTCCGCGACTCCGAAGTTACACATTCAGCAAACCTGTCCTGGCGCCCGCGAATTGCACACCACATTCCAAGTAGACTGGCGGCCTGAGGTTTTCTTCTGACCACGCAAGCCAATCCAATCGGTGGCGCGGGCGCATCGGCTTCAGCGACGCCGCCAGCTTCAAGCCCATGGATCTATCGTCCATGGCTCGATCTCATCGTGGGGTGCGGCGCATGGTCCGCGCCTCTTCTCGCCATCGCGGCATGGCTTACGCCTTCGCATACGCACGGTTGGGCCGTGGCCTTCTACCTGCTCGCCATCATTTTCAATTACCCGCATTTCATGGCGACAATTTATCGCGCCTATCACACGCGCGAGCAGTTCGAAAAATACAAGTTCTTCACGCTTCACCTCACGCTGCTGATGGTCGTCACCGCCGTGATGCTGCACGCGTCGTACCGGCTCGTCCCGTGGGTCTTCACGCTCTACATCTGCTGGAGCCCGTGGCATTACACCGGCCAGAACTACGGCTTGATGATGATGTTTGCGCGCAGAGGGGGCACGCAAATCACGTCCACCGAACGCCGCTGGCTGCATGCTGCGTTCGTCGCGTCCTACGTGATGTTACTGGCAAGTTTCATGACCGGCGGTTCGAGCGACCCTCTGATTCTTTCGCTCGGACTGCCCGCGAAGATCACGCTTCCGGCGCGGCTCGTTCTGGCAATCGCCTTCGCGGCGTTCACGTTCATGGCTTTCAGGCCGCTCATCCGGCGGAGCGGAGCGCGCGCCATGGCTGCGCCGCTAACGCTCGTGCTCACGCAATTTTTGTGGTTCGTGCTTCCCACATTGCTCGAGCTGCACGCTGCCTATCAGATTCCGCAAACGCGCTACAGTAGCGGAATCCTCGCCGTGCTTCATTCCGCGCAGTATTTGTGGATCACAAGCTATTACCAACGACGCGAAGCGCGGGCCGCCGGCCAGCCGAGCTGGCGAATGGTGGGATATTTCGTCACGCTGATCGCTGGCGGCATCGCGCTATTCGTACCCGGCCCCTGGCTGGTGAGTTACATTTTCCATTACGATTTCACCACGAGCTTCCTGATCTTCACCGCGCTCGTGAACATTCACCACTTCCTCCTCGACGGCGCTCTGTGGAAGTTGCGCGATTCGCGGGTGGCGTCCCTCTTGATCGATCCCAGCGCGACAATACGATCAAGCGAACCGAAGACTTATCCCAAGCGCGGCACTAAGAAAGCCGCGCGTGAGACTGCGCCATCGCCATCGCCGGCACTCTCGCGCAAGACAAAATTCTTCACGTCGCCCGCATTTCAGCTGAGTCTCGTGGGATTGTTGTTCCTGTGGGGCGGCCTCGACCAACTGCACTTTGCCCTCGCTACTGACGAATCCAATCTCCACTCGCTTTTGCGCGCGTCGCAGCTGAATCCTTACGACGCGATGCTTCAGGCCCGCATTGCCAAGGCCTCGACGAAGGACGGACAAAAAGACGAGGCCGTCGCCGCGCTCACACGCGCCGTCACAATCAATCCAGATAGCGCCGGGCTGCAACACGCCGCTGCACGCGCGATGATCGAAGACGGCCGTTACACCGAAGCTTACGAGCACTACCGCCGCATGCTCGATATTTTTCCGCGCGATCCCGATGCGCTCGTCAATTACGGTTTGCTGGCGGCCCGGCTAGGCCATCCGGAAGAAGCGGTGGATTCCTGGGAAAAAGCTGTGGACGTGGCGCCGAACCAGCCAAACGCTCACCTCTATCTTGCCCAAGCGCTCGATCAAAGGAACGAACCCGCTGCCGCAGCCCGCCATTGGAACGCTTTCCTGCATCTCGCCACGGCGCATCCGGATGATCCCACTGCCACATCCGCGCAACTGGATTCCGCCACTCTTCAACTAGCCGACGACGAGGCGCGCGTGAATCACAAGGAAGCGGCGATGGCGGGCTACCTTTCGGCGATCGCGCTTGCCGAGCGCGACAAGAATTTACAGCTGGAAAGCCTGGCGCTCGCGCACCTCGGCGACTACCAGGAAAAATCCGGAGACGCCGCAGGCGCTGCTCACTCTTTCCAACGCGGCCTCGCGCTCGATACAAAGTTGGAAGACCCGCGCAGCGAAGCGTTCGACTGGTTCAACTACGGCCAATTTCTCAGGCGCCGCGGCGTGGACCTGGAACTCGCCTACGCTTGCTATCTGCGCGCGGAAATCCTGCTGGGAGGCAAAGGCGGCGAAAATCAACAAACGGTAGAAACCGCCCGCCACGAAGCGGAAATGCTGCTGGGGAAAAGAGCGGCTGCCGTTCAGAAAAACCTGCCCGAACTACTCGCGCGTGCGCAAAATCTGCCGGCGAGCGCGTTTCAGTAGTTCTGAAAGACCTCCCCACAGAAACCGCCCGGTTTAAACATCCGGGGGGCGTCTAGGGTGAAGGAATCGTCGCACTCACCTGCTGAGAAGGTTTGCTTTGTTCTCCGCCGTTATTGATGGCAACAATCACGTAGAAATACCCCTTACCGCCTTGCACAGTCGAATCGACGTACGAAGTTCCCGTCTCCGGGGATGAATTCAAAATTGAGTAAGGTCCACCGGATGTTGTTCCACGCTCTACATAGTAGCCGTCCACACTGGGCGAGGTGCTCGCGACCCAGGAGAGGCTCACCGAGTGCGGCGAGGAAGTCTGCGCTGTACCGGAACCTGACAGCGCGACTGAGGTCGTAGTTACGCCCGCTAGAATTGAGATTGTTCCCGTGGCGCTTCCATTCACGGCCGGCTCAAACACCACCGTCACTGAGTCGGACTGGCCAGGTTGCAGCGTCAGCCCGGCGAGTCCACCGATCATGCTGAATCCCGAACCTGAGATTGTCCCCCGACTGGTTGTGAGCGCCGAGTTTCCGGTGTTCGTCACTTTGAGAGGGAGCGAGCCGCTGTGCCCAACCAATACGTCTCCAAAATTTATCGCGGTGGGACTCACCTGCAAGGTACCGGTAGCGGTGACTCCGTTTCCAGACAACGAAACCATGAGAGGGACTGTCTTACCGGACGCGCTGAAATTAATTGACGCTGAGCCGGTAATTGTTCCTGTCTTGGCCGGTTTGAAAGCCACATTGAAGGTAGAGCCCCTGCCCGCGGCGATTTGCGCGCCGTCAGCGAGGCCGGACATGCTGAAGCCGGTTCCGGCGACGGCCTCAGACGATACTGAGATCGTGCTGGTGCCATGGTTCGTGACGGTAAAAGTTTGCGAATTGGTGGTGCCCACCGGGACATTTCCGAAGGCTGCGCTGGTGGGCACGGCCGAAATCGATGTTGTACCGCCGCTCGATACGCCGTTCGCAGACAGTGTAACGTTGATGGCTGTGGTGATACCTCGGCCCTGCACTACGATCTTTCCAGTTTGCGCGCCGGCAGCTTTCGGAGCGAAGGTTACCGTCAACGTGGCGCTCTTTCCTGCCGAAAGGCTCAGCGGTGCCGCGATGCCGCTGATCGCAAAATAATTGCCGCTCAGCGCCACACTCGTGATCGTCACGCTAATCCCCGTGGAATTTGTGATTTTTATCTGTTGTTGCGAGCTGCTTCCCACGTTTACAGACCCGAGATTCACCGAGGTTGGGCTCGCCGTAACGGACGAGGCCGCCACTGCGCTGCCTGCAAAAATAAAAAGCAAAAATTCCATCACAACAATGGGAAATGCTAGGAAGATTTTCTTCGACATGTTCCGTTTTGCCCGCTGCCGGAGGGGGAGTGCGGCACGATAAAAACTTATCGGGGCCCTTGGATTTTCACTACGGAGGGAGTCTACGAACTGGCTGCAAGAAGCGTCTACTGGCCTGGAGGCACGCGCGAGGACAGGGTGAGACGCTGTCCTCTGATGTACTCGCTTGTAACGCAAAGTAAACTGGAGGCCATCGCAATGTAACGTTCGCCTTTCTTACAATCGGCGAGAATCGCGGAGGGCGGCTCGCAACCGGGCTGGGCCCTATAACCGAACGGAAGAACTAGAAGCAGATTGCTAACGGACGATGTTGATGGCGATGGCCGGAGTTATGGTTGCGGAGGTATTGCGGCCTGCCGGAATCAGGCGGGTGCCAAGCAGGATGCCGATTTTGGAATTCCAGCTGTATTCGATCGCCGGCGCAAAACCGATGGCGTCGCTAAAGCCTGTGTTGAGCTGGATCTTACGCTGGTTCTGCATGCCCGGCGAAGTGAGTTCGTCGTTTCCGATCACATGCGCGCTGCTTTGGTAGCGGTATGTTGCGTCGAGCGCCAGCACCCAGCTTCGCGTGAGGCTATATTCCCACGATGCGTCAACGAAAGAAGTGCCGCCGGGCCTAGCGTTACCGTGAAATTCGGCATCCGTTCCGTACACGCTGACGCCCTGCACGCTCACGTTGCTTGAAAACGATTCCGATGCGTTCAAGCGCATGCGAAGTATGCGGCGATTGGGCAGCCAGAAATACGTTTGCGAATAGAACGCAAACGTCGTCGTGTAAGCGCCGCTGCCGAGTCCGTCGCTCGGCCGGTTTCCCAGCCGGTCGTATTTGCCCGATGGAAACGTTTCCTGCACTGCAAACGACGTTGTCGGAATCCAGCTTCCTTCACGAAATTTCGTCAGCCGGTACTGGCCCTGCACCGTCACGTCGCCCATCTCGACGCTGGAACTGCTCGGCGCTCCATTCACCCGGTTGTAACCAAAGGTCGGGATTACGCCGATCGTCAGTTTGTCCGTCAATCCGTAGTTCACATAGGTGAGCGATCCAAAACCGTTCGATTCGGCGGCTTCCCGTTTTACGCCATCGCGATCGTATTGGCCCTGCTGGATCACGTCGTAGAGGTACGGCTCAATCAGGAAATGGCCTTGCGGCAGCGTCGCAGCCGACGGTGCCAGCATCGGCCCGGTCCACCACGCATCATCCAACGATTGGCGATCGGAGGAATTTTGTGCTGAAGCCATTTGCGTGCTCGCCAACCCGAACATCAGTGCGAGCAGGGCGAATGCCTTCTGAATTGTTTTCCAGTGCGACATCCCTGCAATCTCTTCGCGTCAGTGTTACCGCTTCCTTCACGGCTCGCGCTATCCGACTCTCGCGGTTGAACTTCGCGAGCCTCCTCATTTCACCCGCGTGTCCACCGCGATCCAGTTTGTCTCCCAAGTCTTGCCGCCGTCATCCGAAAACGACTGCTCGAAGCGGCACGAATTCGCCGTCATATCCATCCACACATTGCGGACCAGAATCATTCGGCCATTGAACGGCTCCTGATCGTAAAATTCGCCGCGCCCATTCTTGAATTCGCCCACTGTAGGCACGCTCAGAGTGCCTCCATTGGCATTGGCAAAATTCAGGCTCCACTGATGAGATTGAGGATTGTAGAGACGCAGGCTCAGCCCTTCGACGTGACCGCCGGGGCCATCCACTTCGAGTTCAACGAGATTGGCGCGGCCGTCCCATACCTTCCGCACAACGGAAGCTCCTTCGTATTCGACCCAGGTGTGAGAGCCGCTCAACGGATGCTGCAGCCGCGAAAGATGCGTCTTCCAGTTCCCAATCTCGAAATCAAAATCGTGCTGCCCGTCTCGCTGCGCTGCAGCCTCTTGAATGCTCGTGCCATGTAGCGGCTGCAACACAACAATCAAGCTGCACGCCAGCAGATATTTCCGAAAGTCTGTAAACGCCTTCATCTCTTTTATCCAGTCGCCAAGATTATTGAAAAATGCCGCGCCCGTGTTTCACGCGAGAATGAAATATGTCATTCACCAACTCATCGCGCCTCTCAGTTCCCCTCGCCTACTCGCGCCTGGTCCGTAATCCAATTCACTTCCCAGGTCTTCCCGCCGTCCTCTGAAAAAGACTGCTCGAAATGCGGCACCTTCGTGTCGGTCTTCGACCAAATAAATCGAACAAGAATCATTTTGCCGTTCAATGTGTCCTGCGCATAGAACTCACCCGTTCCATCCTTGAACCGCCCGATCTGCGGCGGGACGAGAAGGCCGTCCTTGCTGTTGGCCCACGTGAGGTACCACTCGTGAGTTTTGGGATTGTAGGTGCGAAGCGTGAGCCCCTCGATGTGTCCCGAAGTGGGGCTATCGGTCTCGAACTCCTCGATCTGAGCGCGTCCGTCCCACACCTTCCGCGTCACCGATGTGCCGTCGAACTCCACCCACGTGTTCGAACCGGTTAAAGGATTCAGGCGGCGCTTCAGGTGAATTTTCCAGCTCCCAAGTTCAAAGTCGAAATCGTGCTGCCCGTCCGGTAGCGCCGCGGGTTGTTGTGAGCCGGCTTTCGACGCATCCGCGCTCGATTGTGCGAACACGGAAACGGGTTTCGAAATGGCAAGCACGCCGCAGCACAACAAGAAGAAAACCCGGATCGATCTAGATGCATTCATCGCTTTGCCCCTCGCAGTTCGTTGTTGAATCAACAATTTGTACGTACCTCCGGTCGCGCGAATTGCGCCACTGCCGCAAATGATGGATCATGGAGTGGACAGCCACAATAGCCACTTTGACGCGTTCTGATATGACCACTTCGGGCCGCACGTGACGGAAGCAAGACAGCTGAAAACAGTCCGCGCCAGTTTCTTCCCGCCCATCGCGCTTGCAGCGCGTGCGAAGAATCCGACGCAACGGCCAATGTACCGCCAGTTGTATGACTGGTTTCAACGCGCCATCGTGAGCGGCCAATTGCGCCCCGGCCAGCGCGTCCCTTCCACAAGAAGCCTCGCCGCAGAATTGCAAGTCTCTCGCGTGCCGGTGCTGAGCGCCTTCGAACAGTTGCACGCCGAAGGGTACCTCGAGACATTCGTCGGTGCGGGCACCTGCGTCGCGCGCTCCATCCCCGGAGATGCCTTAAAACCAGCGTCCGGCACCGCTCGCAAGCCCGCAACGCAGAAAATCTCGCGCAAAATTTCGCAGCGCGCCCGCGAGCTGTTGTCAATGCAGGGCGATTCCGATCTGAAAAACATTGGCGCCTTTCGCGTCAGCCTCCCCGCGCTCGATTATTTCCCCGTCGGCGTCTGGTCCTCGCTCCTCTCGCGCCACTCGCGAAATTCCACGCGCGAAATGATGGCCTACGGCGATCCCATGGGCTACGCTCCATTCCGCGAGGCTATCGCTGAGTATCTCGGCGCATCGCGCGCGGTGCGCTGCGACGCTTCGCAAGTAATCGTCGTCCCCGGCTCGCAATTGGGCCTGCAGGTAACCGCCCGCGCGCTGCTGGATTTGGACGACCCTGTCTGGATCGAAGAGCCGGGCTATCCCGGCGCCCAGCAGGCTCTTACCATGGCGGGCGCAAAACTTGTGCCGGTTCCGATCGATCGCGATGGCCTCGACGTGAAAGAAGGTATACGCCGGTGCCGCAACGCCCGCGCCGTCTACATCACGCCATCGCATCAATATCCGATGGGCTTCACGATGAGCGCCTCCCGCCGCATGCAGCTGCTTAATTGGGCGGCGCGCAACGGCTCATGGATCATCGAAGATGATTACGACAGCGAATATCGTTTCGGCAGCCATCCGGTCGCTTCGTTGCAAGGCATGGACGCGGACGCCCGCGTCATCTACATCGGCACGCTCAGCAAAGTTTTGTTCCCAGCCTTGCGGCTCGGCTACGTGGTTGTTCCCAAAGATCTCGTCCGTGCATTTTATTCCGCGCGTGAAGCCACCGACATTTTTCCGCCCACGCTCTATCAGGCGGCCCTCACCGATTTCATCAAGGAAGGGCACTTCGCCCGCCACATTCGCAGAATGCGAATGCTCTACATGGAACGCCGAAAGGCTCTCGGCGAAGCGATTCGCAGCCAGCTTGGTGAGCAACTGGAGGTGGTCGACGCAGAAGCAGGAATGCACCTGGTAGCCTTGCTGCCGCCCGGAGTGAACGACAGAAAAGTTTCGCAAAAAGCCGCCGAGACCGGCATTTCTGCAATCCCGCTTTCCAGTTGTTACCTGAAGCGTCCGTCGCGTGGCGGCTTAGTCCTCGGCTACGGCGGCGCAAATAGCAATCAGATCGAAGACGGCGTCCGAATCCTCGCGAAAATCATTCGCGAAGTCGCTTCGCCACAATGAACGCAGTTGCCTTTTGTACCGCTGGCCTCCGGCCGGCGCCTTTCGCCTTGATTCAGAAGTGAAAGTTGCCGGAAAGTCTTCGAAGCGCAGAATCAGCGAGTCAGAATTGTCTGGTGGAAAACGGCGGAATAGTCCACACTCACATAGCACATTGAGTAAGTTGCAGCAGGTTCCGGCCTCTCGTCGCCAAACGATTTCGGGCCCAAATTAAGGTAAAAATGAGCAATTCAATTCTGATGCAGTATCTGGGCTTCGAATCGAAAAACCGCGGCCGCGAATACGCGTTCCAGGTTCGCTACGCTGCCGAAGACGTTCGTGACTTCACCCTCACCATCGCCGACGACGCTTTCACCTCGCACCGCGTCCGCTATCAGGATGCCCCTGACGTCTGCTCCTTGAAACTCAAGCGCGAGCTGGTCGCCAACTCTGACCTTCCTTCGCACACGAATTTCCCGATCACCGATAGCGAGCTGGAAGAATACAGAGCAGGCCACGCGACCAAATCCACGAATCGCCTCTACACCCCTAAGCCGCGCGAAGATTACTAGCCGTTGAGCCGTTTCATTTGCCGCACCGAATCAGCGCTCTAGCCCCCAAAAAAGAAACGGCTCCCGGACCAGATTTGAGAATCTGCCCCGGAAGCCGTAGTTGAATTGTTTTTGCTGAGCGGTTCTTATCCGCAAAGCAGCCAGAGCGATTAGCCCTGCATCTGCGCCTGAAGATATTCTCCAGGCAGCCGAACCAGTTGCCGCTTGAAAGCAGGCGCCATTCGGTTTAGCCGATCCTCATTATCCTTCTCCTGCTTCGCAAGAGAACCGAGATCCACCGGCAGCCGCTCGATCTTCAAACCAAGCGTCCGCTCCAGTTGAAATAGCTCGGTCCGCTGGTCGCGCGAAAAAAGTGTCGTGGCAACGCCCTGCGCTCCCGCTCGACCCGTCCGACCCACGCGGTGAATAAAATTCTCCGCCAGGTCAGGCAAGTCGTAGTTGATCACGTGAGCGATATTCTCCACGTGAATTCCGCGCGAAGCCACGTCCGTCGCTATAAGCACGCGGTGCCGCCCCTGCTGGAAACCAGCCAGAGCCGCCGTCCGCTGCGATTGCGAGCGGTCGCCGTGAATCACGGCCGCATCGATGCCGCGCCACTTCAGCAGCTTGGCAATTCGATCCGTTCCGCGTTTCGTCCGTGAGAAAACGAGGCAACGCCCCTTTTCCTGGTTCAATAGATGACACAGCATTCCGTGCTTCTGCTCCGTCGAAACTTCAAACGCCTGCAGCCGCACATTTTCGGAAGGCTTCAGCGTGGATCCGAATGCAAGTCGCACCGGATTCCGCATGTAGTCCTTCACGAGATGCGCCACCGAAGCTTCCATCGTCGCGGAAAAGCACATCGTCTGCCGGTCTTTCGGCAGAATCGAAACGATCCTGCGAATCGACGGCAGGAATCCCATGTCCAGCATGCGATCTGCTTCGTCGAGCACCAGAGTTTGCAATGTGTCGAGTCTCACGAGTCGCCGGTCGAGAAAATCCTCGAGGCGCCCGGGAGTCGCGATAACAATCCGCGCACCCTTTCGAATCGCGCTGAGCTGCGGCCCTTCGGCTAATCCGCCAACCACGAGCGCCGCGGGCGAAAGTTGCCTTCCCCGGAGCGCGTCGAATTGCTCGGCCACTTGCATGGCCAGTTCGCGCGTGGGCAATAGCACCAACGCACCGATTCCAGGCGCATTGCGCTGGACGAGCTTCTCCATCACAGGGATGAGAAACGCGAGCGTCTTGCCCGTCCCCGTCTGAGCGGTCGCGAGCACATCTTTGCCTTCCATCGCGGGTGGAATTGTTGCGGCTTGTACGGCAGTCGGGACGATGAATCGCGCGGCTGCCAATCTCTCCTTCAACGAAGGTGAGATAGGTAATTCTGAAAAATTCTGCATTTTGCTTTCTTGCTGGCTAGGGCTACGCCGCAACGCACAACCTTCGTGCACACACCGGCGGCCTCTTTGGCCAGTCTTTTTGTTAGATTACGCTGAAAACATGCGGAGAGAACTGAAGGCGGGTATTCTCAGATCAGCTACGAACAGAGGGACCGCACAACACAACCGAAAGTAATAAGCGCAAAAACAGCATAGCAGAACCAGCGAAAAAATCAACCCTTAATTCATCTTATCTGTTTCGTACCCCGCAACTCGCAAACCCTGGCGTAACCCAGCGCCGTCGGCGCGACACAATTTAGCCCAGCCCGTAAGGGCTGGGAACAAAAGACGGCGCAACGCGCCACCGCTTGCGCAGCGTCACCCGCGCAAGCCTTCGTTCTCGCCACTCAGCTCGCATGGCAATCGGCCAGCATTCCTATCAGTTATCAGCCCCACTCAAGAATCAAATAAACGCACCCCGCCCAGATGCTAAAATGAACTATGAGCTTAGCCTATCGAATCGTTTTCGAGTGTCCCAAGGACCGCAAAAATATCAATCTGCAAAAGAAGTGCAGCAACAGCTCCCTCTCCGAATCCGACGCCATGAAAATGTTCGGCAACGAAGAAATCGCCTGCACCAATCCCAACTGCGGCTGGCACGGCAAAGCCCGCAGAACAAGACTCCTCCGCATCCTCCCCTTCGACTGGGTCCTCGCCCCCGCCACGTGAAGCCGTTTGCACCGCGTACCGAATCCCGTTGTACCATGCTTGGAGAATGCCTAAGACGACTGCGATTGTCCTAGTCGAGCGCATCCAATCCCGCATTCTCCTCGTTCGCGATCATAAGATGATGCTGGATTCCGATCTCGCCGAACTATACGGGTAACGACAAAGCGCTTGAATGAACAGGTGAAACGCAACCGGGATCGATTCCCCTCCGATTTCATGTTTCAGTTGACTTCCGAAGAGACGAAGAGTTTGAGGTCGCAAATTGCGACCTCAAAACAAAGACGCGGCGGCCCCCGTTATCGGCCCTACGGATTCACGGAACACGGGGCCATCATGGCTGCGAGCGTCCTGAACAGCCGGAGAGCCATCGAAGTCAGCGTTTATATTGTACGCGCATTCGTAAAGCTACGCGAAATGCTTCGAACGCACAAAGAACTTGCGCGAAAACTAGCTGAATTGGAGAAGCGTATGGAGGGCCATGGCGAGGAAATCACAGCCTTGTTCGAGGCGATCCACCAGTTGATGGAACCCCCTGAAAAGTCGTCAACGCGAATTGGCTTTCAGGGCTAAAGGCTTACCTGCCTCGTCTTGTGCGGAAGGCCGAATGGCCGGAAGTCTTTCGAAGCCTTTCATTCGGCCGACCGCGAAAATACCTCATTTCGCGATAAGCGTGATGTGATTAGCTAACATTCGCCAGCGCTTCTGCATTTTGATCCACACCGTCGTGTAACGATATTCTCCGCTGCTCTCGTGCCCGCTGTATTCACCCTCCACAACGATGCGACCGACCTCCACCGCAATATTGCCGTGCACGTGCAGCCGCTCCTTCTGCGGGCGCATCGTTTGAAATTCGGTAGTCCCAGACTTTATGTTGGCCATGCGTTGCGCTTTGCTCAGCAATTCGCCACGCGGGTTGACGAATGTGTACTCTGTGCTCCAGATTTCATCCAACGCTTCGACATCATGCTTCGTCAAAGCTTCCGCGTATTCATGAGCTTTTTTCTCAAGAGCCTGTTCCACGCCGGCGCTTCCACCGGCCTTTCGAATGCCTGACTTTTTCTTGCTGCCTCTCTTTGAGGTTCTTCGTTTCATAGAATTCTCCAATGCCGGATTCGCGATTTACACCCTCCGCCGCGCGCATCATACCCTCTGTGTGGGCTGAGCCCACTTCGAAAATCCCCCAATTTATGCAACAAACCTCAACTCGCCAAACTCACCTGCTCTAGCGATAGGTTTCTAAATTGGGAACACCGCAAGAAAACCGCCACTTTAATTCGCCCCCGCATTTAGAAGGTAGTAACATATTTGCCCCGGCCCCAGGAGCTAGTTTGAGATGGGGACCCCTGGCCTCCGCCCTTCGGCCATTCGCACCGCGCTTACCGCGAGTTTTGCGCTTCTAGCACTGCTGTCCATCGCAACCCGAATCTCCCGCGCAGATTCCGCCGCCTTCGATTTGACGGGCCCTCGCATCCAGATGACGGTAACGCGCGCCGGCAAGACGCTGCCAATCTCGGACGTGCCGAACCTCCAACCCGGCGACCGCCTCTGGATTCACCCGGATTTTCCGGAAAGCCAATCCGTCCGCTATCTGCTCATCGTCGCGTTTCTCCGCGGCTCCACGAACCCGCCGCCCTACGACTGGTTCACACGCGCCGAAACCTGGAACAAACAAGTGCGCCAGGAAGGGATCGTAGTGACGGTGCCGAAAGACGCGCAGCAAACGCTCATTTTTCTCGCGCCAGAAACCGGCGGCGATTTCAGCTCTCTTCGCACCGCCGTGCGCGGCAAGCCCGGAGCATTTGTGCGCGCCTCGCAGGATTTAAATCAAGCCAGCCTCGATCGCCTGCGCCTCGAAAAATATCTCAATGAAGTAAAGGAAACCTCGGACACCGATCCCAAAGCGCTCCACGAGCGCTCCATACTCTTGGGCCGCACCCTTAACATCAAGCTCGACCAGCAATGTTTCGATAAGCCCACCGAGCAACAAGGGCCATGCCTCACGCAGAACACCGATCAACTCGTGCTCGACGATGGCCACAGTCAATCGATGGTCACCGCTCTCACCTCCGGCCCGAATTCCGATTTCATTGGTGCCGTCAGCTCCACTTCGCTCATGGGCGGCGGATATTACAGCGCTTACGTGGGCGCGATCGTTGACATGGCGCGCATTCTCGGCAATCTCCACACCGCCGAATATCAATACATACCTGCCCTCGCCCTGCCCAAGCAGCAGTTGAACCTGCGCCTCAATAATCCGCCTTCCTTCCGCAAACCGAAGTCCGTGATCGTCGTCGGACTCCCCGCCGTGGAAGCCGCTCAACTTCCTCCGCTGCGCGCCGTAAATGCCGAGGAAATATTCTGCCTGCAAAAATCGCCCCTAGTTCTGCCCGTCGAAGGCGCTCCGTTGGTGTTCGCCACCGATATCGCGCACGATTTCGTCCTTCACATCGAAAGCAAATCCGGCGCCGGAATGGATCTCCCGGCGGCAGCAGACGCCACTCGCGGCGGATTCTTGATCGATACGCACGGCTTGCACGCAGGCCAGTTGGATCCGCAGGCAAAGGGAACCCTTCGCGGCAAATGGGGCTTCGAAGCTTTCGACGGCCCGAGTTTCCAGCTGCGTTCAGCACATTCAGCGAAGTGGGTGATCCCGCCGGCGGACCAAAGCGCGCTGATCGTCGGCCGAAACGATTCCGTTCACCTGCAATCCGCAAATGCCGCCTGCGTGGAGAAGATAAGCATCGCTGCAGCCAGCGGCGCAGATTTGAAAGCGACGTGGAAGCCCGCAAAAGTAGACGAACTCGAAGTTCAGATTCCGCTGAAGGATCAAACCGCTGGCCCGATGAAGCTGAAAGTGAAGCAATACGGATTGGAAGAGCCCGACGAGCTCACTCTCCACGCCTATTCAGAAGCCGCACATCTCGATCGATTCACGATCAACGCAGGGGATCAGCAGGGCGTGTTGCGAGGAACGCGCCTCGACGAAGTCGAGGGCTTCGAGTTGAACGGGGTTCACTTCGTCCCCGCAAAATTGTCGCGCGCGAACCAGAAAGACGAGTTACACCTGGCAACGCTCAACAATGCCTCAGCCGCCACGTTGCAACCAGAAGAAAAACTGGTAGCACACGTCGCGCTGAAAGATGGACGCATTCTCGACCTGCAAACCACGGTGGACGCGCCGCGCCCAAAAGTCGTGCTACTCAGCAAAAGCGTGCAACGCGGCCCCGGATCTTCGGCAATCCGCTTCGGCAACGAAGACGAACTGTCGCAGGGCAGCCGCCTCTCATTCTTCGTGAAGGCGGAAGTACCGGAGAAGTTCTCGCACGATGAAAAAATCGAAGTCGCCACCACCGATGAATCCTTTCACGTCTCGCTCACTGAAGCGGACGGCGGCCTCGTCCTTCAGGATTCTCAAACCGTTCTCGCCTTCCTCGATCCGGCAAAAAGCTTCGGCCCGTCCGCCTTCGGCCCGCTACGCTTCCGGCCCGTCGATGCGGATGGCGCCAAAGGGGATTGGATGCCGCTCGCAAATCTGGTGCGCGTCCCCTCCGTGAAAGAAATCCGCTGCCCAGATAGCCCCGACAAACAATGCAAGCTAACCGGCACGAATCTTTTCCTGATCGACTCAGTAGCCTCCGACTCCCAATTCAGCCACACAGTTCCAGTGCCAGCAGGTTTCGTCGATTCAACGCTCAGCGTCCCGCGTCCCAACGGCACGTTGCTTTACCTAAAGCTCCGCGATGATCCGTCCGCGGTGAACATGATGGTTCTGCCCGTGCTGCCGGAGGAGTAAAGGAACAGTTCGAATTAAGTGAGGAAGCTGAGAAAATTGTCGAGCGGTTTGTCGTGAACGATGGCAAGCTGGCCACAAATGACTTCGCCGCGCACTGAAATGAAACAAATACGCATCATCCTGGCACTCGCCTGCGGCTTCACTACTTCGCCACACGCTCTGGCGCAGGCGAAAGCAGCGTCACGCGCCGCCGGCACCGTCTTTCGCGATTGCCCCGCCTGCCCGGAGATGGTCGTTCTCCCGGCTGGCAGCTTCACCATGGGCTCATCAGCCGAGGAAAAATCCTGGGCCGCGACTCACGGTGGCAGTATGGGCGCGGTTGCTGATGAAGCTCCGCAACATCAGGTCTCATTGCCGTCATTCGCCTTGGGCAAATATGACGTCACTCGTGGCGAGTACGCGGCGTTTGCTCGGGAGACGGGATACCCGGCCGGCGATGGTTGCGGCCGCGGCCGTGCCATCTTCAAATATGAGAAAGATCCGAAGTTGACTTGGGGAAATCCCGGGTTTAAGCAGACCGATCGCGATCCAGCAGTGTGCGTCAATTGGCACGACGCCAAAGCTTATGTCGCTTGGTTGAATGGCAAAGTGCGGAAGAAGTCGTCGGCATCGGGCGACGGCCCTTATCGGCTGCCCAGTGAAGCAGAGTGGGAATATGCCGCACGCGCCGGAACCACAACTAAGTTCTACTGGGGCGATGACGACGCTGCTGCTCCCGTCCACGCCTGGTTCAATGCCAACTCCGGCTGCGAAAAAGTGGAAGGTCTTTTTTGCGAGAATGGCCAGACACATCCGGTGGGCGCGAAGCCGACGAACGCATTCGGCCTATACGACATGGCAGGGAACGTCTGGCAGTGGACCGAGGACTGCTACGACAATAGCTACGCCCCAGCTCCCGCCGACGGGCGCGCGAACGATGCCCCTTCGAGCGACTCCCAGGCGAAAGACGGCCAAGGCAATTGCCTCCGGGTTGATCGCGGTGGCTCGTGGATGTTTCCGGCGTGGCTGCTGCGGCCGGCCACCCGAGAACGCAATCCGCCCGACTACCGCAATGACATCATGGGTTTCCGCGTGGCTCGATCGCTCCCGTGAAATGGCAGCGCAAGATCTTGCCTTGGAGGTTGCCCGCAATGAACGCACTGGCAGACTAGGTTTGAACCATCGAGCTCCTGGTCCCGAACCATGGCAGTAAAAAATCTCAGCTGTTGAATTGGCTGATGTTTCCCTGCGCAGCCCTCTCGCTAAATTGCGCTACGATTTGCGCCACGGTCAAGAATGAACCGTTGTCGTCGAGTCTGCACGTCACCCCACATCAAACCTCGGCACCCTTACCATCTCGCTACCCTCAGCAACACCCCAAGCTACAAAAGCCTCCGATGTGTCCTCGCGCGCATCCACTCCGCGTACGGTAAAGTATTCAGCGTCGCCGCTTTCTCGCGTAACTGCCTGAGAAACGCACGCTCGGCCGCGTGCTGTTTCGCCGGCGATTCCCCGCGCTTCGCCTTTCGCGGCTCCAGGCGAATCCCCACCTCAGCAGCTTGCACCCGCGGTTTCTGCAGAAGAAAATCCCCAAACGCCACGGCCTCGACGATCTTGTACGGCGACTTCGAATTCTGATTCGTAGCCTTGATCCGTTCCCGCAGCTCAGCCAGCGCCTCCTCCACCTTTTCGGGCGAGAAGCGCGGCGGCCGCGCGCCAGCCACATCCTCGCCGGCCGTCGTCGTCACCCATTCATCATGATAAGGATGGATGTAGCCCTGCATTTGAATCACCGGCAGGATCTTCGACGCGTCCGCCAAGCTGATCTTCAGCGTCGCGGCGAAATCCTGCTTCGTCCAGCTCGAGGTTCCTTTCGTGCCCTTCAAGAAGCTGAACACCGCTTCGATCGGCACCGCTGGAATCGTTCCCGGGCGGGCGCTCGAATTCTTCGCAGGTTGTTTTGATTTTTTCTTCATTGGCTGCGCGCCACGCTGAACGCTCGAAAGTTTATTTTGAAGCCGCCAAAAAGTCGCGAATCAACTCGTTCACGCGCGCCGAGTTTTCGTGCACCACCCAGTGCGTCGCATCAGGAATCCGCTCCACGGTCAATTTCGGCACATAACGCTCGAGCCCGTTCAAATTGTCCGTCAATATATAAGGATCCTTTTCGCCCCAGATCACCAGCGCCGGCATTTTCACCTCAAACGACGCCACCGGATGCTTAGCCTTGAACGCCTCGTGCCCGCCTCCCCCCGGCCCCACTTCCGCCGCGCGATAATAGTTCAGCCCGCCCGTCAGCGCGCCCGGCTGCGACCACGCTTCCACATACGCCTTCCGATCAGCCTCAGAAATATAGCCTTGCCGCATCCCCTCGCCGAGAATCGTCTCCTGCATCATCGCGAAATTATTAGCGGACATCATCGCTTCCGCCTGCGCGCTGCGAAACACCAGCATGTACTGGCTCGCCTCCTGCTGCTTCGGATTCTCGCGCAACTCGCGCTCGAAAATCTTCGGATGTGGCGCATTGATGATCACCAGCCGCTCCACAATCTCAGGGCAAGCCATCGCTGTCGCCCACGCCACAACTCCGCCCCAATCGTGCCCAACAAGAACGCACCGCGCCGCCCCAAGATGATGCGCACCAGCCAAATGTTCCACGAGCCCGCGCACATCGCCGACAAGCTTGCCGATGTCATACTCCTCGACCGCCGCCGATTTCGACGAAAGGTTGTACCCGCGCATGTCCGGTGCCACCGCAATAAAATCCCGCCCAAATTCCTCAAGCTGTTTCCGCCACGCATACCAAAACTCGGGAAACCCATGCAGAAACACGATGAGCTTCGCTCCCGCCCCGCGCGCCGCCGCCCCGCCAGCAGCCGCACCGCGTTCCCCCAACTCCGCATTCTCGTAGTTCCCCGGCCGAGCAATCGCGTAGTGAATTCGCACCCCATTCACATCAGCAAATTCATGCCGTATCGTACTAGGCCCCGCCTCTTGGTGGCTCGCCCCAGCTTCACTCATCAAATCTCCCCTCTGCCGTCGCTTTTCGTGCCGCTGGCCTCCGGCGCGCAGTTCGCGTCCCGCTCGAATTTCGCGGGGCCGGCGCCTTTGCTTCTGCCGTTGCCCTCGTTCGGCGTAACGCGACGCGAATGCGAATCTTATACCCGCCGTCAGCGCCGATTAGGATTTTTTAAAACCGCTTTCGGATGGCACAGCGGCAATAATGGGTACCTATCGCTTCGGTGGGTAAAGCATGAGGTAGAGGTAGGCCGCAGCGGCTTCGTCTTGGGTCAAATAGGCAAAGACCGGCATGCGCCCTCTGTAAAGTGCTGGCGGCGTGCCCATGAAGATGGGGGCGCCTGTGGTCACCTTTCTGACAAAATCGGGGAGGCTGACGCGCGTCGTGAGACTCGAGAGCGGCGGAATCGCCCCTCCGTAAATTTGCTCAGGATCTGGATTGGCTCCCGTCGCGCTGTGGCAGACGTGGCAGGTGGACTTCACGATGTGCTCGCCGATACGGTACGACGATTCTCTCACGGCAATCTGACGGTTTGCTGCACCGGGGACATCCGACAGCAGTTCAAGATAGGCGATCAGGGATCGAATTTCTGTGTCGCTCAACGTGGGTGGCGGCATGTGCAGCCCGCCCATGTGCAGGCGTTGCAGTAAAAGAATCTTGGATTCCTTGGCCGCGGCGCTCACGTCCGCTCGGCTCATTTCCCGGCCGGCCTGTTTCATTCGCTCCATGGTGGCCGTCACCGACGTCGCCTGCACCGGCCCGGTCACAGCATTTATTTCCGGCGGGCTGCCGTGGCCGAGCGCCCCATGGCACCCTTGGCAATTAAGGCGATAGAGGTCCGCCCCGTGGATCGTGAGAGTTTGCGACGCATAGCCGTTGGTTAATTCGAGCTGCCACGTGGGCGGTATTTGTCCCGGCTCGGTTGGCGCCGGCCCTAACTCCCAGGTCTTGCCCATGCCAGTTTCGTTGAACGACCTGTGGAGATGATTGATCCAGCTTTCGCCTTGGACGGCTGTTACGGACGTATCTGGCGTGCCAGCTGTCTGAGCAAGCAACGAAGTGGCGAGAACGAACACGGCCGCCGCGGTGAGGTGCGCGCCCAACCGAGTCCGAGTCTGCCTCACCGATTTGGGTATTTGTGCCAAGTGTGTTGTCCCTGATTTGAGCCGGCTACTTCGCGCTCACCACAGCGATTTGTACGTTCGTCGTGGCGTCCGTCACGGTGATCGACTGTGTGGTCGGTTTGCCGTCTGCGCTCCACGATTTCAGCGTGTAGCTTCCCGCTGGGACATTCTTGATCGTAAACGCACCGTCACTGTCCGTGAGTGCGAAATAGGGAGTCGGAACCACCACCACATAGCCGACCATCTCAGTGTGCATGTTGCAAAGCAGTTGCGCTGCGCCGAGGTCATCGAATTCGAACGACTTTTTTTGCCCCGGCGAGACGATCGTCAAGCTGTGCCTCAAAGCTTTGTTGCCGCCTACCGACGGCCAGTACACGTTGTGCGCCACCTGGTCGCTATTGAGAAAATCCACGGTGGTTCCACGCTGGATCACCAGGGTGTGCGGCACGAAGAGCATATTCTTCTGGTCCACCGATACATGCTCCGCGGGCCGATCGAATTTCTTGCCGGGAATTGCGTCGATATAGACGGCAATACCGCCCGCCGACTTCAATCCCGTTGCTGTTACTTTTCCCTGTACGTCCCCCGCCTGCGCAGGCTTTGCAATCGAAGGCATGCCCAATAAAATCAGTGCAAACGCGGTTCTCCCAATCGTCTTCATCCCAGTATCTCCTCTCAATTGCTTCGCCGATCTGTATTTAATGCCCGGCCAGACTAACCTTCTCGACCACGCGCTTCTGTGATTTGCGTCGCCATTGCCTGTGACGTTGGTCACATCTAGAATCATCGGCGTTCTTGTCGGCCTCCCTTGTAGCGCCGGTTTATCCTGACCTCCCACGCGCAGTTCGCGTCCCGCTCGAATTTCGCTGGGCCGGGCTCCTTTGCCTTTGCCTTTGCCTTTGCCGTTCGCCGTTCGCCGTTCGCCGTTTGTACCGCTGGCCTCCGGCCGGCGCCTTTGCCTTTCAGTAGCACAGGCATTCCTGCCTGTGCCCCAAGTCCCACGCGGCGCGCGTCACCAATACTTGCCTACCATCGCGACATCGTTCTTGTCGCCGTTGCCCTTGTAGCGCCGGCATCTTGCCGGCTCTTTTGACTTCGCCTTCGCCGTTGCCGTTCGTACCGCTGGCCTACCCTGAGGCATGAAGGGCCTCCGGCGCGCAGTTCGCGTCCCGCTCGAATTTCGCGGGGCCGGCGCCTTTGCCTTTTCTCTTCTTGCCCGTCATCCCGCTTGCAAGCAACACGCGTGAATGCGCTATTACGGTACCTGGCCTCTTTGGTCTATGTTCTCAAAACCGTGTCAGGCAGACTGACGAAGGAGTACCCGATGAATCCGAAGACTTCGCGGACGAAAATTGCTGGTTTCCTATCCACAGGCTGCCTATTGTTTTCACTCCTGCTCGCAACATCGCTCGACAAGAATACTGTTCATCCGCCAACAATTTCGGCCCAGCCGCAGCGAAACGCAAAGATCGACACTCCTCGTTGGGAGAAAACCTACGTCCAGCTTCCTTTGGGATTTGAGGAGAACCGTGGGCAGGCCGCGGGCGAAGTGAGATTCGTCTCCCACGGTTCCGGCTACGCCCTGTCCCTCGCTCCGCAGGAACTGGATATCGCTATTCTGGGTCGCGAGGCGATGGCGATGGCATCGCCTCTCCATCGCGCTGCCGCTCTGCGGGCATACCGGGGGGCGCGCAAAGTGCCTAAGACAACCGTGGTTCGCATGCAGCTCGAAGGAGCGAATCCAGCGCCCGGGATCGCGCCCAGCGACAAACTGGTGGGCACGACGAACTACTTCGTCGGCAACGATCCGAAGAAGTGGATCACCGACGTGCCGTCGTTCGCGCGTCTGAAGTATTCAGGGATTTATCCAGGCGTGGATGTGGAGTTCTACGGGAACCGGCGCCGCCTGGAATACGACTTCACCGTGGCTCCCGGCGCCAATCCGAAAGCGATTACGCTGAAGATCGATGGCGCGCAGAACCTGGCACTCAATTCTCACGGCGATTTGATCTTGCGGATCGCTGATGACGATGTGGAGTTACAGAAGCCGGTGATTTATCAGATGGCTGGAAACGAGCGCCGCGACGTTGCCGGAAACTACGTGCTCGGAGCGGGCAATCGCGTCACCTTCGCCGTGGCAAAGTATGATCCCTCCCTGCCACTCGTGATCGATCCTGTTCTCAGCCCCGTCACCAACTATTCCACCTATCTCGGTGGCACAGGGGACGAAAGTGGCTTTGCTATCGCAGTCGACGCCAACGGTGACGCATTCATCGGCGGATTTACGTCCTCGTTGAATTTCCCGATCACAACCGCGTCGGCATTTCAGACCTCGTTTGCGCTGGCGGGCGGGTGCGGCTTTGTGACGGAAATCGATCCAACAGGCGCTCATCAGCTCTACTCGACCTTCCTTTGCGGGGCCACCCCCGGAAACATAAACATGGGCAACGCTTTCGATGAGGTGTTTGGAATCGCAGTTGACGGCACCGGCAAGGTTTACGTGACCGGACTGACCAACTCAATAGACTTCCCGACAAAGAATGGGCTCACAGCATCCTCGGCAGCGAATGGGGACGCTTTCCTCTCGAAACTCGATCCTTCGGCAAGCGGTGCTGCTTCATTGGTGTATTCAACGTCCTTTGGTGGACTTTCGGGTTCCGATGGACTTGGCGTAGCGGCGGACAATTCGGGTAACGCATACATCGCCGGCCAAACGTTTTCCGCTCCTGGGCCGCTCGCGAATGGAAGTTTCCCGATTACATCCGGGGCCTTTCAGTCAACGCTCAGCCCCAGTCAAGGAAATGCGTTTCTGACTCGAATTGACACGACACAATCAGGGGATGCGGGCCTGATCTATTCGACTTACCTCGGTGGAAATGGCGCGAATAACGAGACTAGTGTTTACTTCGGCGACCAGGTCGTCTCGGTTGCCGTCGACAACGCGCACAACGCATATCTTGGCGGCATTACCGCCTCGACCGACTTTCCTACGATCCACGGGTTCCAGCCAAACTCGACTGCGGGCAATACCCAAGACGCGGGATTCATAGCCCGGATCGATACTACAAAGGCGAACGCGGCATCTTTAGTTTATTCAACCTATTTGTCGGGCTCCGTTTTTGACGATGTTCTGGGTCTGGCGCTCGGTCCGAACAATGTGGTCTATGTGACCGGCATGACGGATTCACTCGACTTCCCAACGACTTCTGGAGCATTTCAAACCACAGGTGCGGCGAAGGGCGTCGCGTTTGTTACCTTGATTGATACAAGCTTGAACGGGGTAAGTTCGCTCAAGTATTCGACATTTTTCGGCGGCACGGGCGGCGACAATGGTTTTGGCATCGCAACCGATTCCAGCGGGAACGCTTACGTTGCGGGCACTACCGCTTCAAGCGACTTCCCGATTTCACCAGGTGTCGTTCCAAAAACGATTCCCAACGCAAAAGGGACTCCCTTCGTCCTGAAACTCAGTCCCCAGGGAAACGGGACGGCCGATCGGATTTATGCCAGTTACTTTGGTGGAAGTGGCAACGGCACGACGGCAGACATGAGTGGGGCAATAGCGGTAGATTCCCACGGCAATGCGTACATCACCGGCACGACGTCATCTGGCGATATGCCTACGACGGCCGGCGCATTCCAGACCTCGCTGAAAGGCACTTCCGATGCGTTCGTCGCCAAGTTGCCGCTCGTGCTGCCCGTGCTCGTTTCACCCGCGACCGTGGATTTCGGCACGCAGCTCGTTGGTTCAGTAACCGCATCCCAGACCGTGACTCTCACCAACAATGAGACAACCGCGATCGGCATTACGAATGTTACGGTGACCGCTATCACTCCTCCTCCTCCGGCAACGGATTTCAAGATTTCGTCCAACACATGCGGTAACAGCCTTGCGGCGGGTGCGTCGTGCACGGTCAGCGTGACCTTTACGCCCTCCCATTCCTCAGCGGAATCCGCCACACTCGTCTTTACAGACGCCGACAGCAGCAGCCCGCAAACGGCGGCACTCACCGGCACCGGCACAGCGAGCGCTCCGGTGGCAACATTCATGCCGGCGACTTTGAACCTCGGCGGCCAACTGGTCACGACCACAAGCACACCAGCGCAAGCGATCACGCTGAAGAATACCGGCAATGCTGCGTTGAACATCGCCCCGATCGCGGCCTCGGGCGATTTCGCAGAAACGAACAACTGTGGCGCGTCGTTGGCGGCTACGATGAGCTGTGCGATCAACGTCACGTTCACGCCCACGGCGACGGGCGCACGCAACGGCAACATTACGGTGACGGACAACGCGAACGGCAGCCCGCAGACCGTCGCGCTATCCGGCACGGGAACCGATTTCACCATTACCGCCCCAGGAATTGTGGTTGTCCCGCGCCATTCGAGCATGACGTTCAACGTTACGGTGATGCCCGTCAGCGGGTTCAATCAGGCCGTGATGATCACCTGCACGGGCGCGCCCGCTAGTTCGACGTGCACACCCATGCAGTCCTCGGTGACTCCGGATGGCGTGAACCCGATTAACGATCCGGTCACGGTGGCCTCGACGAGTTCCGTACCCTCGGCTCCGATGCAAGTTCCTCCGCCACCGGGTCAGCAGATCGTTTTGGCCGGGATGGGCCTTGCTCTAATCGCTGTGGCGTATGCGGCGCGGCGATTCCGAAAGAGAATGGGACTTGCTGGGGCGATGCTGGTCTTCTTTGCGATCACAGGATGCGGCGGCGCCGGCAGACCGGTGATGGCCACGCTCACCCTGACGGGCACTTCGGGAGGAGTCACGCATACAACTACCGTCGCGCTGACTCTCGAACACTAGTTGAGGCAGGCTGGGCCTCTGAGCGTAGAGTGGGGTAATTCTGGGGCCGCGTAGGTTCAGTGCGAATTGAGAGCTCCGCAAACTGACAGCTATGACCATTGGATTTTGATTTTCCCGAATTGGCAATTATCCACGAATGCTAACCCGTTTATATTCAATCCGCGCGATACGGGTAGTCCTAGAACAATTCCGACTTAGTTAACCGCAAAACTACGTAGTCCCCCAATTACCAAGCGCCAGACAACCTCGTTCCATTTATAAGCGTCCATCTATGTAGGATTGGCGCCGCTGAAAAGGGCGCCAGGGAGGCGACTGAACCAAAGTCGGCCGGCGCCAGCCGCCCGACGAAGAATCGAACGATCTCCCACCTCACCACACCCGCGCCCGCGTCCTGCGGCCGCGAATCCAAAAAAGGACAACCCACCATGACCTCGAAAACGACCGCGAAGGCCAACAGAAAAACCGCCACGAGAACCGCCAGAAAGAAATCCAACCGGATCAACCGTCAACGCCGCCTGCAAAAGCAGCTGCAAATCATCATCTTCGAACGCCACAGCCGCCGCTGCATTATCTGCCACCACCCCGATCGCGAAGCCATCGAAGAGGAATTCGTCCATTGGCGCGCCCCCTGGAAGCTCTCTCAGGATTACAAACTCAGCGACTACCGCACCGTCTACCGTCACGCCCGCGCCGCCGGCCTCCTCCTCCAGCGCCGCGAACGTCTGCACTCCGCCCTCGACGCCTTCGTCGAATCGGTCGACGACGTAACCTTCACCGGTGACACCATCCTCCGCGCCATGCGCGCCTACAGCTGCATCGACAGCCACGGCCGCTGGACCGAAATTCCCACCCAGGTCCAATTCTCCACCTCCAACGACGCCCACCCGCCGCAACCGCCCACCCGCACTTCGAATGTCGCCTCCTGCGTCATCGACATCGACCCCGACGGAGAAGACGCAGAGAATGCGCTCGAAAGGCGCGTCGCCGCCCTCCGTGCCTCTTCGAAATCAATGTCGCGCGAAGATCAATACGACGAACTCGAAGACGATGGCTCCGACGCCGAAGGCGTTGAACCTGAAGATGAACCTGAAGATGACTCCGATGACGATCCAGACAACGATCCAAAAAACAAAAGAGCAACTGACCGTCTCAAAGAGACCACCGCTTGCGCTGCCTCACCCGCGCAAGCACTGCCGCGAGACGTTGTTCGCGGCCAGAATCCGAATGACCGGTCGCCGTCAGACCGCACCGATTGCGCCGCTTTACCTTCTGGCGGCGCACCCGCGCAACCGGCCGCTCCCCAAAAACCAAAGCCCGACGCCGACGGCCTCATCTGGCACCCACACCCAGGCTATCCGAATCAGGAGAGGTCGGAGCCAGACGCCCAGGGCCGCGTCTTTTACAAAATCCACATGACGACCACAGCTGCGCGGCCTCCCTCACGCAAGACGGATGCCCAACGCGCCGCAGACTTAATCTACCGTTCCGTGATTAAAAAGTACGGCAACCCATGACCAGTCAGCAGCTTGAAAAATTCTAATCGGCGGTAAAAGGGGGGCAAAGGCGAGAGCAAAAGAGCCGGCAAGATGCCAGCGCTACAAGGGAAACGGCAAAGGCGAAAGGAACGAGGTCGCGATGGTAGCCAAGTATTGGTGCCGCACGCCGCGTGGGAATTGCGGCACAGGCAGGAATGCCTGTGCTACTGGGAGGCAACGGCAAAAACAGAGGAGCGTGGTATAAACGCGGGACTATGACAATTTTATCTGGGCGGAGTTGCTTGCTTGCGCTGACTTGTGGGCTTGGGGTGGCTTGTTGGCTTGTGGTGGCTTGTGGGCTTAGTGTGACCTGTGGAGTTGCCGCGCAGCAGCAGGTGGTGACGGAGACGATTACGCCTGTGTTGTTGGAGGTGCGGGATGCGCCGGTGGCGTTTGCGGGGTCGGATGGGAAGACGCATCTGGTGTATGAGCTGCGGATGACGAATTTTTCGAGCGGGAATGCGACGATCGAGCAGGTGGAGGTGATTGGCGAAGCGGTGATTGGCGACGCGGGGGCAGTGTTGAAGACGATGGACAAGGGCGAGATTGCCGGGCGGCTGCAGATGGCGGGGCAGCGGACGCCGACGGACGTGTTGCCGGGGAGCGCGGAGGCGTCGTTATTTATTCACGTGACGCTGGCGGATGGCGCTGCGGTGCCGGCGAAATTGACGCATCGGGTGCGCGTGCGAGCGGAAGCTGCGCCGCCGGGGAAACAGGAATTTACGGAGACGGGCGGCGAGACGGCGGTGGGTCGCGGAGCGGTGGCGGTGATTGGTCAGGCGGTTGAGGAGCTTGGGCAGTGGGTGCCGGTGATTGGGCCGCCGCTGCGCGGAGTGCGGTACGTGGCGGCGGATTCGTGCTGCGATGCGAGCCGGCATACGCGGGCGGCGCTGCCGGTGAATGGGCGCGTGTGGATCGCGCAGCGTTATGCGGTGGACTGGGAGCAGCTTGACGACGAAGGGCGCATTTATCACGGGCCGCAGGCGGATGTGAAGAGTTACACGATTTACCGGAAGGAAGTGCTGGCGGTGGCGGATGCGACGGTGGCGTCAACGATCGAAGGGCTGCCGAACCAAACGCCCGGAAAGATGCCGGAAAATATTGCGATCGAAGAGGCGGATGGAAATTCGGTGATTCTGGACCTGGGCGGCGGGAGGTATGCGTTGTACGCGCATCTGGACCCGGGGAGCGTGCGCGTGCACAAGGGCGATACGGTGAAGCGCGGGCAGGTGATTGGTCTGGTGGGCAACACGGGAAATTCGCTGGCGCCGCATCTGCATTTTCATGTGATGAGCGGGGCGTTGCCGCTGGCGTCGAACGGGCTGCCGTATGAGATTGACGATTTTCTGGTGACGGCGAGGACAGCGGGTACGGCGGCGTTTGATGCGGCGGAGGAAAAAGGGACGCCGCTGGCGATGACGCCGATTTCGCCGCCGCGGCATGCGAAGAACGAGATGCCGCTCGATCAGATGATTATTTCATTTGTGCCGTAAGAGTCGCTCGGCCCGTTGTCATCTCGTGATCATTTTGTTCGAGTCATTCGGGTTGTTCGGTTCAGGCGGCCTGTGAGCGAAGCGGAGCGACCCGTCGACTGCCCGGTGAAATGAGCGTTCGACGGAACGCTCGACAGAACGGCGCGCTACTTGGATTCGTCGGGTACATGCCCGACGGATTCCCGGATTACGGCGTCGGCTCTCTCGAGAAGCGATTGAAGTTCGTCGAATGTTTGCGACGGCAGGTCGCGAAGACCGGGAGCAATGGCCCGGAGGATCTTTAAACGAGTCATGAAGATCGGGAGTAGAGAGGTTCGAAAATCCATTGCAGGACTAGCCATGATTCACCCCTGGGGGAAGATAGGTTCTAGTTGTACGTCGTTCCAATTATTCTTAAGGGCTGGGAGGGGGAACTCTAAAGCTGGGCTCCTGAAAACCTGAGAGACGCTTGAAACTCCAAGCGTTCGAAACTCCGAAACTTAACCCCGCCGAATTGTAGCAAACCTTGCCGTCGCACAGGCAAGATTCGCAGGCTGTGGGACCATCTAGTTCACAGCCGCTAGTCCAGCCAGCCGCCAGTTCACCCAGCCGGCGAATCTCCGGACAAGAGCGGCAACCTGCAAGTACTGGCACTTCACCCCTCGCGAAGATGCTGCACTTGAGCCTGCCTACGTAGGGATAACGCAGCGCTGCGAGGCAAGTCAATAGACCGTCGCCAGTTTCCTGAAAAAAATCTCTCCCAGAACTCCCGGACGAACAAACGGCGAACACCTTCCGAAGAGGTCCTTGGCAACCCAAGCTCTGGTGAGCCATTGACAAGGAGCGGCCGGCAAGGTAGCTTGGCGAACACGTTATCGCTTTAGAACTTGGTTCTATACCGCAATGCTGCTGCTAAGCAGCGAGCCCGGTGAAATGGTGTCACGGGAGACCAGCCCTTCCATGAGCCGACGGTGCAGACGTATCGGATTTATCGCTCGGTTCCCTCAATTGTGTGTGTTCGCTGCTTGCAGTCCACCCCGGAGATAGGAGACCAGCCGTGATAAAGAGGAATCTGCGATTCACCTGCGCCGTTTTGACTCTCGTGCTTGCCTGTGCGGTGATTTGGTTGCAGCCCACACCCGCTGGTGATGAGTGGCAGCCGATTTCGCAGGAGGACCTGACGCTAAAGGACAATCCGGCGAGCCCGGGTGCGCACGCGATGATCCTCTATCGCGAAGACGTGATCAACGCGAAGGCGGCGTGGGACGACGAATACATGCGCATCAAGATCTTCACGGCGGAAGGAGTGAAGAGCCTCGCGGACGTGTCGCTTGCGTTTAATCCCGATCAAGGGCGCATTCAGTTTGTGCGCGCGCGGACGATTCAGCCGGATGGCAGGATCGAAAACTTCGACGGAAAAGTGTTCGAGAAGACGATTGTGAAGGCGAGCGGAGTGAAGGTGCTGGCGAAGACGTTTTCGCTGCCGGATGTGAAGCCGGGGTGCATTATCGAATACAAGTACAGGACGCAGCGCGACGCGCACTACGTGTGGAGCATCGGCTGGACGGTGCAAGAAGATTATTTCACGCGGTTGGGCCGCTTCTCGATTATCCCGGATACCGACTACGGGGTGCCGCCGCTCTACTACCGGGTATTCGGTCTACCGAACCAAGCGCCGAAACGCCAGCCGGACGGATCTCTGACGCTGGAAGTGCGAGATATTAAGGGACTGGACGTTGAGGATTACATGCCGCCGGATGAGGCACTGCGGGCGCGGGTGAGCTTTTTCTACAAGGATATTTCCGCACCGGCAAATGAGACGGCGGAGCAGTTCTGGCGGAGGATCGGGAAGCAGCGGGCGGAAGCGGTGGACAGTTTCGTGAATAAGAAAGGGGCACTTCAGGCAGAGGTGGGGCGGATTACCAGTGCGAATGACGCGCCGGAAGTGAAAGTGCAGAAGATCTACGCGCGGGCGCAGGAGATCCGCAATCTGAGCTACGAAAGCGAGAAAAGCAAAAAGGAAGAGCGCGAAGAAAAGATCAAGAACAACAACAATGCCGAGGACGTTCTAAAGCATGGATACGGAACGGGCCGGGACATCAATTTCCTGTTCATCGGATTGGTGCGGGCGGCTGGATATTCGGGGGACGAGGTATATGTGGCGCCGCGGAACGAAAATGTATTTTCGCCGGAACTGCAGGACCCCCGTCAACTCCAAGCAGACGTGGTATGGGTGCGCGCGGGAGACAAGGAAATGTTTCTCGACCCGGCTTCGAAGTTTCAACCATATGGGACGCTACCGTGGGTGGAGACGGCGACGAGCGGCTTGAGGGTGAGCAAGGACGGAGGGGATATTGTGAATACGCCGAATTCTTCGAGCGGGGATGCGACATGGATACGCCATGCGGACCTCGACTTGAACGAGGAAGGCACAGCCGTCGGAAAAATCGAGATTCGTTACACGGGGCATTTCGCGGCGGACTGGCGACTGGACGAGCGCGAAGAGGATGAAGCGGGGCGAAAAAAGGATTTGTCGGATGCGGTGCTGGCGTGGCTGCCTTCAGGTTCTACGTTCGAAGTGACTGCCGTTCGTGACTGGGACAAGTGGAGCGAGCCGCTGAGCGCGGAGGGAACGGTGAAAATACCGGGGTTCGGAAGCGCCATTGGACACCGGATGCTGGTACCGGCAACGATCTTTCATGAGCGCTATTCGACAGCGTTTGTAACGACAAAACGCGTGAACATGGTTTATTTCCACGTGCCGTTCGAAGAGACCGACGATATTACGTTTCATGCGCCTTCCGGATTCAAGATCGAGACAGTTCCGGACGAAAAAAAGATCAATCCGGGAGCGGTGTCGTACGAACGATCGGCGACACAGGCGGGAAATGCGGCAGAGGTAAGGCGGCACTTGAAGGTAAACGCCATGGTTGTGCCGGCGGAGAGTTATCCAGCATTGCGGGCGTTTTTTGCCGGAGTGAAAGCCAACGACGATGCACAGATCGTGCTACGAAATGCGGAATCGAACGGCAACTAGGCTCGCGTCAGAAGCAGCGGGAGTCGCAGCGCTAGCGGCGGTGTTATTGCTCGCAATTGCACTGTGGCATCCGAAGGGGACGCTGGCGGCGGACAGCGCACCAGACTGGCTGCGAGCGGCGGCGCAAGACAAGCTGCCGGAGTATCCGAAGGAAACGGTGGCGGTGGTGTTGTTGGATGAAGAGGAAGCGATTGTAAAAGACAACGGAGAGGTGGAAACACACGTGCGACGCGCGTTCCGGATTCTCCGGCCAGAGGGAGCTGAGCGTTATCGCGCGGCAGGCGTGCTGTACAGCAACGAGATGAAGATTTCGTTTTTTAAGGCATGGACAATCACTGCGAGCGGAGGGGAGTTGGCAGTGAAGGAAAAGGAAGCCCAGGAAAGGTCAGTTACGTCGTACGAACTATTCAGCGATTTGCGCGAGAAAGTATTGTACTTCCCGGAGGCGAAGCCGGGGAATGTGGTGGGTTACGAGTACGCGCAAAAGCAGCGAGCGCAGACATTCGACAATATCTGGAGTTTTCAAGAGCGGATTCCGGTGCGCCGGTCGCGATTTTTGCTGCAGCTGCCGCTGGGTTGGGAATACAGCGTGCGCTGGGCAAATCATGCCGAGCAACAGCCGCAGACGGGTGCTGCGAACCAATACGTGTGGGAAGTGACGGACAGCCCGGGAATCGAGATTGAGCCGGAGATGCCGCCCTGGCCGACGATTGAGGGCCACATGGTAATAAAGTATTTTCCTCGCGACCCGGCGATGAGAGCGAAGACGACGGGAACATGGGACGACATTGGAACATGGTATTACTCGCTAATCGCGCCCCGGCGAATTGTGACGCCCGAGATACAGAAAAAGGTGGCGGAACTGACGGCCTCGTCGCCCGACCTTTTGAGCAAAATCAGGGCACTAACGGAATATACGCAACGGCAGATTCGTTATGCGGCGATCGAGGTGGGAATCGGCGGACACCAGCCGCATGCGGCCGCAGACGTGCTCTCGCACGGGTACGGTGACTGCAAAGATAAAGCGACGCTGCTGAATACGATGCTGCAGGTAATCGGGGTTGATGCGTATAACGTGATGATCAGCCCGACGCGAGGCCTGGTACGGCAGGATTTTCCGATGCTGATGTTCGGCCATTCAATTTCGGCAATCCGAATTCCGGCCAATGTTCCGACCAGCACGCTCTATGCAAGGGTGGATGATCCAAAGCTGGGAACACTGCTGTTCTTTGATCCGACCGACGAGTACCTGCCGCTCGGTTATCTGCCCTCGTCTGAGCAGGGCGGATACGCATTGGTGGTAAGTGAAAAAGGAGGCGACCTGCTGCGGGTTCCGCTCTTGCCGGCTTCGACGAACCGGTTGCTGCGAACGGGAACGTTGAAGTTGAGCGAAGCGGGGAATCTGGATGGAACTGTGCGGGAAACGCGCTGGGGAGCGCCTGCCGAAGCGCGACGCGCTGAATTGATGGAAGCAGCACCGAACTTACGAGCCAAAGTGTTTGAAAATTTTCTTGGCTCGACGCTGAACAACTTTACGCTGACGCGCGCTTCCATTGGAAACCTGGAACAGTACGATCAGACGCTGACACTCGATTACAGTTTCGTCTCGGCGGGATATGCGAAAGCAGCGGGAAATCTGCTAATCGTTCAGCCGAGAGTAGTGGGAACGAAAGGGTGGAATATTCTGGCGGGGAAACCCCGGAAGTACCCCATTGAATTTGGGGAGGCGACGAGGCAGGACGATATGTTCGATATCACGCTGCCGGCTGGATATGTGGTGGATGAGTTGCCGAAGCCGGTGAAGGCGGAGTGTCCTTATGGGTCGTATAGGAGCGAAATCGAGGTGAGCGGGAACGTGCTGCATTACAAGCGGACGTATGAGATTACGGACGTGATTGTGCCCACGCAGAAATTGGATGAGGTGAAGGATTTTTTTCGTCAGATTGCCGCGGATGAGCATTCCAGCGCGATTTTGAAGCGGGAAAACCCCTGAACGCTTTTTGAATACGATGACGTTTTGCGGCGTAGGGAGGGGGGTGTGTGGTTTGGTTGCGTGGCGGACGGTTGGAGGCCCGCGGTTGCTTGTTGCGCGTGGAGTGGCGGGCGGGGCGCTGAGATCCTTCGCTGCGCTCAGGATGACAACGAGTGGAGAGTGGATTGCGCGGAAGAGCCACGGCGTGGGCGGCGCGTGAATGGGTGGCGCGAGGAGTGGTGTGGGCAGCGCGGGCGCGTCTTAGACGCGCCCTACTGTGCATGAGATGGACGCGGCGGGAGGGGACGGTGTTTCCAAGACACGGCGAAGAGAAAAGAACGATCGCACGGGTATGCCAAGCATCTCGAGGCGAGTGATCGTTACTTGGGGCACAGGCAGGAATGCCTGTGCTACCGGGGGCAGAGGAACTTGACTAGGGAGATGTGGGGAAGGATTGCTAGTTGGGGGGCGAGGGCGCGCGGGGCGAAATTGGCGGATTCGATTAGTTTGGTGGTTGCGGCGGGATCGAGTGGCAGGGCGTAGACGTCGGCGCGATGTGCGTAGGAATATTCGCGGTAGGCGGGGGCGTGCGGTCGGGTGAGATCGAGGAGCACGTCCCATAGGCTACGGGTGCGGAACAGGCGTTTGCGTGAGGCATTTGTGCGATGGAGGCGGAGGGTGTGGCGCGGGGGAGTGCCGGCGGACTCGAGGATTACTTCTGTGCAATTTTCCTGGCGGAAAGGGCGGGAGGGGTCGGCGTCGGGATAGGCGTTGAGGAGAGGGGCGAGTTCGGGTGGGGCGGCGTCGATTGCGTCCCACCAGTAACGGTAGGAATTGAAGACGATTGTGCCGGAGCGGAGGATTTGCTCGACGCGGTGGGGATCTTTTCCTGTGATGGTGACGATCATATCGATGAGTTCGGCGGGGCGGAAGGTTTGGCGGACGAGAGGGCGGATGCTGATGAATTGGGCGTCGTCTTCGGAGTATTTGACGGGGATTTGGGCGGGGAGTGGCATGGGGATACTGTAAGCGAGAAAATCTTTGTCGGGGATGGAAAATGGGCACGTAGAGGGGTACAGACTTTGTGCCGCACCTACGGCGCTGGAGATTGCTCGGCGTTCGTGTTCCCACCCCTTCCGGGGTGGGCTAACTTCTTCCGCGCCTACGGCGCTTGTGATTTGTTTTCGCGGGCGGCGCGCAGATGGATGGGGCGGGAAGTGGGGTGGGCAGCGCTGGCGCATCTTAGACGCGCCCCTACCTGATCGGGTTCACAAGCTTGGAAGAGTAGCGCGGAGAATTTCAAATTTAAAATTTCAGATTTGACATAAGGCGGAAGACCCACGATAAGGCGATTAGGATTTGGGGGTTAGGCGGTCGCGGACTTTGTCGCTTAGGGCTTTGCCGTCGATGGATTTGCCTTCGAGGCGGGCGCGGGCGGCTTTGATAACGGCGCCCATGTGTTTGAGGGAATCGGCGCTGTGTTCGTCGACGGCTTCGTCTATGGCGCGGCGAAGTTCGTCGTCGGTGGGAGCGGCTGGTAGATAGTGTTCGATGAAGGAGATTTCCTTTTTTTCTTTTTCGGCTAGGTCGAAGCGGCCGCCTTTGGTGAATTGTTCGGCGGATTCGTGGCGCTGCTTGACGAGGGTTTGCAGGACCTGAAGGGATTCGAGGTCGTCGAGCGGGCGCATCTTTTCAATTTCCTTGTGCTTCAGCGCGGATTTCACCATGCGGAGAACGCTGAGGCGGAGCTCGTCCTTTTCTTTCATGGCGGCGGTGAGATCGGATTGGATGCGGTCGATGTAGGACATTTTCTCCTCGGGTTGGTTGGAAAGAATAGCATACGAGGAGCGGTGAGTGATGTGCGCGTGGTTCGATTGCGGTGGGTGGCGCGTCGGAGGTTTGAACCGGTGGGGCGGGCGACGAGTAGATGAATGGCGCGGGGCGTGGGGTGGGCGTCGCGGGCGCGTCTTAGACGCGCCCCTACTGTGGTTGCGGCTTGCCTCGGATTACGTGTGGTGCTAAGTTGCGCGCGTCGATGGTGGGTCTGGTGACTGGCGCGCGGATTTCTTGGAGGTGAGGCTTGGCGATTGCGAATAAGGCTTGGAGTTCGACGGCGCCGCCTGGGGAGTTTCGGCCTTATGTGCCGGCGGAGGAGTCGCTTGCTGAGTTTACTTTGCGCGCGGTGGTGCTAGGTGCGTTGTTTGGGTTGTTGTTTGGCGCGGTGACGGTATATGTAGGGTTGCGGGCTGGGTTGACGGTGTCGGCGTCGATTCCGATTGCCGTGTTGTCGATCAGTATTTTGCGGGCGTTTGGACGGTCGACGATTCTTGAAAATAACATCGTGCAGACGACGGGGTCGGCGGGGGAATCGCTGGCGGCAGGGGTGATGTTCACGATTCCGGCGCTGATTTTTTTGGGATTTGGGTCGGAGTTCACGTTCTGGCGGATTTTTCCGCTGGCGCTGCTGGGCGGGTGGCTGGGCGTGTTGTTCATGATTCCGCTGCGGCGACAGCTGATCGTGAAGGAGCACGGCAACCTGACTTTTCCGGAGGGCACGGCTTGCGCGGACGTGCTGGTGGCGGGGGAGCGCGGCGGGTCGTTTGCGGGGCGCGTGTTCTGGGGGCTCGGACTCGGCGGCGTGTATACGTTTTTTATGAACACGATTCAGGCTTGGAACGGGCAGCCTGAGGCGCGGCCGTCGTGGTTTCCGGGAGCGTCATTTCGAGCGACGATTACTTCGGAATATTTGGGCGTGGGATTTATTATCGGGCCGCGCGTGGCGGGAATTCTTTTTGCCGGGGGCGTGATTTCGTGGTTGCTGGTGATGCCTGCGATTCAGTTTTTCGGGCAGCTTGCGGGGAACACTCCGATTTATCCCTCGACGATTCCGATTCCGCAGATGACGCCGGACGATATGTGGCGGCAGTACATTCGTCCGATGGGAGCGGGGGCGGTGGCGGCCGCGGGATTGATTACGCTGCTGCGGACGCTGCCGACAATTATTTCGGCTTTGCGGGCCGGGTTGAAGGATGTGCGGGCGGAGGGCGCGGGCGAGGCGGCGGAGAAGAGTCGCTTGGAGCGCGATATTTCGCTGCGGACGGTGCTGATCGGGTCGCTGGTGATCGTGGTGCTGATGTGGATCATGCTTACGTTTGAGCCGATGAAGGGCGCGAGCACGACGTGGTATCAGAATTTGCTGGCGGGACTTTTTGTGGTGGTGTTTGGATTTTTGTTCGTTACGGTGGCGGCGCGGATTAGCGGGTTGCTGGGGAATTCGTCGAATCCGGTGAGCGGGATGAGCATTGCGACGTTGATGGCGACGTGCGCGATATTTTTCGTGGCGGGGTGGACGGCGCCGAATTATGCGGTGCTGGCGTTGATTATTGGGGGAGTGGTTTGCACAGCGGCGGCGATTGCAGGGGCGACGTCACAGGATTTGAAGACGGGATTTCTGGTAGGCTCGACTCCGGTGAAACAGCAGTGGGGATTGCTGGTGGGCGTGACGGTGTCAACGATTGCGATTGGCGCGACGCTGAATTTGATGAACACCGGCTTGCAGAAATATATTCCGACGCAGATTCCGGTGAACGTGCAGGAATTGCCGACGGGCGTGAAGGTGGAGCGCGATTCGTTTACGTATCAGGGGAAAACTTACGAACTGATCAACGCGCTTGGGTCGCGCACGATTCCTGATGGCGAATATTTGTACGATCCCGGGACAAAACAGATTGAAGTGCAGTGGGTGCAGGGGATCGGGAGCGACAAGGCTCCGGCGCCGCAAGCGCGGTTGATGGCGACGGTGATCAACGGAATTTTGAATCAGCGGCTGCCTTGGCGGCTGGTGTTGATGGGCGTGGCGCTGGTGCTGGCGGTGGAAATTCTTGGGGTGCGATCACTGGCGTTTGCGGTGGGAGCTTATCTTTCGATTGGAACGACGGCGACGATGTTTGCGGGCGGGATCGTGCGATGGATGGTGGAGGCGAGCTCGAAGGATTCGAAGGATGAGGGCGAGGCGAGTCCCGGTGCGCTTTATTCGAGCGGATTGATTGCGGCGGGCGGCGTGTTTGGATTGCTGGGGATCGTGATTGTATTGCTGCAGGACCCGGAAATTTCGACGCGCGTGCCGCAGTGGGTGACGTCAGTATTTAGATTGCCGTGGCGGCCGGATTTGTTTGCGTTTGGGCCGAAGTTGCTGGGATCGCTGGCAACGAGCAATCTTTTCGGGTTGGTAATGTTTCTGCTTTTGGCCGCTTCGCTATTTTATTTTGCGCGGAAGAAGCTCAGCTAGACACAAATTGGGGCGAAATGCTCGCCCCAACTGTCTTGCAGTCGAAATTGCTCGATCGGGATGGCTAAGGGTTACTCGATTTAGCTGAGGCTGAAACCTCAGAATTTGGCTTCTCGGCGACTACCAGATAGGTCATCTCTTTTTTGTCGCCATCCGCGGCCTTCAGAATCATGTGATCCTTCTTGATCTTAAAAATGATCTCCTTACCTACCGGCAAGACCGCGGGATGTTTGGTGTCCGTCGGACGGATGTGATATTCCATCTGGTCGGTTATCACCATGTATTGCGGGCACAGCTTCTCGTCGTTGTCCACATGAGTGATGCCGGCGGATGCCCATACTGTGCCCAATCCGGTTACGCCTTTCTCTCTCGCGCCACAGGGCACTGATTCCATTTTTTCCACCATGGCGCGCTCGCCTTTCTTCTTGTCACCGCCAGCGTTGGCCGGAATGGCGGACAATAAAATTAATCCTGCAATTAGTGCCGCTCTGACGTTCATAAGTGCCTCCTGAAACTCCTTCCATTATCGTGGACGTCGAGGTACTGAACTCGAGTCACGATTCGACTGGGAGCGCCCTGGAGTTGGAAGGCCAGTGAAGGCCTTCCAACCCGGGCGAGCAATCCGCGCTTACTGTTTCGGCTTGGTCGCGTCTGTGGCTGGTTTAGTCGCATCCGTGGCTGGTTTAGCTGCGGTGCCTGGCGCGGTCTGCGTGCTACCGCTGTAAGAGCCGTTCTTGTTGGTCGTGTTGAACTGCTGCGAAGACTTGACGAACGAATCGGGGTTCTGCATCAAGCCCTGGCGAACGTCGGGATGCTGGCTGAGGTAGTCCTTCAGCTCAGGATGGCTCTGCATGTACTCCTGGTTCTTCACGAGAGAGGGATCCTTCGAGAGCTGCTCGTTGATGCTGGAGTGCTCGCCGAGGAACTCTCCGAAGTGCCGATGAGGTTCGTCAGCTTCGCCACCACGCGTGCGATATTCGTTCTGATCGTAACGAGCTTCCTGCTGCATGAACGAATTGGGATTCTGCTTGATTGCGGAGCTTACGCCCGGGTGCTGTTGCAGATAGGATTGCAGCGAAGGATGGTTCTTCAAGAACTCGTCGTTGTTGACGAGCGAAGGGTCCTTTCGAATTTGCTCTGCAGTTTCGCGGTGACTGTCAAGGTAGTGATCGAAGTTCGCTAGCTCGTCGCGGCGGGCATCACGGTCGCGATCGTCATTGTCCTGGCGAGCGTCGCGATCGTGAGAGTAGTTCGCCGCATCACGGTCGTGGTTGTCATTATCCGGACGAGCATCGCGATCACGGTCGTTGTCCGCACGGGCGTCACGATCGTCATTATCCTTACGGGCATCGCGGTCGCGATTGTCGTTATCGGCGCGGGCATCGCGATCCTGGTCACTGTCGGCATGGGTGTCCCGATCACGAGTATCAGCATCCGCGCGAGCGTCACGATCACGGGCGTCGTTATCGCTGCGGGTGTCGCGATTACGGTCTGGATTGTCGTTATCGTGGCGAGCGTCGTTATCCGGGCGGGCATCACGATCGTGATCGTTGTTATCGTTCCCAGCGTATCTATCATTATCCGGGCGCGTGAAGGCGTCCGGGTCCTTTCTCACTGCGTCCCGGAATTGCGGATGATCTTGAAGGTAGGTTTGCAGTTCGGGATGACCTTTCACATATGCTTCATCGTTAATCAGCTTGGGATTTTTGCGAAGCTGCTCGGCAACTTCGCGATGACTGTCGAGGAACTGATTGAAGTGGACACGCTCCTGGCGCATGCGGTCGCCTTCATGACGATCGTAGCGGGCTTCCTGGTGCATGAAAGCGTTTGGATTTTCTTTTAGCTCTTCGCGAACACCTGGATGCTGCTGCATGAAGGTTTGCAGGGCAGGATGATTTTTGACGAATTGATCGTTATTTACCAGGGAAGGATTTTGTCGAACTTGATCGGCGATCTCGCGGTGGGAATCTAGGAACTCATCAAAGCGGGCAAGTTCCTGACGAGTGGTGTCGCTGTCGTGAGCCTGGTGAGTACTTTGATTTTGAGATTGAGCCGGTGCGGCGTGAAGGGCGGGAACGCCGAGCGAGATCAGGGCTGCCAGCATGGGCGTTGCCGGCCAGCCCTTCGCGTGCCAATGTCTTTTTTTCATAACATATCTCCTTATCATGCGTGGAAGGTGAATATGTCACCCGGATGGAGGAGTGCACGCCCGGTGCCATGAGCCTTCGATTTTGCGAAAACACAGGTGATTCAGCAACTTGGGGAAAATCGAGCGAGGCGATTCAGGACGGCGAAGTGGAAATTCGACCTGTTAGGGACAAAATTGTTATACGGGAAATATAGTACGAAAAATGTTGCAGATAGCTGTTAGTACGCGCTCGTTTTACTTCCTACAGCATCTTACGCATGCGCGAAATCGGAGGGTGGCGCGCAAACTGGATCTGCTGGAAGTGACAGCGACGGAGAGAATTTTCAAACGGCTGTGTGGACATCCGTCCGAAGATGCAGGAGCTCGTGCGGAGTAAATGCTGCGCTTTCGCTGAATCCGAACCGCCGCAGCGGGCCAGGGCTAAAGCCCATCGAGAGAGTGCGTGTGTTTTCGCCGGACTAAAGTCCGGCTCCCCTGCTGAAGCAGGGGGCTCTCCCACCTTAAGAACTGTCAAGAAAAGTTGTCAGCGGTCGGCAAAGTGGCCGAGGCGACTTGGCTGTGATGGATTGGCACGGCGCGGACTTAACTTTTTTGAACGAGAGAGAGCGGAAGCCCATCAAGCGAGTGCGCGTTCTTTCGGCGGAGTAAAACCTGCCTACAGCAGGCAGGTCCGGCGCCCCCCCGCTGAAGCGGGGGGCCCCCACCCGCAAGAGATACTACCGACCGGACAAGGCGAGCTTCCACACGTAGGCGCTAGCGGCGGCCGGTGAGGTGGCGGATACGAACTGGGCTGTGATGTATTGGCGCGGGCGCGGACGTAACTTTTTTGAACGGGATATCGGTGCCGGAAATTCCCGAGCATGCGCCTGCGAGGCCTTCGTAGATCATGAAGAGGCCGCCGTTGGGGAGCGTTTTGCCGTTCGCATCAGTATTGCTGGCGACGAAGGCGACGACGTTGCCGGTGTCGTCGGTGGCGATCGTTTCGAGCATGTCTCCCGAGGCGATGCTGGGCTCAAAGGTGTTGGCGAGAGGAGTGCCGATGGTGAGCGTGGAGAAGCAGAGATTGGCATTCTTCGCAGCGGTGACGGTGCCGGTGACGTTGAAGGAGGAATCCGTCTTGAAGGTGACAGAGACGCTCGCAGCCGGGCCGCCATTTGAGCTTTCGAAGGAGCCGACGTAGGTGCCATTGACTGGAGAAAACAGGGTGGCGGTAAAATTTCCTGAATCGCCCTTCATGCATGAACCGGAGGAGCGAAATGTTCCGGAGAACTGGCTCGGGTCGACGCTGGGGCTACCGGTGAATGTGATTGTGGCTCCATTGTCGAGGGTGACGGTAAAGGTGGCCTGGTAGAAGCCGAAGATGTCGTAGCCGGTGACATTCGCGCTTGCGACTCCGCCTGAATTCGAGCAGCTCGAGTTCGTGAACGTATCGGGCAGAGCCGTTGAGAGGCCGACGGCGATACCGAATTCGCTGGTGAGCGTCCAGTCCGTGGTGATGACGAGCGGGTTGTAGCAATTGGAATTCGAATCTTTGGGATTGTCGATATTCTGGCCGTTGCAGGAATAGGGATTCCCGTTGGCATCCAGCAATGGGTAGGCGTTGGGCGCCGATTCTTTGGTCGTGACGATCGTCCATTGTTGTGGGGTGGTCTCAATTTGCGCGGAGGCGGCGAGAGTGGTGAGGAAAAAGGCCGCGGCTAGCATCGCGAATCTGGTGAATCTCATGTTTAGTTCTTCCTTGAATTGCTCGATTTGACTGGCTCGCGTCACTTGGTGATTGCGTGACAATTGCATTCTGGCGGTGGCGGCTGTGATCCGAAATGGCGCAGGCGTTCTACCGGGGTGGAACTGTGCGGATTGGTTGAGCTAGGACAGGAGTACTAGGAAGAAATGCAACGCCAAGTCCAAGCATTACTAGGGCTTAGCCTAGGTACAGATTTGATGCGGTTGGAGATTGGGTTCCTGGCGAAAGGAATTGGGATAGAATCCATGTACTCGAATTTCTGAAAAAGGAGCTGTGATGCGCAAGGTCGGCTTGCTTGTGCTGGCAACCGTGCTCACGCTGGTGGCGGATAAATTCGCTTCGCCTCCGGTGCCGCCCGCAGCGAAAAAGGTTCCCAACGTGACTGAAGTGAATGGACACAAGCTCGTGGACAACTACTACTGGCTGCGCGACAAGACGAACCCGGAAGTGAAGGCGTATCTCGAGTCCGAGAACGCGTACACGGACGCGGTGATGAAGCCGACCGAGCCTTTACAAAAGACGCTTTACGACGAAATGCTGGGCCGAATTAAGGAAACGGACGTGGAGGTTCCGTACAAGAAAGGCGATTACTTTTATTACACGAGGACGGAGGCCGGCAAGCAGTATCCGATCCGCTGCCGAAGAAAAGGCAGCATGGAAGCGCCCGAAGAAGTGCTGCTGGATGTGAACGAACTGGCGAAGAGGCAGATTTTCATGTCGCTGGGGGAATTCGAGGTGAGCGACGACGGCAACCTGCTCGCTTATAGCACGGACAACACGGGCTTCCGGCAGTATGTGCTTGCGGTGAAAGATCTGCAGACCGGAACAACGCTGCCGGACCATGCGGAGAGGGTTGGTTCGGTGGCGTGGGCGAACGACAACAAGACATTCTTTTACACCATCGAGGATGCGCAAACCAAGCGGCAATACGGGATGTACCGGCACACGGCGGGAACTACGGGCGCCGATACTTTGGTGTATGAAGAGAAGGACGAGCGATTCAACGTGAATGTGAGCAAGTCGCGCAGCAAGGCTTATATCTTTTTGGTTTCGGCGAGCCATACCACCAGCGAGGCGCGGTATGTTCCGGCCGACCAAGCGACGGCTGAATGGAAAGTGATCGAACCGCGCAGGCAGGATGTGGAGTATTACCCGGACCACAACGGAGATTTTTTCTATCTACGCGCGAACGATACGGGACGGAATTTCCGGCTGGTGAAGGCGCCTGTGGCTGATCCGCGGCGCGCGAATTGGCAGGAAGTGGTGCCGGAACGACCGGACGTGATGTTGAGGGACGTGGACTTCTTCAAGAACTACTACGTTTCCTATGAACGCCAGGATGGTTTGCCGCAGATTCGCGTCACCGATTTGCAGAGCGGGAAGTCGCAACGGATCGAGTTTCCTGAACCTGCTTACTTGAGCTATGGCTACATTAATCCGGAATACGACGTAACCAAAATTCGCTATGGCTATCAGTCGTTTATTACGCCGCCATCGGTTTATGAGTACGACATGGCCAGCGGCGCTTCCGTGTTGCTGAAGCAGAAGGAAGTGCCGGGCTATGATCGCGGGCATTATCAGGTGGAGCGGATTTATGCGACTGCTCCGGACGGCGTGAAGATTCCGATTTCGCTTGTGCATTTAAAAGGCGAGAAACTCGATGGAAAAGGCGCGCTGTATCTAACCGGCTACGGCTCTTATGGCTACGCGTACGATATCAACTTCAATTCGAACATCTTCAGCCTGGTGGATCGTGGCGTGACGTTTTCTGTGGCGCATATTCGTGGCGGCGGCGAGATGGGGAAGGCGTGGCACGACGCGGGGCGCATGATGAACAAGAAAAATACTTTTACGGACTTTATTGCTTCCGCCGAGTATTTGCTGGCGCAGGGATACGGGTCGAAGGACCGGTTGGTGATTGAAGGGAGAAGCGCGGGCGGGCTGCTGATGGGCGTGGTGCTGAATATGCGGCCAGATTTGTTTCACGCGGCGCTGGTGGGGGTTCCGTTTGTGGACGTGATCAATACGATGCTGGACGAATCGCTGCCGCTGACCGTGCCGGAATTTGAAGAGTGGGGCAATCCGAAGGAAAAGGCTGCGTTCGATTACATGATTACGTATTCGCCATACGACAACATTGAGGCGAAGGCTTACCCGAACATGCTGGTGAAGACTTCTTTTAATGACAGCCAGGTGATGTATTGGGAGCCGGCGAAGTATGTGGCGAAGATGCGCGCGGTGCGCACGGACCACAATACTTTGCTGCTGACGAATATGAGTCCGGCGGGGCATGGCGGAGCGTCTGGGCGATACGACCGGTTGAAAGAGACGGCGTTCGATTACGCATATTTCCTGACGCAGATGGGGATTAACAACTAGGCTTCGCGTGTGTCGTCCTCGACCCTTCGTGGTCTTTGCGCTTTGCGGCTTTGCGGCTTTGCGGCTTTGTGACTTTGACTCGGGTGGGCTGACGCTTTAGACTTGGTGGACTGTGAGCCCTGTTTTCCGCCGCGGATATGGCCATCGGTTTGACCTGACTGAGTATTTCCCGCCTGCTATCAAGACGATCTGCATCGCGTGCGTTTCTGTGTTTGTGCTGCAGAAACTCTCGGAGCTGCTTTTTGGACAGAGTGGAGCTCGATTCTGGGAAACGTGGTTTGGGCTGGTTCCGTATGCGGCTGTGTTTGGATTCCGGATCTGGCAGCCTTTCACGTATCTGTTTCTGCATGCGGGCGTGCTGCACATTCTGTTCAACCTTCTCTACCTGGCGATGTTCGGCGCGGACTTAGAGCGGATGTGGGGCGCGCGGAAATTTTATATTTATTTTTTCCTGTGCGGCGTGGGCGCGGGAATCATCAACGTGATCGTGAAATTGATTATCGATCCGCACGGACACGGCAGCGCGTGGGCGCCGACGATCGGGGCGTCGGGCGCGATCTATGGAATTCTTCTGGCATGCGCGGTCGTGATGCCGCACCGGCAGGTGTGGGTGTTTCCGCTGCCGGTGACGGTGTCGATGCGAATTTTTGTGGCGGTGATGGGGGCGATTGAATTTTTCGCGACGATTGGAGCGAGCGGCGACAACGTGAGCCATGTGTGCCACCTGGGCGGAATGCTCGTGGGATATATCTATTTGCGGCGGGGATCGTATTTATATGGGTTTCGCAATACGGTGTCTGACTGGCAGCGGCGGCGATTGAAGAAGAAATTCGAAGTGTATGTTCGCGAGCATCGGGATAAACCGCCTTCGAATCCTGATAACTGGGTAAATTAAAGCTCGCGATTGGACCTCGCCGCTTAGAATGTCAATGCGACGGCGCGGCGCAGAACGTCCGGAGCGATATTTGCGCCGCTGACTAGAAGCGCTACATTCCTGCCTGTAAATTCTTTTTCTGATTTTAGCAATGCCGCCGTTGCAGCTGCGCCTGCTGGCTCAGCGACCGTGTGCTCGTTGATGAGCAGAAACGCTATGGCACGCAGCATTTCTTCTTCGGAGACGAGACGAATGTCGTCAACGAGATCGATGAGTTGGCTGACATTGTCTTCCGTGGTTGTGCGGGTGGCAAGTCCATCGGCGATTGTGTCGGCGGTTTCGGTGCTGAGCGAGCGGTGCGCCTTCCAGGATTGATAGTAAGCCGGGGCTTTTTCTGCTTGCACGCCGATGATGCGAATGGCGGGACGGATTTGCTTCGCAGCGTACGCGATTCCGCGGATCAGATTGCTATCGCCGACGGGAACCACGATCACATCGGTTGAAGGCTGCTGATCGAGAATCTCGCAGGCGATTGTGGCGGCGCCGGCGGCGATACGGGGATCGTCCACGTCCACAATCAGCGGCCAGCCGCTTTCTTTTGAGAATTTGGCCGCGTGCTCGCGACTTTCGTCGAGGTCTCTCCCTATTTCGACAATTTCCGCGCCCAACTTTGCGATCCTGTCGCGTTTCACGGGGTTCGGGTTTTTGGGAAGATAGATTCGCGACTTGAGGTTCATCTGGCGAGCAGCGAACGCGATCGCCGCACCATGATTGCCGGTGCTGCTGGTGACGACGCCATCGAAGCGCGATTGTTGCGAGCGCTGACGCACGGCGTTGAGCGCGCCGCGGACTTTGAAAGTTGCGGTAGGATTCTCGATTTCGAGTTTGAGCCAGACCTGGGCGCCGGAAACTGCCTCGAGCGATTCGGCCCGGGCTAATCGCGTCGGCGTAAGAAATTCGGTCAGGAATTTACGCGCATCGAGAACGTCGGAGATCCGGAAGCTGCTGGAAGACACGGTTGTACGTTAGCAGCCTATACGGACCAGCCGCATCAGGTTTGTGGAGCCGCGGGTGCCGAGCGGCGTGCCGGCAATCACGCCTACGATATCGCCATCCTTGACGAGATTTTCCTGCTTCAAGCGGCGCTCGGCGGTCTTGGCGAGTTTATCGATATCGTGTACTCGATTGATGCTGCGAGGCAGCACGCCCCAGAGAAGGCTCATTTTGCGTCGAGTATCCTGATTCGGCGAAAAAGCGATTATGGCAGCGCGCGGACGGTATTTGGATACGAGCCGGGCGGAGCCGCCGGTTTCTGTGAAGACAGCGATAGCTTTCATTTTCAATTCTTCGGCCGCGTGGCAGATGGCTTCCGCAATCGTTTCGCTGATGAGCAGATCGCCGATATGTGCGGGGCGCAGCGATTCGGTGGCATTGGCTTCGGCTTCGCGAATGATGCGATCCATCATGAGGACGGATTCGAGCGGATAGCGGCCGGCGGCGGTTTCGCCGGAGAGCATGAGGGCGTCGCTGCCGTCGAAAATGGCGTTCGCAACGTCGGAAGCTTCGGCGCGAGTGGGCCGCGGATTTTCCTGCATCGAATCGAGCATCTGCGTGGCAGTGATCACGGGAACTAGCGCGTCGCGCGCCTGCATGATGATCTGCTTCTGCACGACGGGCACTTTTTCTGGGTTCATCTCGACGCCGAGATCGCCGCGGGCAACCATCACGCAATCAGCGACGGCAAGAATCTCGGCGAGATTGTCGATGGCCTCCGGTTTTTCGAGCTTGACGATGACGGGAATGTCCTTGCCGGCGCGGCGAATCGCGGCTTTGGCCACGCGAACGTCGGCCGCTGTGCGCACAAAACTTTGCGCCACGTAATTCACATCGAGCGTGAGAGCAAAGGCAAGATCGCGCCGATCTTTGGGCGTGAGCGACGGAATCTTCAGTTTTACGCCCGGAAGATTGATCCCCTGATGCTCGCGAAGCTCGCCGCCGTTTTCCACCTGGCAAAGTACCGTTTCGCCGCGCGTGGAAAGCACGCGCATGGCGATGTTGCCGTCGCTCACAAGGATTCGGTCGCCCTTGTGAACAGAATGCGGGAGCTCGCGAAAGGTGGTGCTCACTCCATCGGATGTGCCGGTGACTTTTTTCGTGGTGATCGTGAATTTCTGGCCGAAATGTAACTGGACCGGAACGCCGCGCTCAAGAGAGCCAGTGCGAATTTTTGGGCCCTGCAAATCGGCGATGACGGCGACGGATTTTTCGTAGTGTCCGGAAGCGCGACGAACGGCCGCGACGCGGGCAGCGTGTTCTTCGGGCGTCCCGTGAGAAAAATTCAGGCGCGCGACATCCATCCCGGCGCCGACGAGGTTGTCGATTAACTCAGGAGTCGAGCTGCTGGGTCCGAGCGTGCAAACGATCTTAGCCCTTCGTTCCATCATGTAATTATCGCGAAACCGCGAAGTCATTGACAATCGTGTAGAGAAAATCCACACCTTTGCGGAAGGACTCGAGAGGAATGCGCTCATCATCCGCGTGCATCCGAAGGAAATCGTTTTCAGTGAGTGGGAAAGGCATCAAGCCGTAAGCCTGAACGCTGCGCATCCGCAGCGGATAGGAATCGGTGGCGCCGGGGGACATGAAAGGAATCGCGACAGCGCCGGGAAACTGCTGTTTCGTAGCACGCGTGATTTCGTCGTACAGGTCGGAGGAAAGGGACGAGGATGGCGCGGCTTCGCCCGCGCCCGGCTGTATTTCGAATCGGATCTGCGGATCGTTGACGAGCTGGGTAAGTTTTGCCAGAAGCGCGGTGGCCATGTTGCCTGGCAGCAAGCGAATATTGATGACACCGCGAGCTTCCGAGGGAATCACGTTAGGCCGAATGCCGGCCTGCAGCATCGTGGGGGAAATAGTGTCGCGCATCATTGCGTTCCAGAGCAGATTCTCGTTCGAAAGGTAACGCGCTGCGTGCTCGCCGCGATCGGAGGTCTCGAGCGAGCGCATCCACTTCGCGGTTTCCTCGTCTTCCACCTGTGCGAGGCCTTCGAAATAGCCGCGGGTGACGGAGTTCAACTGCACCGGAGTTTCGTAGGCTCCGATTTTCGCGATCGCGGCGGCGAGGTGCGTCACGGGATTGTCTTTTCGCGGAAGTGAAGCGTGGCCGGAAACGCCGGTTGCAATCACGTCGACGCTGACGGAAACTTTTTCGCTCGCTTGTATGGCCATGTACTGCACTTTGCCGTCTTTTAGAACGTTGTAACCACCTTCATTGATCACGTACCCCGCGGCAATCTTGTCCCAGTATTTTTCGACGGCCACTTTCATTCCGTTTGTTCCGCCGGCTTCTTCGTCACCTTCCGCAAGATAGATCACGTCTCGATTGAGGCGGGCACTGGAGCGTTTCAGCGAAATGAACACCGCAAGGTTCGCGATCGCCATCCCTTTGTCGTCAATCGCGCCGCGGCCATAGAGATAGCCGTCCTTTACGACGGCGCCGAACGGGTCAACGGTCCATTTTGTTTTGTCGACGCCGACGACGTCGAGGTGACCCATGAGCAGCAGTGCGCGAGACGGATCGGGTACGGCGGTCGCTGATAGCCGAGCGACGAGGAATCCGCGGCCGGGCGTGGTCTCGATGATCTGCGCGGTAATGCCTTCGTGCTGAAGAATGTCTGCGACGTACTTTGCGGCGACGAGCTCGTTGCCGGGAGGGTTGGTGGTGTTGATGCGGATCAAACCTTCCAGCCATCCGAGCGCGTCACTTTCAAGCTTGGAGAGGTCGGACGACTGCGGAGAAACGGCCGGAGGCGCTTGAGGCGGAGTTGCGACGGCACGTGATGACGTTTGCCGGCGAGTTTGCGCCGAACTTGTCGTTGCGAATGAGACGATGCAGGCGAGCGTGAGGAAAGAGATTCGAGCGACCGTCCGCGCCATCCAATTGCCTCCGAATGAGTTTGAAAACGACAAAGCAAAAAAAACCTAGCAGCCACGGGGTGATGCCGGTGCAACTGAGACGCGAGCGAGCCATCTTAGCACGGCAGCGGAAGGCCTTCCCGGGGCCGTTGAGGCTCGGTTTTCTGAATTGCAATTGACCATCCAAGTAAGCCCGTGGCAGCATCCTACGTACCTGCGAGGGAACGGCGTATGCGAGCGAAGGAATGTGTGCAGTGGCTGATGGTAGCGGTATTAGTGGTGATTCTGGGAGTGCCGCCTGGCGCGTGGACGGCGTACGCCCAACAGCAGGAAGGCCCGGGGAAAGCTGCGCCCGCACAGCAGCCGGAGCCGGCGAAACCGCCAACCGGCCAGCAGAATGGTCCGCAGGGTCAGGCGCCTGCGCCGCAGGTGGCGATCGCGGTGGAATCAAACGTGGTGAACATCGACGCGGTGGTGACCGACCACGAGGGCAATATTGTGACGGGATTGAAGAAGGAGAATTTCCGGATTCTCGACGAAGGTCAGCCGCAGCAGGTGACAAACTTTGCGCCGAGCGAGGCGCCGATTACGGTCGTGATTCTTCTGGAATATAGCGCGCGCTTTTGGGGATGGTTTGGATATAAGGGAGCCAGTTGGGCCTGGGGTTTTCTGCAAGGCCTTGGTCCGAAGGACTGGGTTGCATTTAAGACATTTGATATCAAGACCGAAGTGACCGTGGATTTCACACAAAACAAAGGCGAGATTCAGCAAGCGATCTCACAGTTGTTCGTTCCTGGATTTCACGAGGCATGTGTGTTTGACGCCGTGATTGAGACGCTTGACCAATTGAATGGTGTGAAAGGCAAGAAGGCAATTCTGCTTCTCGCTACTGGTTACGATACGTTCAGCAAGCACACGCTGGATCAGACGTATCACCGGCTGAAGGAAGCAGACGTGCCGATATTTGCCGTCGGCATGGGCGAGGATATCGATTTGCGCACTCCAACGGGCGGAGGCGTCAGCTACCTACAGGCGAAAAATCAATTGACTCAGTTTGGATTGATGACAGGCGGTTACGCATGGTTTCCGCGGTTTCAAGGGGAGATGCCTGAAATATTCGGCCAGGTATCTGCGTTCTTGCGAAGTCAATACTCGATGGGTTTCGCGCCGACTGCACCTGCCGACGGGAAGTTTCACAAGCTGAAGGTGGAGGCGGTGGACACAAATGGAAATCTGCTTGAGTTGCCCGACAAGAAGGGCAAGATGAAGAAAGTAAACGTCTATGCGCGAAACGGCTATACGCCCAGGGTGCAGGCCGGCACTGGCGGTGCGAGCCAGTAAAATATAAGGGTTAAGGCAGCGCGACGCGGCTATTTTTTCTGTGACTGCGCTTGCTTCGTTTTCGGCGGCCGATTAGTAGCCGCGATTCAGGTCCACGCGATTCAGAAGCTCGTCCCCAGCAAACCAGCGCTCCAAATTTTCCATCAACAGATCCGTTTGGCGCTCCCACAGATGCTCGCTCGCGGCGCTCATGTGAGGCGTGATGAATACGTTGTCGAGTTTCCAGAGCGGATTCTCCGGCGGCAGAGGTTCTTGTGAAGCCACATCCAGCGCGGCACCTGCGATTTTTAGCTCGGCCAGCGCAGAGATCAATGCGGGCTCGTCAACCAAAGCTCCCCGGGAAACATTCAGGAAATAGGCTGAGGGTTTCATGAGCGCGAACTCGCGCGGCCCGATCATCTTGCGTGTTTCGGGCGTTTCCGGCGCGGCCAGGACGACGAAATCTGCTTGAGGCAACGCCTCGTCGAGCTTGGAAGCTGGAAAAACTTGCTCGGCGAGGCCTTCTGGGGCGCGTCCGGAGCGCGTCACGGCCCAAACACGCATTCCTAGCGGCCGTATGATTTTTGCGACTTCTTGACCAATCGCACCGAACCCGATGAAAAGCAGAATTTGTCCGCGCAGTTCGCGCGGACGAACAGGGGCATTCCACAATTCCTGCTGCGCCCAGCGCGCTTGTTGCTGATAGCGAAGGCAGTCGGGAAAACGCCGCGCGAGCGCGATGAGAGTACCGAGAATGTGCTCAGCCATCGGGGTGCGGTGGACTCCGCTCGCGTTGGTAACCTCTATGCCGCTGTTTCGCAACTCGGGGTACATCAGCTGGCCGACGCCGGCGGCTGTCGAGTGAAGCCATTTGAGTTTCCGCGCCTGCGCAAATTGTTCAGGCCGCAAGGAGAAGCCGACAAAGATGTCGGCATCTGGAAGCTCATCGAGTATGCGGTCGTAGTGCGGGAGATGGACAACTCGCATTTCTGGCCACCGCGCGCGGATCCGCTTAGGCATTTCGAGTGGCGGATTCCATAGAGCAAATGCGTGCCAGACGCAGATTAGCAGTTTGGTGTCAGTCGGCGACGTGCGGATCATCGCCGCGTGACACGCAAATCCCGGCCCGTCATTTCAGGCGGCGAGGGCAGGCTGAGGACGCCGAGCAGCGTGGGCGCGATGTCGCGAAGCGAACCGTTGGGGCTGAGCTGCAAGCGGCCGTCTTCGGTGATGAGGATGAACGGTACAGGATTTGTTGTGTGATACGTGTGAGGGCCGCCGGTGACGGGATCGATCATCGTCTCCGCATTGCCGTGATCGGCGGTGATGATCCACGCGCCACCACGGGGACGCAAAGCCTGGAAAATTGTGCCAATACAGGCGTCCACTGTTTCGCAAGCTTTGATCGCCGCCTCTAGCTTTCCAGAATGGCCAACCATGTCCGCATTTGCGAAGTTCATGATAATGGCGTCGAAATCGCCTTTTTCGACGGCCTGGACAACCGCGTCAGCAACTCCCGCCGCAGACATTTCCGGCTTAAGGTCGTAGGTAGGAACCTTCGGCGACGGCACGAGCACTCGTTCTTCGCCGCCGAACGGCTTCTCCACGCCACCATTAAAAAAGTATGTGACGTGCGCGTACTTTTCGGTTTCAGCTACGCGAAGATTCTTGTACTGCATTTCGGCAAACACATTTGCAAGGATGTGCTCAAGTTTTTCGGGCCCGATGATGTACTGGAGCCAGGGCCAGGTTTTTTCGTACTGCGTCATGGCGACAAATTTCAGATTTTTCGGGCGCGCAGGATCCGGGAATTTGTCGAAGTCGGGCTCGACGAGTGCGCGCGTGATCTGGCGCGCACGGTCAGCGCGGAAGTTAAAGAAAATAATGGCGTCATCGTCGCGAATCAATCCGCGGGGCGCTGAGGGCTCTCCCAGGACGGCTTCCGTGGTGATGACGGCAGGCACGATGAATTCGTCGGTAACGCCCTTTTCGTAGCTCGTGCGAACGGCCGTAATTGGATCGCTGAATTTCGTTTCCGCATCGCCGTGCACCATCGTGCGATACGCCTTCTCGATGCGCTCCCAGCGATTATCGCGATCCATGGCGTAGTAACGTCCGCTGACGCTTGCGATTTGCCCAACTCCGTACTCGCGCATTTTCTGCTCGAGCTGGCGCAGAAAATCGATGCCGCTGTTGGGCGGGGTGTCGCGCCCGTCCATGAAGCAGTGGACAAAAACGCGCTCAACTTTATTCTCGCGGGCCATCCGCAGCAACGCGAACAGATGCTCGATGTGCGAGTGGACACCGCCGTCACTCACCAATCCGATAAGGTGAAGCTCCCGCTCGCGGCCGCGTTGCATCGCTTCGAGAAGCAGCGGTTGGCGGACGAGCTCACCGCTCGCGATGAGCGCGTCGACGCGGGTGATGTCCATATGCACGATACGCCCGGCGCCCATATTCAAATGGCCCACCTCACTATTGCCCATCTGCCCTTCGGGCAATCCGACAAATGGCCCAGATGTGTGGATCAGCGTGTTTGGAAAATCCGCGATGAGCCGGTCGTAATTGGGCTTGCGCGCAAGAGCGACGGCGTTTCCCTTGGTTTCGGTGCGGAAGCCCCAGCCGTCAAGCACAGTGAGAATGATTGGTTTCGGTCGTTTAGCCATGATCGCGGAGGTAGGCTAGCACGAGAAAGAATGAATGCAAGGGGCGTAGCAACGCCGCCGGATATTTCTAATTGCTTACGGAGAGTGGCCGCCATACGTCTAAGCCAGCCAGAAGAAGCACGATGAGACAGGTTGATGTCTTTGTGAGGAATCAGGCTGAGTAATTTAAACAGGAGATTCCAATGGGAAGAGTTCGGCGTATCACGTTGCTTCTCGGCATTTTGTTCGTTGCCGTAGCGAGTCGCGCACAATCCGCCATTGACGACCTGCCGCGGCCAAGCCAGCACGCAGAGGTAGTGCAGCGGATCGGCGTGACCAACATTACGATCAACTATTCACGCCCGCTGGTAAATGGCCGCAAGGTTTTTGGCGGCCTCGAAGCTTATGGAAAAGTCTGGCGCGCCGGCGCGAACGAGAACACGACGATCGCGTTCAGCGATCCCGTCACGATCGAGGGGAAACCGCTGGATGCCGGTACCTATGGCCTGCACATGATTCCGGGCGAAAACGAATGGACGGTTATTTTCTCCAAGGCGAACGCTTCCTGGGGCAGCTTCACTTATGACCAGAAGGAAGACGCATTGCGCGTCACTGTGAAACCGCAAGCATCAGAATTTACGGAAGCGCTCACCTACGAATTCGACGATCTCAAGCCCGACTCTTCCGTCATCACGATGCAATGGGACAAGGTCGCAGTGCCTTTCAAAGCGGCGGTCAACGTGAATGAAGTGGTCGAGCAGAATATGCGCAAGCATCTCCGCGGGCTGGCGCAGTACACCTGGGACGGATGGAATGACGCGGCCGACTATCTCGTGAACACCAAGATAGATTTGGAGGAAGCGCTCGTCTACACAGACAAGTCAATCGCCGTCGAAGAGCGATACGAAAACCTGATGACCAAGTCGCAGGTTCTGGATCTGCTCGGACGCAAAGAAGAAGCGGCGAAATTCCGCACCGAAGCGCTAGCCAGGGCTAATGCAACTCAATCGTACACATACGCCCGCCAGCTCCAGCGCGCGAAGAAGCTGGATGAAGCTTGGGCCGCATACCGTGCCAATGAGAAGAAGTTTCCGAATGACTGGATCAGCCATTTCGGAATGGCGCGAGTTTATAGCGCGCAAGGCGACTACGACAACGCACTGAAAGAAGCGAAGATCGCGTTAGCGGGCGCGCCCGCCGACGGAACAAAGGACTTCGTCGAGGGACAAATCCGGCGGCTCGAAGCCAAACAAGACATCAACACGTAGAACTCTTCGTAGTGGCTTAGGCGGACGATGCGAGTTCACGCATCGCGGCCAGCAGGCGGTCTACTTCTCCGGCGGTGTTGTAATGCACCAGGCCGATACGAAGCAGGCCACCTGTTTTTTCCACGCCAAGGCGTTCGGTAAGATTTAGAGCGTAGTAGTTGCCGTCCCACGTAAAGATGCCGCGATCGCCGAGAAATTTCGCGCAGGCGAGCGGCGTCAGATCTTTCACGCGCACGGCCACCGTCGGGCAGCGCTCGTCAAAGCGCGCGGGATTTGAGATTCCGTAAAATCGCACGCCGGGAATTTCGAGCAAGCCCACGATCATGCGTGTCGCAAGCGCCATTTCATGCTGGCGGATCGTTCGATACGCGCTGACGAGAGCCGCGCGTCGGTCCGCTGGCGCAGTCGAATCCACGTGCCGGCCCAAATCCGCAAGATAATCAATCGCAGCCGTCACGCCTGCCAATCCCTCGTGAATTTGCGTGCCGGTTTCCCAGCGGTCCGGCAAATAGGCCGGCGCGGGGCGAACCTGGTACGGCTGGAATCGCAGGAGCAGTTCGCGCTTGCCGTAAATGCAGCCCATGTGCGGGCCGAAGAATTTGTATGGCGAGCAGGCGAGAAAGTCGCAATCGAGCGCTCGAACATCGATCAAGCCATGCGGCGCGTAATGAACGGCGTCGACGAATGCAAGCGCGCCTGCCTCATGCGCCAGGCGAACAATTTCGGCCACTGGGTTGATGGTGCCAACGGCGTTCGAAGCGTAGCCGGCTGCCACAAGTTTCGTGCGTGAAGTAATTTTGCTGCGCAGATCATCCATGTCGAGCGTGCAGTCCGGTTCGTGGATGTCCACCTGGCGTATGACGATGCCGATGTCTTCAAGAGCACGCCACGGAGCCACGTTGCCGTCGTGATCCAGCGTGGTGACCACAATCTCGTCGCCCGGTCTTAAGTCGCGGCCAATTCCACGCGCGAGCGCAAACGTAAGCGTCGTCATGTTGGGGCCGAAAAACACTTCGTCGGACGTGCAATTAAACAGATCTGCCATTGCGCCGCGCGCCGTTGCAATCATCTCGTCGGTTCGGCGGCTCGTAAGGAACTGTCCCACCGTGTTCGCGTTCGACGTTTCAAAGTATTCGCGAAAAGCATCGATCACGCGCTGAGGCACTTGCGTGCCAGCAGGGGCATCGAGAAATGCGGCGGGATGGCTCCCTACTGCGACCTTCAGCGAAGGAAATTGCGCTCGCACCCAGTTAATATCGAGCGGTGCAGGGGGCGCTTGTTGTGCTGTCGATGCGTTCATTTCGGCGCTCGTAGTTTACGACGGGTTCGCCACTGCGCGAATGAAATCGCCAAGCAGTCCATAAGCCGTCGCGATCACCGAAGCTTTGTGTTCGATGATCGAGAGACCGAAAACATCCATGTCAAAGCGCACGGCCGAAGTAGTGCCGTCGAGAAGCGCGAGCGGATCGGTAAGCGGCAGTTGCTCAGGTTTAACGCTGGCGCGGACGCCGCTCGCAGTGCGTTCTGCCCGGCAAATTAGTTTGTAGCGCATCCCGGAATCGCGCGCGGCGCGAACTTCTTCCGGCGAGAGATTGCGAATCCCGGTGCGTTCAATCTCCTCGAGCTTGATATCAACGCCCATCAGCACGATGACGAGCGCGGCTACTTTCACCGTAGCGTCCCAGCCGTCGAGATCGGCGGACGGATCCGTTTCCGCCACACCGATTTCCTGCGCTCTTTTCACCGCTTCGTCGAGCGTAAGACCCTTCTCCATTTCCGTGAGTACCACATTCGTGGTCGCGTTTAGCACCCCGCGAAAACCGCGAAACTCAACCGCGGGAAGCGAATGTGGAAACATCGAGAAAATCGGGGTGCCGTCCATCACCGTGGATTCGAAAAGAAACTTGCGACCCCGGGCTTTCGCGAGATCGCGGAGCTCACGATACGCATGCACGATCGGGCCTTTGTTGGCGCTGATCGCGTGAGCGCCGGATTCGAGCGCCGCTTTCAAATGGTCGGTCGCGGGCTGGCCGCTCCGCCAGTCGAGCGAAGACGCTTCAAAGAAAACCTGCGGATCGGCAGTCGCAAGCCACTGATGCAGGCTGTGCGGCGTTTTCCACGCAGGAAACACCGGAAATTGATGAGCGAGCAGCGCTTCGGGATCAAGGGAGTTGCAATCCGCGATCCAACCGATCCGCCGCGACGCGATTCCCGTGATGCGCCAGTCGATATCGTAACGATCGCGAAGCTCCGCGCGTTTTGCGAGAAGCAGGCGCACGAATTCCTTGCCCACGTTTCCGAAGCCCACCATAGCAAGGTTGTAGGTGCGAATGAGCCCACTCCTTCACCGCGCGGTTAATGCACTGCGAGAGCCTTGCGGCCTGGAAAGCGGGCGGCCGGGCCCAACTCCTCTTCGATGCGCAAGAGTTGATTATATTTGGCGACGCGGTCGGTGCGTGAAGCAGACCCGGTTTTGATCTGGCCTGAGCCCATCGCCACTGCAAAATCCGCGATGAACGCGTCTTCCGTTTCGCCCGAGCGGTGCGAAATGATCGACGCATAGCCGGCTTTGCACGCCATTTCGACAGCCTCGATCGTCTCGCTCACGGTTCCAATCTGATTCAGCTTGATCAGGATTGCATTCGCAATGCCCTCGGCAATACCGCGCGAAAAAATCTTTGGATTCGTCACGAACGCATCGTCGCCTACGAGTTGAAGTTTTTTTCCAACATCGCGCGTTAGGATCTTCCACCCGTCCCAATCATTTTCCGCAAGCCCATCTTCGATTGAGACGATCGGATACTGCCGCACCCACCTTTCCCAGAATTTCACCATTTCTTCCGAACTGCGCTGCGACTTATCTGATTTCTTGAAAACATATTTCTTCGTGTCGCGGTCATAAAACTCGCTCGCCGCCGGATCAAGCGCGATGGAAATCTGCTCGCCGGGCTTGTAACCGGCTGCCGTGATCGCTTCGAGCACCCGCTCCAGCGCCTCTTCGTTCGACTTCAGATTCGGCGCGAACCCACCTTCGTCTCCCACAGCCGTCGAGTAGCCGTTTTTCTTCAGCACCGCCTTCAAATTGTGAAACACTTCAACGCCCCAACGCAGCGCCTCGCGAAAGCTCGGCGCGCCCAGCGGCATCACCATGAATTCCTGCACGTCCACCGAATTATCCGCGTGCGCGCCACCATTGAGAATGTTCATCATCGGCACTGGGAGAATGTTCGCGGACGTGTCACTCGAATAGCGCGCGAGATATTTGTAGAGCGGCTGCCCGGCAGCCACTGCCGCCGCACGCGCCGCAGCCATTGAAACCGCCAGGATCGCGTTCGCGCCCAGTTTCGATTTGTTCGGCGTTCCATCAGCCTCAATCATTCGGCGATCGAGCGCTCGCTGGTCAGACGCATCCATGCCGGCCACCGCTTTCGCAATTTCACCGTTCACGTTTCCGACCGCTTTCAGAACTCCCTTGCCCAAATAACGCGATTTGTCGCCGTCGCGAAGTTCGTTGGCTTCATGGTCGCCGGTTGAAGCGCCCGACGGCACCGCCGCGCGGCCAAGCGCGCCGCCTTCCAAACGAACATCTGCCTCCACCGTAGGATTGCCACGCGAATCCAGTATTTCGCGGCCGTGCACGGAAATGATTTTGGACGCCATTACTGCTCCTTGCGCGCGATCAGTAGGTACGGTTTGAAATCCACCGGAATCTTATCTTCCTTCCATGCTGTGCGAAAGCGCGATTCGAGTTCCTGCCAATATCCTTCCGGGTCGCCGAGAGACCTGCCATAAGCGCCGCCGTACGAAGTCGAGCGCCAGAAGCCTGCGAACTCACCCGGCGTCATTCTGCACGAATGAGAAAGCTCCACGTCTTCCACCAAGCGAATGCCCGTTTGCTCGTGGACCAGGCATTGCGGGAAATGTTTGCGTCGCAGCCGCTCGTCACGATACGCACTCCAGTGTTCGCGTAATTCGAGCCGCACAATCTCGCGAACCGGCTCGACGGCTTCCGGGAGACCAAAACCATAGACAGCCAATATTCCGCCGGGGCGAAGCCAGCCGATGCACTTTCCAAGCACGCGCGGAACATCCATCCAGTGAAGCGATTGCGCGAAATTAGTCAGGTCGGCGCTGGATTGCTCCCGTTCGTACTCCTCGGCGGTGAGCTGAATGATCGTTGCTCGAGAGGCGGTTTCGCGAAGTTTTTCGACCATCAGCAAATCGGGCTCGATCGCAATCACTTCTCGAAACGATTTCGTGAGCTCGTGCGCGGCCTTTCCGGTTCCAGCTCCGAGGTCAATCGCGCAATTGCGGTTGTCCGTCGGAATCCATGCAAGAATCCGCCGAAAGATTTCTTCCGGGTAATCGGGCCGATATGTCTGGTATGCGTCGGCAGCTTGGCCAAATCGGGATTCAAAGGACATCGATCAGCTTGGTCTCAAGACAATTCAGGAAAGCTATTCAGGTTCCTCAAGCATCGATTCAGGGCGGACCACCACCACAACGCCATTTTCGCTTACGGAAAAGCGAGCGCGATCGGCCTCAGCGTCGTAACCGATCACAGTACCCTCGGGGATGCTGACGTGACGGTCTATGATCGCGCGCCGAATGCGGCAGCTGCGTCCCACATTCACGTGGTTGAAAATGATCGAGTCTTCCACTTCGCTATAGCTGTTCACGCGCACGTCATAACCCAAAATGCAGCGCTCCACGCGGCCTCCGGAAATAATCGAGCCGCCGCATACCGTCGAATCCACCGCCGTCCCCATGCGCTCCGGATCGGCAAACACGAACTTCGCCGGCGGATACTGCTGCTGCCAGGTGTGCAAGGGCCAGCTCTTGTCGTAAAGATTGAAAACCGGCGACACGGACACGAGGTCCATGTTCGCCTCATGGTACGCATCAATCGTTCCCACGTCGCGCCAGTAAGATGTTTCTTTTTTATTTTCGTCCTGAAAGTTGTAGGCGAAAACGCGATATTTGCTGATGATGCGCGGAATCACGTCCTTTCCAAAATCGTGCGACGAAGTGGGATCCTCCGCATCGGCAATCAGCATCGGCACGAGCAGTTGCGTATTGAAAAGATACACGCCCATCGACGCATTCACTTTGCCGGGATGAATCGGCGAGACCCTCGGATGTGCCGGCTTCTCCTCGAATCCAACAATCCGCCAGTCCCGGTCAGTTTCAATCACCCCAAACCGCTTGGCCGCTTCCGCCGCATCGATCTCCAGCGTCGCGACAGTCACATCCGCGCCCGCAGCAATGTGCTGCTCGAGCATTTTCTGGTAATTCATTTTGTAGATGTGGTCGCCCGACAAAATGAAGACGTAGTTCGATTGCTCGCTGCCGATCGAATAAATATTTTGATACACAGCGTCCGCCGTGCCCAGATACCAGTGTTGCGAGACGCGCATCTGCGGCGGCAGCACTTCGATGAATTCGCCAAGACCCATCAGCACAGACCACCCGCGACGCACGTGGCGGTTGAGGCTCAAAGCTTTATACTGCGTGAGAACAAATACGCGGCGGAGATCGCTGTTCAGGCAATTTGAAAGCGTCACATCAATGATGCGATACACGCCGCCAAACGGCACCGCCGGCTTGGCGCGGTCGCGGGTCAGCGGCCAAAGCCTCTCGCCCTGCCCCCCCGCTAACAGCACACCCAGCACGTTGCGCATCACAGGCATTCAAAAAATCCTCGACTCAGCTCAGCCGCAGCTTCATTCTACAGCAAGAACTTTGCGCGCATTGCAAATCTCGCCTCGAGAAAATGCCGCGGACACCGTTCTGAATGACGCCGAAGTCGCCGAACTAGAGGACGCCGTGCCCCCGGAAGAAGTTGCAGGCGAGCGTTACTCCGCTGCCAGCGCGAAACACGTTGATCGCTAGAATCTTCCGCAGATTCGGCACGATTTGGATTTTGTCTACGGGCGAGAGCCATCTGCTGAAGCGGTTTCCACTATTCGAATCGCTTCGCCCGTCGTCACAAGACGAGCGCCCATCGCATCCAATTCACTGAGAGCGCGAGCGCCCTCTTCCGCTTTCACCGTTTCGATCGCATCTTCGACAACAAAAACTTTGCGCCGACGGTCCAGCAATCCCTTTGAAGCAAAATGCACGCAGTATTCCGTCACGACGCCGAACACCACATACGTCGCGTCGGCACCAAGGCGCTCGACGATTTCGTTTGTATGCGGATTACTGAAGACATCCAGCTCCTGCTTTTCGATCACGATCTGCTCATATCCAAATAAATCAGACGGAAGCCCGAGGTTCGCGCTATTCGGAATGACCAAATAATCATTCGCTAGCCCCTCGGTGACAATGCGGGCGCCTTCCGTCCCTCGAATACAATGAGGAGGGAAACTCGCAAATTCGGGATCGTTCGCAGCATGCGCGCATGCGCTCGACACCAAAAAAATCCCGCTCTTCTGCGCAGCGTCCACAAGCCGCTTGATATTCGGAATGATTTTCTCGGCGCCCGGAACATACAATTTCCCGCCGGGCAGCATGAAGTCCTGCTGCGCGTCCACTTCCCAAAAAACGATTTTACGTGACGCAGTCGCCATCACACGATCTTCAATCCCCTCATTTTCGCGCCGCGGTTGTCATTTTGGTGCCGAGCGCCGTACGCGCTTGCGGATCTTGTCGAGCAGCTTTTCCAATTGTTTGCTGTATCGCACCGGATATTCCGCGCGCTTATCGATTCGCCGGTAGCGCTCGGGAAGATGCGCAAGACCCGCGACGCAGCGATCGCGCAGGGCGCTGATCGGCTCTGGCGGAAGTGTGCGGCGCCCTTCCCGCATTACCGGCGCGAGCAACGGCGTGCCGCCATTTGCCGGCTCGCCTTCGAGCGCGATCTTATCCTCTTCGAATTCCCCGCGACGATTCGAATATCGGAACACTTGCTTGCGCCCCGGATAGGTTACCTTTGCTTCCGTGAGTTTCGCCGCGCCCTGAATCTTCCCCGCGCGATCCACTTCCACAAGTTTGTAAACCAGATTCAAAAGAGGCGCATCGCTGGGAGTTGCCAGCGCCGAGCCCACCCCAAACGAATCGATCGAAGCGCCTTTACCAAGCAGCCTAGCAATCTCATATTCATCCAGATCACCCGAAGCAAATATCCGCACGTCCTGCCAGCCCACCTTATCCAGCTCTCGCCGCACCCATTGGCTGTCTTTCGCCACGTCGCCGCTATCAAGGCGAACGCCCGCAGGCTTTCGTCCCATGCGAATAATTTTCTTCACCGCGTCGTGCACGTTGTATGTGTCGAGCAACAAAAACGCGCGCTCCGGAAACGCGTCGAGAAAATGCGCGAACGCGTCCGCCTCATCATCGTGCGCCATCACCCAGGAATGCGCCTGGGTTCCATACGTGTAGACGCCAAATTGCTGTCCCGCGAGCACGTTGGAACTTCCCACAGCTCCGCCGATCGCCGCCGCCCGCGCTGCAAATAACCCCGCCTGTGCGCTGTGAGCGCGGCGCGCACCGAACTCCACGACGCGCCGCCCTTGCGCCGCCGTCACCACGCGCGCAGCTTTGCTCGCAATCATCGTTTGGTATGCCAGCGTCGCGAGCAAATACGTCTCCATGATCTGCGCTTCAATGATGGGTGCGGAAACTCGCAACATCGGCTCACCGGGAAAAACAAGCGTGCCCTCGGGAACCGCCCAAACGTCGCCGGTGAAGCGGAACGTGCGCAGATAATCGAAAAACTCCGGCCCGATATACTGAAAAACGTGATGGGAGCGAAGGTAGGCAATCTCTTCGTCGTTGAAATTCACATGCTCGAGAAATTCAAGAGCCTGTTCGAGCCCCGCGGCAACCAGATAATTCCGCTGCGGCGGAAGATTCCGCACGAACAATTCGAAAGTGGCGCGCGCCGCGAAACGGGTCTGAAGGTAGCCGGCCGCCATCGTAAGTTCGTAAAGATCGGTAAGAAGTCCTGAGTGTTCGCGCATGAAAGTCCGGGAGCATCCCGGTAACTACCCTCGATCGCGCCGCAGAGTCAGGCCGCCGTCCACCACCAGCGTTTGACCCGTGATGTAATTATCCGGTTCCAAAAAGAATCGAACGGCGCGCGCCACATCTTCCGCTCGCCCAAAGCGCTCAATCGCACCGCTCTCAACGTAACGATCGTATTTCCCCGATTGCACGCTCCCCGCCGCCATTCCCGAAATCGTGGCGCCAGGCGCGACCACATTCACCCTTACACGATTCCACTGTTGCGCAAGAATCTTCGCGGCATGCGCGAGCGCTGCCTTGGGCGCGCCATAATTCAGGCTGCCCGGAAACGCCGCATGCGCCTGCATCGTAGTAAGCAGCACGACACTGCCTCCGGAGCCGCTCCCCTCCATCACCTGCGCCAAATCCTTCGCAAGCAGCACTGGACCCACATAATTCACTTCCAGCGAAGCAATCAGCGTGTCGCGATCAAGCTTTTCGAAAACCACTCGAGCTGGATCGCCCGGAAAAATCGCCACTCCTGCGAAAGTCACCGAGGCCTTCTGGCAGGCTTCGATGTACCTGCCGCGAACTTCAGACGACGCGAGGTCGCCCTCTATAAACTCCAAATCCGCCCCGTACTGCTCGCCCATCGCTTTCGAAAGCCTCGCAGCGCGCTCGCGATCCTTGCGATACCCTACGATTAGATGTGCCCCTTCTCGCAGAAGAAGCGAACCAGTGGCCGCACCAAGCCCGCCCGTCCCGCCCGCAACCACCACCGTCTTTCCGGCCAGCGTTCTCTCGGGGAAATCGTAGTGGAATTGAGCGTACGCTTCAGCGCGTTCCGCATCCCAATGCCGCGAACTCATTTTCCCCCGCATTTCATTGGGTTTTTCACGCCTATATCCATATGAATTGCTGTAAATGCCGCCAGAAAAGACAAAACCCCCAAGCCTCCGGTCCGTTTTTCGCACCGGGCGTGCTTGAGGGTTCCACCTCGAATCTGTGCGCCGGGCCTAACTACTTCAAAACGGCGTCTTTAAATGCTTTCGCTGCGCGCAAGCGCACAACTGTCTTGGCCTTGATCTTAATGGCCTCGCCAGTGGCCGGATTGCGGCCCATGCGAGCCTTGCGGTGCGCCTTCACGGCGCGGCCGATACCGGGAATCACGAATTTTCCGGCGGACTTCGCTTCTTTTACAGCCAGGTTGAATAGTTCGTCAAAAAAGGAGACCACCTGCTTCTTTGACACCGGCTTGTCTTTGGTGCTGACCTTCTCAGTCATGTACGCAATGATCTTCGACTTGCTCATCGGGTTTGCCATCGAGTTACCTTTTCCTCCTCGGATTTTATTTGCGGTTGGCCCCGGCGTCCCAGGATGCCGCGTGGGACTATAGCCGCACTCCTCCTCGAACGCAAGCAAAAAGCGCGAAAAAGCCCGGAAATACGGGTGTTTCTCGCTACCGTCACTTTTGGAGTTTTTTAGTGCGCCGCAAGTTGCTGGTAGAAAAGCGCCACCGCTTTGATGCCGCCGAAATAATTCTCGAGCGCGATGTGCTCGTCGGGCGCATGCGCGTTTTCGTCGGGAAGCCCAAAGCCCATCAGCACACATGGCACTTTGAAGGTGTCGTGCATCTGCGTCACGAACGGAATCGAACCGCCCTCGCGAATAAACACCGCTTTCTTTCCAAAACCTGATTCCAGCGCGTGGATCGCTTTCTGAAAAATGGGATTCGAATAGGGCGCCACCCACGGCTTCCCCGTGCTCAACACTTCGAACTTGCAGGTCACTGATTTCGGCAGCAGCTTGCGGATGTGCTTCTCGACGAGCTTCGCAATTTTCGCCGGCTCCTGCTTGGGTACTAGCCGCGTCGAAATTTTCGCATAGGCTTTCGATGGAATTACGGTCTTCGCCCCTTCGCCCATGTACCCGCCCCAGATTCCATTCACCTCAAGCGTAGGACGCGTCCACAAGCGCTCGACGATCGTAAATCCCTTCTCCCCGTGAAGCCCGGGTGCGCCTACCGTCTTTCGAAATTCTTTTTCTTTCCAGGGAAGTGAATTAAGAGCTTTGCGCTCTTGCTTCGAAAGCCCTGCCACATCGTCGTAAAATCCCGGAACCGTCACGCGAAAATTCTTGTCGTGAAGCTTCGCGATGGTTTCGCACAAAATCGTCAACGGGTTCGGGACCGCTCCGCCGAAGACTCCCGAGTGCAGGTCCTGCGCCGGTCCCGTAAGTTCGATCTGGTAATAATTTAGCCCGCGCAGCCCATACGTGATCGAAGGCACGCCTTTGGCAAGCATCGACGTATCGGAAACCACGAGCGCATCGGCCTTCAGTCGATCGCGGTTCTTCTGCACAAATTCCCAAAGGTTCACACTTCCGACTTCCTCCTCCCCCTCGATCATCACTTTCACGTTCAGCGGAAGAGTTCCGGAGGTTTTCAGCAACGCCTCGAGCGCCTTCAGATGAATGTGCACCTGGCCTTTGTCGTCGGCCGTGCCTCGTCCAAAAAGATTTCCGTCACGCACAGTCGGTTCGAATGCAGGACTCGTCCACAGTTCCAGCGGCTCAGCCGGCTGCACATCGTAATGCCCATAAAAAAGTACGGTGGGCTTTCCCGGGGCACGCAGCGATTCCCCGTATACGAGCGGATGCATTTTTGTGGGAACAATCTCGATATTTTCAAGCCCCGCGCCGCGCAATTTCCCCGCCACCCACTGCGCCGCGCGTTCCACATCCGGCTTGTGTTCGCTTTTTGTGCTGACGCTGGGAATCCGCAGAAATTCCTTCAACTCGCTCAGATTTTCGTCACGCTTCGAATCGATATAATCAGTCAGGTTCATGCTGGGCCCCCAAGTTCTTTTGATCTGCCAGGAACAGCTCAAACGGCTCGAGTTAGCCGCCCGCAACTCCGAAAAAACAAACACGTCATTTTAGGAACCTTACTCAATTTCAGCAAGCTATTTAGGCTGTGTTTTTGGACACTTCGACGTTTCCGGGCGTTGACTCCGTTTCCTGCGCGTTGCACGATATTTGTATGATGCTAGAGACAGAACCCCAAGGCGGCCAGCGACGCAGTTCGCGCGTCTTCACCCGCATTGCTGTGCGCGCTGCAGGTAGAGATCTGCTCGGGAAAAAGTTTCAGGAAACCAGCCAGACCATCGTGATCAACGCCCACGGCGGTCTTCTTTACTTGCAGGCTGAGCTCAAAGTTGGAGCGGAGTTGGTGCTCATAAACCCGGCTACGGAAGAAGAGCAAGATTGCCGCGTCGTCTACCTCGGCGACACGTCCGAAAAAGGGACTCGCATTGGCGTCGAATTTCTTTCTCCCAGCCCGCACTTCTGGGGAGTCGAATTCGCGCCCCAGGATTGGCCCACTCGCGCGGCTCCTCGCCCGGTCCACTAGTGGTAAAGTATTTCCGCGAGCCTCTCGCTGATTTCACGTGCGCGGAAAAACCCTAAGCACCCCAACAATCCCGAGCCTTAGCGCATGAAATTCCTCATCGCCGGTGCCGGCGCAATCGGCGCCTACATGGGAGCCTACATGGCCCGTGCCGGCCAGGACGTCACGCTGTTCGCACGCGGTCCCCACCTGCGCGCCATGCAAGAGCATGGAGTGCGCGTGAAAAGTGTTGACGGCGATTTCGAAGCGCATCCAAAAATTGCCGCGAATCTCGAAGATGTCGGCCCGGTTGACGTTGTTTTCCTCGGCGTGAAAGCCCACGGCCTGACGCAACTCGCCCCGCAACTCCAACCCGTCCTCGGCCCAGACACCGCCGTCGTCGGCACACAAAACGGCATTCCCTGGTGGTTTTTTCAAGGCTGGGGCGGCGAGCACCAGGGCATGCATCTCGAACGCGTCGACTCCGGCGGCATCATCGCAGCCGCGATCGAACCGCGCCGCGTCCTGGGCTCCATCGTCTATTTCGCCACCGACATCGTCGAGCCTGGCGTCGTACGCCACACCGAAGGCAATCGCATCTCGCTCGGCGAGCCGGACGGCACACGCTCCGATCGAAGCCGCCAAATCGCCGAAGCTCTGATTGCTGCGGGCTTGCGCTGTCCAGTTACCACGCGCATCCGCCAGGAAATCTGGGTGAAAATTCTCGGCAACGTCGCCTTCAACCCCATCAGCGCGCTCACCGGCGCCACGCTCGTTCAAATGGCGCGCGATTCCGATGTAAACGCGCTCGTCCGCAGAATCATGGAAGAAACCATCGCCGTGGGAGCGAAACTTGGCCTCGAAGTGCCCATCACCATTGACCAGCGCATCGCCGGCGCCGAAAAAGTCGGCGAGCACAAAACCTCAATGTTGCAGGATCTCGAAGCCGGCCGCCCCATCGAACTCGAAGCCGTCGTAGGCGCCGTCGTAGAATTGGGTGACCGCCTCAATGTCCCAATGCCGCACACGCGCGCGGTCTATGCCTGCACAAAACTCCTGACACAAACCCGCGCCGCCACGAGGTAGTCGCGTAGCTAGTAGTTTTCGAGGGAACCAATCCATCATCGAGGAGTGCAACTGAGGTAGCCACAACGACGCCTTCCTCGTCGTGGGCTTTTCCGCGGGCCTGAATAATCGTTAAATTAAAACTACTTCGTCCCCCCGGGCGCCGGCGCTGAATCCAACTTCGCCAAATCCACCTGCTTCCACTTCCCCGCCATAATCCCCGCCCGAATCTCAGCAGGACTCTTCCCCAACTTCGTCTGCTGATAGCTATACACCGCTTCCTTTTTGCACACGTCGCAAATCGAGCCGTGATTATCCCCAAAACAATCCAGCAAACTCGTATGCCCCACTTCCCGATCGCAACGGCAATAGCAAGGCTGCTGATAAAGCACCGGCTTCACCTTCGCAGCCATCGCATAAATTTTCTGCGTCCGCACATCAGAAAACTGCTTCGGATCAAGCGTATTGGGCAAAGCCCCAGCAGGGGGAGCAGCGTGATACGCCGGAATGTCGGTGTCAGGCCCAGACGCCGTAGCAGATTGCGCGGGCGCTGAACCCGCACCCGGCTGCCCTCCATGCGCGAACCCAATTCCAAACCCAGCCCCTGCCATCAAAATCACAGCAGCAAATATAAGAGCCGTCTGCTTCATCTCAACCCCTCCTCAAAGTCATACAATAAAATATCGAAACAGCACACAAATCGTATCACGCCTAAGTGGCACAGGCACTCCTGCCTGTGCTCCGACGACCTCACAACCAAATTCGCGCACCCACCACCCTCGGATCAAGTCCAGACCCCACCTCGCCAAGCACAAAACCACACACCTCGGTTTTCTTCCTCGCACTGAGATTGACTCTCAACCCGCCCTAGCTTAAGGTTCGCTCAGAGACAGACCAAAATAACAACCAAGGCCCACAAAATGTCTACCTTCCCAGTTTTCGATCTTTCAAAATTCGCAAACGCCACGCCCAACGAAAAAAAATCCCTAGGCCACACCGTCGACGAAATCTGCCGCCAAACCGGCTTCCTAGCCATCACCGGCCACGGAATCCCCGACGAAACCATCACCCGCGCCTGGAACTCCGCCCGCGCCTTCTTCGATCTACCCGTCGAAAAAAAGCTAGCCGTGAAAATGCGCTACGAAGGCTACCCCTACGGCTATTCCCCGCTCCAATCCGAAGCCCTCGCAAAATCAAAAGGCGAAGATACCCCGCCCGACATCAAAGAAACTTTCAACATCGGCCCGCTCACGCTTCCACCGCACTCCGGCAACGAGCCCTTCGCCGATTTTCGCTACGCCACCAACATCTGGCCCGCCGAGCCCTCCGGCTTCGAGCAAACCTGGTCCGACTACTACCGCGCTCTCGGCGTCCTCGCCGGAAAAATCATGCAAGTCTTCGCCGTCGCCCTGAATCTCTCCGAAAATTTCTTCGACGCCGCCGTCAACGACCCCATCAGCGCCGTCCGCGCCCTCAACTACCCGCAGCAAAACGCCGCACCCCAGCCCGGCCAACTCCGCGCGGGCGCCCATTCCGACTACGGCAGCCTAACAATCCTCCGCGCCGACTCCGCCCCCGGCGGCCTCGAAATCTTCAACCCTCAAAAACAATGGCAACCAGTCCCCGCCGTCCCCAACGGTTTCATCGTCAACATCGGCGACCTCATGGCTCGCTGGACCAACGACCGCTGGGTCTCCACCCTGCATCGCGTCGTAAATCCCCCGCCCGATTCCACCGGCTCCGCGCGCCGCCAATCCGTAGCCTTCTTCCACCAACCCAATTGGGATGCCGAAATCACCTGCATCCCCACCTGCCTGGCCCAAGGCGAAAAACCAAAGTATCCCCCAGTCCGCAGCGGCGAATACCTAATGCAAAAGTTCCACAGCACAGTAAAACTAAGCACCGCCGCCCCAAAATAAGGCAACTTCGGTCCGCCTCCAGTGGCACAGGCACTCTTGCCTGTGGTCTGACGACCAGAAGCCCAAACCACAATCAGAAGCCGCGACCGGCTCCCTGCAGCCGCGCTAAGCCGCCACCGCCCCATACGCCACCGCAATCTCCGCCGCCACCCGCGCATTATTCAACAGCAACGCCACATTCGCCCCCAGCGTCCTCCCCCCACTCCCCTTCGACAACGCCTCCAACAAATAAGGTGTCACCCGCTTCCCAGAAATCTTCTCCGCAGCAGCAGCCACCAGCGCCTCAGCAATCAACCCCTCCAACTCCCGCCGCCCCAACGCGCTCCCCACCGGCGCCGGATTCGCAAACACAATCCCAGCAGAAAGTCCCAGCAGCCCCCACTGCGTCTCCATCAAACGCGCCGCCTCCCCAGCCGAATCCACCCGGCTCTGCAGCATGAGCCCGCTCTCGCGCGAATAAAACGCCGGCAGCTCATTCGTCCCATACCCCACCACCGGCACGCCGAGCGTCTCCAGCATCTCCAGCGTCCGCGGCAAATCCAGAATCGCCTTCGCCCCAGCACACACCACCGCCACTGGCGTCCGCGCCAACTCCGTCAGATCAGCAGAAATATCCAGCGTCTCCTCCACGCCCCGATGCACGCCCCCAATCCCGCCCGTCGCAAACACCCGAATCCCCGCCCGCGCCGCAATCCACGCCGTCGTCGCCACCGTCGTCGCTCCCGCCCTCCCCGACGCCACCACCGACGCCAAATCCGCCCGGCTCACCTTCGCCACATCCTTCGACTCCGCCAAAAACGCCAACTCCCCAGCCGACACTCCCACCACCAGCTTCCCGCCCAGCACCGCGATCGTCGCCGGCACCGCCCCGCCCGCCCGAATCGCCGCCTCCATCCCCCGCGCCGTCTCAATATTGTGCGGATGCGGCAACCCATGCGAAATCACCGTAGACTCCAGCGCCACCACCGGTTTCGAATCGCGCAGCGCCGCCGCCACTTCCTCGTGAACAAAAATCCCCTTGTCGTCGCCGAATCGCCCCTTGTCCAAATCACCCTCCAATCCTTTCCACCCCGGTCATACCACAAGTTTGCTTCTCGCACGCCAGGTTTGCTTTTCACACCGCAGCTTTGCTTCACGCACCGCAGATTTGCTTCTCCTATCACCGGTGTATCCCGAGGCACGAAGCGCATCTTACCGCCGTCCTTCTTTTTCCCAGCAGTAGGGGCACGGCATGCCGTGCCCGAATCCGCAAACTCCCCACTCACTCCATTCACCTACGCTCTTGCTCCACTCTTCATTTTGCCTCGCTCCTCGTTTTGCTTCGCCCTTGTACCGCTGGCCTCCGGCCGGCGCCTTTTCTTACGGATTGCTTGCTTTGCTCCTGCTCTGCTCCTGCTTGGTTCTCGCCTTTCGTACCGCCGGCGTCTCGCCGGCGCCGTTGCCTTTTGGCCCTGCCCTTTGTAGCGCCGCCCTTCAGGGCGGCAGGGTTTCAGTTTTTGTTTTCGCCTTATTTGAAATCTGAAATTTCCGGCTACTCGAGCGCCGGAGGCGCGGCACAATTTAGCCCAGGCCGGAAGGCCTGGGAAAAAAAGACAGCGCGAAGCGCCACCGCTTACGCAGCCTCACCCGCGCAAGTCTTTGGAATTTTTTCTGCGCGCGGTCAACTCGGTGCACTTGGCTCCAAGGCAATATTCGTTCTCGCTACGAGGAAGGCCAGTTCTAGAAGTAGCTGTCCGCACGCTGCACATCCGGCCAGTCGAATTTTTCCCGGTGCCCGTGCTACGCTCATCCAAGATACCCTTCTTCAGAAAACGATCTTGAGAATTTGCGTCACGAGTTCCTCGAGCGGCATGATCGTGAGAAACAGCGGCACGACCGGCAAAGCTGTCGCGGCGGCGAGTCGCACAACGTCGTTAAGACCGAAAGGCACCAGACGCATTTCTTTCACCACGGCATAACTATTCCCAAGGTCGGCGAGCGACTGGAGGTCCGCAGTACCCAGAATTTCCTCACCTTTTGCACCACCGCGGACCCACTTTTCATCGAATTCGGTGACGTAAACGGTAGCCAGCGTGCCGTATTCACTCAAGCCACGCCGCTTGGCGCGTGAAAGTTGCGGCGTGAACATCACGAGCCGACCCAGCATCACCAGAACGAACAAAGCGATCAACCCACCCATGGTCATCTTGAAATCCATCAGTTTCTCCGCGTGGTAAAGGATGCGGCTGGCGATCAGTCCTGCGACTAACGTCCCCTGCGCGAACAGGAGCGGACCAAATGCATAGCTACTCCGACCTAGAAAACCGATTCCGCCAGCGCGGTCGGGATGCGTGGGCACCAAGTGCAATTTCAACCGGGACACGCGCCACAAGAACCGGAACCAAATGCCAAGTCGCAGATACCAGCGGAGCAAAATGAATTGAAAGATCGGAATGCTGACGAACGCGTACCAGTAGCCTGCCAGCGTCAAGCGTATCCCCGTCCCTTCCGGGAAGGCGTACCACGTCGCCGCTTCCAGGGCCAATTCGTGCTGCCAAATCCAGTGACCCAGTGTGAACACTAGAACCAGGAGGGATAACTCCAACCAAACGGAGTCTCGCGTCCGCTTAACTTCGTTGACCGCGGCGTAGAATTTCGGCATCTCCTCCGGAGTAACGATTCCGCGTGCCACAAAGCCTTTCGCTACCGGCCAAATGCGCTGGTGAACAATCAGCTCGACGAAAATTAGTGCCGGCAGTGCCACCAGAAGCCGGACGTGCGACTCGATATCGCGCAGAAAGCCCAGAGGCCGGGTGCCGAACAGATGGCCCTCGAACGCCGAGAGCACGAGAAGTGGCAGCCACGCAAAGAGCACGATGGCCACAATCCGGCGCCAAAGTAATTCCATTGCTGACCCGGATAGATGGGCCCGCCGCAGCATTTGATAAAGCGGGCCTCCCATCACCAGCGAGAAGTCGGGCCGTTCCTCCGGAGGTGTGGGCATAGTCATCGGCTCTAAACCAGAAAGTCAAGACCGCTGGCCTTGTCGGGTTTCGTCCGAACGCGGCCGGAGCGAATGGCCAACTTAAAGGCTTCGAAATCGCGTTCCGCCTGATCTGCGTATGCCTCGGAGTAATTCACCAGAGCCTTGTCAAACGTATCTTTAGATCCAAGGTAACCCGCGATCATGGCGGCATCTCCGGCCTTTGCATGAGCCCGCGCGAGCGCCCAGCCGCACATTGTCGCGTAGGCGGTAAGTGTGCGAGGTTTGAAAGTCTCAGGTTCAGCGGAAACCTTCATGTCGCGAAACTGGCGAACGTAGTAATCGTGATGCGTTGAGTGGGCCCATCCGAGAAAGATATCGCTGGCCGCCTGCATCAAGCGCTGTCCCTCCACAATACGCAGACCCTGATGCGCAAAGCGGCTCTTGCCGCGTGGTGATTCGAGGACCGATCTCCGGGCTTCCTTGACCTGAAGAAATAGGGGGTCATCTTCATCAGCGAGAAAGAGTGCGACATAGCAGCGGGTACCGACGCTACCCACACCTACAACTTTTACGGCCCCGTCCTGCCACTGATATCGCTCAAACAACCGTTGGCGATCCCCCTGCAATGACTTCTTGTATTCTTCCCAGAATGATTGCTGTGCCTTTTCGAAATCCCGAACATTTTCCTGAAAATGGTAGAGGACCGGCGGATTGTCTTTGATCTTGCGGTGTCCATTCACGACCGCCGTGAGCTTAGGAAACACGGCTTCGGACGTCGCGGACTGGGCTGATTTGTGCTTCTTTCGCAACCGACTTACGAAGTCCTGATCCTTGCGAAAAAACTCCAAAATATCTTGGACTTTAATTTGTGCATACCATCGCCCGAGTTCAGTCTGTTCGGCGAAGTCAGACATCTGCTCCCGATACGATTCAGCAGCAGCTCGAACGGCATCCTTGGCGATCTGCTTGGAGAAACTCCGATCCCTCGCCGCCAGCACCAGGCTGGCCCCCAGTCGCTTGATGTCCCATTCCCATGGACCTGGAAACGTCTCGTCGAAGTCGTTGATATCAAAAACCAACGAGCGTTCTGGAGTGGCGAAGCCGCCGAAGTTCATGAGGTGGCAATCGCCGCACGCTTGAACTGTGATCCCTGAGACTGGTGAATTCGCAAGGTCTCGCGCCTGGATGATCGCCGTGCCCCGAAAGAACGTGAAGGGCGACTCGGCCATCCTCTCGTATCGGAGCGGTACGAGCCCCGGAATTCGGTCGGCGCTGGATTCCTCGATCAGCTTTATAGGGTCTTGGGAACGCGTTCGCGGTTTCCACTCGGAGTGCGCAGTCCGCGCGCACTTCTCGCGGAGAGCTTTTCCTTGCGCATGCCTTTCTTTCTTGGATAAAACGTTGAAAGCTTTCATTTGATTTCGCGCCCTCTACTTTGCCGTGCCATATAGTTCCACAGTTGCGAACGGTTCCGCCGACCATGGCCGGAAGCGACTGAGCGTGAATTTTGTTGGCTGCCCGGGGATCACCTGCACGTCTAAGTAGTTGTAATCTTCCTTAGGAGCTTCCCCCTTCCAATACTGATCTAGTGGGTAGCCCTCAGGAACCTTCACGTGCGTCCTGCCAGGAAGGATCGGATCTTGTTCTGCGCCGCCGCCGCCGAGCAACAAATACTTCACGCCGTCCACCCGGTAGACCTCGGTCGTATGCACGTGGCCATTAAAGACAGTTATGTCCAGGTCTTTCGCGTACGGGGCAATCGTATTGTGAGGATTCTGATCTTCGGGGATTGCGCCAAAGCCGGAGCGGCAGAAAGTCGGATTGTGGAAAGCGATGAAGACCTTCTTCGTCCCGTTGGCCTTGGCTTCATCCAGCCACTGCTTGAGCTCCTTCATCTGTTCTTCGTATGTGGGCCGCGTCGCACCCCAGCTCGTGGGCTCGCGATAGTCGTACTTGCCGGTCCATAGGAAGATGAAGCGAACGCCGTTGTAATCAAACTTGTACGTAAGTTGTTCTTTGGAGACTCCGAACTTTTTCAGATAGGGGAAGACACTCAAAAGACCTTCTACGTCGGGGTCGCCCCACACTTCGTGATTGCCGACGGCGGGGAACAAGCGCCCATCCAAACCAGCGTCCTTCATATGCTGGTCCGGGGGTGGCAACTGACTCAGTACCTCCTCGTTTACCAGCTTCCAGTAAGGGCTGCTGGAGGGCTTATCGCTCTGCTTGGCCGACCAAATCAGATCCCCGGTACTCAGGAGAAGATCAGCCCGCCCGTTCTTGACGTCGTTCACCATTTCGCGAGTAACCCAGTCGCCACCATGCAGCCGGAACACCTGGTGGCGCACACCCGGCATCAGCTTCGAGTCCTCGACCGAGGCCTCCGTCACCCAGCCCTTGTCAAACGTCAATGTCATCACCTGGCTGGCAGTTAGGAACGGCATGACCATCTGCACCAACTCGTGGGTGGACGGGTCATAGGTCAACTTGACAGCCTTCTCAACCGTCGCCGCAGCAACTTTCTCGGGAAGCACCAGTTCAAACATGTCCACCATCAATTTTCGGGCTTCCGCTTCTTCACTCTGCTTGTACGGGAGGTACATCATAGAACGCGAGTCGCCATAGACATCAAACGAGAATCCGGCCTCGGCCGTGCGCGACTTCTCCTGCGCGCTGGCGACGGATCCCGCCAACAACAAAAGAAACGCCGAGCTTGCCATGACAACCGTTTTCAGAATAGTTCTACGATTCATCTTCTTTCTTCTCCTCTTTTGTACTTCTTGCTATCGAAACTTGCCTTTTCCCCCGAACGGCCCGTCACTCCATCTGGACGCAGTGACTCACGGACGGAGCGCCGCGATGAGAAATGCGCATGGCATAACTGCGCCCGTCGGTTCGAAATCTGTTCTATTTCTCCGAAAGAGGCTATCAGCGCGCTGGAGATGCAAATGCGTCGCCCGTCACACCACTGTGTGATTCCTCCATGCTGCTCGGAATGGTCCTATTGCGGATGGTCGATGACGCAGTGACCGAAAAGTAGTGTCAAAAGTGACGGAGTGGAGGGCTGGATGAGATCGGGCTCGGATCAGTCATTCGCTGGGAGGTTCTTTGAATCCTTGGTTTCAGCATCTCCGAATACCTGGCTTGAACATAAAACCGTTGTATTCTGTTAATCACTATGCTACCGTCACCGCTGGGTTATGCGAACACTGCAAAACTCGGACAGTAGCACCGTTTCCAAATTGGGAATCGGCCGAGGTGTACTGCCCCGTCGGCACAAAGGTCTAATCGCAAATCTGGAATTAAAACTCCGCCTAACCACCTGCAAAACCAATCACATGCGATTTCTAATCGCAAATTTTTGGCGTTTTTTGCGCTAAATTTCTCAGTCGGCACCGCGATAGCTTGCTCCTCAAACCACGTAGTTCTAATCTACTGTGGCGCGATTAAAACTCCGCGTAACACCTTTAAATTATGCAGCATAAGAATTTCTAATCGGCGGTAAACGGGGGTCTTTCGAGAGCCGCGCCGAAGCGTTTCGGGGCAGATGCCCGAACGCTTCGTGCGCAATAGACTGAAGATTGATCGAAGATGAATAAATGACTAAGCGTAGCCTAACTCGCCGAAAGCCAACGATCGTCGCGATCGGCGATATCAACGTTGACATGCTCGGCCGCGTGAAATCCTGGCCGAAACCGGGACAAGATTGCCTCGCGCCGCAACTCGAAATGCACTGCGGCGGAGTAGGCGCGAACTCCGCATTGGCTCTCGCGCGCTGGGGCATTGACGTGCGGCTCGTCGGCTGTGTCGGCCGCGACCGCTTCGGCGACTACGTCCTCGAGCATCTCGCCGAAGGCGGCGTGAACACGCGCTGGGTCCAGCGCACAACCGACGCGATGACCGGCTTTTTCTACATCAACATCACGCCCAACGGCGAGCGCACCTTTTTCGGCAGCCGCGCCGCAAACGGCCGCGTTAGAAATCTCCGCAACGTGCGGTCGCTTTGCCAAGGAGCAGCAGCCGCGCATCTCGTCGGCTACAATTTTCTCAATCCCGGCCCTGCGCGCGCTGCCAAACAAACCGCGCGCGAAATTCATGCTCGCGGCGGCTGGGTTTCACTCGACGTCGGAATGGCGCCAGCCCAGCAGATCCCCCGAAAAATTTTGCAAATCATTCGCACCGTGGATATCCTCCTTCTCAGCACGGACGAAGCTACGCTGCTCACCGGCGCACGCGATCCGCGCCGCGCGTTTGCGGCACTCGAAAAAGCGGGCGCTCGCGAAGTGATCCTGAAACTGGGAAAAAGCGGCTGCCTGATTTCGCTCAATGGCGAACCGCAGCACGTTCCGTCATTTGACGTGAAAATGGTGGATTCCACCGGCGCGGGTGACGCCTTCGTCGCCGGATTTTTGCAGGCGCGCCTGCGCGGCTGGTCCCCGGGAGAAGCAGCCGTCGCAGCAACCGCCGGCGGCGCTGCCGCCGTCTCGTTCGTGGGCGCGGGAGAAACGCTTCCGGGTTCGCGCGAAGTCGCCGCGCTGATGCGGTCGCAGCGCCTGCGTGGAAAATGGGACGCCGTGCGCCGGAGCGCGCTCGCGCGCCTTGAGAATCGCAATTCGCGCCCAGAGAGGCTCACATGACGCCAACGCCCGATCACAATCAATTGCCCGAATGGAAAAAAGAGCTCGACCGCCCGCGAATGAAATCGCTCGCCGATCTCTTCCCTGTCCCGAAGCCGGTAATCGGCATGGTCCATCTCTGGCCGCTTCCCGGCGCCCCCGGCTACACGGGCTACGGCATGCAGAAAATTATCGACCACGCGCTGCGTGACGCCGAAGCGCTGGTTCAGGGCGGCGTCGATGGCCTCGCAGTCGAAAACATGTGGGACCTTCCCTACTACGTTGGCAACGACGTGAAGCCCGAAGCGATGACGGCGCACGCCGTCGCCGCCGCCGAGATCGTAAAGAATTTCCCAATACCAGTCGGCATCAACGTGATTCACAACGGCGGCACCGTCTGCCTCTCGATCGCACTGGCAGCGGGCGCGCGATGGATTCGCGTTTGCATTCTCACGGGCGCGCGCGTGTGGGACACTGGCGAGTTCGATCACGGCTGCGCCGCCGAACTGATGCGCAAACGGAAGGAATTGCACGCCGAAGGAATTCACATTTTTGCCGACGTGGACAAGAAGCACTCGGTGCCGTTCCCAGGAATCGATCTGCGCACGCACATCGAGTGGACGGAATTTTACGGAGCAGACGCGCTGATCGTTTCCGGGCGATTTACAGGAAGCGCCCCGGACGTCGAGAAAGTGCGCGAAGCAAAATCCTTCGCGAAGCGCCCGATTCTAATCGGCAGCGGTACGAGCGCGGAAAACGTCGCCGCATTCCTCGAACACGCCGACGGCATCATTGTGGGAACAAGCCTGAAAAAAGATGGAGTGATGCAAAACGAAGTGGATACGGGCCGCGCCCGAGCACTGATGAACAATGTTCAACCAGTCCGCGAGAGAGCCGCAGCCCGCGCATCGTCGTCACGTTAAATCGCCACGTTAATTTGTCGCGTTAATTCGTGACGTTCTTAAAACGTTTGCAGCGCTCCAAGCTAGTTCCCGTGCGCCGCTTGCTGCGAAGCCGGCTGCTCCGTGTTCACCATCCACGGGATGCCGAACCGGTCGGTGCACATGCCAAAGCGCGGCGACCAGAAAGTCTTCTGAATCGGCATGATGATGTTTCCACCTTTGCTCACTTCGTTGAATACGCGATCCGCTTCCGCCGGGTCTTTTGTGCTGATCGAAAGCGAAAATCCTTGCGGCGGCTGATAGCGATCGGCGGGCACATCGCTGCCCATCAAGATTCTTCCATCCAAGTTCATACTGATGTGCATGATCTTATCGTTAAAATCGGGCGACGATTGCGCTTCCTTGGGCGCTTCGCCGTACGTTGTCTTGAAAGTGATCTTGCCGCCGAGAGCTTTTTCGTAGAGCTTGAACGCTTCTTCGCAGTTGCCATTGAAATGAAGATAGGGATCCAATTGCATGTTGCCTCCTGTGTCTGCTCGAAATCCGGATCGCGCGCACGAACCGGTGATGTTTCATTGGGCCGGGAAAAATCAGCCGCCGGACATTGCTCCGACGATGAGAAACGGTTCTTTGCCTGCAACGACTGCGGAGGGCAGCGCGGTTTCAGCGGGCTCATGCGAGTAATCTTCTTCGCAGGCGAAAAATCTTACGAACGGGCGGCGCTCGTGCGTCACCTGGTCTCGAATCGTGCCGCGCAGCACCGGATATTGCGTCTCAAGCGCGTTGAGCACCGAGAGCAATGTTGGCTCGCCCGCAATTTCGACGCTCACTTCGCCATTTACGCGCGCGAGCGTTCGCAAATGCGCCGGAAGTATCACGCGAATCATTGCAGCGTTTGAACCTCCACGGAAAGCACAGCCGGCAAATCGCGCACGATCGCGTTCCAGCTGTTTCCGGCATCCGCCGACGCGTAGACTTGACCGCCGCTCGTGCCGAAATAAATTCCGCACGAATCGAGCGAATCGACGGACATGGCGTCGCGCAGCACGTTCACGTAACAATCGCGCTGTGGAAGGCCCTTTGTCAACGGTTCCCATTCGTTGCCGCCGGTTCGGCTGCGAAACACGCGCAGCTTTGCGTCGTGGACGAAATGCTCGGAATCGCTTTTGATCGGCACCACGTAAATCGTTTCCGGCTCGTGCGCGTGAACGTCAATCGCGAAACCGAAATCGGTGGGCAAATTGCCGCTCACTTCCTGCCACGAGTCGCCGGCATTGTCGCTACGCATCACGTCCCAGTGCTTCTGCATGAACAAGGAATTGGGGCGCGCGCGATGCATCGTGATGTGATGAACGCAGTGGCCCACTTCCGCGGTGGGATTCGGGATTCCCTCAGAGCGCAGGCCGTGATTGATCGGCTGCCACGTTTTACCAGCATCGTCGGAGCGAAAAGCGCCCGCTGCCGAAATGGCAATGACGATTCGATTGGGGTTTTTCTCATCGAGGATGATTGTGTGCAGGCACAGGCCGCCGGCGCCCGGGTTCCAGCTCGGTCCCGAACCATGTTCGCGCAAGCCAGGAAGTTCGTGCCAGGTTTGCGCGCCGTCGGTCGAACGGAACAGTGCAGCATCTTCGACTCCTGCGTAAACCGTGTCGGGATCGGTGAGCGACGGTTCCAGGTGCCATACTCTCGCGAATTTCCACGGATGCGGCGTGCCGTCGTACCACTGGTGCGTGCCCGGAACCGTGGCGTAGTCGAATTTGTTGCCGACCGGTTCCCACGTTTTACCGCCGTCATTGGAGCGCTGGATAAGCTGGCCGAACCAGCCGGTGGATTGCGACGCATATATCCGGTTGGGGTCCACGGGCGAGCCCTTGAGATGAAACATTTCCCAGCCGGCGAAGTGCGGGCCGCTTATGTCCCATTTCTCGCGCTTGCCATCCGCCGTCAGGATGAACGCGCCTTTGCGTGTCCCGACCAAAACTCGCACTCCGCTCATTAACAACTCCTTCCGCTTCGATGGCCGCATTTGCGGCGCTCGGGTATTTATTCGAGACGCAGTTCTCTTCTACTGACGGAGGCTGGGCGAACTGGTAAGCAAGACGAACCTTTCAATTACTTTGCGATTCCAAGTCATTTTCGCAGTTTCCGGTATGTCTCGGCAAGAGCGGTGATTTCGTTACGAGGAAGGCAGAAATCAGCTCGTTGCCAGGACAACGATCAAGCGGCGAGGGCCGTGGGCGCCCATGACGAGAATCTTTTCGATGTCGGCAGTGCGGCTGGAGCCGGTGATGAGGCAGAGAAAAGAATTCTGGGCGACTGTGCCGCGTTCCTGGGCGCGGGCCAGGGCGGCGTCGATATCGGGCAAGAGCTGATTGATCGTTGCGACGACGATGTGAACGGGCGCGACGACCGAAGCGCCGCGGCCTCCGCATGCTGCGGAGACGAGCACAGAGCCGGTTTGCGCTACGAGCGCCTCGCAAGCGGAAATGGTGGCTTGTGCGGATTCTTTCGGGCCGCCTTCGCTCGACCATTGAATCGTGCGGCCGTCCCGCCATTCCGCCGCAAGCTCGCGGAGATCGGGCGAGTCTTGAACGAAGATTTCTCCGGGCGGAAGCGCCGTCAGGATTTCCTTTATGGCTGCGGCGCTGGCGTGCAAATTGGGAACGGCAACAAATTCCGTAATATTGATTCCGCATTCTTTCCGGAAGCGATCGAGCAGATCGGTGACAGGAACGAAGATGGGGCCTGCTTTGACAGGTTCGTGACGCGGGGCAGGCTCGCGCAACGCGGTGCGGATGCGAGCGAGAATTGTTTCGCGGCTGGAGTTTTCAGTTTGCGGCATTATTTTTCCCCCAGAGCGCACGAAATGATTTTTCAGGGACGCGCGGAGCGGCGTGATTCTTCGACCATGGACCCATCGGATCGAGCGCGGTGCCGTCGAGACCGAGGGTGTGCGTGACGCGCAACGCCATGCGTGCGAGGCCGCCAAGGATACGGAAACGCGAGGCACTCTGCATAGTCCACTGCCAGATTTTGAAGCCCATCCGCTCGGCCCAGGGGCGCGCGGAATGATTCACGGCGTTGCGGCGATTTTCGAGTAGGTGATGATGCAAATCGATTTTCACCGGGCAGGCATCGGTGCACGCGCCGCAAAGGGATGAGGCGTAGGAGAGATGATGGAAGTCGTCAATTCCGCGCAGGTGAGGGGTGAGCACGCTGCCGATCGGGCCAGGGTAAGTGGTGCCGTAAGTGTGGCCGCCGACTGTGCGAAACACAGGGCAGACGTTGAGGCAGGCGCCGCAGCGAATGCAGTGCAGCACGTCGCGCTGCTCGACATCCGCGAGCAATTCGGTTCGGCCGTTGTCGAGGAGTACGACGTGGAATTCCTCAGGCCCGTTGACCTCGTTTGGCTTGCGCGGGCCCCCAATTAAGGTGCTGTAGCAAGTGATGGCCTGGCCGGTGCCCGCCGTGGCCAGCACGGGCCAAAACAGAGCGAGATCCTGGAGGCGCGGAATCACTTTTTCGATACCGGCGAGGGCGACATGAATGCGCGGGACGGCGGTGCAGAGGCGGCCATTGCCTTCGTTGGTGGTGAGGGCAATCATTCCGGCATCGGCAACGAGGAAATTCGCGCCGCTGATTCCCATTTCGGCGGAGAAGAAATCGCGGCGGAGCGCGCGGCGAGCTGCGGCGACCAGTTCGACCGGATCGTCAGTATCCACGTCGCCCAATTTCTCTTTGAAAAGATCGGCGATGTCTTTGCGGCTAAGGTGCATAGCCGGCGTGACGATGTGATAGGGCGGTTCGTTACGCAGTTGAACGATATATTCGCCGAGATCGGTCTCGATGGCCTGAATGCCGGCTTTTTCGAGCGCGGGCGAAAGATGAATTTCCTCGGCGACCATTGATTTCGATTTCACCATCTTGCGAACGCCGCAGCTCACGGCGAGGTCAGTGATGTAACGGCAGGCTTCGGCGGAATCCGCGGCCCAGAAGACGTGGCCGCCGCGTTCTTTCACGCGTTGTTCGAATTCGAGGAGATAGCGATCGAGATTGTTGAGCGCTTCCCACTTGATTTCATGGCAACGCTGGCGTGCCGCTTCCCAATCAGCAAAGCGAGAGCGACCTCGATCGTTGGAGCTGCTGTACTGATCGATTGCGCGGCGAATGATCTGGCGATGGGTGAGGTCGGCAGATTTTATGGCGGCGCTGCGAAGGAATTCCTGCGCGGCGGAGGTCATCGTGCAGTCACCATATCAAATAGACGATAAACGAGATGCGCTCGATTTCATTGGCAGGCTGCTACTTTCGTTTTCCTTGGCCGCCAACCGAAGTATACATATTCCAATGTATTCCCTTTTAGAGGTAATTGCTCGCAATCTGTTGAGGGACCAGAAGCCCAGGGGAAGAGGTGTCACGGGTCATAAATTCACGTTCATTAGGAAATATGTGAAAGAAGGACAAAAACATGTTTCGCGACAGAACCCTCCAGATTTGCCTAGGACTCGCGCTAATTCTAGCATCGCCAACATTCCTACCATTTAGTTCTCGGGCCGCCGGCCAGGACAACACGAAAAGCGGTATGAAAGAGATGACCAAAGTGGTGGCTCATATTCCATTGCCCGGCTCCGCGGTGCGGCAAATCTTTTTCCAAGAGGAAAATGGCAGGGAGTATCTTTACCTGCAGCAGAATGTTCATTTCACGGTTGTCGATGTGGCCGACCCTGAGAAACCGCAGATTGTTGACCGGGTAGCGCCCGGAGGTCATTTAACTGAAGTTGGCTCGGGGCTTGCCATCGCGGTTCAATCGGACAAGTCGGGCGAAGGCACTATCCCGACGCAGACCATAAAACTGATGGATATGACCGATCCCAAGAATCCGCACCCGGTGAAGACGTTCACCGGCGTCACAAGCATGTATTCCGAAGATGGGCGGCATCTAATCTACCTCACGAACAATGAAGGGTTATGGATAGTGAAGCACTCTGTGAGACGTCGATTGCCGTTGTGCACTTCGGAATCAGAAGAAAATTCGGCAGTCGAATGCCGGTGAAGATAGAACTTAGCTGAGCGAGTATTTTTACAATCTCGTTTCTTCAGTTTTTGGTGTCGACGTTACAGGCCTGTTCGACGGCAGTTGAATCAGGTATATCGAACTGCATGGTGACTTCCGACCCGCTTTCATCCTCTGTGCCAATCTCCGCGGTGTGGGCGCGAAGTATTTTCTTGAGGGAATATTTAGAAAACACGGCCGACATCTTGTCCTTTCCCGGCGTCCACTGTCGTTTCTCACTCTTGGTTGAATCGTCCACGCGGATGCGGACGAACACCTTGGGGAAATAAGAGGTCGCGTGAATCTCGGTAGGTTCCACATAGTGGATCTTGAGGGGCGCGCCGACCAGAAGATTTCCGGCTATCAGCTTGCCCTCGGAGCCACGACCGCTGCCGCAATCCACAGTCAGTGAGGGGGGATTCGAAACGTCACCTGCAGGGCGCTTGAGGAATTTACCCGTCAAAGTGAACCGGGAGTGAGTGGTGCCATTGGAAATTTGAGTCTGGCGCCATCCTTGCGCCGGTGGCTCCGACGAGGATTGTTGTCGAGGACTTGCAGAGAACGCGAGAGACGCCGATAGGAGCGGAACGAGCGCGAGCATTGAAGTTGATCTCATGGTTTCATCTCCCTTTGCCCACGTTCGGTGAAAATCCCAGCGACCGACATGGGTGCGTCGAATATGTCCATATCGACCTACAAATTCATACTAGCCAAGAGCGCTCTATAGGGCAATCGTCTGTAGCCCGTATCTCGATGCATATTCCAACGCACGGCGAACTGTGCTTTGACTGCATGCCACGAGAACTGTAAGATGCGCGACGCTTCGACTTGAGGAGATAGACATGCGAAATTGGTTCCTTGGTGCATGCATAGCGCTGGCATTGCCAGGTTATTCGATCGCGCAGCAACCCGATGCGAAAGGCAAGGCCTCCGCGAACACGCCGACACCGTCATCACCATCCAAGGACGCCGGCGCTCAGTCCAAGCTGGCGGAGATGCTGGAGGCCAAGGTGAAAGCCGCGTGGGCGGCGTTCAAGAGAAAAGACAAAGATGCTTATGGGGCGTTCTTGACCGATGATTTCGAGGGCGTGGAAGCCGACGGCGATGGCGAGCGCCCGAAAGTTCACATATTGCGCGAAGTGGAGCACAGCATGTTCACCGAGTACTCGCTTCAGCTTTTCCAGGTGCAGCAGCTTGGACCACACTACGCGTTTGTTACCTATGAGAGCACCATGCAATTCCCAAAAGGTTCGGCCACGCGCTTCCGTAGAATATTCATCGGAGAACTTTGGACGAATCGAGACGGCGACTGGAAAATGATGCGGTATCAAGAAACGGTCGTGCGATAAACTCGCCCCCTCAAAAAGCAGGGCCCGAATTCAGGCTGGAGAGTCCGGGCCCCCGACTGCGACTTCGACCTCGACTACTGAGACGCGTAGACTCCCACGCAGCCGTCGATCTGCTGCGATTGGCAGTTTCCGCCGGCAGGCAAAGGTACGAAGATGTGATTGTTGATTGGATCGGCCGAGACGCTGTGTGCGTTGCCATTCGTTGGGACGTTCTGTAACCATTGGCGGGAACGGGCGTCAATCACTCCGAGGACGGGCGTGGGAATCATGTCTCTCGCTGCGAGGTAATACTTATTGTCGCCGGGGTTATACCAGGACTCGTCGACGCCGCCGACAAAGTTGATCGTGGTGATGATGGCTCCTGTGGTGCCATTGATGATGTAAGTGGTGGGAGCGAACTGCCTGCCATCATGCCCGGCGCAAGCCACCAGAACGTCCGTGCCGGGCCCTACGCTAACGCCGCTGGGCTGACAGCCGGGCACCGGGAAGCTGTTGATTACGGCCGGCACGCCATTCACAGGACCGCCAGGGAAGGTGTGGAAGGGATCCACTTCGTCGACGCTGCCAACCGTGACGTCGCCAGCGATCGAGTTTGAGTTTGTCACTAGGAAGTGACCCGTGTTTGGATTAAAGGCCGACCCACCAATTCCCGCTAGAGCTACCGCACCAACGCAACCGGCCGGCGTGCCCGGTCCCGGTGCGCAGAATACCCCCCCAGCTTGCGTGGCGGTCGTCGCAGTGAGCTGGGGCCCGTGATGACATGGAACGGTGGGGTTGAAGCCAGCCCCATGGCCGGAAGCGCCGGTCGGAACGGCCGGACCAGGCACGCCCGGGGTGCCTGCGAACTGGAGAGAAGGATCGGGGCAGGGGAATGCGGGATTGCCAACAGGGCCATTCGAACCACCGTCGTCGACGACGGTGTTGATGTCGTTTTGTGCCGCCGCATCGTAATAGACTTGGCCGAGAATGCACGAAGAGAAGTTCGCTGGAAACGTCGTCATCGGGCCGCCGGGGCTGTACTCCTTCGTTTGATTGTAGGGCAAGCAGTGCTGTTGCTGCAGAGTTCCGGTTCCCGTAACGATACCTGTGACGTCCGCAATTGAGAAGAAAGGAAGCGCAGGATCACCGTTGGCGACGAGTATCAGATAACGTTTACTCCCGTCCGGAGCGGTGACCAAGCCGCCGCTCGTCGAAATTTCGTCAGACCGCAAATCGCCACAACTTGGGTCTGAAAAAGCTCTACCGTTTGCAGATGCCTGGCAACCGGTGATGCCGTTGGGAATCCCATCAAAGTCGGGAGATGCGCCGAACGCTATCGTTGCGATCACAGTTGGCGGGACGGCGGGGTTGGCAATCGTTGGACGCATGTCAAATACGGCCACGGTCGCGCTTCCATTCCCTACAAACAAGAAATTACCGTCTGGCGTGACTTCGAGGCCATTGGGGCCGGACAGCGGATTCAAGTTATTGGAACGTGAGGCGCAGCACTGGCCACCGTCAAACCCGCCGAAATGGCCGTTCGGGCCAAAGAATCCAGGAAGGCGGAAGTTCCCTGTCTTGCAGCCATACCTCGTGTAGTTGCCAAAAGGGGTGGTGATGGGAGGAATCGTGGTGCCGGTCGCCGCGTCCACCCAGCATGAGCTGGCGTTGTTGCCCGCCTCGGCGATTGAGTTATCTCCGCCGATCGCAGCCAGGGCAATATTGGTGGTGGTATTGAACACTGGAACGTCGAGGCCGACGCGATCCGAGACGTAGAAGAAGCGATTGACAGGATCCACCCAGCTGATGTCGAAGATGTTGAAGGGGCCACCAGGCTCGCCGTTGCCGTTGTGTTCCGGCACTAGCATCACGTCAATCAACCCCACCGTGTTGCCCTTGTCCGTACCGCAGACAGGACAGTTCGCAGGGCCGCCGCAATTATTCGAAATTAGGACCAAGCCGAACACCGCAACGAAAACCATTAAGGGGAACATTTTCGATCTCATCGAGTCTCCTCCAACGATGTTTGCCTGGTCGCCGTTCTTGTTTCGTTAGCCGCTCAACAGCTTCGAAGGACTGGATCAGAACCGGAACTGAAGCCCTTCGATAAAGACAAAGTAGTTGCGAGGCAAAATGCCCTGCACGCTGGGATTCTTGAGCTGATTGATATTGAAATCAGATTTCAGGAGAACCCAGTAGTTGAGATACCAGTTGAAGCCGACGGTCCATTGGTCGGTGTGGTCGCTAAACGTCGGAACGATTCCCGGCGTGATCGGGCAGGCTGGCGTCGTGTCGGCATCGCAAGTGATGCCGCCTGCTCTTCCTTGCAACCAGGAATAGCGAGCCTTGACCGCAAATGCGCCCCAGCCGGGGCCACCCGATTCTCCGGGGGAATTGGGGCCAATGAGAGGGTGCTTGACGCGCGGAATGGCGTTCTCAGGCTCGTTCTCGCCGGTTAGCAAATAAGTTGCGGACATGTAAGCGCCTTTGCCCACAACGCCGGGGAGCGTGTTGAACCCAACGCCGCTGGGGACGAATGAGCCGATGCCGCTACGCTTCTCAAGGAGCTGAGCGTACTCTCCGCGAATCCCTAACGGCCCTTTCAGGAAGCCAAAGAACCCGTTATATCGGTTGATTCCGCCATTGATCCGGAACTGCGGAAAGAAAGTGTAGGTCTGGTCGTTCAGGACGCCGCTGAAGCTCAACTCGCCTGCAAGTGCTTTAGAGCGGCTGTGCTCTGCAGAACCGCCAAAGAACAGTCCCTTCAGCCATGGGCTGTCCGCGTTTCTCCATGGCTGGAACCGGACCCTGCCGACGACTTCGACTTCATTCGTGGTGTTGGAGGTCAGAAGCCCCTTGCCATTGAAAATACCGGTCCAATACTGGAAGCGACCGCCAGCCAGATCGCCGTGCACGTCGACGCCGGGAGCGCGGAAACCTCCACCGGCGTCGGGGTACAGCACAGAGATAATGGAACGACTAGCGAACTCGACGTTGGTGTAGCCGGTGCCGACTTCCATGGAGAAAGGCACTTTGAACTGACCGCCCATGATCTTGAACGCACTCCAGGGCTTGAAATCCATGTAAGCGTCCCGGATGGTGAGCGAAGACGCCGTATCGAACAGGAAGGAATAGTCAAGTTGCTTCCCGTAGCTGCCTTGAACGCCAAAACGGGCAACCCTGATGTTGAATGTGTCTGAGGGCGCGCCATCGCCCTTGTAGAAAATATATTGGCCGTACAAGTATCCGACAGGCATGAGAGTGAAATTACCGTCGGAGCTCTTAAGATAGAAATGCTCGCCGTTCCATCCCGCCGTTGGCGCGGGATTGTCGCTGGCTTTCTTCTGAAGGAGGTCGATTTCCTTCTGAAGGGCGTCAATGTCGTCAGCGGTGGCAGAGGCCGGGGCGACAGTAGAATCCGGCTGGACAGGGTCGGTGACAGCGCTAGCCTGGACCAGGTGAGCGCTCCCGTCTTGCGGCTGCGTGCTCGCCGGGACGAGCCGCTGTATTTGGGCCTTCAGTTCCGCGATCTCCCGGCGCAATTGCTGTACTTCCTCCTCGGATGCAGCCTTCGGCTGAGCGGGATCGGCGGTGGGTTTGGCGCTCTGAGCGAAGGCTAGCGGACCGGAAACGACGAAAAGCGAGGCGAGAAGCACACCTCGAAGTTTAGGCGAGCGCATATTTACCCTCTCCGCAGAAATTTTTCTGGTAAGGCAGGGGAGCAACTATCATATCGGAAGAGAGCGTGTCAAGAGAATTTCACAATGTTGACTAAATGGATATCGTTTTAGGCAGCCCGCCCTGCCAAGCTATCTCAGTTTGCGAATCCAGTAAGTGCTTGACAGGTTTCCGAGACAGTGTTAGAGGTTCGCTTAGCGGACCAGTGGGGGTTCGCAAGAGAACTTCGATTTGTCCGATTCAAAGGTCAAATGGGGAAACGTAGCGCAATTCCAAAAAACGTAGTTTGGATTGCGTTCTTTCGCCGCCCTGAGTGCACCTAGGGAGGTGTGCTTGGATGGCGTCTCTAGACTCTGTTGTTCACCTTTTCGTGAGATGGCCGTGCCAAGACGATCAACGGTCTCTGTTTTTTAGCATCGAGAGAGATTCCGTGACCGGCAAGGAGACGCACGCATGACCGAAACCCCTTCCGAGCAAAGCGCAGGGTTGCAGGCTCTGACTGACAACCGTTGGGTGATTCTCTTCTTCAGCATCCTGAGCATGGTGGCGGTGGCGAACTTCCAGTACGGTTGGACGCTGTTCGTCGCCCCCCTCCAGAAGCACCTGAATGTAGAACTGGCGCTGATCCAGGTGACTTTCACGGTTTTCGTTCTTCTTGAAACTTGGCTGGTCCCCTTTGAAGGCTGGCTTGTCGACAAATTCGGACCCAAGCTTTTGGTAATGATCGGAGGGGTGCTAGCGGGGGCGGGTTGGTATGGAAGCGGAAAGGCCGACACGCTTTCAGCTCTTTACATCTCGTATGCGATTTCAGGACTCGGCGCTGGAGTGGTGTACGGCACGGCGATTGGAAGCGCGCTCAAATGGTTTCCCGATCACCGCGGACTTGCGGCCGGTCTAACAGCTGCCGGCTTCGGAGCCGGGTCTGCGTTCACGGTGGCCCCTCTGGCTAACATGATCAATCCCCCGGGGCAGCCTCCTGGTTCCGGCTACCAGCACACGTTCATCGTGTGGGGAATCATTCAGGGCGCAATCGTGGTGTTCGCTGCGCTGTTTCTGAAGGCGCCGCCAACAGGCTGGTTGCCGAAGACGTGGAGGCTAAAGGGAAGTCCAGAGGTAAAGGGCCGCCAAAGCCTGCGGGATTTCAAACCCGGAGAGATGGCGGCAACACCGCATTTCTGGCTGATGTACGTGATGATGGCGATGGTGGCGACCGGGGGCTTGATGGCCACCGCGCAATTAGCCCCGATGGCCAAAGACTTCAAAGTGGACAAGGTGACGGTCACGCTCTTTGGACTGTCCATGGCGGCACTGACTTTTGCACTTTCGGCCGACCGGCTTATAAATGGCCTTTGCCGTCCTTTTTGGGGATGGGTTTCGGACCGGATTGGCCGTGAAAAGACCATGACGCTCGCGTTCGGGTTAGAGGGAGTCGCGAAATTCGCGCTCCTCAAATTTGCGTCCAATCCAGTGCTGTTCGTGGTTTTCAGCGCATTCACGTTTTTCGGGTGGGGTGAGATCTTCTCCCTGTTTCCGGCGCTGTGTGGAGATTTCTTCGGCCGCAAACACGCAACAACAAACTACGGATTTCTGTACACGGCCAAAGGCGCGGCGTCTTTATTTGTGCCGATTGGGTCGGCGCTTGTTCTGGGCAAGGCTTTCGACTTTCGAGCGGACATATTGCTGCTGTTGGGGGGCGCTTTAGTTTTATTCGCGGTGTTCCTGGGACCCACGGTGATGCGCATACAGATGAGCGGAACCGCGAAGACAGGGCTACTGATAGCCGCGGGCTTTATCGTTGCATACGGCCTCATTTTGGCGGTGATCCCCGACAAGATTTGGACTCCGTTCGCCGCCAAATTCACAGTGCCGAAAATCGGGTGGATTGGCGTTTTCATGATCACCATCGTTTTGGACTGGATCGCAGCGATATTGGCCTTCTTTGTTTTGCGCAAGATGAGGGCCCCGGCTGGTCGTAATGAGGTGGCTGCGGTTGCACCCGAGGCTGGAACGTCGCCGGCGCACGCTTAAGAGGCTGGAAGGTAAACCGCTCGACCTGTTGGGCAGGTTCCGGTCCGCCCGGTTGGAAGTGGCTTAATCGCCGGGGCAAGATCTGGAAATTTCGCTGCGGCCGCGCCAATCGGTTTCAGCTTTTTCCGCTGCGCAAAGATGCTCGGGGTTGCCAGGCTTTCCTTACTGCTTTGTATTCTGAGGCCAGCCCGTTGGCTACCTGGATTTCGCCTCTGACAAAGCGTTCGTGATTTTCCTCGAGTTCGGCGGGCAGATAGCGATAATTCACGGTGACGCCATAGGAATCACGCAAGCCGTAGGGCCGCAGGTTTCCAAAAGTGTAGATTCTCTCGAGGCGCGCGCCATTGGAAAGATGAAACATGGCGACGGAATCGTGGAGCTTACCGCCTTGACGCATCTGTGTGAGATAAGCGAGAGCCAGGCGCTCCAGCGGCCGTGCGAGAATTTCCCGATGGGCCAGAGGCTGCTCCAGCAGATGGAAAAGAGCTTCGACGGGGTCCCGACGCCTCCCTGCGGCGGTGAGAGCGCGGGCATCATCGGCGAGTAGACGCAAGAGGCGATCATGCGTGAAACCGTCATCGTCATGCTGATCGCGCAAGGCCTGGGAAAAGTGGGGCAGCGGCGATAGTGTGCCGTAGGTCTGAATATTCGGAAGCTCGGCAGCCAGTTCGTCCACTACCTGCTTGATCAAGAAATTGCCAAAAGGAACGCCGCGCAGACCTCGCAGGCAGTTGTTGATGGAATAAAAGATGGCGGTATCCGCTTTGTCGGGCGCCAGCACCGGCGCTTGGATGTCCAGCAGCGGTTCAAGATCGCCCGTCAGTCCATGGGATAACGCCACCTCCACAAAGATTACCGGCTCGTCGACGATAGCCGGATGAAAAAAGGCGAAGCAGCGGCGGTCGGCTTCGAGGCGACGGTGAAGATCCGGCCAGCCATTGATTTCATGGACCGATTCGTAGGCGATCAGTTTTTCCAGGATCAGAGCCGAGGTGTGCCAGCTGATGCGTTCGAGGCGCAAAAAACCGCGATTGAACCAGGACCGGAATAAGTGCCGCAAGTCTACATCGATGGGGGCGAAGTCATCGTTGCAGGAGGCCAACACATGCTCGCGCATCGCTACGAGCGTTTCGGTGCCGCGTGGCGCTGTGTTAATCCTCCGGAACAACTCCTGAAGCGGAGGCTCGACGGCTGCCGAGAGCCTGGCCAAAGCGGAGGGTCCCGGTGAGCTTTGATAGTCCGCCGCGGCGCTGAGAATGGAAGCCTGATCGGGCGCAAAATCGCGGGACAGCATTTCGTAAAACTGCAGCCGCTGCTTGTCGTTCATCGCCCTATAAGCATTGATGATTTCCTGCGCTAGAGCGGTTTGCGAGGCTTCGCCGCGCTCGGAAAGAAGATGGCGGCACATGAACGACATGTCCGTGCCGCGGCGCTCGCGGAGAACTCGCAACAATCGATCGAGGAACCGAGCCATTGCGACGGAATTATAGCGAACCTTCACTGTGCCTCTGGCCAAAATACTGTCCGGATGATATTTCGACGGTATTACCTTGTCGTTGACAGACGACGAAATGCGATAATCGTTTTGGAACCAGGAGAAGCGAGAGATGGATGAGAGTGTGCGAGCACAGATCGAGACTCAACGGTCTCATTTGGACGGTCTGATCCGGCGCGGGCGCCAGATTCTTGAGAGGCTGGCAAGCGGTGCGAACAGTCCAGTGGTAATGGCTGAGACCCGCGCGTGGCAGGAACATTGTGGCGCGACGATCAATCAATTGTCGGGAGGTAGCAAGGCCCATTGGCTGGCCCGATCGTTCAGCAACGCATTCCTGATGCGAACTGAGGATGGGCGTGCCGCCGAGGGCGTACCCCCGACCGAAATCGTCAAGCGATTGCTCGTTGTCCTGGAGCAGGCAGGCGAGTCGCTTTCCGGAATAGCGGAAGGCGTTTCCCTTGGGGGATCTTCCTCCGCGTTATCGGGCGCGCCGGTGGATACGGCTGTGCGTCGCCGGTTCGAGTTTGTTCACAGGCCAGAGCTGCGGCCTGTAGTGGAGCAGGCTTATGCCGATAGCCGACGCGCGCTTGAGCAACAGGAATATGACGTGGCATTGCGAACTTCTTGCGGAGTTCTAGAGGCCATCGTGACCGACGCGCTCGAACACAAAGGAGTGCAAGCGCTGGCAAACTCAGGGGCACCCGCGGGGATGATTGGGGACTGGCCATTTGAGACGAGGCTGGCTGTTGCTGAGAAAGCGGGGCTGATACGGGGGGGATGCGCGCGGCTACCTGCGGTTGCGCGAAACTATCGCGAGCATTCCAATGACGATGGTCGGAGCGAAATGACGAGCGCGGTATCTGAGAGCGATGCGCGGCGGACCGGACAGGTGCTGAACGTCGTGATTAGAGATTTGGATCCCGGCCGCTGAGAACTCGCTTTCCTCGACCGTTCGCTCGGCCACGGTTGCCCATCGACATACGCGATGGGATAATCCGGTCATTGGGAAAGGCGTTCAGTTAGAAGCCGAAGGCCAAGGCCGCGGATTCAGAATTCACAGGATTTTCCTCCCACGTGGCGCTAGATTTCGTTAACACTAAGACGAGAATTGCTCACGCGGAAGTCGGGCGTAAAGGAGCCAACGAATGACGCTGAAGTCCGTTGAAACCCTCCTTGATGTGTTGCAATTCGCCGACAGCAGCCATACCGCGGTGATCGTGCCCGAGCTCGGAATCCGGGTGAGCTACGAATCGCTGCGTCAGCAGGTATTGTCGATGGCGAACGCTTTGGCTTCGGTGGGAATTCGGCGAGGTGACGCGGTAGCGATCGCACTGCCCAACGGACTGCCTGCGATTGTGTGCTTTTTGGCAGCCACTATTGCGGGAAAAGCGGCTCCTTTGAATCTCGCGTATCCGTATGAGGAGTTTCTTTTTTTTCTCAATGACACGAATGCTCGCATTCTTCTTTGTCCGCCGGCAGGCGCGGAATTCGCGCGTAGCGCAGCCTCCGATCGCAAAATCCCGGTGTTCCCAGTGGGAATGAGTGAGGACGGGAGTGTTTGGCTTGCGGGCAATCCTACCGGCGCTACTGCAAAGGAGCCAACGCCTGACGACGTCGCGCTGGTGCTGCACACGAGTGGCAGTACCGGCCGGCCTAAGCGAGTGCCCTTGCGGCATTTCAACCTTGCGGTTTCTTCGGCGAATATTGCGAACTCGTATGCTCTCTCGCAAGCGGACGTTTCGTTGTGCATCATGCCGCTGTTTCACGTTCACGGGTTGATGGCCTCGTTGATGGCGACATTGCTCTCGGGAGGCACAGTAGTTGTTCCCACACGATTCAACGCGCTGTCCTTCTGGCGGACGGTGCGAGAACATCGCGTGACCTGGTACTCGGGAGTCCCGACGATGCATCAGCTTCTGCTGGCACGGGCCCACCAAAAACCGGAAGAGGCCGCGACGCTGCGCTTTATCCGTTCATGTAGCGCGCCTCTTTCGGCAAGCCTCATTCACAAGATCGAGACATTGTTCGGCGTGCCTTTCGTCGAAGCTTACGGAATGACGGAAGCAAGTCACCAGATGACATCGAATCCTCTGCCGCCGCGACATCGCAAGGCTGGATCGGTGGGGGTCGGAACCGGCCTACGCATCAGCGTGCTGGACCGGGACGGCCAACATCTCGGGACGAACCAGCGAGGCGAAGTGGCCATTCAGGGAGCGAACGTTTTTCGCGGATATGAGAACAACCCCGAGGCGAACACCCGGGCGTTTGCGGACGGATGGTTTCGTACGGGCGATGAAGGAATGCTCGACGAAGACTGTTACCTACACCTGACGGGCAGGATCAAGGACATCATCATTCGCGGTGGCGAGAACATCGCGCCACACGAAGTAGATGAAGTGTTGTTGCAAAACCCTTCTGTTGCGGCGGCGGTGACGTTTGGGTACGTTCATCCCACGCTGGGCGAAGAGGTGGCTGCGGCGGTGGTCTTGCAGGAGTCACAGCAAGCGAGTGAAACGGAACTGATCAAACATTGCCGCGAACATTTGGCCGAATATAAATGCCCGAAGAAAATTTATCTAGTGAAAAGCATTCCTACTACCTCGACGGGAAAAATCCGGCGGCGCGCGGTGGCGGCTACGCTTGTGAACGATGGATTGGGCGATTCCTGAATCGCGGCAAGAATAAATCGAGACTCGCCGCCAGCTATCGCAATTCCTTAACTTTCTTCCTGACCGCCGCGAGAAGCGGGGACGGCAATTCGGCATAGCCTTCCTGCGCGGCATATCGCTGGCCATCCGTGTATATCCAATCCAAGAGATCGGCTAGTGCCGTTGCTCGCCCGGGATCGGACGATTGAGTCTTCAGGTAAATCCACGTGAAACTGGTGATGGGATAGGAATCCGTTCCAGGTATGTTGGTTAGAGACGCGGAGAAATTATTCCAGCGGGGCGCTTCCGCCGCCTGGCATGCCGCTGCAATGGTATCGGTTGAAGCTCGAACAAACTTTCCGGATGGGCTCAGCACAGCAGCCTGAGGAATATTCGCTTTTACGGCGTACTGATATTCGACATAGCCGATCGAGCCCGGAGTGCTTTTTACCTTGTCGGCCATATCGGAGCTGCGTTCCGCAGCATCGCCAACGGGCCATTTGGGTGAAGCGGTGGTCCCAATCTGGGTGCGAAATTTAGAGCTGGCCTTGGAAAGAAAATCTGTGAGGACATAGTTGGAACCCTTTCCACCGGGACGGTTGATTACGTGAATGGGAAGATTGGGCAGAGTGATTTCGGGATTGAGCTTCGCGATTTGCGGCGCGTTCCACATTTTTATTTCGCCAAGGAAAATCTCGGCCATTACCTCTCCGGAAAGCCGAAGCTCCTGATGGACGTCGGAGAGGTTGTAGATTGGAACGATTCCAATCAATACGACCGGCAGCTCAACCAAGCTGCCTTCTTTCCGTTCCTTTTCGGTGAGCTGAGCTTCTCCGGCGGCAAAATCACCCGAGCCGTGAGAAATTGTCTTGATACCCTCGCCAGTGCCGACGGTGAGATATCGCATCTGAATGTTGGACTTGCGATTGCCGTACTCCTGCGTCCACCGGTTGTAGAGAGGCGCTGGAACGCTGGAACCCGATCCGACGAGAATAACCGTGCTTTGAGCTCTTGCCGGAGTTGTACGTGACAGGAAGGCAAGAAAGAACACCAGCCAGATCCGCGAGATTCGATAATGCCGCTTGGTGGGGAAGGCCGAAAAGCTAGCATGTGCTTTCATCCTGATCTCCTCAAACGTGAAACGCACGTGGCCTGTGGGTCCGCGAATACTAGGACTAACTTTGACTTAAATTATCATCATAATTAGGTAAAACTCGATTGCTGCTTACTGTTGGTTAATGTCAGGCTAGGAACATTGGGAGCGCAGGAACGCGACGGGACGGAGGATGAGAAGAGCCTTGGCCGTTCCGTGTGGAACCCTTGGAGGAGTTGCCGAGGTCGCGGCCGAGCCTCAACGCTCCATAAGCACTTTCCTGTATTGTTCTTAGCCGTGCCGCATTCGCATAATTCTTGTGAGTGTATGTATCCAAACCGTTTGTTCGCGCCGGCGTTTGGCACGTCCTGAAATGATAGCGAACGACTTAATGTTACCGTGACAAGCCGCCATTGGGACGCTGGAAGACGGGCTCCCTTCTGCAAAACCGTTCTTTCGTTATGTATCGGATAGGGACAAGCGAGAAATGAAATACGTCTGCGTTCATGGTCATTTTTATCAACCGCCGCGGGAAAATCCATCGCTCGAAGCGATTGAATTGCAGGATTCCGCTTATCCCTATCACGACTGGAACGAGCGGGTGACAGCGGAATGTTACGCGCCGAACGCAATCTCGCGGCTGCTTGACGATCAGCAGAGAATTGTAAAGCTCGTCAACAATTACTCGCAAATGAGCTTCAATTTCGGGCCCACTCTGCTTCTCTGGATGGAACAAAACGCGCCGGCGCTTCTGGAATCGATCCGCGAAGCCGACAAACAGAGCCAGCAGCAGTTTGGCGGACACGGCTCCGCAATGGCACAGGTGTACAACCACATGATTTTGCCGCTCGCTCACCCGCGCGATAAAGAGACGCAGGTGATCTGGGGCATTCGCGACTTCGTGGCACGTTTTGGACGCCAACCGGAAGGGATGTGGCTGCCTGAGACGGCAGTGGACATCCCCTCTCTCGAAGCGCTCGCGGCGCAGGGTATCCGATTCACCATTCTCGCTCCGAGGCAAGCGAAGCGCGTGCGCAGGTTTGGCAGCCGCAATTGGAAAAACGTGTCTGGCGACAGGATCGATCCGAGCAGGGCGTATCAGGTAAGGCTGCCATCGAAGAAAACGATTGCGGTGTTTTTCTATGACGGGCCAATTTCGCAAGCCGTAGCGTTCGAAGGTCTGCTAAGCGATGGAAGACGATTCGCCGAGCGGTTGCTCAGTGGATTCTCGGACCAGCGAACGTGGCCGCAGCTTTCTCACATTGCAACGGATGGCGAGAGCTACGGACACCATCATCATTTCGGCGAGATGGCCTTGACGTATGCGCTGAACAGTATTGAGTCGGGCGATGTGGCCAAGCTGACCAATTATGGACAATTCCTGGAGATGCACCCGCCCGATCATTGGGTGGAAATCGTCGAGAACACATCCTGGAGTTGCGTGCATGGCGTCGAGCGCTGGAGGTCCAATTGCGGGTGCAATTCGGGCGGGCACCCGGGATGGAATCAAGAGTGGCGGACGCCGTTGCGCAACGCGCTCGATTGGTTGAGGGACACGCTGGCTCCCGTTTTCGAAAAAGAAGCAGCGGCGCTGCTCCGCGATCCGTGGGCCGCACGCAATGACTATGTCGACGTGGTTTTGAACCGGGCCCATGAGAATGTGGCTGGCTTCCTTGGCAAGCACGCGATTCGCGATTTGAATCGCGAGGAGCAAATTCGCGCATTAAAGATGCTCGAAATGCAGCGCCACGCGATGCTGATGTACACCAGCTGTGGATGGTTCTTCGACGAGCTTTCCGGACTCGAAACGGTTCAAGTGGTGCACTACGCGGGAAGAGCGATTCAACTTGCACGCGAAACAACCGGTAACGAGCAACTGGAAGCGCAATTCTGTGAAAAGCTGCGCGAGGCACAGAGCAACCTGCGCGAGTACGGAAATGGCGAGGAAATTTACAAGAAGTGGGTCGCCCCGGCGATTGTGACTGCGGACAAGGTGATGGGCCACTACGCAATCAGTTCACTCTTTGAGCCGTACGGTGACAAGACCAAGATCTATTGCTACACGGTCGAACGAGAGCAGTACGGCGTTGAAACCGAAGGACGCGTTCGTCTCGCCGTAGGCCGAGGCCGCGTGCGCTCTGAAATCACCAAAGAGGAAACCCCGCTCAGCTTTGCGGTTTTGCATCTTGGCGACCACAACTTCACGGGTGGGGTACGTGAGTTTCACGATGAGAATCGGTTTCAGGAGCTGCGCGAAAAACTACACGAGGCGTTTGGAAGAGCGGATACAGCATCAGTGATTCGAATCTTGGACGAGCAGTTTCATGAGAGCACTTTCTCGCTCCGCTCGCTATTTAGAGACGAACAGCGGCGCATCGTTGATTTTATTCTTAAAGACAGTTTGGGCACTCTATCCGGTTCATTCCGCACCATGTATGAGCATCAAGCTCCGCTTATGCGTTTCCTCAACTCACTGTCCGTTCCTGTGCCTCCTGCCTTCATCTCACTGGCCGGCGTTGCCCTCAACAACCAGCTGCAACAAGCTTTGGATCGGCCCGACGTTGACGCGGCGGCCGTAAAGGCGCTTCTCCGCGAGGCGGAGTTGAATAAGGTCACCCTGGATGACACCACGCTCGAATTTACAATTCGAAAGCGGATGGAGGAGCAGGCTTCGGCTTTTGGGAAGAATCCGGATGACTTCGAAACGCTGAAACGGCTGCATGCGCTACTCGACGTCGCGACCGAACTTCCATTTCAAGTTCAATTGTGGACATCGCAAAACCTGTGCTTCGCACCGCTGATGCAAATTCCAACGAGCCACAATGGAACGGGGCCGAGCAATGAAGACTGGGCTCGCGAACTGATTGCGGTGCGCGAAAAGCTCCACATCCAGGGACCACATTGATGCCTGCACGGGCGCCGCTGGCAACCTACCGGCTGCAGTTTAATTCGAACTTTCGATTCAGGGACGCGATTTCAATTCTCGATTACTTGCGCGAGCTTGGTATTTCGCATGTCTATGCGTCACCAGTTCTCGCAAGCCGCAGCGGGAGTGATCATGGATACGACGTGACGGACCCAACCAAGATCGATCTCGACCAAGGAGGCGAAGAGGAATTCGCCGCGCTTCAGGCTGCATTGGAAGAACGCGGGATGGGGCTTGTGTTGGATCTCGTGCCAAACCATATGGCGGCGAGCAGCGAAAATCGATGGTGGATGGACGTGCTGGAATTTGGACCAGATTCTCCCTTTGCTTCGTATTTCGATATCGACTGGAAGCCGCCGTCGCGCACATTGGAAAATAAGTTGCTGCTTCCGTTTCTTGGACGACCGTTTGGTGAGGTTTTGAATGACGGAGGACTGCATCTTGACTGGCAAGGCGGCCGATTCGTCCTGCAGTACTGCGAGCAGCTATTTCCAATCGCGCCTGGTTCCTATGCGCAGATTTTGAACTCGCCAGTGAACGGAAAGAGCGCCTTGTTCGAGAGCGATTCACCGAGCGCTCAGGAATGGCGTGGAGTCGTCGCGGTGGCAGAGTCGATCGCCGTCGGTAACGGAACATTAGCGGCTGCGGATCGGCGGGCGAAGTTTGAGGGCATGTGCGACCGGCTTCATCAATTGCTGATTGCATCTCCGGAAGTCTACGCTCACGTCGAAAGGACACTCGAAGTTCTCAACGGCAAACCCGGCACTCCGAGCAGTTTTAACGAACTCGAACATATTCTTGCCGGGCAGCACTATCGCCTGGCTTTTTGGCAAACGGCAAGCGACCCCATCAACTACCGCCGCTTTTTTTCGATTACGGATTTAGTCGGCGTGCGGGTGGATGATCCGGCTGTCTTTGGCGCCACTCACGAAAAAGCGATACGCATCGGGCTTAGCAAAAGCTGCAGCGGATTTCGAATCGATCACATTGATGGTCTGCGAGAACCTGCGCGATATCTCAAACGCCTGCGCGAGCGACTCTCAGCGCAGCGCCCGGAACACGACGATCCGTATTTGATCGTCGAGAAGATTCTCGAGGAAAACGAATGGCTGTCAGAGGACTGGCCAGTGGAGGGCACCACTGGCTATGACTATCTGAATTTTGCAAATCGGCTCCTAGTCGACGAGGCGCAGGCGGGTGCGCTTGAAAAGATCTATTCAAAGTGGATCGGCCTGACCGTTGAATTCGAGGATCTGCTCTACGACAAGAAAAAGTTCGTCATGCGCACCCTGTTGGGAGTGGAAATGCGCGCGCTGAGCAGAGCGCTGGCTGAACTGGCTCGCGACGATCGCTACGCGCGGGAATTGCATCCGGCGGAACTGGCAGAAGCTTTGATCGAAGTCACAGCTTGCCTGCCTGTGTATCGGACGTACATACAGTCGATTGAAATTTCGGAGGCGGCTCGAAAGGTAATCGGCGACGCAATCGGGCTTGCCCGTGCCCGGCGATCTACGCTTGCTGCGGAGTATTTCAATTTTGTCTCGGATGTGCTGCTGCTGGCAGCGGCGGAGCACATTCGTCCCGAGCAGCGGGAAGCACGTCTTGCGTTCGTGACTCGCTGGCAGCAATTCACCGGCTCGATCATGGCCAAGGGCATGGAAGACACTGCGCTGTATATTTACTTTCCGCTGGCGTCGTTGAACGAGGTCGGAGGCGATCCCAGGCTCTCGCTGGCCGATCCTTCCGCATTCCATGACCTGATTGCGACGCGGCAGAAGAATTGGCCTAACAGCATGAACGCGACGACGACGCATGATACGAAACGATCGGAGGATACGCGCGCTAGGATCGCTGTCTTGTCTGAGATTCCTGAAAAATGGGAGGCCGCTCTGCGCTGCTGGTCACTTGGCAACGACAAATTTGTCCACAAAGCGAATACGGCGGCGGTGCCCGATCGGAATGAGGAATATCTCTTCTACCAAACGCTCGTTGGCGTTTGGCCGCTTCATGAGAGCGAATGGACCACGCTTGTGCCGCGTCTTCAGGACTATATGATCAAGGCGACGCGCGAGGCAAAGGTCCATACACGCTGGACGACACCGAATGACGCCCATGAATCGGCGTTGCGCGATTTTGTCGCGGGCGTACTCGATAGGAAGGGCAACGCCGAGTTTTGCTCCAAGTTTGAGCAGTTCCAACAATTTACGGCTCTCTACGGAATGATGAACGGCCTCAGCCAAACGTTATTGAAAACCACGTGCCCCGGCGTGCCCGATTGCTACCAGGGCTCGGAGCTCTGGGACTTGCGGCTCGTCGATCCGGATAATCGCGGGACGATTGACTTCGACGAACGCGGCGAACTCGCCATTAGTTTGCGTGGAGCGTACGAATCGCAGAACGGCCAGAATATCGAGCAGCTGCTCGAATCGTGGAAGGACGGGATGGTAAAGATGCACGTCCTGAACCGCGCTTTGAGCGCCAGAAAGGACAGCCCCGATTTGTTTCTTGATGGCGAATACCTTCCACTAGAAGCTCAGGGGCAGCACAAGGATCGAGTGGTGGCCTTCGTCCGTAAGAATGGCAATGACTGGCTTGTTTCGATTAGTGT